>CAVZJT010000006.1:0-242935 GCA_963775655.1 uncultured Actinomycetota bacterium | reverse complement strand
TCCTCGGTGTCGATCGCCGCCACCCGGGTCGTGGTGCGCGGGTACGCCGAGTCCAGCGACGGCAAGACGGCCAACAGCCGACGCCTGCTCGCCGTGGACCCGGTCACACTCGCCGCCTTGCAGGTCCAGCGCGAGGGTCAGGAGCGGGAGCGGTCGTTCTTCGGCCCCGACTACCTCGGCGACGATCACGTCTTCACCTGGGAGAACGGGCGCGCGGTACACCCGGACGTGATCCGGCAGCGGTTCAACCGGCAGGTCGCGGCCCTCGGGCTGCCCCGGATCCGGCTGCACGACCTGCGGCACAGCTACGCCACCGCTGCGCTGGCCGCCGGGGTGTCGCCGAAGATCGTCAGCGAGCGGCTCGGGCACGCCTCGGTGGCGTTCACGCTCAGCCAGTACACCCACCTGCTGCCCGGGCTGGACCGGGATGCGGCCAGCACCGTGGCGGCCATCCTCCTCGGGCCGACTCCCCCACCTGGGACCCCGGGAGGGGGCGGTCCGGATGCTGTTCGTTAGCAAATCCGTTAGCAAATGGCACGGAAGAGGGCCCGGACCGTGTGGTCCGGGCCCTCTGACCTGCACTTTCTGTGGTAGCGGGGGCAGGATTTGAACCTGCGACCTCTGGGTTATGAGCCCAGCGAGCTACCGAGCTGCTCCACCCCGCGTCGACGAGAACCAGATTAGCGAGCCCGGCCAGCGTAGGGCAAATCCGGCCAGTCGAGACTCCCTCTCCGCTGCGCCTGGCGATTGGCTGACGATCGTCATTTCGGCGTTATAGTCGAGGGGCCGGTGGGGTACGAGGGGGCGCTATGGGCGAGTCGCCGTACTGGAACCCGAAGATCGAGACGCTGCCGCGCGCCGAGCTGGAGGCTCTGCAGCTGCGGAAGTTGCGCCGGGTCGCGGCCTGGGCGGCGGCAAGAAGCCCGCACTACCGGCGCTCCTTCGCCGACGCAGGCTGCTCGCCGGCCGAGCTCACCACTCCCGACGACCTACGCCGGCTCCCCTACCTCACCCGGGCGGACTGGATGACCGGCCAGCAGGAGGCGCCGCCCTACGGCGTGCTCCCGGTCGCCGGCGCCGAGTCGGCGGTCCGGCTCCACACGACCTCGGGCACGTCGGGGCAGGCGCCGCTGCGGGCCCTCGACTCGCGCAAGGACTGGGCCTGGGCGGCCGAGATGTGGTGCTACGGCATATGGGCGATGGGGGTCCGTCCCCGCGACGTCGCCTACGTCGCGTTCGGCTACGGCTCGTTCATCGGATTCTGGGGGCTGCACTACGGCCTGGAGAAGCTCGGTGCGCTGGTCATCCCCGGTGGCGCCCAGCCGACCGAGACGCGGGTGCGGCAGATCGTCGACTTCGGCGCGACGGTCGTCGCGTCCACGCCGACCTACGCGCTCCGGCTCGCCGAGTGCGCCGGCGACCTCGGGATCGACCTGCCCGGGTCCACCGTCCACACGCTGGTGCTCTCGGGCGAGCCGGCCGGGTCGATTCCGGAGACCAAGGCGCTGATCGAGCATCAGTGGGGCGCCAAGGCCTACGACACCGCCGGCATGACCGAGATCTCGACCATCTTCATGTTCGAGTGCGCCGGTCGCCCCGGCGGAGCCCACATCATCGAGGACCACGTGATCGAGGAGGTCGTCGATCCGATCACCGACGAGCCGGTCCCCTACGGCGAGATGGGCGAACGCGTCGTCACGTCGTTCGGGCGCAGCATGATCCCGTTGATCCGCTACCGCACGGCCGATCTGGTGGTGAAGGTCCCGGCGAGCCGGTGCACCTGCGGCCGTGTCTTCGACATCTACGAGGGAGGCGTCCTCGGCCGCGTCGATGACATGAAGAAGGTCCGTGGCACCAACGTCTACGGTCGCGCGGTCGAAGCCATCGTGCGCCGCCGGCCGGAGATAGCAGAGTTCCAGATCCGGATCGCGCCGCAAGGCATCCGGGACGAGATATTTCTCCGTACGGAGCTGCACGACCAGCAGCCTGACGATCCCCGCTGGCCTGCGCTCTCCGCGTCGCTGCACAAGGAGCTCGCGGAGGCGCACGAGGGCCTGAACTTCATCGTCGAGCTGGCCGAACCCGACAGCCTGCCGCGCTTCGAGCTCAAGGCGAAACGGCTCGTCGACGCGCGGCCCGACCCGGCGCACGCCCACGCCCACGGGGAGCCGACTCATGGCCACTGATCTGATCGGACACGACCTGACACCCGCCGAGGTGGCGCTGCTGCGCACCTACCACGACCTGCGGGCGCTCGCGGAGCGCGACGACCTGCCTCCCTGCGCCGAGGCAAACGTCAAACAGGCATTGGCCGCGTGCTTCCAGGCCGTCAACGACCTCGCTCTCGACTTCGAACACCTCCTCGACGTGGGTGTGTGACGCCGCAATGCGGATCGCCTGCGTCGGTGCCGGGCCGGGAGGGCTGCTCCTCGCCGGCCTGCTGATGCGGTCGGGAGCCGGTCACGAGGTGACGGTCCTCGAACGCAACGCCCCCGACGACACCTTCGGCTTCGGCGTCGTCTTCTCCCAGGAAACACTCGACAACATCGAGGCCGCCGACCCGGACAGCTTCGCGCAGATCGCCGCCCGCTGGCGGAAGTGGAGCGCCATCGACATGTACGTCGACGGTCGGTGGCTCCGCTCGGACGGGCACCAGTTCGCCGCCATGGCGCGCACCGAACTGTTGCGGATCCTCGCGGACCGGGCGGCAGACGCCGGGGCGGCGCTGCGCTTCAACGCACCCGTCGCTTCGGTCGGGGATCTTTGCGCCGACTACGACCTCGTGGTCGGGGCCGACGGCGTCAACAGCATCGTCCGGGCTGCCTTTGCCGAGCACCTCCAGCCGTCGATCGACCGGCGACTCTCGAAATACGTGTGGTACGGCACGCCGAAGGTCTTCGACGTCTTCGCCTTCCTCTTCGTCGACACACCGCACGGGCTGTTCCAGGCGCACGTCTACCCCTATAGCGACAGTCGCTCGACATTCATCGTGGAGACGACACCCGAGACCTGGCGCCGCGCCGGACTCGACGCGAACGCCCGGCGGCCACTCCCGGCGGGCGCATCCGACGACGCGAGCCTCGCCTTTTGCCGGGAGCTCTTCGCCGAGCATCTCGACGGCAGTCCGTTGCTCGGCAACAACTCGCGGTGGCTGGAGTTCGCCACCGTTCGTAATGAGACCTGGCACAGCGGAAACGCCGTCCTGCTCGGCGATGCCGCCCACACCGCGCATTTCTCCATCGGATCGGGCACCAAGCTCGCGATGGAAGACGCGATCGCCCTGGCCGGCGCCCTGACTGCGCACGACGACCTCGCCACCGCGCTGAAGGAGTACGAGGCCGAGCGCCGCCCGGTGGTCGCGTCGATGCAGCGCGCGGCGCAGACGTCGCTGGAGTGGTTCGAGGGTGTCGGCCGCTACCGCCACCTCGAGCCGGAGCAGTTCTGCTTCCAGCTGCTGACCCGGTCGCAGCGGGTGACCTACGACAATCTCCGGGTCCGTGACCCCGCCTTCGTCTCCGGCCTCGACCGGTGGCGCATCCGGGCGGAGCGCAGCGCCGGAGTCAGCGTCGCCGACGGAACCCCGCCGATGTTCTACCCCTACCGGCTGCGGGATCTCGAGCTGCGCAACCGGATCGTGGTCTCGCCGATGGCGCAGTACTCCTGCGACGGCGACGGCATACCGAATGACTGGCATCTCGTGCACTGGGGTTCTCGCGCGGTGGGCGGCGCCGGCCTGGTGTTCACCGAGATGACCTGCGTCTCGCCGGAGGGCCGGATCACGCCGTACTGCTGCGGGCTCTGGAACGACGAACAGGCCGCCGCCTTCCGGCGGGTCGTCGACTTCGTGCACGGTCAGACGGCCGCGAAGATCGGGCTGCAGCTCGGGCACGCCGGCCGCAAGGGGTCGACGAAGTCGCTGTGGGAGGGCGAGGATGTCCCCCTGGACGGCGGAAACTGGCCGCTGCTCGCGCCGTCGCCCTTGCGCTACAAGGACTTCAGTCAGGTCCCCAAGATGATGACGGGCGCGGACATGGACGCGGTGGTCGAGCAGTTCGTCGCCGCCGCGCGGCGGGGAGCCGACTGTGGCTTCGACATCCTCGAGCTGCACTACGCGCACGGCTACCTCATGTCGAGCTTCCTGTCGCCGATCGCCAACCGGCGCACCGACGACTACGGCGGCCCGCTCGCCGCACGAGCAAGGTTTCCGCTCGAGGTCTTCGACGCCGTTCGCGCGGTCTGGCCGCAGGAACGGCCGATCTCCGTGCGCATCTCGGCGACCGACTGGGTCGACGGCGGATTCACCGGCGACGACGCGGTCGAGTTCGCCGGCCTGCTCCGTCGGCACGGCTGCGACATCGTCGACGTCTCGACCGGCCAGGTGCTGCCCGAGCAGGCGCCGGCCTACGGTCGGCTCTACCAGACGCCCTACTCCGACCGCATCGCCCAGGAGGTCGGCATCCCCACCATCACCGTCGGCGCGGTGTCCTCCGTCGACGACGTCAACACCATCATCATGGCCGGGCGCGCGGACCTGTGCGCGATCGCCCGACCGCACCTGGTCGACCCCTACTGGACGTTGAACGCAGCCCTCGACCTCGGCTACGACGGCCCGGGGATCCACTGGCCCGACCAGTATCTGTCCGGCAAGACCGCGCGCCGCCGGGAGCAGCAGCCGTGAACCAGTTCGCCCTCACCCCCGACCAGCGGCAGTTGTCGGAATCCGTACGCCGCCTCGCGGCCGGCGAGTTGGCGACGCTCGCGGCAGCCGGTGTTTCCGGCCAGGTCAACCGCCCGCTCGTCAAGGCCCTCGGCAGCCATGGCCTGCTGGTCCAGGTCTTCCCGCCCGACGGTCCGGTCAGCGCGACCCGGCTGTGCCTGCTGCGTGAGTCGCTCGCCTACTCCTGCACGGAAGCAGAGACCGCCCTGGCGCTGCAGGGCCTCGGCGGCCACCCGATCCGGCTCGGCGGCCGTCCGGACGCCGTACGCCGCTGGGTGCCGCAGATCGCGGCGGGTGAGGCGATCGCGGGATTCGCCCTGACCGAGCCCGGCGCCGGCTCCGACGTCGCCGCCCTCGCGACCGAGGCGCATCCGGACGGCGCGGGCTGGCGGCTCACCGGGGAGAAGACCTGGATCTCCAATGCGCCGCAGGCCGACGTCTACACCGTCTTCGCGCGGACCACGCGGCAGTCCGGCGCACGAGGGATCACGGCGTTCGTTCTTCCCGCGGACCGGCCGGGCGTGTCCGGCGAGCCCCTCGACCTGCTCTCCCCCCATCCGATCGGCCTGCTCCGCCTCGACGGGGTGCCGGTCGGACCCGACGACCTGCTCGGCGAGGTCGACGCCGGCTTCGCCGTCGCCATGCGCACCCTCGACCTCTTCCGGCCGAGCGTCGGCGCCTTCGCGGTCGGCATGGCGCAGGCGGCGCTGGACGCCGCGGTCGAGCACGCCGGGCAACGGCAGGCGTTCGGGCGTTCCCTGCGCGAGCTGCAGGCGGTGTCCCACCAGCTCGCCGAGATGGCGACCCGGACCGAGGCCGCCCGACTCCTGGTCTACGCCGCGGCGGCGGCGTACGACGACGGCGCGGCCGATCTGACCGTCCGGGCGGCGATGGCCAAGCTGTTCGCCACCGAGACCGCGCAGTTCGTCGTCGACGCGGCGATCCAGATCCACGGAGCGAAGGCACTCCAGCGAGGGCATCTGTTGGAGCATCTCTACCGCGAGGTGCGCGCCCCGCGGATCTACGAGGGCGCATCCGAGGTGCAGCGCACGATCATCGGTCGCGGGCTCTACCGCACCGACCGGCCGGACCGAGCAGGAGAGTCCCGATGAGTCCATTCCGCGGATCGGCCGGATCGACCGCGCACTGGCGCCACTTCCGGCTGGAACGCGACGACGGGATCGCCACCCTCACGTTCGAACGTCCCGAGCAGCTCAACGCGCTCACGTTCGACATCTACGCCGACCTGCGCGACCTGCTGCACGAACTGCCCCACCGCGGAGACACCAGGGCGCTGGTGCTGCGCGGCGAGGGGCGCGCATTCTGCTCCGGCGGCGACGTACACGAGATCATCGGCGCGCTGCTCGCGATGCGCGACCGACCCGACCAGTTGCTCGACTTCACCCGGATGACCGGCGAGGTCGTCAAGGCGATGCGCGAATGTCCGGTGCCCATCGTGGCAGCCGTCCACGGAGTCGCGGCCGGAGCCGGCTCGGTCCTCGCGCTCGCGGCCGACTTCCGGATCGTGACCCGCACGGCCCGCTTCGCGTTTCTCTTCACCAAGGTCGGACTGGCCGGTGCCGACATGGGTGCCGCCTACCTCCTTCCCCGCCTGGTCGGCCTCGGAACGGCGACGAAGCTGCTGCTGCTCGGCGACACGATCTCCGCCGAGGAGGCCGACCGCTACGGTCTGGTGAGCGAACTCGTGGACGACGAGTCCCTCGACGGCGTCGCGCTGGAGTTGGCCCGGCGTCTCGCGACCGGGCCCGGATTCGCCTACGCGGCAACGAAATCGCTGCTCTCCCGCGAGCTCGATCTCCCCTTGTCCGGTGCGCTGGAACTCGAGGCGATGACGCAGGCACTGCTGATGCAGAGCCGGGACTTCGCCGAGTTCCATGCCGCGTTCACCGCCGGTCGGGATCCTCGATGGGAGGGCAGATGAGGCCGCATCGCACGGTCAACTCGCCGGATCTCGCGCCGGCGGTGGGGTTCTCCCACGCTGTCGTCGCCGCCCGGGGACGGCTGGTGTTCCTCGGCGGCCAGGTCGGGTCGCTGCCGGACGGGTCGATCCCGGGTACGACGCTGCTCGAGCAGTTCGACCGCGCCCTGCTCAACGTCCGCACCGCGCTCGACTCGGTCGATGCCCGGCCGGAACACCTCGTCCAACTGCAGATCTATTGCGTCGATGCCGCGGCGTACCGGTCACAACTGCGCGACCTCGGAGTCGCCTACCGGAAGGTCCTCGGACCCCACTACCCGGCGGTGGCGCTCTTCGCGGTCGCCGGACTGTTCGATCCGGCGGCGCTCGTCGAGCTCGTCGGCACCGCCGTACTGCCGGAATGACCGCCCGCGCGGCCCGGCCGGGATCAGTGATCCTGACCTTCTACGGCGCCTTCGTCCGCCGCCTCGACGGCTGGGTCGCGGTCGCGCACCTGATCGAGCTGATGGGCGAGGTCGGCCTCGACCCGCAGGCCGTCCGATCGGCGACCTCCCGGCTCAAGCGGCGCGGCTGGCTGGTGCCGAGCCGCCGCGGAACCGCCGCGGGCTATGCGCTGTCCGACATTGCCCGGGCAGCCCTGACCGCCGGCGACCAGACGGATCTACGAGGCACAGCGGCCCGCCGACCTCGCCGACGGGTGGGCGCTGGTGGTCTTCTCGGTGCCGGAGTCCGAGCGGTCGAGACGCCATCTGCTGCGCTCCCGCCTGACCTGGCTGGGTTTCGGCAGCGATGCGCCGGGCGTCTGGATCGGCCCGCGACGACTGATGCCCGCGGCCCGCGGCATGCTCGTCGACCTCGGCCTCGAACGCTACGTCGACCTCTACGAGGCGGCGTACACCGGCTTCGGCGACGCGCAGCAGTTGGTCGAGCGGTGCTGGGACCTGGCCGAGCTCCGACGGCTCTACGCGGCCTTTCTCGCGCGGTGGGAGCCGGTACTCGCCGCGGCGAGGGAATCCGACCCGGACGAGGGCACGGCGTTCACCGACTACCTGGCCGCACTCGACCAGTGGCGCGGGCTCCCCTTCCTCGATCCGGGGCTCCCGAGCGAGCTGTTGCCGCCCGGCTGGGAGGGCCATGCGGCGTCGACGTTGTTCCACGCCCTGATGCACTGCCTCGAACCGCCGGCCTTCCGGCACGTCGAGGCGACCGTGCGCCGTTGAGGCGGCGCCGCCGTGCTCAGCGCGTGGGTGTCGGGGTCGGTGCGTTCTTGGTGGCCCGCTGCAGGTTGGTGATGGCCTGGCTCAGCTCGGCCTGGGCCTTGCTGTAGGCCTTGAGGTCGTTGCTGTTGAAGGCTGCCTGCAGATGCGCGTAGGCCGTCTTCACCGCCGCCGCGGCGGCCGCGACACCAGGTGAGGTCGACCCGGGCGGTGGCGTGCCTGTCACCGGCGGGGGTGTTGTCGCGGGCGGCGTGGTCGGTGCGGTGGTCGTCGGTGGTGGCTGCGTGCCGGAACCCCCGGTCTGGCTGACGTTCTGGCCGGTGAAGAGGTTCTGTAACGCGTCCGGGAGGTTGCTCGCGTAGCCGACGTTGGAGCCGAAGAGCACCATCACCTCCCGCAGCTGCGGGTAGTTGGTGCCCTGACCCTCGACGTAGAGCGGTTCGACGTAGAGGAGTCCGTTGGCGACCGGCAGGGTGAGCAGGTTGCCGTAGAGCACGTTCGACCCGCCTTGGTCGAACAGCGAGATATCTCGCGAGATCACGCTGGTCGATCGCAGCTGCGACTGGACCTGCACGGGGCCGGACACCGAGGTGTCGTTGGGTAACTCCAGCACCCGGATCTTGCCGTAGTCCTGCGGATCGCTCGACACCGAGACGTAGGCGGCCATGTTCGGCCTCTTCAACGCGCTGAGCACGCTGGTGAGCTGGAATCTCGGCGCCGTCTCGCCCGGGTTCTGGGCGAGCAGATAGTACGGCGGTTGGGACTGCAGGCCCGGCTGGGTCGGGTCGGACGGGACGTCCCAGAAACCCTGCGAGTTGAAGAACTGCACCGGGTCACTCACGTGATAGCTCGCGATCAGCTTGCGCTGGACCTTGAACAAGTCCTCCGGGTAGCGGAAATGCGACCGCAGTTCGGGGCTGATGGCCGACGTCGGCTTGACCAGGTCCGGGAAAGACCTTCATCCAGGTCTTGAGCACCGGATCGGAATCGTCGAAGTCGTAGAGCGTCACCTTGCCGCTGTAGGCGTCGACGGTCGCCTTCACGGAGTTCCGGATGTAGTTGACCTCCTGATTGGGCTGCCCGCTCGTGCCGCGCCCGGTCAGGGAGTCCTTGGTCACGTCACCGAGCGTCTCGCGCTCGGCGTAGGGGTAGCCGTCGCTGGTCGTGTATCCGTCGACGATCCAGGTGATCCGGCCGTTGATAACCGCCGGATAGGGGTCGCCGTCGACCTTGAGGAAGGGGGCGACCTTCTGCACGATCTGCCGAGGATCGCGGTTGAAGAGAATCTTCGAGTCGGCGGAGATGCGGCTGGACAGCAGCATGTTGCGCTCGCGGTACTTGATGGCGAACGCGAGCCGATTGAGGACGCCGCCGAGCTTGACGCCGCCGCTGCCGGCGTAGGTGTTCTTGATGTCGGTGCCGTTCGGGCCTGGACGGTCGAACTCGACGTTGCCCTGCTTCGAACTCTTGCCGACGATCGCGTAGTCCTGGCCGAAGAGCTCGCCGTAATAGATGTCGGGCTGGGTCACCTTGATGTTGCCGGTGGTCGGCAGGTCCCCGGTGGTGAAGTTGGGCAGCCCGCCGGGCGCCTGGTTGGCCGGGGCGGCGACGAACCCGTTGCCGTGGGTGTAGACGAGGTGCTCGTTGATCCAGTTGGTCTGGTTGCCGGTGAGCTTCGTCGGGTCGAGCTCGCGGGCGCCGACGACGTAGTCCTGGGTCTTTCCGTCGATCGTGTAGCGGTCGATGTCGAGCTTGTCGTTGAAGCTGTAGTAGTTGAGGATCCGCTGCCGTTGGTCGAACGTCGGAGCGAGGATGTTGGGGTCGAGCAGCCGGGCATTGGGGATCGTGCCGGTGTTGTTCTTGATCTTCTGCTCTTCGACCGGCGTGATGTCGGTCGTGGCGTTGTAGGAGCTGTAATTGACGTTGGCGATGCCGTACGCCGACCGGGTCGCCTGGATGTTGCGCGAGATGTAGGGCTTTTCCTTCTCGTTCGCGTTGGGCTTGACCTGGAACTGCTGCACGATCGCCGGGTAGGCGCCGCCGATCAGGACGCTGGAGAGCACCAGCAGCACCAGTGCGATGGCGGGCAACGCGAAGTTGCGGAAGAACACGTTGGCGAAGAAGGCGATGGCGCAGATCAGCGCCACCGACAGCAGGATGGTCTTGGCCGGCAGCACCGCGTTGATATCGGTGTAGGACGCCCCGGTGATCCCGCCACGGTTGGAGAACATCAACCCGTAACGGTCGAGGTAATAGGAGACGACCTTCAGCACGACAAGTCCGCCGAGTAGCACCGAGAGGTGGGCACGCGCGGCCGGCGTGGCCTTTTCCCCGGGCGACTGGATCCGCAGGCCGCCGAAGAGGTAATGCACGATCACCGCGCCGATCAACGACAACAGGAACGCGATGAAGAGGTAGCCGACGATGAAGCGCTGGAACGGATAGGTGAACGCGTAGTAGGACAGGTCCTTGTGGAACTGCGGGTCCTTGATCCCGAACGACGTCCCGTTCTGCCACAGCAGCCACGTCTGCCACCGGCCCTGCGCCGCGAGGCCGGTGAAGAGCACGAGCACGACGGCGATCGCGGTGAGGATCTTGCCCCGTCGCGGCTCGATCACCGAGCGGTAACGCTCCAGGCTCTGCTGCTCGGCCGACATCGGACGGAAGGGCGGCCGCGAGCGGTAGCCGATGACAAGGTTCACGCCGACGATCAGTGCCATCACGAGGCCGAACAGGAAGAACAGCATCACCCGGGTGCCGAGCACGCCGGTGAAGAT
This sequence comes from uncultured Actinomycetota bacterium, assembly GCA_963775655.1. Taxonomy (GTDB): domain Bacteria; phylum Actinomycetota; class Actinomycetes; order Mycobacteriales; family QHCD01; genus DASXJE01. The sequence goes on along the minus strand of CAVZJT010000006.1, from coordinate 232,285 downwards.
CTCCTGGTGGTGGACCGAGCCGAACCACAGCCAGTCGACGTAGAGCGAGCTGAAGACGCCGATCAGGATGACCAGGACGATGAGGCCGACGACGACGGCGAGAATGATCCGGGCGCGCCGCGACAGCGTGGGCGTCGGCATCGGAGGCCTCATCGCCACGGAAACATCCTCCACATCGCCAGCGCTGAACGGCACCGCACGCCCGGGCGGGCATTGAACGGCCTCCTGGGAAACTTACCTGCCGCCCAAGAGGTTCCCGGTGTGCCCTGCCGTGGGCCTGTCTCGTCGGCTCGGGACCTGCCAAGATGGCCGGGTGGACGACGCCCGCGAGCCGACGCTGCTCGAACGCACGCTGCTCGAGATCGAGCAGCACGTGGCCGAGTCCGGCTGGGACCGCCCACCCCTGCTCTATGCGCTGGTCGAGACCAGCGACCTGCTCGAGCGGGAGCCGGGGTTGGCCGACAACCTCGGTGTGACCCCGTCCGAGATACCCGTGGGGGCCCTCACCCCGGTCGAGCAGGAGCCCCTTCCCGAAGGGCCGCTCGACGAAGCCCTGGGGCGGATCGAGTGGCCGACCGCCGTCCGTGGCTGCGCCCTGATCCAGGAGGTCCTGGCGCTGCCGCCGGATGCCGAGGCGCAGATGCCGGCCGGCAGCGATCCGGTCGCCTACGCCGCCGACCACCCGTCCCGGCAGGAGATCCGGCTGGCCGTCGCGGTGCTGCGCGACGGCACCCACGCGGCCGCCGCGCGGGTCCGCAGCACCGATCCGGCCGACCAGGTCGACGGGACGATCGGCGGCGACCTGGTGGTCGATCCCGACCTCGCCCCGCACCTCGCCGAGGCGCTGGCCGCGACGCTGCAGTAAAGCGTCCCCGGCTGCCCGACAGCGCGGTCAGCAGCGCGGCGGGCTCCCGCCCGTATGCAGGGTGTGCAGCGCAGAGAGCGCGCTGTCCAGGCTGGTCACCTTGATCAACCGCAGCCCGGCCGGGTCGTGGCCGGCGGCCTCGGCGCAGTTCTCGGCCGGCACCAGAAAGACGGTCGCACCGGCGCGGCGGGCCGCGATCATCTTCAGCGGGATCCCGCCGATCGCGCCGACCTTCCCGTTGGGGTCGATCGTCCCGGTGCCGGCGATGAACTTCCCGTCGGTCAGATCGTCCTTGCCGACCTTGTCCAGGATGCCCAGGGTGAACATGAGTCCGGCCGACGGGCCGCCGACGTCGGCCAGCCGGATCGACACCTTGAACGGGGCGACCCGCTGGTAGGAGACGAAGACCCCGAGCGCCGCGCCGGACCGGTCCGGCGCCTTCGTCGAGACGATCCGGACCGTCCGCGGGTGCCCGTTGCGCGTCGAGGTGACCGTGAGCGCCGTACCCGGAGAGAACTTCTTCAAGGTGGCCGTCAGGTTTGCCACGTTGGACACCGACGCGCCGTTGATCCCGTCGATGGTGTCCCCCGGCGCGAGCCGTCCCGCGGCCGGCGACCCCTTCTGCAGCTTCACCACCACGATCTTGTTCGGGTAGCCGAGATGGCCCAGCGCCGCCGCGATCGCGGAATCCTGCGACGAGGTGAACTCCTGGGTGTTCTGCTGCTGGATCTGCGTCGAGGTCTCGTTCGGGGGGAAGAGGACCTCGCGCGGCACCACCGACTGGTCGGAGGCGAACCAGCCGCGCAGCGCGCTCAGCAGGTCGAGATGGTCATAGACCGACACGGTCGTCATGTTGAGATTGCCCGAGGTCTTGTCGGGCGTGCGGCCGCTGATGGCGATCACCTGCTGGCCGTTGGCCGAGCCAAGGGTGTTGAACGTCGGACCGGGCGCCTCCGCGGCGTACTGCACGGGCAGCTGCGCACCGCCCACCGCCAGCGCGATCAGGACCAGTACGCCGACGATCAGCGTGACGGTGCGCCGGCTCATGCGCCGAGGGTAGCTCGGCGATGGGCCCGTCTAGTCGCGGTGGTCCTCGTCGGCGGCGGAGCCCCGCGTCCGCTCCAACGCATCGACGAACTTGCGATGCGCCTTGAGGCTGTCGAACATGTCCGCGGGCGGCTTGGGGCGGGCCGCCCAGCCGGCCACAACACCGGCGAACACGGTCACCATCAGGATCGGCACCAGCCAGACCAGAGGGGACATCACACGCCTTCATCGCGTCGATTTCGGTACGCGCTTTCACGGTACGTCGTGATTCGCCCGGCGTCCGTGAAATGCACCTCATCCGACATGCGTCGGTCGATAACGATTTGAAACACCGTTACGCCGCACCTGTCGGTGGGCACCGGTCCGTCGCCCACGGCTACCCCGGCGTCGCCCGTCGCAGTCAGGACTACCGTGGGATGCATGCGACTAACCCGGAGCCGATGATGACCGACAACCCGTTCGGGTTCGGCCTGTCCGGTGGCGATTCGGGCGGGAACGACCCTGAGCGCCGCACACCGGGCGATCCGACCAACGACCCCACCGGCGGCCCGACCGGCGGTATGCCCTACGGCCTGCCCGAAGACCTCGCCGGCAAGATCCCGCTGTTCGCCGAGCTGCAGAAGCTGATGTCCTGGCAGGGCGGCCCGGTCAACTGGGACCTGGCCCGCCAGACCGCGATCAGCCAGTTGCTCGGCACCGTCCGCGATGTGTCCCCGGAGGAACGCGCCGCGGTCATCGAAGCCGTGCGGCTGGCCGACATGTGGCTCGATCCGGCGACCGAGCTGCCCTCCGGTGTGACCGCGACCGAGGCGTGGTCCCGGATCGACTGGGTCGAGCGCACGCTGCCGGTCTGGTCGACCCTGTGCGACCCGGTCGCCTCCCGCGTCGTCAGCGCGATGGGCTCCGCGCTGCCCGAAGAGGCGCAGGCGCAGGCCGGCCCGCTGATGGGAATGATGAGCTCGATCGGCGGGATGATGTTCGGTGCGCAGGTCGGTCAGGCGCTCGGCAGCCTCGCCGCCGAGGTGCTGTCCAGCACCGACATCGGACTCCCGCTGGGACCGGCCGGGACCGCCGTACTCCTGCCCGAGAACGTCGCCCAGTTCGGCTCCGGGCTGGAGCGGCCGGACGACGAGGTACGACTGTTCCTCGCGCTGCGCGAAGCGGCCCACCACCGACTGTTCGGGCACGTCCCGTGGCTGCGCCAACGGCTGCTCGACACGGTCGACGCCTACGCCCGCGGAATCGTCGTCGACACCGGCGCGATCGAGCAGGCGATGTCCTCGGTCGACCCGTCCGACCCTGAGAGCCTGCAGCAGGCCTTGTCCGGCGGCCTCTTCGAGCCGGAGGAGTCGCCCGAGCAGCAGCAGGCCCTGCGGCGGCTGGAGACTCTCCTCGCCCTCGTCGAGGGCTGGGTGGACGCGGTGGTCGCCGACGCCGCCGGCGAGCGGCTGCCCGGAGCGGACGCCTTGCGCGAGACGTTGCGTCGCCGCCGGGCGGCCGGCGGCCCGGCGGAGCAGACCTTCGCCACCCTCGTCGGCCTGGAGTTGCGGCCGCGTCGGCTGCGCGAGGCCGCGGCACTCTGGCAGGCGTTGGCCCGCCATCGCGGCGTCGACGGGCGGGACGCGATCTGGTCGCACCCCGACCTGCTGCCGTCCGCCGATGATCTCGACGACCCGGAGGGTTTCGCGGCCCGGTCCGACGACGATCCGCTGTCGATCGAAGGTCTCGACGACGACTGACGGCATGGCTCAGGCGTCCCGTCGCGTCAGCAGTACGGCACCGACGGTGAGGAACACGACGGCGTAGCCGGCCATCACCGCGAGCCCGACTCCGGGACTGAGGTGCTCGGAGAGGCGCTGGCCCGACACCGCCTGCTCGCCGATCTCGTACGGCAGGAACTTGCCGACCGCCGGACCCCAACTGCCGGGCAGCGCCTGCACGATCGGGGTCAGCACCAGCAGGAAGCCGACGAGTGCGGAGATCGCACCGGCGGTGTGCCGCACCATCGCGCCCAACCCGAGTCCGCAAAGCCCGACCAGGGCGAGGAAGACACCGGTCCCGACCACCGCTCTGGCCATGCCCGGGTCGCCGATCCCGCTGCCCAGCGAGGCGTTCGACAGCACCGCCTGGCCGAGGAAATATGCGCCGAAGCTGAGGATCTGCCCGGCGACGAGGGCGACCCCACCGAAGCAGGCCACCTTGGCGAGCAGCACCGTCATCCGTCGCGGGACCGCCGTCAGCGCGGTGCGCATCATGCCGGTGCGGTATTCGGCGCTGATCACGAGCACCCCGAGCACGCCGATGGCGAGTTGTCCCAGCGAGACCCCGATCAGGCTTTGGCTGGACGAATCGAAATCTCCCTGGGCGATCGTCAGCCGCTGGGCCGCAGGCGACGCCTGGTGGAAGTGGTGGACGTACGCCGCGCAGGCCAGCACTCCGACCGCGATGCTCGACACCGTCGCCGCGATGAGCGTCCAGTACGTCGACCGGACCGTGCGGAGCTTGGTCCATTCCGAGCGCAGGACGTCTCCGAACGGACTGCGCTCCCCCCTTGATGCCGTCGGCTCGACGGCGGTGCTGATGACGCTCATGACTGGCCGACCTCCACTGTGGACGGAACCTGCGTGTCGGAACCGACATCCGAGCGGTAGTCCACGCTGTCCCGGGTGAGCTCCATGAATGCCGACTCCAGCGATACCTGCTGGAGGCTGAGTTCGTGCAGCGTGACGTTGTGCAGCGCGGCGATGTCCCCGACGTCGGCACAACCCACCCCGGTGACGGCGAGCGCGCCGTCCTCGTCCTCGCGGACTGCCGCCCCTGCCTCGTGCAGGCCGTCGAGCAACCGCTCGCGATCGGGCGTCCGCACCCGGACATGGTTGTCGGCGCTGCGGCGGACGAACTCGGCCACGCTGGTGTCCGCGATCAGCCGACCGCGACCGATCACGATCAGGTGGTCGGCAGTCAACGCCATCTCACTCATGAGGTGACTGGAGACGAAAACGGTGCGGCCTTCGGCTGCGAGCGACTTCAACATCGTGCGGATCCAGAGGATGCCTTCGGGGTCGAGCCCGTTGACCGGCTCGTCGAACATCAGTACGCGCGGATCACCGAGCAGCGCCGCGGCGACACCCAACCGCTGGCGCATTCCCAGCGAGAAGGTGCCTGCCCGCTTGTCGGCGACCTCGGTCAGGCCGACCCGGTCGAGCGCGGCCCGGACCCGGAACTGAGGTATGCCGTTGCTCTGCGCGAGGACCAGCAGATGGTGGTACGCGGAGCGCCCGCCGTGGATCGCGGCCGCGTCGAGCAGGGCGCCGACCTCGTACAGCGGTCGCCGATGCTGCTGGTAGGGCCGACCGTTGACGACGGCCGTCCCCGCGGTCGGGCGGTCCAGTGCGAGAATCATCCGCATCGTCGTGGACTTCCCGGACCCGTTGGGGCCGAGGAAGCCGGTCACCATTCCGGGTCGCACCTGGAAGGACAATCTGTCCACGGCGACCGTCGTACCGAACCGCTTCGTGAGGTCCTGAACCTCGATCATGGCGGCCTCCCTTCGGCAACGATGCTCGTCGCAGAGGGGTCGCTCACACATCGGGGATTGCCCTGACCACGACCCTGAATTCAGCAGTCCACTGTGGACAGTGCCACTCCGTGGCCGATGCTCAGGAGCCCTCGAGGAGCGCGCGGGTCGCCTCCCACCCCTCCAGGCCGGGATCGAGGCGGCCCACATCGGCGGGGGCACGCAGCCGGTGCCAGACCGGAGTGATGCGTACGTCGCGCCGGCGGGGTGCTGCCTGCTGCAGCCGCTCGGGCAGATCGTCGTCGTCGAGGGTGCAGCCGACCGCCGTCAGCCAGTCGGGAAGCGGGAGCCGGCCGGCGAGGACCACCGCTCCCCCGTTGTCCGACGGGGCCACCGCGACGAGGGCGCTCGAGAGCGCACTGAACGGCTTCGCGATCACCAGTCCCGGCAGATCCGGCGCATCGGCGGCGACGACCGCGCCCACGGCGTAGCCCTTATCCGCGATGGCGGCCAAGGCGTCGAGCGGCCCGGCATGGTCGTCGACCTCGAGCAGGACCGTGCCCGGCCAGCTGATCGCCACCGCGTCGTCGCGGCGCGCGGCCGTGTGGGCGATGACCGCGTCGACCCCGGCGAGTTGGGCGAGGAGGTCGGCGACGTCCTCCCACATGGCGAGTGCGAACCGTGTCGGATCGATCCCCGGTGGCGCGGGCGGCACGGGCAGCGGGTCGGCCAACAGCAGGGCCGCCGCGCGGGCCCCGTCGGTCACATCCGGTCGCCGCTCAGCACGTCGTCGTCGCTCGGCTGCCAGTGCGCCGCCGCGGCCACTCCCTCGAGATAGCCGCGGGCGCGCTCGGTGCGCGGATAGCGATCCACCAGCGCCCAGAACCGCCGGTCGTGCCCGGGCGCGATGAGGTGGGCCAACTCGTGCACGAGCACGTAGTCGAGCACCCAGGTGGGCATCGTCCGCACCCGGCTCGAGATCCGGATGGTGCCGTCGGCCGGGGTGCACGACCCCCACCGCGTCGTCATGTTGTCGACCCACCGGACGGACGCCGGGATGGCCCGGCCGCCGAACAGGTCGCCCGAGAGGGATCGGGCGCGGGAGGCGAGCGCGGCGTCGCTGGCCCGTGGACCGCGCCGGGCCCGGCCGTCGCGCGCGTCGAGCCGGGCGATCATGTCGGCCACCCACCGACGCTCCTCGGCCTTGCTGAACCGCGCCGGGATCAGCACCACGGTGCGACCCTCGTCGCGGTAGGCACTCACCGTGCGCCTGCGCCGCGGACTGCGCCGCACCTCGATGATCGGCTCGACTGACTCCCCCAACGGTGCGCTCACCACGGTGGCACCTTAACCGTCGCCTCTGTCACCTTCGCGGCCCCATCCACAGCCGCGGTCCGGACGGCCGTGGGCCCCGTCTCCCGCGCCGTCCACCGGCCGATCCACAGGACACTCCGGGTCGCCCACAGCCTTGTCCACAGGTCCATCCACAAGCTGTGTACAGCGCGTGACGAGGCGCGTGACCCACGCTCATGGCCGCCCGTCCCCCCGCGTAGCACGACATCCTCGGAGTAGTCTGTCCGGTTTCATGATGGATAGTCCGTTATTTACCGCGCGACGCCGCGTGCAGTGTGCGAGAACCACGCTCAAGGGCAGGTACCGTTGCGCGTGACCCCGGCCGCCCGCCGCGGTCGCGACAGTCGTGACGACGAGGGAGGCACCGTGGCCGAGACGTACAACGGCTACTGCGTCAAGTGCAAGGAAAAGCGTGACTTCGATGGTGAGGTCAGCGTCAGTGAGTCCGGCCGCCGCATGGCGAAGGGCACCTGCCCGGTCTGCGGCACGAAGATGAACCGGATTCTCGGCAAGGCCTCATAGCCAACGAGGCGGCGGTGTGCCGCCGCCCAGCGGCGGTGTCCATTGCCGCCGCGATCGATCGTGTCCGCAGGGGGCGCCCTCCATCCGGAGGGCGCCCCCTTCCTGTGGATGGGCGGTCCCCGGCGTCGTCGGGTGATGCGATTCTCGGTCCCGCGCTTCTGCGGATCGAGGTCACCATGAGAGCTCTGCCGGGCCGGCGCCCGCTCCGACCCCGGCTCAACCCGGCGCTGCGCCGGGTGTGGCGCGACACCGCGACTCTGCAGATCGGGGTCGACCCGACCCGCGCCCTGCTGGTCGACGGCGTGGATCCGGCGACCGCACGACTGCTGGCCGGTCTCGACGGCCTACGCACCGAGGCCGAGGTGCTCGCCGACGCCACGACGGCGGGACTGGACGCCGGCGACGTCACCGACCTGCTCGCCGGGTTGCACCGCGGCAGGGCCCTCTTCGACGGCGCCGACCCGACCCCCGGCGCCCGCCGGTCCCGTGCCGTGGTCGTCTACGGCGGCGGCCCGGTCGGCGTCCCGGTGGCGGCGCTGCTCGGCGCGGCCGGTGTCGGCGCGGTGAGTGTGGTCGCCGGCGGCGTGGTCGACCGGGCCGACTGTGCGCCCGGCGGGCTCACGCCGGGAGACGTCCGCCGCCCGGTGCGCTCCGCCGCCCGCGACGCGATCCGCCGGGCAGCCGCCCATGTCGACACCTCGCCGCTAGGCCCGGCCGTGGTCGCCGACCTGGCCGTCATCGCCACCGGCTCCCCCGTCGACACCGACATCCGCGCGGCCCTGCACGCCGCCCAGGTCCCGCACCTGGTCGCCGGGGTCCGGGAGAATACGGCGGTCATCGGCCCGCTCGTCATCCCCGGCCGCACGAGCTGTCTGCGCTGTGCCGACCTGCACCGCAGCGACCGCGATCCGTCCTGGCCGCTGGTCGCCGCGCAGCTGGTGGCCCGCGACCCGCGCCACGTGCCCCCCGGCGACCTGGCCCTCGCGCTCACCGCCGCCGGGCTCGCCGGCCTGCAGGCGCTGGATTTCCTGGATGGCGGTGCCCCGGCCACCACCGGGGGCTCGCTGGAGCTGGCCCACCCCGACTGGCGGGTCCGCCGCCGCTCGTGGCCGCCCCATCCGGCCTGCGGCTGCACCGAGCTGCCGTCGGCCCGTCCGGCGGGCCGCGTCCAGGTTGTGACCCCGCGCCAGCCACAATGGCAGTAATGAGCGACATCCCCCGCCGGGCGGTCTCCCGCACGGCCAAGCTTGCCTCCTTGCCGATCGGCGTCGCCGGCCGCGCCACGGTCGGATTCGGCAAGCGGCTCGGCGGTCGTTCGTCCCAGGAAGTCACCGCCGAGCTTCAGCAGCGGACCGCGGAGCAGTTGTTCGCCGTCCTCGGCGAGCTCAAGGGCGGCGCGATGAAGTTCGGCCAGGCGCTGTCGGTGTTCGAGGCGGCGCTGCCGGAAAACCTGACCCTGCCCTACCGCGAGGCGCTCGTCCGGCTGCAGGAGGGCGCGCCGCCGATGCCGGCGACCCAGGTGCACCGCGTGCTCGGCGAGCAGTTCGGCCGTGACTGGCGCCGCAGGTTCGCCGACTTCAACGACCAGCCGGCGGCGGCCGCGAGCATCGGGCAGGTCCACCGGGCCACCTGGCACGACGGCCTCGAGGTCGCGGTGAAGGTGCAATATCCCGGCGCCGGACCGGCGCTGCTGGCCGACCTCACCCAGCTGAGCCGGTTCGCCCGGCTCTTCGCCGTCCTGGCGCCAGGGATCGACGTCAAGCCGCTACTCGCGGAGCTGCGGGCGCGGGTCGCGGAGGAGCTCGACTACAGCCTGGAGGCCGACGCCCAGCGCATCTTCGCCGCGGAGTTCGCCGACGACCCGCAGATCGTCGTCCCCCGGATCGTCGCCAGCGCGCCGAAGGTACTGGTCAGCGAATGGCTCGACGGCCGGCCCCTCGCGTCGATCATCGCGTCCGGGAGCCAGCCCGAACGCAACCTGGCGGGTGAGCTGCTCGCCACCCTGCACTTCTCCGCACCGCCGCGGTGCGGGCTCCTGCACGCCGATCCGCACCCGGGCAACTTCCGGCTGGTCGACGGGAAGCGGCTCGGGGTCCTCGACTTCGGCGCAGTCGCCCGGCTGCCCCGCCGGGTTCCGGGCACGATCGGCCGGCTGTCCCGGCTGGCGATCGACGGCGACGCGCAGGCGGTGCTCGAGGGGCTGCGCGCCGAGGGCTTCGTCCGTCCGCAGGTCACCGTCGACGCCCAGGGCATCCTCGACTACCTGAGCCCCGTCCTCGAGCCGCTCCGCAGCGAGACCTTCCAGTTCACCCGCAGCTGGATGCGGGCCGAGGCGGCCCGGCTCGGCGACCCGCGGAGCGAGGCGGCGCAACTAGGGCGCCAGCTCAACCTTCCGCCGGAATACCTCCTGGTGCACCGGGTCACCCTCGGCTCCATCGGCGTGCTCTGCCAGCTCAACGCCGAGGCCCGCTACCGGGCGATCGTGGAGCGCTGGCAGCCCGGCTTCGCCGACTGAGGCTCACCGGCCGACGAGGGTCATCGGCAGCGCGCCATCCGGCCGCAGCGTGATCGCCGGGCGCAGCCGCAGCACATGGTCGGGGTCGTGCCGGGGTTGCCAATGCCGGGACAACCGGGCGAGCACGAGGACGGCTTCGGTCCAGGCGAAGGGCTCACCCACGCACATCCGGCCGCCGGCTCCGAACGGGAAGAAGGCATAGCGCGGCTGCCCCGGCGCGGTCTCATCGAACCCCCCGGCCGGCCCGATCCAGCGCTCCGGCCGGAAATCCAGCGGATCGTCCCAGAACCGCGGGTCACGGTGCAGCACCCACTGGCTGACCAGACACGTGGAGCCGGGCGGGATGAGCCACCCGTCCACCTCCATCTCGGCGGTCAGCCGGCGGCCGAGCACCCAGGCCGGCGGGTAGAGCCGCAACGACTCGGCGACCACCGAGCGGGCCCGCGGGAGCCGGCCCAGGTCGGCCGGGGACGGCGTCCGCGCACCGATGACCTCGTCGATCTCCTCGTGCAGCCACCGCTCGGCGGCCGGGTGCGTGGACAGCAGGTGCCAGACGAAGGTCAGCGTCGTGGCGGTCGTCTCGTGGCCGGCCAGGATGAGGGTCATCACCTCGTCGCGAAGTTGGCGCTCGTCCATGCCGCCGCCGTCGTCGCGGGCCGCCATCAGCGCCGACAGCAGATCGGCGGATTCACCCTGCTCGCGGTGCCCCGCGATGATCCGCGAGACCACGGCGTCCAGCCGTGCCTGTGCCGCGGTGACCCGACGACCGAGCGGCGTACCGAGCCGGAGAGCCAGATCGAATCCCGGGAGGAACGACCGGTGGTACGCCGACAACAGATCACCGAGAGCCGCCCGGACCTCACCGGCCGCCCCGCGCAGATCGCTGGAGAACAACGCGCGGCCGACTGCATCGAAGGTCAGGGCCGACATCTCCCCGGCCATGTCGACACGGGCCCCGGCGCGCCAACCCGCGGCGGTGGAGTCGGCGGCCGCGACCATCCCGGCGGCGTAGGACGCGACCCGGGTGGCGTGGAAGGCCGGCTGCACCAGCCGGCGCTGCCGGTGATGGAGCGGATCCTCGCTGGTGAGCAGGCCGTCGGCGAGCACCCGGCGGGCGGCCTGCAGGCCGCGGCTCTTCGTGGTGGTCCGGCCGGCGTCCACCAGCAGGCGTCGGACGAGGTCGGGGTGGGAGAGCAGGTAGAGGTGTTCGGAGCCGAGCCGGACGTGGGCGATGCGGGGATGCCGGCGGGCGGCGCGGACGAAGAAGTCCGGGTCGGTACGCCGACCGGCGACGATCGCGCGGAACGCCGCGAGCGTCGACGGCCCGGCCGGGCGGGTGACGGTGGCCACCCGCCGAGTCTGCCTGAGCGGAGTCCGCCCCGCCCCCGAGGCTCGGGGGGCGGGGCGGAATGGATCAGCGAATTGCTTCGCGGGCGAGCCGGGCGCGGCGGTTGGCCGCCTCGACCCGACGCGACCACCGGCGGGCGGCCACCATCGCGCGGCGCTCTGCGCGCTGCGCGGCGATCAGCCGACGGGCTCGGTGCTCGGCCTGCGCCTCGACGTATAACGCGTCTATTCGGGCGCGTGCGAGTTCTTCATTCATCAACAACATGGCGCTGCTCCTGGGAGTAGGTACTGCGGTGAGGGCGAGAACTTGGCGGGTAGTAGCGGTCGGTGAACTCATGCCGCCACCTCCTTTCGTGGGCGGCCGCGCGGCCGCTTGCGGGCGATGACGACTCCGTGGTCGAAGAGCTCGCCACCCCAGACGCCCCACGGCTCGCGCCGTTTCAGGGCACCTGTCAGACAGGACTTGCGCACCGGGCACAGCGCGCAATGGCTCTTCGCGAGCTCGAGATCCGCCGGTGTTTCGGCGAACCACAGCTCCGGGTCCTGGACCCGGCACGGTAGGTCCAGCCCGGACTCCTCCGCGTCGGCGATGTCGATACCGAGGACGGAGAGCGGGCTTGTGGCCTCGTGCACGGGGGTCACCTCCTCTGTCGATCTGCGGTTTCGGTGTGGGTCGGAGTGGACGGTCGGAATAGAGGGCGGGAAAAACAATGAGGCCGCGGATCCCATATGGGGTCCGCGGCCTCGAGGGGGCGCTCCGTCGTGGAGTTAACAGACGGAACCACCTCGAGGCTGGACGCCCGAAGCGTCAGACCGGTCGCGTGCGACGAACTCATCGCTAGCCAGAATCGGGCCACGAGACACCTTCAGGGCAGGCGTGTTCGCCGGACGCTTGGCGATAGGAGTCACCAGCACCGGAACACCTCCCTGACTCGAGACGACGGGCAGCGATACAGACGCATCGCCGGATGTGCGAAAGGCTATGCGCGTCGGACCGACCTGCGCAATGCCTTTTTTTGTAGTTCGCCCGACTGCCGCGAACTTTCCTCCGGCGTGAGCGTCATGCGTCGTCGCGGAGCAGGTCCAGCAGGGCGCTGCCGTAGAGCTCGAGCTTGCGCGGCCCCACGCCCGGAAGCGCGGCCAGCTCCGGAATGGTGCGCGGCCGGGCCTCGGCCACGGCGGCGAGGGTGGCGTCGGCGAAGACGACGTAGGCCGGCACCTTCTGCTCGGCCGACTGGGTGGACCGCCAGGCCCGGAGCCGCTCGAACAGCGCAGCGGCAGCCGGATCGAGCTCCGGGCGCGGGGTGCGGGCCGACCGGCTCGCGGGCCGGCGGGACTCGGGGGCCAGCCCCTGCAGGAACCGGCTGCGGCGCCGGCTGCGCCGACCGCCCGGGGTGCGGGTGAGAGACCACGACAGCGCGAGATGTTCGCGCGCGCGGGTGACGCCGACGTAGAGCAGCCGGCGCTCCTCCGCCACCTGCTCGTCGGTCGTGGCGTGCTGGATCGGCAGGGTGCCGTCGGCGATGCCGACGATGAAGACGGCGTCCCACTCGAGTCCCTTGGCGGCGTGCAGCGACGCCAGCGTGACCCCCTGCACGGTCGGCGCGTGCTGGGCGCTCGCCCGCTGCTCGAGCTCGGCGACCAGGTCGCCGAGGCCGGCCTGGGGGTCTGCCGCGGCGAGCTCCTCGCCGACCTGGACCACCGCGGCGAGCGACTCCCACCGCTCGCGCGCGGCTCCGCCCGGCGGCGGGGCGTCCGGTGCCCAGCGAGCCGAGGAGAGCGCCGCGCGGGTGGCCTCGACCAGCGGCGTACCCGGGCTCACCGCGTGTGACCCGCCGCGCAGCAGGACCATGGCCTCGCGGACCTCCGGCCGGTCGAAGAACCGCTCGCCGCCACGCAGGACGTAGGGCACGCCGGCCTCGGCGAGGGAGCGCTCGTAGCTCTCGGACTGGGCGTTGACCCGGTAGAGCACCGCGATCTCGCTGGCCGGCGTCCCGCCGTCGACCAGGGCACGGCAGGCGGCGGCGACCGCGGCGGCCTCGGCCGGCTCGTCGGGGTATTCGCGGTAGCTCGGCTCCGGACCGGGCGGTCGCTGACCGACCAGCCGCAGCCGGGCGGCGGGCCGGCCGGACTGGGCGGCGACGGCGTTGGCGAGCTGGACCACCTGCGGGGTCGAGCGGTAGTCACGCTCGAGCCGGACCACCACCGTCGCGGGGTGCCGCCGGGCGAAGTCGAGCAGGTAGTCGGGGCTCGCGCCGGCGAAGGAGTAGATCGTCTGGTTGACGTCGCCGACCACGCACACGTCGTGCCGACCACCGAGCCACGCGTCGAGCAGCCGTTGCTGCAACGGGCTGACGTCCTGGTATTCGTCGACGACGAAGTGCCGGTAGCGGGCCCGCATCTCCTCGGCGACGTCGTGGTGCTCCTCGACCGCGGCGGCGGTGACCAGCAGCAGGTCCTCGAAGTCGAGTACGCCGGCCCGGGACTTGATCTCCTCGTAGGCGGCGTAGACGTCGGCGACGGTGCCGCCGGCGACCGGCGGCGTGCGCCCCTTCGCGTCCGCCGCCGCGACGTAGTCCTGGGGGCCGGTCAGCGTCGCCTTGGCCCACTCGACCTCCGCGGCGAGGTCGCGCAGGGTCGCGCGGTCGGTGCCGAGCCGGCAGCGGGTGGCGGCCTGCCCGATCAGCCGGAGCTTGTTGTCGACCAGCGGCGGCATGGGGCCGCCGAGCACCCGGGGCGCGAAGTAGCGCAACTGGCGCAGCGCTGCGGCGTGGAAGGTGCGGGCCTGCACGGCACCGACGCCCAACGCCCGCAGCCGGGTGCGCATCTCCCCCGCGGCCCGCGCCGTGAACGTGACGGCGAGTAGCTGACCGGCCGGCACCTCCCCCGTCCGCACCGCGTGGGCGATGCGGTGGGTGATCGTCCGGGTCTTGCCGGTGCCCGCGCCGGCGAGCAGGCACACCGGGCCGCGCACGGTGAGCACCGCCTCCCGCTGCTCCGGGTCGAGCCCGGCCAGGACATCGGCGGCTGCGGGTGCGATGTCTCCGGTCTGGGCCACCGCGGCATTCTCCCAGGCGGGTACGACGGGAAGGTCCGGGCCCACAACAGTGTTGGTTAGTGAGCGTCAGTAACGGGGCATGCACAGCATGACCACCCACACCGGAGGAGAGACGATGGCCCAGGGGAACTCCCTGACGATGTTCACCACCACGTGGTGCGGTTACTGCCAGCGCCTGAAGAAGCAGATGGAACGGGCCGGCATCGACTTCGGTGAGGTCGACATCGAGCAGGACGACGGGGCCGCCGATCTCGTCATGAAGGTCAACGGGGGCAACCAGACGGTGCCGACCCTGCTCTTTCCCGACGGCAGCGCGCTGACCAACCCCACGGTCGACCAGGTCCGGGAGAAGCTGGCCTCCTGACCGGAGCGCCCCGGATGCCCCCGCGCCCGACGGCGCCGCACCTGCTCCCGGACCTGCTCGGCGACCTGCTGGCCGACCGGCGCGGAGACCGGCCGTTGCGGGTCGCGGTCGACGGCGCGGGACCGACGCACCCGGACCGGGTCGCCGGCTCGCTCGTCGACCCCCTGCGGATCCGGGGACGGCGCGCCGTGCTGGTCGACTCCGGCTGGTTCCTCCGCCCCGCCTCACTGCGGTTGGAGCGCGGCCGGACCGACCCGGACGCCTTCTTCGACGACTGGCTGGACGCCGGCGCGCTGCGCCGCGAGGTCCTCGACGCCGCCGATCAGCCGACCGACGCCCGGGTCCTCCCGACGATGCGCGACCCGCAGACCGACCGGGCGACCCGGGCCGACTACGTCGACGTCGGGTCCGACACCGTGGTGCTGGTCTCCGGATCGCTCCTGCTCGGCCGCGCTCTGCCGTTCGACGTCACCGTCCACCTGCGGCTGTCCGCCGCGGCGCTGCGTCGTCGTACGCCGGCGGACGAGCAGTGGACGCTGCCGGCGTTCGAGCGGTACGAGGCGGAGGTCGGCCCGGCCGACCGGGCCGATGTGGTCCTGCTCGTCGACGATCCGGCGCGCCCCGCGGTTCTTCTGCGCTGATCAGCCCGACTCGAGCCAGTCGGTGATCAGCCGGTAGGCGATCGAGACCGGCGGGGGCAGCCGTAGTTCGCCGTCGCGGTTGCGGATCTGGGCGCGGGTGTACCAGTGCGCCTCCGCGAGCTCGCCGTCCTGGAGCTCCAGCTCGGTCGGGCCGTCCACCCGGGCGGTGAACCCGAGCATCAGCGAACCGGGGAACGGCCACGGTTGGCTTGCGGCGTAGCGGATGTCGCGGACGGTGATCCCGACCTCCTCGTCGACCTCCCGGGCCACCGCCGCCTCGGCCGATTCTCCGGCCTCCACGAACCCGGCGAGCACGGAGAAGCGGCCCTCGGGCCAGGACGGCTGCCGGCCGAGCACGCAGCGGTCGCCGCCGTCGTGCACCAGCATGATCACGGCGGGGTCGGTGCGTGGGAAGTGCTCGCTGCCGTCGTGCGGGCACAGCCGCGACCAGCCGGCCTTGATGACCTCGGTCGCCGTACCGCACCGTGGGCAGCGGGTGTGGGTGCGGTGCCAGTTGGCCAGCGAGATCGCGGCGGTGAGGAGCCCGGTCCCGAGATCGTCCAACTCCGCGCCGATGTCGCGCAGGCCGCCGCGGGCACCGGCTGCGCCGTTCGGATCGGTCGGCGGCTCGGTGTCCAGCGCGGCGAAGTAGGGGACGCCGTCGCGCTCCCCGAGAAAGATGCGCAGCGCCGCGTCCGGGACCTCGTCAGATCCGACGAGGCGCAACCGCGGCCCGGCTCCGGTGTCGTCGAAGGCGACCTGGTGATCCGGTGCGACGAGCAGCACCCGGCCGCGCTTCCACGCACCGGCAAGCCACGCCTCGTCGGTACGCCGGAGCGCGGCCCGGTCGAAGCCGACGCGGGACAGCGCCGGCTCACGCGAACTCGACGTCACCCGGTGCCGGCCTCACCGGCGTCGATGGCACCGCGGGATGCCGGGCGGACCTCGACGTCGCCCAGTGTCTCGACCGACGAGGCCATGCCGGCCGCGTCGCCGAGCACGACCGTCACCAGACCGGCCGGAGCGAGGAACCGCCGGGCCTGCGCGTAGACCTCGTCGAGGGTCACCGCCGCGAGCCGGCGCGGGTGCTCGCGCAGCCAGTCGATGTCCAGGCCGACGCCCGCCAGGGCGGACAGCGTCGACGCGAGCCCGGTCTGCGTCGCCACCGACATGGCCAGGTTGCCGATCGCGTACTGCCGCACGTTGTCGAGCTCGGACTGCTGCACGGGACCGGTCGCCATCCGACCGAGTTCGTACTGCATCTCCAGCAGCGCCGGCGCGGTGACCTCGGTCGCGACGTCGGCCTGCACGACCAGCGCCGAACCGGCCGCGGCATGGTCGAGCCGGCTGTTCGGCGTGTAGGTGTAGCCCTTGTCCTCCCGGATGTTCTCGGTCAGCCGCGAGGAGAAGTAGCCGCCGAACACGAGGTTGGCCAGCTGCAGCGCCGGATAGTCGGGATCGTCGCGGCGCAGGGCCGGACCACCGAGTCGGATCGCGGACTGCACCGACCCCGGCCGGTCGACGATCAGCGTGGGCGCCCGCGGCACCTCCGGAAGCGGCGGGGCGACCCCTGCCGAGCCGGTGGCGCGCCATGCGTCGAGGGCCTGCTCGACCCGGTCGAGCGTGCGGGCCGGAAACAGGTCGCCGACGAGGATCAGCGTGCTGCCGGCCGGCGCGACGCGTTCGGCGTGCAGTCGCCGCAGCGCTCCGGGACTCACCCGGCGGACGGCGTCGACGTCGGGCAGCTCCTTGGCGTAGGGATGCCCGTCGTACATGCGCTCGGCCAGCGCCTCGCGGGCGAGCACCGACGGTTGGGCCCGGGCGATGGCGAGCCGCTCGACCAGCCGGTCGCGTTCGCCGGCGACCTCGTGCGAGGGGTAGGCGGCCGAGGTCAGCACCTCGGCGAGCAGTCCGAGCAACGACGGCAGGCCGGTGGCGAGGGTGTTGCCGCCGACCAGCAGCCGGTCGGCGTCGGTCGACACGCTCATGTCCGCGCCGAGCCGCTGCAGCGCCTCGGCGATCTCGACCTGGGAGCGTTCGGCGGTGCCGGCGAGCATCGTGTCGCCGAGCAACGAGGCCCGGGCCGCGTGGGTGGTCGCGGTGCGCGGCGTACCGGCGAACGGCACCCGCAGGCGCATCTCGACCAGCGGCACCCCGGCCTGCCGGATGACGACCACCCGGAGCCCGTTGGCCAGCGTCCGCTCGGCCGTCCGGGCCCGACGTACCCGCGGTGCGGGTCCGAGCGGAGGGACGACGTCGTCGGCAGTGGGCACAGCGGCGCTCATCGGGCACCTCCGGGGACGACCTCGACCACGGCCCGGCGCTGCGGTTGTAAGGCGCCCGCCGCCGCCCGCACCTGGTCCTCGGTGATCGCGGCGATCCGCGACGGCAGCTCGGAGATCAGGTCGGCCCGGCCGTGCACCACCTCCAGCGCCGCAAGGTTGAGCGCGCGGCCGAGGACGGGGTCGAGGTCGTGCAGCATCTGGGCGACCACGCGGGCCTTCACCCGGTCGAGCTCGCCCGGCGCGGGGCCGTCGGTGGCGAGCCGGTCGGTCTCCTCGTGGGCCGCCGCGAGGACCGCGTCCGGGGTGGTGGTCGGCGTGTGCACGGCCTGGAAGATCAGCGCGGTCGGGTCGCGGACGTCGAACGGGTCGCCCATGAAGCCGAGGTACGCCGCGAGCTGGGTGACGGTGCGGTCGCGGCGTACCAGGCGGCGCTCGAGGCGGGACGCGTCGCCGTCGGTGAGCACCTCGCCGAGCACCAGGTAGGGCAGGTAGCCGTCGAGGTCGCGGACCGGGTCGGGCACCCGCCAGGCGGCGGCGACGGCCGGCGCCGGGGCGTGCTCGTCGACGACCTTCCCGCGCCGTTCACTGGTCAGGTCGGGCTCGGCCAGCCGCGGTGTCGCCGGACGGCGCCGGCTCTTGATGCCGCCGAAGTAGCGCTGGATCAGGCCGACCGTGTCCTCGACGTCGAAGTCGCCCGCGATGGACAGCAGAGCGTTGGCCGGCGTGTAGTAACGGCGGAAGAAGCTCCGCGCGTCGTCGACGGTCGCCGCCTCCAGGTCGGTGAATTCGCCGTACCCGTTGTGTGCGTTGGGGAAGGTGTCGAACATCACCGGCGGCAGGGAGAGCCAGGGAAAGCCGCCGTAGGGCCGGTTGAGCACGTTGACCCGGATCTCCTCCTTGACCACCGAGAGCTGGTTGGCGAGGTTTTCCTCGGTGATGCGCGGGCTCTCCATCCGGTCCGCCTCGAGGAAGAGCGCCCGCTCCAGCGCGTTGCTCGGCAGCACCTCGTAGTAGTTGGTGTAGTCGAGGTGGGTGCTGCCGTTGAACGTGCCGCCGGAGGACTGCACGTAGCGGAAGTGCGCCAGCTTCTCCAGATGCGCCGAGCCCTGGAACATGAGGTGCTCGAAGAGATGGGCGAATCCGGTCCGGCCGGGCGGCTCGATGCGGATGCCGACGCCGTAGTAGACGGCAACCGCGACGACCGGCACGCTGCGGTCGGGTGCCAGCAGCACCTGCAGACCGTTGTCGAGGACGGTGCGTTCGAGGGCGTAGGACGGGGCAGGCAGAGTGGGTGCAGAGGGCACCCGATGACCCTAACCGGCGGCGCTGTGACCCGTCCGACCGCGGTCGCCGTTCGGCCCCTCTCCCAAAACGCACTAGGAGTGCGTTTTGGTCTGCGACACGCCGTGCGGGAGCCCCAAAACGCACTCGGAGTGCGTTTTGGTCGGGGGCCCGGCGTTGACGGTCCGCACGGGGCAGGAAAGGATGAGTGCAGCAATCATCCGATGTCTTGCGGCGTACGACGACGATCGGATCGCCCGGGCCCGCCACCAACAGGCCGACGGCCACGGCGATCCAGGAAGGTGCGGCATGGCACAGCGGAGTCTCGAGGACATCACCCTGCGGCTGCACGACGGCGACGAGGTGGTGATCGCGACCGAGGAGATCCCGGCCGGCGACTGGACCACCGCCGACGGCGTCCTGACCATTCCCGCCACGATCCCGCGCGGTCACAAGCTCGCGACGACCCGGGTCGAGTCGGGCGAGCCGGTCCGCAAGTACGGCCAGGTGATCGGGTTCGCCTCCGGGACGATCGAGCCGGGCGAGCACGTGCACACGCACAACCTGGCCTTCCACGAATACTCCCGTGACTACGAGTTCGGCGCCGACCTGCTGCCCGACGAGCGGGTCCCCGAGTCCGAGCGCGCGACATTCGAGGGCTACGTCCGCTCCGACGGCCGGGTCGCCACCCGCAACTTCATCGGCGTCCTGACCACCGTCAACTGCTCGGCGACCGCGGCCAAGCGCATCGCCCAGTCGTTCCAGGTGCCGGGGGCGCTCGACGAGTTCCCGCACGTCGACGGCGTGGTCGCGCTCACCCACGGCACCGGCTGCGGCATGGCCGGCAGTGGCGAGGGCTGGGACACGTTGCGCCGTACCCTCACCGGCTACGCCAACCATCCGAACTTTGCCGGTTTCCTGCTCCTCGGGCTCGGCTGCGAGGTCAACGAGGTCGCCTCGCTCGCACAGGAGTGGAGCCTGCCCGCCGACAAGCCGGTCCATGCGATGACCATCCAGGAGTTCGGCGGGACGACGAAGACCGTCCGCGAGGGCATGGCCCGCATCCGCGACATGCTGCCCGAGGCCGACAAGGCCCGCCGGCAGACCGTGCCGGCCACCGAACTCGTGCTCGGCATGGAGTGCGGCGGCTCGGACTCCTACTCCGGGATCACCGCCAACCCGGCCCTCGGCGCGGCCGCCGACCTGCTCGTCCGGCACGGCGGTACGGCGTGCTTCGGCGAGACCCCGGAGATCTACGGCGCCGAACACCTGCTGGCCCGCCGCGCCGTCAGCGACGACGTCGGCCACAAGCTCGCCGAGCTGATCGCCTGGTGGGAGAAGTACACCGCGATCAACGACGGGTCGATGGACAACAACCCGTCGCCGGGCAACCACGCGGGCGGGCTGACCACCATCCTGGAGAAGTCCCTCGGTGCGGTCGCCAAGGGCGGCACGACCAACCTGACCGACGTGGTGCGCTACGCCGAGCCGATCACCCGCGGCGGCATGGTCTTCATGGACACCCCCGGCTACGACCCGGTGTCCGTCACCGGGCTCGTCGCGGGCGGCGCCAACGTCGTGTGCTTCACCACCGGCCGCGGATCGGTCTTCGGATGCAAGCCGGTGCCGAGCCTCAAGCTCGCGACCAACACCCCGATGTACGACCGGATGTCGGAGGACATGGACATCAACTGCGGGCTGGTCGCCGACGGCGAGTGCAGCGTCGCCGAGATGGGCGAGCGGGTGTTCCGGTTGGTGCTCGACACCGCGTCGGGTAAGCAGTCCAAGAGCGAGGAGCTCGGGTTCGGCGACGAGGAGTTCACGCCGTGGCAGCTCGGCGCGGTGATGTAATCACCGTCGACCCGACACCCTGAGGCTGCGACCGCCGGAGGAGCGAGCAATGGACAGCGGCACCGACATTGGCGGACATCCGATCGCGGTCGTGGGCGCGGCCAGCGGCATCGGCCGGGCCACCGCTGCGCGTCTCGCGCGGGCCGGGGCGCAGGTCAGCTGCCTCGACCGCGACGCCGACGGGGCGCGTACGACGGCGAAGCAGCTGTGCGACGAGGGCCACTCCGCGTCGGCCGTCGTGCTCGACGTGACCGACGACGGGTCGGTGATCCGGGCCGTCGACGAGGCCGAGACGGCGTACGGCTCGCTGCGCGCCCTCGTCAACTGCGCCGGCATGACCGGGGTCACCGGCCGGCCCAGCCACGAGGTCGAGATCGAGGACTTCGACACCGTCTACCGCACCAATCTCCGCGGCGCGTTCCTGCTCTCCCGCGCCGTCATTCCGCGGATGGTCGAGCAGGGCTACGGGCGGGTGCTGCACATCGCGTCGATCGCCGGCAAGGAGGGCAACGCCGGGATGGTGGCCTACTCGGCGACCAAGGCCGGCCTGATCGGGATGGTCAAGGCCCAGGGCAAGGAATACGCCGAGACCGGCGTGACCGTCAACGCGCTGGCACCGGCCGTGATCTACACGCCGATGGTCGACGCGATGCCGCAGGCGCAGGTCGACTACATGACCGAGAAGATCCCGATGCACCGGCTCGGCCGGCTCGAGGAGGCGGCCGAGTTGATCGCCTGGATCGTGTCGCCGGCGTGCAGTTTCACCACCGGGTTCACCTTCGACCTCAGCGGGGGGCGTGCGGTCTACTGACCGGCAGGCCACCGACGCAGGCTGCACAGGAGGCAGGGAGCACAGATGGAGACGACCAGCACGAAGCGCGCGCTCGGACCGTTCGAGGCGATCCGTGACCTGACCTACGACGCGCCGTTCCCGCGGCTGCTGCCGGTACGCCGGCACGTCGACGCGCCTCAGGAGCCCGACCCGGCGGCCGCCGCCGCCGCGGCGTTGGAACCGCTGCGCGGCCGGATCACCCCGGGCATGAGCGTCGCGATCACCGCGGGCAGCCGCGGCATCCACGACATCGCCACCGTCGTGCGCGCCACCGGTGACTGGCTGCGGGCGGCCGGCGCCGAGCCGTTCGTCGTACCGGCCATGGGATCGCACGGCGGCGCGACCGCCGAGGGCCAGCGCGACGTGCTGGCCCACCTCGGCGTCACCGAGGCGACGATGGGCATGCCGATCCGCGCCACGATGGACACGGTCGAGGTCGGCCGGTGCGACGACGGACCGGCGGTGCATCTCGACGCCAACGCCGCGCAGGCCGACGGAATCGTGCTGGTCAACCGGATCAAGCCGCACACCGACTTCCACGGCGACGTGGAGAGCGGCCTGGCCAAGATCTGCGCCATCGGGCTGGGCAAACGGCAGGGCGCCGAGGGCATCCACGTCTACGGGTCGGAAGGCCTGGCCCGCTGGGTGCCCGAGGTGGCGCACCACATCATCGCGACCGGCAAGGTGCTCGGCGGTCTCGCCATCCTGGAGAACGCGTTCGAGCGCACCGCCCGCATCGCGTTCCTCGACGTCGCCGAGATCGGCGCCGCCGGTGAGACGAAGCTGCTCGAGGAGGCCCGCGCGCTGATGGGCCGGCTGCCCTTCGACGACCTCGACGTACTCGTCGTCGACGAGCTGGGCAAGGACAAGTCCGGCTCGGGCATGGACACCAACATCATCGGCCGGATGATGATCCGCGGTACGGCGGAGTTCGACCGGCCGCGCATCACCAACGTGACCGTGCACGACATCAGCGAAGCGTCCAACGGCAACGCGGTCGGCATCGGTCTCGCCGACTTCATCCCGTTCCGCGTGCTGGAGAAGATCGACCTGCGGGCGATGTACGTCAACGCCGTGACGTCCGGCATCGGCGGCGTGCAGCGCGGCCAGCTGCCGCTGGCGATGCCCACCGACCGCGACACGGTCGCCGCGGCGATGCTGATGTGCGGCCGCGCCGACGTCGCCAACTCCCGGCTGGTGCGCATCCACGACACCCTCGACACCGTCGACCTGCTGGTGTCGGAGTCGCTGCGCGACGAGGTGGAGCGCGCCGACGATCTCGAGCTGCTCGACAAGGGTGCGCCGATGTCCTTCGACGCCGCCGGCGCCCTGCACCCCTGGTAACCGACTCCGCGCCCCCATTCCGCATCAACGTGACGTTGATGCGGCTAGAGCGCTTGAACGTGACGTTCAAGCGGAATGAGGGCCGCCGCTCATTCGGGGCCAGGTGCGGGTCAGCGGGTGACGCGGAGCGAGGCGACCGCGGTGGTGACCACGTCGTCGTACTGCTTGTGGGTGTCGGGGATCGACACGTAGAGCGCGGCGGCGTCCGGGCCGGGGACGTCGACGACGCAGATCGCCACCAGCTCGCCCTTCGCGTCGTAACCGCGCACGTTGAAGCCGAGGTGGAAGGTGACGAGGTACGCCGGTCGCCCGTCGACCGTGATCGACCGGTTGGCGATGGCGGTGCGGGTGTTGGGCTGGGGATAGAAGCGGGACCGGACGTCGTCGGCGATGACCCTGGCGGCGCACTCCACGTTGGGATGCGGGTCGTCGCCGTACGTCGCCGGCACCGTGCCGGACAGCACCGTCGCGAAGTACTGCCCGTCGGGGGTGTGCTGCTGGGTGACGAAGTACTGCCCGGTGGCGAACCGCTCGCCGAGGGTGCCGTCGGCCCCCCACACACCCTGGTTCCAGCGCCGGAACGGCTTGCCCTGCGCGGCGTAGCTGATGTGTGCGGTGGGGTCGGTGATGCGCGGTCCGGCGGGGACGGGCAGGCGCTTCGGCGAGGGCGCGGGCCGCGCCGGGTTGGTCGACGCGCACAGCCGGGCCAGCGGCGGGCGCGGGTCCGGCGTCGCCGAGCTCGACGGCGCCGGGGCGGACGCCGTGCCCGGGCCGCCGGCGGGCAGCCCGCCGCGCAGCGCCAGGATCGCGGCGACGGCCACGCCGACCACGGCCAGCACCCCGACGATCCGCGGCCCGCGCGGGCGGATCCGCTCCTCCCAGACCGACCACGCCCGGTCCCGCCACGTGGGCACCACCGGTGGCACCGGCGGCCCCGACGTCTCCGGGGCGCCGACGGCTGCGGTGTCCGACGTCCACGCGTGACCGTCCCACCAGCGCAGCCGGTCGGGGGCGCCGTCGGGATCGGGGTACCACCCGCCGTCCGCCACGGCCTCACCTCCCCGATCTGCGCCGCGGCGCCTTAGGCGCGCGGACCGGCCAGTTCACTCCACAGGTACGCCGCCGCCTCGGCACCCTTGTACAACATCGGCAGCGACACCCGCTCGTTCGGCGCGTGTATCCGGTCCTCGTCCAGGCCCACCCCGAGGAACACGAGCGGCGCCTCGAGCACCTCGGCGAGGTCGGCCTCGGGTCCGCTGCCGCCCTCCCGGGTGAGCAGCACATCGGTGTCGAACGCCCGCGACACCGCGCGGACGACCGCCTCGGTGGCCGGACCGTCCAACGGGCTCAGACAGGGACGCACCCCGCCGAAGAACTCCACCTCGGCCGAGATTCCGGGCGGGCACGTGCGCCTGCACGAACTCGGCAAGCGCGAGTTGCACCTTCTCCGGGTCCTGGTCGACGACGAGGCGGAACGACACCTTCGCGTAGGCGTCGCTCGGCACGATGGTCTTGTGGCCCGGACCGGTGTAGCCGCCCCACATGCCGTTGACCTCGGCGGTCGGCCGACCCCAGATCCGCTCCAGCGTCGAATACCCGGCCTCGCCCGCGGTCGCCCGCGACTGCGCCGGGCCGTGCACGAACTCCTGCTCGTCGAACGGCAGCGCCGCGAAGCTTTCCCGCTCCCGCGCGGTGAGCGGTACGACGTCGTCGTAGAAGCCGGGGAGCTGCACCACGCCGTTGTCGTCGTGCAGCGCGGCGAGGAGCCGCGCCATCACGGTCAGCGGGTTGGGCACCGCGCCGCCGAACGACCCGGAGTGCAGGTCGACGTCGGGGCCGTGCAGGTGGATCTCGCCGTCGGCCAGCCCGCGCATCCCGGTGCAGATGCTCGGGGTGTCCCGGCCGAACATCCCGGTGTCGGTGACCACGACGACGTCGCAGGCGAGCCGGTCGCGGCGCTCACGCAGCAACGCGGCGAAGTGCGGCGACCCGGACTCCTCCTCGCCCTCGACGAGGAACTTCAGGTGCACCGCCGGGCTGGTCCGCCCGGTCGCCGCCAGGTGCGCCCGCAGCCCGAGCAGGTGGAACAGCAATTGCCCCTTGTCGTCGGAGGCCCCGCGGGCGAACAGCTCGTCGCCCACGATCGTGGGCTCGAACGGCGGCCGCTCCCACAGCTCCTCCGGGTCGACCGGCTGGACGTCGTGGTGGCCGTAGACCGTGACAGCGGTGGCGCCGGGCTCGTCGGCCGGCCACTCCGCGAACACCGCCGGCGCACCCGGGGTCTCCCAGATCTCCACGGTCGGGAAGCCGGTACGCCGCAGCGCCGCCACCAGCCACTCGGCATTTCGCCGCACATCGCCCGCGCGAGCCGGATCGGCGCTGATCGACGGGATCCGCAGCCAGGTGTCGAGGTCGGCGTGCAGATCGTCGACATGGTCGGCGACGAACGTGCGCTCATCGGTCATGCGACCGAATCTAGCCCGGCAGGGTCGCCACGAGGTCGGCGAGGGCGGCCTGATCGAGCAGATCGGCCGGAGCGACGGTGTCCCCGGACCGGACGAAATGGAACGCCGCCCGCACCGAGTCGAGGGGTACGGCGGCCAGGTCGGCCCACGCGACCCGGTAGGCGGCGAGCTGCACGGCGGCGGCGCGAAGCTCCCGCCCGGTCGGCTGCTCGCCGGTCTTCCAGTCGACCACGGTGTAGCCGCCGTCCGGGTCGGCGAAGACCGCGTCCATGCGGCCCCGGACCAGCAGCTCGCCGATCCGGGTCTCGAACGGGACCTCGACCTCCACGGGCCGCCGCTGCGCCCACTCGCTGTCGAGGAACGACGCCTGCAGATCGGCCAGGTCGGCGTCGGCCACGGCCCCCTCGTCCGCGGCACCGGGCAGCTCGTCGAGGTCGAGCAGCCGCTCCCCGCCGAACCGCTCCTCCAGCCAGGCGTGGAACGCCGTCCCCCGCCGGGCGAGCGGCGCCGGCCGGGCCGGCATCGGCCGGCGGATCCGGCGGGCCAGCTCGCCGGGGTCGCGGCGCAGCGCGGTGAGCGCCGACACCGACAGGTGGTCGGGAAGCTCGACGTCGATGCCGTCGCCGCGCGGCCGGTCGCGTTCGGCGAGCAGGAGGGTCACGTCGCTCTCCCACTCCATCGACTCCGGGTCGAAGAGGGTCCCCTGGCCGTCGGGCTCGGCACCGTCGTCGTACGCCGCGTCGAGCGCGGCCCGCACCAACGCCGCCCCCTCCTCGACCGACCCGCGGCGGCGGCCCAGCGGGTCGACCGGCCAGCCGACGCTGCGGTCGATGTCGAGCACCGGGTTGGTGTCGTCGTCGGCCGGCGGGTCGGCCCACTCCGCGACGGTGACCCCGGGGACCCGGCCGACCTCGGTGAGGAACGTCGACGGCCCCCGGGCGCTGATCGCGTCGTCCCACCAGTAGCCGGAGCACAGCAGCGTGTGCCGAGCCCGCGTCACGGCGACGTAGGCCAGGCGCCGCTCCTCGAGCTCGCCCCGGCGACCGCAGGCGGCGGCGAAGGCGACTCGTCGATCCTCGACGTCCTTCTGGTCCACGGCCCCGGCGACGTCGAAGGCGGGGAGATCCGCGACGTCGCCCCGCAGCGGATAGGGCAGCTCCCCCACCCGCGACGTCCAGCCCGCCTCGGCCACCGCCTTGCTGTCCGGAAAGACCTTCGCGGTGAGCCCGGGCACCGCCACCACGTCCCACTCCAGCCCCTTGGCGGCATGCACGGTGAGGACCTGCACCCGGTCCCCCTCGACCGCCACCTCGCCCGCCTCGAGGCCGCGCTCCTCGGTCTCGGCGGCGTCGAGGTAGGCGAGGAACGCCCCGAGGGTGGCCAGCTCGGCGTCCTCGGCGAAGGTGGCGGCGACGTCGAGGAACCGGTCGAGATGCACCCGGGTGCCGCCGGCGGCGACCACCTCGACGTCGAGGCCGAGGGTGCGCTCGACGTCGGCGACCAGCTCGGGCAACGGTGCGGCGGTACGGCGGCGCAGCAGGTCGAGCTCGCGGGCGAAGGCGGCCAGCCGGGCGAAGCCCTCGGCGGAGTAGGCCTCCGGCGACCCGAGCGAGTCGAGCGCCTCCAACAGGCTGGCGTCGTCGACCGGGTCGGTGTCGAAGGGCTGCGGGCCGGTCCCGGCGTCGTCGCCGGCCGGCCGCCGGGTGCGGGCCAGCGTGCGTGCCCGGCGGCCGAGAGCGGCCAGGTCGCGCGGTCCGAGGCTCCAGCGCGGACCGCTGAGCAGCCGCACCAGCGCGCCGCCCGCCGTGGGATCGGAGAGCACCTGCAGGGTCGAGACGACATCGCGCACCTCGGGCGTGGCCAGCAGGCCGCCGAGGCCGACCAGCTCGACCGGGATGCCGCGTTCGCGCAGCGCCCGCTCGAGCCGGGGGAACAGCGACCGGCGACGGGCGAGGATCGCGACACTGCGCGCGGTGCCCCGGCGGGCCCGCTCGGCGGCGTCGGCCGACCAGATCGCCGCCACCTCGTCGGCCACCCAGCGCGCCTCGTCGTCGACGGTCGGCAGCAGCGCGCAGCGCACGTCGCCGGCCCGCCCGGCCGGCCCGGGAACGAGCACCCCGACGTCGATCCCCTCCGTCCGCAGCCGGTCGGACACGTGGTTGGCGACGTCGAGGACCCGCTGGTCGTTGCGGAAGCTCGTGGTCAGCGGCAGCACCGCGGCCGGGGCGCCGCGCCGGGTCGGGAACTGGTCCGGGAACCGGCCGAGGTTTCCGGCGCTGGCCCCGCGCCAGCCGTAGATCGACTGGCAGGGATCCCCGACCGCGGTCACCGCGTGCCCGCCCCCGAACAGCGCCCGCAGCAGGGTCAGCTGCGCGTGGCTGGTGTCCTGGTATTCGTCGAGGAGGACGACGTCGTAACGCGACCGCTCGATGCGGCCGACGTCCTCGATCTGCACGGCGAGCCGGGCGGCGAGGGCCATCTGGTCGCCGAAGTCGACCGTCGCGGCGTCGCGCTTGGCCTGCTGGTAGCGCTCGATCAGCGGCACCAGCTCGGCCCGGCCGCGGGCCATCGTCAATGCGGTGGCGACCTTCGCGTAGGGACCGCTGCCCCGCGACCGGGGCAGCGCCTCGATCGCCGCGGCGAACTCCGTCGTCCACTGCGCGAGCCGCGCCGGCTCGCCGAGGTGCTCGGCCAGCTCGCCGGCGAGGTCGAGCACCCAGCCGACGACCGTGGCCTCGACGTTGTCGAGGTGGGGCAGGTCGCCGTCGTAGGACCGGACGACGCGTTGCGCCACCTGCCAGGTGGAGGCCGGCGTGAGCAGCCGGGCGGACGGCTCGACGGCCAGTCGGAGCGCGTGCTCACCGACCAGCCGGGCGGCGTAGGCGTGGTAGGTCGAGACCGTCGGCTCGCCGAGGGCGCCGGCCGGGTCGGCGACGGCGCCGAGCGCGCGCAGCGAGGTCAACCGGGACCGCAGCCGGGTGCCCAGCTCGGCGGCCGCCTTCGTGGTGAAGGTCAGCCCGAGGACCCGGTCGGCCGGCACCCGTCCGGTGGCGACCAGCCAGACCACCCGGGAGACCATCGTCTCGGTCTTGCCCGACCCGGCGCCGGCGACGACCACCGCCGGCTCGAGCGGCGCCGCGATCACGGCCTGCTGCTCCCTGGTCGGCGCCGGCAGCCCGAGCAGCGCGGCCAGCTCGACCGGCGTCGGCCCGCTCACCGTTCCCGCCCGGTGGGCACCTGACGGCCGTCGTCGACCGCGGGACAGCTGTGCTTGGCCGGACAGGTGCGGCAGCTCGCGCCGGGCCGGGCGCGGAAGTGCGCACCGCCCATGCCGTCGGCCACCGCTTCGGCGAGCATCCGGGCCCATTTCGGGTCGGGGTCGTCGTCGAGCGCGGCCTGGGTTTGCTCCTTGTACGACGACCCGGCGCCGAGCTGGACCAGCGCGGCGCCGCCGGGCTCGGCGTCCGGGCCGACCTCGGCCGCGAAACCGCCGGCCGCCACCGCGAGCTGGTAGACGCCCAGCTGCGGATGGCGCGGCAGGTCGGCCCGCCGCTGCGCGGACTTTCCGGTCTTGAGGTCGATCACCACCAGCCGCCCGTCCGCGTCGCGTTCGAGCCGGTCGACCCGGCCGTGCACGACCGCCTGCTCCCCGAGCGGCACCTCGAAGCCCAGCTCGGCGCCGACCAGGTCCCATCGACCGGCCCGCGCGGCCTGCCAGGTGAGGAAGCGCTCGAGCATCGCGTGCGCCCGGCCACGCTCCTTGCGGTCGGCCCACGGGCCACCGAGCTCGAGCCCGTCCAGGACGTCGTCGAGCCGGGCGGACAGCGCCGCCCGGTCCGGCCGGTCGGGGCCGGCCGACCACGCCGCGAGGGCGTGGATCAGGGTGCCGACCGTCTGCGGAAGCGCGCTGCCCGCGGCCGCTCCGGCGACCACCTCGAGCAGCCACCGCAGCTCGCACGCCGACGAACTTCTCCACCGCCGACGGGGAGACGCGGACGAGCTCGCCCGGCCCGCACAGCGGCCGCTCGTCCGAGGACGGCGCGAGCCCCCACCACTGGCCGGGATCGGCGCCGGGAACATCCGCCCGCGCCAGCCTGGCCAGCTCCTTCGCCGCGGCGGCCCGCCGCCCCGCGCCGGCGCCCGGGTCGCTGACGACGGCGCGTAGCTCGGCGACCAGCGCCGGCAACGCCAGGATGCGGGGCACCGTCGTGACGGCCCGCTCCGAGCCGGCCGGGCAGCGGGTCGATCTCGTCGAGGAACCGGGACGGCTGCGCGTCGTCGCCCCGGACGGCGGTGACGATCAGCGACCGGCGGGCCCGGGTCACCGCGACGTAGAAGAGCCGGCGTTCCTCGTCGAGGAGCGGCGCGATCGACGACAGTCCGGCCGGATCGCGGCCGGCGGCGACGTCGACCAGCTGCTCGGAGCCGAGCAGGCTGCCGCGCCGGCGCAGATCCGGCCAGCTGCCCTCCTGCACCGCGGCCACCACCACTACGTCCCACTGCAACCCCTTGGCGGCGTGCGCGGTCAGCACCCGCACCGCGTCACCGGACGGTGACCGCGGGGCCAGGGTGTCGCCGGGGATCTGCTGGTCGGCGAGATGTTCCAGGAAGCCCGCCGGTCCGGCCGCGGGCAGCCGGTCGACGTAGCGCGCGGCGGCGTCGAACAACGCCACCACCGCGTCGAGGTCGCGGTCGGCGGCCGCCCCGGCCGGTCCACCGACCCGGCTGGCGCGCTCCCACACGGGGGCGAGCCCGGAAGCCGACCACGCCGCCCACAGCACGTCCTCGGCGCTGGCACCGGGGGTCATGGCGGCGACGCGGGCGGCGTCGAGCACCCGGACCACCTGCCGGGCCGGGCGGGTGACCCGGTCGTCGAGGACGGTGAGCACGGTGGGGTCGGTCAGTGCCTCGACGAGCAGGGCGGCGGAGCTGTGCCGACCGTCGGCGGCGAGGTCGAGTGCGCGCAGCGCCCGCCGGAGCCGGCGCAGCCCCAGGGCGTCGGCGCCGCCGATCGGAGACGTCAGCAGCTCGACGGCGGACTCCTCGTCGAGCGGACGCGTGCCGGTCGCGACCCGCATCAGGCGGAGCAGCGGGGCGACCGCAGGCTGGTCGACGAGCGGCAGGTCGTCGCCGCCGACGGCGACCGGCACGCCGACCGAGGCGAGGGCGCGGCGCAGCTGCGGCAGGGTGCGGGTGGTCGACCGCACCAGCACGGCCATCTCCCGCCACGGCACGCCGTCGCGCAGGTGCGCGGCCCGCAGCCGGTGGGCGATGTAGCCCGCCTCTTCGCTGGCGGTGCGCAGCAGGTGTACGTCGACCTCGCCCGCCGCCAGCCCGTCGGCCGGCGTCAGCCGTCGGTGGGCCGGGGGTCCGGTGAGCCGGTCGGCCACCCTTCGGGTCGCGGCGAGCAGTGTCGGGCCGGCCCGCCGCGAGACCTGCAGCGCGACTACCGGCGCGGGCTCGCCGCCCGGTCGCGGAAAGGCTTCCGGGAACCGTCGGATGCACCCCGGGTCGGCGCCCCGGAAGCCGTAGATCGACTGATCGGGGTCGCCGACCACGACCAGTTCGTCGGCCCCGGCGCCCAGCACGCGCAGCAGCTCCTCCTGCGCCGGGTCGGTGTCCTGGTATTCGTCGACGAAGATCCGCCGCCGGCGGCCGCGTTCGCGGGCCAGCAGCGCCGGGTCGGCCTGCAGCGCCTCCACCGCCGCCCGGATCAGCTCGGCCGGGTCGTAGGCGGTCGAGCCGGACAGCGCGGTGACGTCGGCGTACTCCTGCAGGAACGATGCCGCCGCGACCCAGTCGTCGCGATGGAGCCGGCGCCCGTAGCGGGCCAGGCGGCGCGGGTCGACGCCGCGCTCGACGGCGCGCAGCAGCAGGTCGCGCAGCTCGTCGACGAACCCCCGGGTGGCCAGCGCCGGGCGCAGCGCAGCCGGCCAGCGCACCCCGCCGGCCTCCCGGTCGCCGGCCAGCAGCTCGCGGATCACCACGTCCTGCTCGGCGCCGGAGAGCAGTCGCGGAGCCGGCTCGCCGTGCGCGACGGCCCGCGCGCGCAGCAGGCCGAACGCGTAGGAGTGGAACGTGCGCGCGACCGGCTCCCGGGAGGTGCGGCCGAGCCGGGCGGTGATCCGCTCCCGCAGCTCGGCGGCGGCCCGGCGGCTGAAGGTGAGCACCAGCGCCGCCTCGGGGTCGATACCTCGATCGACGATGCGCTCGACGACCGCCTCGACGATCGTCGCGGTCTTGCCGGTGCCTGGTCCGGCGAGCACGAGCAGCGGTCCGCCCGGGTGATCGAGCACCGCGCGCTGCGCCGAATCGGGGGTGGGTGCGGTCGCGGGTCGTCGTGCGGGCCGGATCAGCCGGTACGGCGACGGGGAGGGCACGAGGGGCATGTAACCACGGCGCACCGACGATCGAGCGGACTCACACGCCGTCCCAGCGCGCCACGGCCATGTCCACCCGGCCGTTGCGGATCGGCACCCCTTCGGCCGCGAGCAGGGCGAGCTGGCGGGAGCGCAGCTGCGGCGCCGGCGTGCCGTCGGACCGGAGCACGCGGTGCCACGCGACCTCGGCGCCGTACCGGTACATGACCTGCCCGACCGCCCGGGGAGCCCGGGAGCCGAGGAACTCGGCGATATCGCCGTACGACATCACCGAGCCGCGCGGAATCTGCTCGACCACGGAGAGTACTTGCTCGGCGAAGGCCGGCAGCGTGTCGCTACCCACACCTGGAAGCATCGCATCACAACGATGCGGCCACATTTCGCCCACACGCCGCCCCTGAGCGGGCAGTACGGCGCCGAGGTCACCTACGCTGGCCCCTGGCATCCGGCATAAGTCGGCGCGTGGGGAGGAAGAACATACAGATGACAGCGGTGCGACAGGATCGAGGGGCTGAGCCGGCCGGAGGCGTGCAGACGCTGACGACGGCGCTCGCTGACATCCGCTCGCCGCTCTCCCGTCTGGGCCGGACCCTGCTCCGGCACCGCTTCGCCGTGGTGTTCGTGCTCACCCTGGCGGCGCTGACCTGGACGGTCGAGCAGGTGCTCGCGTCGGGGTCCCTCGTGACCTTCGACTACACGGTGCACTACCTGCGCTTCGATCTGCGCTACCCGCAGATCTACCCGACGATGTTCTACCTCGTGATGATCGGCCAGCGCGGACCGACGGCGATCCCCGCGGCGATCGTCACGCTGCTGATCGCCTGGCGGCAACGCACGTGGCGGCCGGTACTGCTCTTCGGTGCCTCGATGCTGGCCCTGAACCTCATCGTCGGCGCCGGGAAGTTCGCCACGGCCCGGCTGAAGCCGGCCGACAGCAACGCCGCGCTCTTCGACGGCGGCACCATCTTCCCGTCCGGGCACGCCTCCAACGTCGTCCTGACCTGGGGCATCGTCGCCTACCTGCTGGTGCAGTACGGGCCGCTCCGCAGCTACCGGATCGGCGCGGCCGCGACAGCGGTCGCCTCCCTGATCGTCGGAGTCGCCTCGATCTACCTCGACACCCACTGGGTCAGCGACATCCTGGCCGGCTGGCTGGTCGGAGCGGTGATCCTCATGGCGACGGTCGCGCTCGACCGCCGCTATCCGACGGCCGGCGGCCAGCACCGCGCCCCGGTCACCCTGCTCGACCTCCCCGGCGTACGGCCGCGCTCTCGCCGCGACCGGCACGACGAGGAGCCGGCCCGCGTGGCCTCCTAGTCCGCCCGACCGACACCCCACCCATGATCAAGAGGGGATTCCTGCGGCGTTTCGCGCGGGAATCCCCTCTTGATCATGGTGTGTCGGAGGTCAGTACGACGGCAGGCTCGGGTCGACCTGGTTGACCCAGGCGATGACCCCGCCCTGCACGTGCGTCGCGTCGCGGAACCCGGCCTGCTTGAGCGCGGCGAGCGCCTCGGCGGAGCGGACCCCGGTCTTGCAGTGCAACACGATCGGACGGTCCTGCGGGAGCGTGGCCAGAGCCTGCCCGGACAGGATGTCGCCCTTGGGAATCAGCACCGACCCGGGGATCTTCACGATCTCGTATTCGGCCGGCTCGCGGACGTCGACGAGCAGGAAGTCCTTCTCGGCGTCGATCATGTCCTTGAGCTCGGCCGCGGTGATCGTCGAACCCTGGGCGGCCTCGGCCGCCTCCTCGGACACGGTGCCGCAGAACGCCTCGTAGTCGATCAGCTCGGTGACGGTCGGGTTGTCGCCGCACACCGGGCAGTTGGGGTCCTTGCGGACGCCGATCTCGCGGAAGCTCAGCTCCAGGGCGTCGTAGACCAGCAGCCGTCCGACCATCGGGTCGCCGATGCCCATCAGCAGCTTGAGCGCCTCGTTGACCTGCACCGAGCCGATCGTCGCGCAGAGCACGCCCAGCACGCCGCCCTCGGCGCAGGACGGGACCATGCCCGGCGGCGGGGGCTCGGGGTAGAGGCAGCGGTAGCAGGGGCCGTGCTCGGCCCAGAACACGCTGGCCTGGCCGTCGAACCGGAAGATCGAGCCCCAGATGTACGGCTTGCCGAGCAGGACGCAGGCGTCGTTGACGAGGTAGCGGGTGGCGAAGTTGTCGGTGCCGTCGATGATCAGGTCGTACGGCGCGAAGATCTCCATCGCGTTGCTCGAGTCGAGCCGCTCGGTGTGCAGCACGACGTCGACCAGCGGGTTGATCTCCTGCACGCTCTCCCGGGCCGACTCGGCCTTCGACCGGCCGATGTCGCTCTGCCCGTGGATCACCTGACGCTGCAGGTTGGACTCGTCCACCACGTCGAAGTCGACGATGCCGAGCGTCCCGACCCCGGCCGCGGCGAGGTACATCAGGGCCGGCGAGCCGAGGCCCCCGGCTCCGACGCAGAGCACCTTCGCGTTCTTCAGCCGCTTCTGACCGTCCATCGCGACATCCGGGACGATCAGGTGCCGGCTGTACCGGCGTACCTCATCGACGCTGAGGTCGGGGGCCGGATCGACCACGGGGGGTAGAGACACTACGGGCTCCTTCGTACGCGGACACGTTCCGGACGGGACTTCTCGAGGTCACAACCTCGGGTCCGACAGTGATTGTTCCCCGCGCGGGCCGCGCTCAGTCAGGCGGTCGGGGGTCCGGTGACCAGATGGCCGCCGAGGTAGGGCCACGGGTTGGGCGTGCACGCCCCGATGCCGGGGGTGGACAGGCCGAGGGTCTGCTCCATCATCGTCGGCGCCGACGTACCCGCTTTGGCGCATTTCATGTGGTGGTGTCCGAGTGCGTGGCCGACCTCGTGGTTGATCACATAACTGCGGTAGGCGGTCAGATCGTGGCCGTAACCGACCGCTCCGCGCATCCATCTCGAGTCGTTGATGAACGCGCGTCCCTGCGCGCCGTTGAAGCACGAGGTCTCCACATGGATGGTGTAGCCGCAGACCGACCGGATCGTCATCGACGAGGTCAGCGTGACGTGGAAGTCGACCTTGCCCGAGTCGACCCGCTGCAGCGAGACGTCGCCACCGTGGATCCAGCTGCGCGGATCGTCCAAGGTCGAGTCGACCGTCCGCGCGAACCCCGCGGCGTCCGCGTCGACGCCGTTCTCGACCTCGACGTCGTAACGGCGGAGCGGACCGGTGCCGTGTATTGCCGACTTCCCGGAGACGACGTGGAACTGGCCGTCGCCCCGGACTACGT
Organism: uncultured Actinomycetota bacterium; assembly: GCA_963775655.1. Taxonomy (GTDB): domain Bacteria; phylum Actinomycetota; class Actinomycetes; order Mycobacteriales; family QHCD01; genus DASXJE01. The sequence goes on along the minus strand of CAVZJT010000006.1, from coordinate 197,359 downwards.
AGGCGGCGCCGGCCGGTAGTGCGGCCGCCGAGGTCGGCGAGCCGGTCGGGGCCGTCTTCGGGGTGTCCGCATTGGGCGAGGCCGTCGCGGTGGGACTCGGGGTGGCCGTCGGAGACCCAGTCGGAGACTTCGTCGGCGTCGGACCGGGCGACGCGGTCGGGTGGCTGCTCGGCGTATGGCCCGGTTGGGGACTCGGTGTCTCGGGTGGCTGACGTCAGCCGCTGCTGCCCGCCGGCGGTCGGCACGCCGCCGTGTCCGGTGCCCGGCGACCCGGAGGCGATGTTGCCGACGCACAGCACGGTCGCCACCGACAGCACGGGGATGGCATAGGCCCGCCAGCCGAATGTGTCGACGAACCTGGCCAGCCCGCGGCGCCGGCGGCCTCGCCGTCCTCGGGTCGCGGTCATCGCAGCACAGCCTGCCACAATCGCTCTCGGCGGCCGATCAGGCGCGGCGAAGACCGCCGGCGGCTCCCCCGGCCCCGTCCTCGATCAACCCGCGGACCGCACGGGCGACCGTCTCCGGCGCCTCGAGCTGTGCGGTGTGCCCGACCCGGGGAAGGACGAGCAGCCGGGCATCGCGGATTTCGCGCGTCGTGCGCTCCGCGAGGGCCGGGTCGACCAGGCGGTCCTCGGCCCCCCAGACGACGAGGGTCGGGACCCGGATCCGGGCCGCCTGCGCCCACAGCGAGCGGTCGCCCCAGGCCAGGTAGCGGTAGATCAGCCCGCGCAGCGTCCCGGCGAAGGCGTCCATCCGCCACGGCAGCTCGTTGCGACTGCGGACCTCCTCGACCGTCTCGGCCAGCCGAGCCGGCGGGACGATCGACGGATCGGCGAAGCACACGTCGATCACCGTGCGCACCCGTTCCTCGGGGCCGACGCCCGCGATCCGCCACTCGGCGAGGCGCCGGACACCGGGTACGACGAAGGTGCCGAGCAGCAGGGTCGGTCCCCGGCGGGGCCGCAGATCCGGCATGGCCGGTGACACGAGCGTGAGGGTGCGCACCAGATCCGGGCGGTCCGCCGCGACCAGGACGGCGACCGCGCCGCCGAGGGAGTTGCCCAGGAGATGTACCGGTCCGCGGTCCCGGCTCTCGATCAGCCGGCTGACGGTGGCGGCATGGCGGCTGAGGGCGTAGTCACCGCCGGGAGCCGGATCGGAGCCGCCGAACCCGGGCAGGTCGAGGGCCTCGCCGTCGACCCGGTCGGCGAGCAGCGCGGCGAGGTCGGTCCAGTTGGTGGACGAACCGCCGAGACCGTGCACGTAGAGGGCCGGCTCCGTGCCGGCCGCGGTGGGCGGAGTGCGACGCAGCAGGATCCCGCGGCCGTCGACCTGCACGATGCGGCTCGGCCAGGCCGAGCGGTTGGGGTCGAAGTGCGGCATAGGCGAGTCCGACAGCCGTGCGCCCGAGATCGTCCGGCCGGACGTCGTCCGGTCGGTCATCGCGATGTGCCGGTCAGGCGCTCTTCCGCTTCCGGGCGGCTGTCTTCGCCGGCGCCTTGCGGCCGGTGGACTTCGCCGTCGTGGACTTCGCCGCCCCCGACTTGGCGGTGGCCTTCTTCGCCGGCGCCTTCCGGCCGGCCGACTTCGTCGCCTTCGCGGCCGGCTTACGGGCCGGCTTCTCCGCGGGCGCGTCCTCGGACTCCCCCGATCCGCGGCGGCGCTTGGCGTCGTCGACGCTCTGCCGGAGCGCGGCCATCAGGTCGAGAACCTGCCCGCTGGACGGCTCCTCCTCCTCGGGACTGACCACCTCGCGGCCCTCGACCTTGGCCTCCACGACGGCGAGCAGCGCCTCGCGGTAGTTGTCGTGGTACTCCTCGGGCTCGAAGTCGCCGGCCATGCTGTCGATCAGCGATTCCGCCATGGCGAGCTCCTGGGGGCGCGCCGTGACGTCGTCGTCGAGGAAGCTGAAGTCCGGCTGTCGGACCTCGTCCGGCCAGATCATCGTCTCCATGACCAGCACGTTGTCCCGGACCCGCAGGGTGGCGAGGGACTCCCGGGAGCGGATCGCGACCTTGACGATGGCGACCATCCCGGAGCGTTCGAGGGCGTCCCGCAGCAGCACGTAGGGCTTGGCGGCGGTCCCCTCCGGCTCGAGGTAGTAGCTCTTGGCGAAATAGATCGGGTCGACCTGCTCGAGCGGGACGAACCGGAGGACGTCGACCTCGCGGCTGGTCGTGAGCGGCAGGTCGGCGAGGTCGTCGTCGGTCAGGACCACGATCTCGCCGCCGGGCAGCTCGTAGCCCTTCGCGATGTCGGCGTAGGGCACCTCTTCGCCGTCGACCGTGCAGATGCGCCGGTAGCGGACCCGCCCACCATCGGTGCGGTGCACCTGGTGGAACGAGACGTCCCGCTCCTCGGTCGCCGTAAAGAGCCGGACCGGGATACTCACCAGTCCGAACGAGATCGCACCCTTCCAGATCGCGCGCATGAGCCCAGGGTGGCATTTGGCCAGGGAGTTGTCTCGTCCAATGTGCACGGCAGGATGGTCGGGGTGAGACCCATGCTCGCCGTCGCCGGCGCCCTCCCCGAGGGGCCCGGGTGGTCGTATGAGATGAAATGGGACGGTGTCCGGGCGCTCGCCGACATCACCGCCGAGGGGCTGCGGATGACCAGCCGGTCCGGGAGCGAGGTGACGGTCGCCTACCCGGAACTGCACGGGCTCGCCGAAATCGCCGAGGATGCCCTCCTCGACGGCGAGGTGGTCGCGTTCGCCGACAACCGGCCGTCGTTCGCCGCGCTGCAGCCGCGGATGCACGTCCGCAACGCCGCCCATGCCCGCCGGCTGGCCGGGACGACACCGGTGAGCTACCTCATCTTCGACGTCCTGCGCCTCTACGGCGTCGACCTGACCGACCGGCCCTACGCCGAGCGCCGGGCGACCCTCGACCGGCTCGGTCTGGGCGGCGAGCGGTGGACGGTCCCGCCGACGTTCGACGACGGGCCGGCCACCGTGGCCGCGTGCCGCACGCAGGGGCTGGAGGGCGTCGTCGCCAAACGCCTCGCGTCGCCGTACCGGCCCGGCGTGCGCAGCGAGGAATGGGTGAAGGTGCGGCTGCTGCGCCGGCAGGAGTTCGTCGTCGCCGGCTGGCAGCGGGGCAGCGGCGGCCGGCGGGGCAGCATCGGCGCGTTGGTCCTCGGCTACCACCGCGACGGCGACCTGGTCTACGCCGGCCAGGTCGGCAGCGGTTTCACCGACGCCGCACTCGATCTGCTCGCGGACCGGCTGCTGCCGCTCCGGCGCGAGCGCCCGCCCTTCGCCGAGCCACCATCGACCGCGGACCAGCGCGACGTCGTGTGGTGCGATCCCCAGGTGGTGGTGGAGGTGGAGTTCGGCGAATGGACGCCCAACGGGCGACTACGTTTCCCCACGTACCAGGGATTGCGGGACGACAAGAATCCACACGAGGTGGTCCGTGAGTAACGAACTTCAGGTGCAGGTCGACGGCCGGGTGCTTCGCCTGTCCAATGTGGACAAGCCGCTCTATCCCGAGGGCTTCACCAAGGGCGAGGTCATCGACTATTACTCGCGGATCGCCCCGGTGATGCTGCCGCATCTGGCCGGTCGGCCGGCGACGCTCAAGCGATATCCGAACGGCGTCGAGGGCAAGTTCTTCTTCGAGAAGAACGCGCCCTCGCACCGCCCGGACTGGACCCGCACGGTCCGGCTGCCGAGTCCAGGCAGCACGAAGAACCGGGACGAGATCGACTACCTCGTCGTCGACGACCTCCCGACGCTGGTGTGGGTGGCCAACCTCGCCGCCCTCGAGCTGCACACCCCGCAGTGGCGGGTCGGCCCGCGCGGCGGGGTGCGGGGCGTCGACCAGCTGGTCTTCGACCTCGACCCGGGGCCGCCCGCGACCATCGCCGAATGCTGCGAGGTCGCGACCCTGCTGCGCGAAGCCCTCGACGACGACGGCCTCACGGCGTATCCGAAGACGAGCGGGTCGAAGGGCATGCAGCTGTGTGTGCCGATCACCGAGACTCCGGCCGGCCGGACCTCGGACTACGCGCGGGTGCTGGCCGAGCGGCTCGCCGAGGAGCACGGCGACCTGGTGGTCGCCCAGATGAGCAAATCGTTGCGTCCGGGCAAGGTCTTCGTCGACTGGAGTCAGAACAACCCCGCCAAGACCACGATCTGTGTCTACTCACTGCGGGCCCGGGAGCGCCCGACGGTCTCCACCCCGCTGACCTGGGAGGAGGTGGAGCGGGGCGGGTCGATCGCCTTCACCGCGTCCGAGGTGCTCGACCGGGTCGAGCGGGACGGCGACCTGCTCGCCGGCGCGCTGAAACCCCGCCGCGGGTTGCCGGACTGATCCCTCCCCGGGGCCGTGCACAATGCCCCGGACGGGTCCACGATGTGGAGAGCACCTCAGCCGAGCCTCGGAGGCGACAGTGACCGAAACTCCCTGGGAGAGCCCAGCCGGCGAGGACGACGACCCGACTCTGGCGGTCTCCGACGATCCCGAGGTGGATCCCGCCGACGCGCAGGAACAGGCCGAGGAAGTGCCGCTCGACGAGGACGAGCGAGGCTGATCGGCGTGCCGGCATCGACCGGATCGGCCACCCGCGGTGGGCGACTCCCCCGCTCGGCGCGCCGCCAGCAACTGCTCGATGCGGCGCGCGAAGTCTTCGTCGCGAACGGGTATCACGCGGCTGCGATGGACGACATCGCGGTGCGCGCGGGCGTGTCGAAACCGGTGCTCTACCAGCACTTCCCCGGCAAGCTCGACCTCTACCTCGCGCTGCTCGACGGCCTCGGCGAGAAGCTGGTGACCCAGGTGCGCGAGGCGATGGCGTCCACCACGGACAACAAGACACGGGTGCACAACGCCATCAGCGCCTACTTCGACTTCGTCGACGGAGACGGGCCGGGCGATCAGGGTGGCTTCCGGCTCGTCTTCGAATCCGATCTGCGCAACGAACCCGCCGTACGCGAGCGGGTCGAACGCACCAGCCACCTGTGCATGCAGGCGCTCGCCGACACGATCGCCGCCGACACCGGCCTCGCCCGGGTGCAGGCCGAACTGCTGTCGATGGCGATGATCGGGATTTCCGAGGTCGGCGCCCGGTACTGGCTGCTGCGCGACCGGGCCGTCCCGAAGGAGGACGCCGTGCGGCTGCTCGAGACGCTCGCCTGGCGCGGCATCTCCAGCTTCCCGCGACAGGGCGAGAACGACTGAACGCCCTTCGCTACGGGCGGACAGCACAGCCGCGAATCGGGCGCACCGGTCGACTACCCTGGCAATCAGGAAGTCCGATGCAGGGAGGCGCGCGGTGGAGGTCAAGGTCGGCGTACAACATTCGCCGCGTGAGTTGGTGCTGGAATCGGCGCAGACCCCGGAAGAGGTGGAGCAGGCGGTGACTGCCGCGCTCGCCGACGCCGACGGGGTGCTGTCCCTGGTCGACGACAAGGGCCGGCGGTTGATCGTGCCGTCGCAGAAGGTCGCCTATGTCGAGATCGCCGAGACCGAGAGCCGGCGGGTCGGCTTCATCGCCAGCTGACGGCCCCGGGTCACCTGGAGAGGCCCATCTGCGGATCAGCCGGAGAGGCCGAGGTTGCGCATCCGCTGCGCGTGCGCGTCGGTGAGCCGCTTGAACAATGTCCCGATGCCGGCGAGGTCACCGGAGCCGCCGACGATGAGTTCGGCCAGCGCGTCCCGGTCGGCGGCGACCCGCTGCGCCTGCGAGATCGCCTCGCCCAGCAGTCGCCGGGCCCAGAGCGCCAGCCGCCCCGCGACCCGCGGGTCGGCGGCGATCGCGGCCCGCACCTCCCGGACCGCGAACGCGGCGTGCCCGGTGTCCTGCAGCACCTCGAGGACCAGGTCCTGGGTGGGCGGATCCAGCCAGCCGGCGATCTCCCGGTAGAAATCGGCGGCGATGCCGTCGCCGACGTAGGCCTTGACCAGTCCCTCCAGCCAGGTACTCGGCCGGGTGGAGTCGTGGAAGGCGTCCAGCGGAATGATGAACGGGGCCATCGCCGTGTCCGGATCGACGCCCATCTCGGTCAGACGGGTGCGCAGCCGCCCGAAATGCCCGATCTCTGCGGCGGCCATCTCGGCCAGGGCCGCCCGGCCGGCGAGGGTGGGCGCGAGCCGGGAGTCGGTCGCCAGCCGGCCGAACGCGGTGAGCTCGCCGTAGGCGAGCACGCCGAGCAGATCGACCACGGCATGCCGGCTGGGCAGCGCGGCCGCGCGCTCGGGGGAGTCGGACACGATCCGGGACCCTACCCGGGCGCCGGGCCGGTCGTGATGTGCGGCACGTCGTTCGATTGGTCCGCGCCGTACGGGGTACGCTGAAGGAGTTGACGGCGCGTAACGCGTCGGTTCTTGTGCGCGGACGCCGCTTCGGGCGCCCTATCCCGCAGCCCCAGCAGGGTGCGCGGTCGAGGTTGATCAGCCCGAGTCGTGGACGTTGGCGCGTCCACAGAGGAAGGCGTTCATGACCATCTCAGAGAAGGATTCCGCCGGCGGAGCAGATTCCGCCGCGGCGACGGATGCCGTCGCCGCAGAGCACCGCACCGACCTCGTCGCCGGCGAGGAGGCCGAGCGGTTCGAACCGCTCGCAGCCCGCGCCGACGTCGAGCAGTCGGCACCGCTCTTCGCCGATCTCGGCGTCGACCCGGCGATCGTCGAGTCGCTCGCCGACGTCGGCATCGCCCGCACCTTCGCGATCCAGGAGCTCACCCTCCCGATCGCCCTGCCCGGCCACGACCTGATCGGCCAGGCCCGCACCGGTACCGGCAAGACGCTCGGTTTCGGCGTACCGCTGCTGCAGCGGATCACGCTGCCCGGTGAGAAGGGTGCGACCCCGCAGGCCCTGGTCGTCGTCCCCACCCGGGAGCTGTGCGTCCAGGTGACCCGCGACCTGCAGGCCGCAGGTGTCCGCAGCCAGGCCCGCTGTGTCGCCATTTACGGCGGCCGGGCCTACGAGCCGCAGGTCTCGGCGCTGCAGAAGGGCGTCGACGTGGTCGTCGGTACGCCGGGACGGCTGCTCGACCTGGTGCAGCAGGGTCACCTGGTGCTCGACCGGGTGTCGGTGCTCGTGCTCGACGAGGCCGACGAGATGCTCGACCTCGGCTTCCTGCCCGACATCGAGCGGATCCTCGCCTCGGTGCCGACCGAGCGGCAGACGATGCTCTTCAGCGCGACCATGCCGGCGCCGATCGTCTCCCTGTCGCGGGCGTTCATGCGCCAGCCGACCCACGTCCGCGCCCACGGCAACGACGAGGGCAGCACCGTCCCGGAGACCCGGCAGCTGGTCTACCGGGCGCACGCCATGGACAAGGTCGAACTCCTGGCCCGCATCCTGCAGAGCCGCGACCGCGAGCTGATCATGGTGTTCTGCCGGACCAAGCGCACCGCCGCGAAGGTCGCCGACGACCTGACCGACCGCGGGTTCGCCGCCGCCGCCGTGCACGGCGACCTCGGCCAGGGCGCGCGCGAACAGGCGATGCGGGCGTTCCGCAGCGGGAAGGTCGACGTACTCATCGCCACCGACGTCGCCGCGCGCGGCATCGACGTGACCGGCGTCAGCCACGTCATCAACTACCAGTGCCCGGAGGACGAGAAGGTCTATCTGCACCGGATCGGCCGCACCGGGCGCGCCGGCGGCGACGGCACGGCCGTCACCTTCGTCGACTGGGACGACGTCCCGCGGTGGAAGCACATCAACACCGCGCTCGGCCTGTCCTTCGACGATCCGCCGGAGACCTACTCGACGTCGGCCCACCTCTACGCCGACCTCGACATCCCCGAGAGCGCCGGCGGCACCCTCCCCCGCGACCAGCGCAAGCGCGCGGGCCTGCGGGCGGAGAAGGTCGAAGACATCGGCGAGACGGGCCGGCGCGCGGTCACCGGCGGTCGCGATGCGGGCCGCCGGCGGGACGGTCGCAGCGACCGGGCCCGCGACCACGGATCCGACCACGAGTCCCGCGGACCGGCACCCGGCAAGGGCCGCAGCCGGCGCCGTACCCGCCGGGGCAACCCGGTGGATGCGTCCGCCGGGCCGGAGGCGAGCGACTCGATGTCCGCCGGCAGTGGCCCGGACCAGGGCGAGCCGGGTCGCGCGGACACCCGCCGGCCGCGCCGTCGGCGCCGCGGCGGACGACGCCACCAGGGCGACGGCGCCGGCGACACGACCGGCGGCTCGGACACCGCGGCATCGCGGCCGACCGGCTGATCGACCGCCGGTGGCCCTTCGCATCCCCGGCTCGCGCTGGGGTCGCGCGCTGGTCGGCGCGGGCGTCGTCATCATCGTCGCGGTGGCGGTCGGCGTACCCGTCGTGCTCACCAGCGACTGGTGGACCCTCAGTTACGCGGTCGCCGCGCAGGCACCCCGGGCGCTCAGCCCGACCGAGCCGGCCGGCATGGTGCACCGGGCGTGGTCGGCCCGCGGTACGCCGTCGGCCGGGAGCCCCCTCGGCTCGGCGACCGTGCTCACCGCCGACCGGCACGAGATCGCCGGGCGCGACCCGCGCAGCGGCGCGACCACGTGGCACTACCGCCGCGGGAACGCCGACCTGTGCTCCTGGGTCGTCGCCAACTCCAGCGCGGTCGCGGTGTTCCGCAACGGCACGTCCTGCAGCGACATCACCGCGTTCGACCCGGACACCGGAAGCCGCCGGTGGTACCGCAACGCCGATCTCGGCGCGCACATCGGCCTGGTGGCCGCGCCCAACGTGGTGGTGGCGACCGAAAAGGCGGGCCTCACGGCCTTCTACACCGACGGCGGCGGCGACGCGTGGAGCTTCAGCAAGCCGGGCTGCACCCTGGGCCCGGTCGCCGGCGGCGACGTCGGAGTGGTCGTGTTCGCCGACTGCGGACGCCGCGGAGACTCCCTGGTCGCCCTCGATTCCTACAGCGGCGAGAAGAAATGGACCGTGGCCGCGGGCGGCGACGACCCGAAGCTGCTCGGTGCCGACAACCGGGTGACGCTACTGTCGCGGATCGGCGGCCGCGCCACGCTGTCGGTGTTCAGCTCGAGCGGTCACGCGGTGGGATCCCTCAGCGGCCACGGCCTCACCGATCCGGCCCGGCAGCTGCCGACGGGCGCGGTCGCCGAAGGACGCCTGGTCGCCTTCGACGGGAACCGGGTGTTCGCGCTCGCGCTGGACCGGCCGCGGATCGCGTGGTCGGCGGCGGCCGTCGGTCCGGCCGACGTCGAGGGTGCCGCCGCGCTCGTCCCCCAGGCCACCGGATTCGCGGAGTACGCCGTGCCCACGGGACACGTTGTGCGCCACATCACCGGCACGGTGCCGTCGGCTCTCACCACGGTCGCGAGGCTCGGGTCGGCGATCGTGACGGTGTCCCCCGACGCGACCACGGTGCTCGACTGACGTGACCGACCGGACGAGACCCGGCTCCGGCAGGATGTCCCGGTGAGCCAACTCGCCTCCCACGCCGCCGAGCGCCGTACCGTCCGCACCCCCTCCGGCCCGGTCGCCGTCCTGGACACCGGACCCGGTCAGCGGACACCGGTGCTGCTCGTGCCCGGCTTCACCGGCAGCAAGGAAGACTTCGCCCCGCTGCTCGACCGGCTGGCCGCAGCGGGCCGGCGTACGGTCGCGATCGACCTGCCTGGCCAGTACGAGTCCCCCGGTCCGGACGATCCGGCGGCGTACGGCATGGATGTCCTGGCCGCCGACGTCGCCGCGGTGATCGCCGACCTGCACGCCCGGCCGCACCTGCTCGGCCACTCCTTCGGCGGCCTGGTCGGGCGGGCGGCAGTGCTGGCGGCGCCGTCGACGGTGTCGTCGTACGTGCTGCTCGACTCGGGTCCCGCGGCGGCGGTGGGTGAACGCCGGGCGCGGCTCGAGGCACTCGAACCGGTCCTCGACAGCGGTGGCCTGCCCGCGGTCTACGCCGCCATCGAAGCGGCCGAGTCCAACGACCCGCGGTGGCTGGCGACACCGGTCGACCTCCGCGACTTCCTCAAGCGCCGGTTCCTCGCCTCCTCGGCGGCCGGCCTGAAGGGGATGGCCGACGCGTTGCGCCGCGAGCCGGACCGGGTCGACCAACTCGCCGCGGCGGGAGTTCCGCTGCTCGTCGCCTGCGGCGTGGAGGACGACGCGTGGTCACCGGCTGTCCAGGAGGAGATGGCGCACCGGCTCGGGGCCGAATTCGTCGCGATCCCCGCTGCGCAGCACTCCCCCGCGGTGGAGAACCCGGACGAGACGGCCCGGATCCTGCTCGACTTCTGGTCCACAGTGGACGAACACGACTGACCGTCCGCCCGAGTCGCCGACCCATCCGGTGTATGCGACGCTCGACGATCATGACCTCCGACCTCGGCTTCTTCGGTCCGGACTCGGTGACGTGGCGCCTGCATGCCGATCCGGTGGTGTTCTTCGTCGGCGGTCTGCGCGCTCTGCTGCTGCAGGCACTGCATCCGCGGGCGATCGCCGGCGTCGCCGCGCACGACGGGTTCACCACCGACCCGTGGGGCAGGCTGCAGCGCACCAGCGAATACCTCGCCGTCACGGCCTTCGGCACCGTCGCCGACGCCGAGCAGGCGGCGGCCCGGGTACGCCGGATCCACCGCAGCCTCACCGCCGTCGATCCCGACACCGGACGAGTTTTCCGCCTCGACGAGCCTGATCTGCTGCTGTGGGTGCACTGCGCGGAGGTCGACTCGACGCTCGCGACGGCCCGGCTCGCCGGCGTCGGCCCCAACGCCCGCGACGCCGACCGCTACGTCGCCGAGCAGGTGCGCTCGGCCGAACTCGTCGGTGTGCCGGTGGACATGGTGCCGCGGACCGCCGGCGACCTCGCGTCCTACCTCGCCGACATGCGATCGACGCTGCGGTTGACTCCCGCCGCCCGCTCGGCGGCGCGGTTCGTACTGGTGCCGCCCATGCCTACCTGGGTCGTGTTCGGCACCCCGGCCCGCCCGGCCTGGGCCGGCGTCGCCGGCCTCGCCCTTGGTGCGCTGCCCGGGTGGGCCCGCCGGATGTACTGGCTACCCGGCCTGCCGACGACGAGGTTCGCCGTCGCTGCCGGGCTGCGGGTGCTCCGGACGACGACCGCGCTCCTCCCGCCGAAGCTGCGCGAGGGCCCCGCCCTCACCGATGCGCGGCGGCGGCTCGCGGAGACACCCGTGCGTCGGCTACAGGTCGTCCCACCGGCGTAGGCCCGGGGCTGCAGCGCTATCGGTAACCCCGTTTGAGCAGGCCCGCGGTCGCGCTGTGTGCGCCGATGCAGAAGGCGGACTGGTCGACCTTCGACACGAAGGCTGCCATCAGTTCTCGGTCGGCCACCGACCAGGCGGACGGCCCGCGCATCGCCTCATGGGTGAACGCCTTCGCCTGGGCGCCGTAGAAATCGGGCCGGTAGGAACACCAGCTTCGCGGCGTCGCGTACCGGCTGCCGACGCCGACGTTGGCGGCGAAACCGAGTCGAGCGCCGGCGACGTCGTGCGCCGTACTCGCATCGGGGAGCCATCTGTGCGAGTAGGACGCACGATGTCGACGCCGAGTGGCTCGGGGTGGTCGACATCGGACGCTGTACTCGCACCTGGGCGCGATTCATGCGAGTAGAGCGTCCTACGTCGAGCCGGCCGCCCGTCGACCCGGTGCGCCGGGCGCCGAGCCTCGGATGGAAGCGGTACGGGGAGTCAGCCGGATCGGTCCGGACCGGCGCGCTCGATGACGATCCGGATCAGGACCCGACGCTGCGCATTCATGGCGGCGCGGTAGTCGTCCCAGTCATCGTGTTCACCGGAGATCGACCGGTAGTAGTCGACCAGGCCGTCCATCGCTTCGGGTAGCGGCACGATCTCGGCGCGACCGTCGATCTGCAGCCACTCGCCGAAGAAGCCGTCATTGAGAGCGCAGTAGGACGCCCGCGGATCGCGGCGCAGGTTGCGGACCTTGTACGCCGGCTCGCGGCTGCTGATGACCACCGCGCCGCCGTCGTCGACCGTGGCGGTCACGGGCGAGAGCTGCACGCCACCACTCGACCGAACGGTGCTCAGTACGCCGCGATGATTCGTCCGCAGGAAGTCCTGCGCCTTTGCGATCTCCATGTCGGTCAGCCCACCACGGCCGGCGGTCCGGCACAAGGAGTTCCTGGTGGCTCAGCGGTGCGGCTGGTGGCGTATTTCGCGGGAGAAGCGACGCATGCGCGCGGACTCGGCGGCGCGAGCGCGGGCGTCTCGACGGCCCGCCAGCCAGGCCTCCTCCCGCAACAGCTTGCGGTATCGCCCCAGCCGCTCCGGCGCGAGCGTGCCGGCCTCGACCGCACCCAGCACCGCGCAACCCGGCTCGGATTTGTGTGCGCAGTCGGTGAAGCGGCAGTTCTCGATGAGCTCCCCGATATCGGCGAAGGTGGCGTCGACGCCGTCGCCGGAGTCCCATAGGGCGAGTCCGCGCAGGCCCGGTGTGTCGAGGAGTACGCCGCCGCCGGACAGCGGGACGAGTTCGCGCCAGGTCGTGGTGTGCCGGCCCTTGCCGTCGGCCCGGATCTCGGTGGTCGGGCTGGCCTCGGTGGCTGTCAAGCGGTTGACGATGGTGGACTTGCCGACGCCGGAGGGGCCGATCAGTGCGGCGGTCGAGCCGTCCTCGACGTAGGTCCGCAGCTCGTCGAGTCCGGTGCCGTCGTGGGCGCTGACCGCGTGCACCGCCGCGCCCACCGCGACCGTCTCGGCCTCGCTGACCGCACCCGGCACGTCCGGACAGCGGTCGGCCTTGTTCAGGACGACGACGGGCGTCGCTCCCGAGCCCCAGGCGAAGGCGACGTAACGCTCGAGCCGACCGAGGCGCAGCGCGGCGTCCAGGGCGATGACGACGAGGACGATGTCGACGTTGGCCGCGACGGGTGCCTCGACCGCGGCGCCGCCGCTGTCCTGGCGGGTCAGGACAGTGCGCCGCGGCAGGATCGCGATGACCCGCCGATCGTCGAGCACCACCCAGTCGCCGACCGCGAGCCGGTCGGTGTCGTCGTCGCGGAAGAGCCGGCCGGCGGGGACCGCGGCCACGACGTCGGAGCCGGTGTGGACGAGCAAACCACCGCGGTCGATCCGGCCGACCCGGCCGGGGACGCACCCGGGTGGCGCGGTGGTGGCGAACTGCTCGGCGAGATCAGGGTTCCACCCGAGGGCGGAGAGGCTTTCGGTCACTGCTGTGCTCCTGGAAGGAGGCGTCGGCGACCGAGCCGTCTCAGCGCGTGTGCGCGACGACCCGCACGCCGGACGCGGAACCGGCGGGACGGAGGGCATGCGAAAGAACAGTCATCGTCATGGCTCCTCTCGCTCGGCAGCAGGTGATCACCACGCTAACCGCGTCCCAGCCGACCGCCAACCGGATTTCGGCGACTCCCGCGGCCCGGAATGTTCACGCGTCCGTTGCAGCACGTTCGATCTGAGTGGGTTTAGTACGCGCCATGACTGGTGTCTCCCGACGACGGTTCCTCTCCGGCAGTGCAGCGGTGGCAGGCGGCGCGGCGGTCGCCGGACTCAGCCCTGCTCGCGCCTCGGCCGCGACCCACGGCGGCCGCTCAGGCACGATCGCCGACGTCAAGCACGTCATCGTGCTGATGCAGGAGAACCGCTCGTTCGACCACTACTACGGGTCCCTCGGCGGCGTCCGTAGCCTCGATGACAAGCGGTTGCTGACCTATCCCGGCGGCGCCGACGTACTGACTCAGCCGGATGTGACGCGCACCGACGGCGGAACGCTGCTGCCGTGGCGCATGGACACCGCTCGGTTCGACTCCCAGGAAGCGGGCGACCTCGACCACAGCTGGGAAGGGACGCATGAGGCGTGGAACGCCGGCGCCTGGAACCGATGGGTCGCCGCCAAGGGCGAGGAGACCATGGGGTTCTTCACCCGATCCGACATCCCCTGGCAGTACGCACTCGCCGACGCCTTCACGATCTGCGACCACTACCACTGCTCGATCCAGGGTCCGACGACGCCGAACCGGCTTTACCACTGGACCGGCACCATCGACCCGGCCGGCTCCGCCGGCGGGCCGGCGATCTCCAACCCCGCCGACTACCTGCCGGTCTACAACTGGACGACGTACCCGGAACGCCTCGAGGCGGCCGGTGTCAGCTGGCAGGTCTACGCCAACGACGAGGTCGGCGACGGGGCCGACGGCTACGTCGGCGACTACGGCGACAACCCGCTGTGGCTCTTCCAGGCCTACCACGACGCGCTCGCCTCGTCCGACCCGAAACGGCGGCGGCTCGCTCAGCGAGCGAGCCTGCGCGCCAGCTGGAAACCGGATTCGGGCAAGGGCCACGACGTGGACCACGTGCTCGAGCAGTTCATCGCGGACTGCCGGGCCGGGTCGCTGCCCACCGTGTCCTGGGTCGTCGCGCCGTACGCCTACAGCGAGCATCCACAGGCCCGCCCGGTCGACGGCGCGAACTACACCAACCGGGTGCTGGAAGCGCTGTGGTCGAACGAGAAGCTGTGGGAATCCAGCGTCGTCTTCCTGAACTTCGACGAGAACGACGGCTTCTTCGACCACATTTTGGCGCCGTTCCCGGCGACCGGAACGCCGGGCGAATACGTGGCCGGGCTGCCGATCGGTCTCGGGCCGCGGGTGCCGATGACCGTCGTCTCACCCTGGAGCCGCGGCGGTTGGGTCGACTCGCAGGTGGCCGACCACACCTCGATCATCCGATTCCTCGAGGTGCTCACCGGAGTCCACGAGCCGAACATCTCCGGGTGGCGACGCGAGGTGTGCGGCGACCTCACCGGCTGCTTCGACTTCACCCACCACGACCCGAGCGTTCCGACCCTGCCCGACACGGCAGCGCTCGTACGCATCGCGGACGCGGAGAAGTCGCTGCCGCAGACCACCCCACCGGCGACGGGTCAGCAACACCGACCCAAGCCGGAATTCGCCAGTCGCCGGCAGCGCGACCTGCCCTACCAGGTGACGGCGGACGCCGATGTGGGCGGCCACACGCTCACGGTCCGGGCCGATAACGCCGGTTCGGAGGCCGTGTCGCTGCTCGGCTACGACAAGCTGGCCGCCGACATCACCGCCACACCGCTGATGGTGGGCGGAAGATCCTCCGCGGACTGGCACCTGGCCACCAGCGACGGACACTACGACGTCGAACTGCACGGCCCCAACGGGTTCCTGCGCGCCTTCGCCGGCAGCGACACCGGTGGCACCGCCGTGTCGTGCCGGCTGCAGACCGACCAACGGCGATCCCTTCAGCTTCGCCTGTTGAACAGAAACCGCAGGACGGCCCGGTTCACGCTGCGCGCCAACGACTTCGGCGACGAGGAGCGCACCGTCGAGGTCCGCTCCGGCCACACGGTGCGCGTCGACTGGCCCACGGCCGACGGCTGGTACGACGTCACCGCCGCCGCGGCCGAGCTGACCTACCGCTTCGCCGGGAAGATCGAACGCCACTGATCAGCCGGCGGTGGCGCCCCCGTCGATCGCGAGAGCGCCGCCGGTGATGAATCGGGCCTCGTCACTGAGGAGGAAGGCCACGAAGGCCGCGATCACTCTTCTCATGCTCTCAATAGTCGGCCGCCGTGTTGTGGATGACCATCAGGCGGACGATCTTGTCGTCCCGGACGGTGAAGTAGTTGCTCATGATCAGCTCGGCGGGCAGATTGGTCTTGTCGTACTCGCCGTCGTAGCGGGCGCGCACGATCGTGTCGCCATAGTGGTCGACGACCTCGACGACCTCCAGAGTGACCTTGTCGCCGACCATCTCCTTCGCGACCCAGCGCCGGATCGCCTCGGTGCCCCAGAACTCCCGATGCGCGTCGTTGACGAGGGCATCGTCGGCGAACGTCGCGACGATCGCGTCCTCGTCGAAGGCGTTGACAGCGGCGACGTGCTGGGCCAGTACGCCGGTCAGGTGGTATGCGGTGGTCATGGTCGTGCTCCTCCGAGTGTGGTGACGTTGCCGGTCGGCGACAGGTCCACGCTCACCGCTCTCCCCACGGGAGGGTCAAGCCCACGACGGCCGCTTGACCCTCCCACAGGGGGAGAGTCGACACTGGCGGCATGGCGGCAGCGCTCACAGTCGGCGACTTTTCCCGGATGACGCACCTGAGCGTCAAGATGCTCCGGCACTACCACCAGGTCGGCCTGCTCGTGCCGGCGGAGATCAACCCGCATACGGGCTACCGGTACTACGCGCATGCGCAGATCCCGACGGCGCAGGTCATCCGGCGGCTCCGGGATCTGGACATGCCGGTGGCCGACGTGAAGGCCGTGCTCCTCGCACCCGATGCACCGACCCGAAATGCCCTCATCGCCACGCACCTCGACCGGTTGGAGGCCGAGCTGGCCCGGACCCGGGGCGCGACCGATTCGCTGCGCACGCTTCTGGAGCGGCCGGAGACCACCGCTCCGGTCGAGCACCGAACGGTCCCCGCGACCCCGGCGGTCGGTATCGCGCAGGTCGTCGCCCGCGACGACATCCTTTCGTGGTGGCAGGGAGCTCTGGGCGAGCTGCATGCGACCGTCCACGCACAGCGTCTGCACGCCACCGGGCCGAGCGGCGGGCTCTACTCGAGCGATCTGTACCAGCATGACAGCGGTGCGGCGACCGTCTTCATCCCGGTCGAGGGGACGGTCCGGCCGATCGGCCGGGTCGTTCCCCTGGTGGTACCCGCCGTCGAGCTGGCGGTCATGACTCATCACGGATCGCTGACCGACGTCGACCTCACCTACGGCAAGCTCGGGTCCTACGCGACCGGCCACGAGATCAGCGTCGACGGCCCACTGCGGGAGTACTACCTGCGCGACTCGCACGACACCCTGGACGAAGACGCCTGGGAGACCGAGATCGGCTGGCCGATCTTCCGTTCCGACAGCGGGACGTGAGGGATCGCGTGGCCCGCCGGTGCTACGGCCGCTGTGGCACCTGCTGCAGCGACCAGGTGTTGCCGTCCGGGTCGGCGAAATAGACGAACGTGCCCCAGTCCTGCACGTCGATGTCACTGACCTTGACCCCGCGGCCGGCGAGCTCGCTGCGGGCAGCCGCGGCATCATCCACGACGATCTGCAGGCCTTGCTGCGAGCCCGGTGTCATCGTGGTGATTCCGGTGCCCATGCAGATGGAACACGCGGAACCGGGCGGGGTGAGCTGCACGAAGCGCAGCTCTTCGTTGACCTGGAAGTCGTGATCGGCGTTGAAGCCGACCTGATCGACGTAGAAGGCCTTCGCGCGATCGACATCGGTGACGGGGACGGGTACGAGCTCGAGTTTCCAATCCATGGCCGGAACCTACGCGCGGGGTCCGACAGTTCTGACCCGATCGCGCGACTGCACCGATGAATTTCCGCGGCGTCCACAGTCACAGTTCCCATGACTCCGACCGATATGCGCGATCTGGTGGTCACCGAGAACATTTCCCTCGATGGCGTCATCGCGCCGATGGACGGCTGGTTCGACCCTGCTGCCTCGGACGACGACATGATCGCCGCCGTGACCGAGCATCGCGACGCCGCCGACGCGCTCGTGCTCGGCCGCACCACCTACGAGGAGTTCCTCGGCTACTGGCCGGCACAGACCGACGACAGGACGGGCATCAGCGACTACCTCAACCGGGTCGACAAGTACGTCTTCTCGTCGTCACTCGAGCGCACCGACTGGGAGAACTCCACCATCCTGCGCGGGCCGGTCGAGGAGGAGGTCGCGGCGCTCAAACGGCTGCCTGGCAAGGACATCGTCGTCACCGGCAGCGCAACGCTCGTCCGATCCCTGCTGCCGACCGGGCTCGTCGACGTCTACCGACTCCTCGTCTATCCCGTCGTACAGGGGTACGGCGAGCGGCTCTTTCCCGAGAAGATGGCGGCCGGCCTGCGCCTGACCCGGGCCATCGCCTTCGACGCCGGCGTCGTGCTGCTGGAATACCGGGCCCCGCGGGCGGGCTAGGGCTCGGCCGGCCTACGCACCGGCCGCGACCTTGCAGGCCACGCAGATGTCGACGCCGCCGATGGGCATCGATGTCATCCAGTTGTCGGCGCGATCTGGGCTCTTGCGTGCCCACAGCCGGATCTCCCGCGGATTCATCGGGTGGGGCGGGATGAGCAGCACTCCGCACCGATCGCAGATCAGGACGGTGGTGGCGCTCACGAAGGGACGGTATCCCCGACGTACGACAGCCTCGGTCGCTTATTTAGCTTGACAGTTAATCAACCAAGTGGTGAAGTAGCGGTATGACGACGACGGTGGACGACCGCCTCGATGCCACCTTCACGGCCCTGGCCGACCCGACCCGGCGGGCGATCGTGACCCGCCTGGCGAAGGGGGATGCCACGGTCAACGAGTTGGCGGCGCCATTCGACATGAGCCTGCCGGGCATCTCCAAGCACCTGAAGGTCCTCGAGCAGAGCGGCCTGATCTCGCGCACCCGGCAGGCGCAGTTCCGCCCCTGCCATCTCGAGCGGGACGCCCTCGACTCGGCGCTGACCTGGATCGAGGACAACCGACGGGTCTGGACCGAACGGTTCGACAAGCTCGACGCGCACCTGCGCACCCTTCAACGAGCGCCATCACGGAGCAGGAAAGGACAACAGCGATGAGCGATGCAACCCCCGAGGTGGCTGAGCTGGTCTACACCCGGGTCTTCGACGCCCCCAGAGAACTGGTGTTCCGGTGCCTGATCGAACCGGCGCACCTGACCCATTTCTGGGGTCCGACCGGGGTGAGCGCCCCGATCGACGAGATCACCGTCGATCCGCGTCCGGGCGGAGTGTTCGAGACGGTCATGGTGAACGACGACGACGGGAGCAGATACCCGACGCGCGCGGTCTTCGTCGAGGTCGTGGAGCCGGAGCGTCTGGTGTGGACCGAGACCGACAGCGGTGTGACGACCACGTCGACGCTCTCCGACCTAGGCGACTCCCGCACCGAGGTGCGGATCCACCAGGTCAACGTGCCGGAGGCGTTCCGCAGCCGCGAGGCGCAGGCCGGCTTCTCGACCTCGCTGGACCGTTTCGCCGACTACCTCACGACGCTCGTACGCCGGTCCCGGCAGGACGACGTCGTCGGCGAGGAGGCGTCGTCATGACGAGTTCGACGACGACGGAGAGCGAGGTTCGCGCGATGATCGCGGCCGAGCGCCGCGACCTGGCGGACGTGCTCGGTGGCCTGCCCGACCGGAGCTGGGACATGCCGACGCTGTGCTCCGGCTGGCGGGTACGTGAGGTCGTGGCGCACATGACGATGCCGTTCCGGTATTCGACGCTGCGGTTCGTCGCCGAGATCGCCAGGTCGGGCGGGCGGTTCCACCGGATGGCCGACCGCTGCGCGCGCCGCGACGCATCCATGGAGCCCGACGAATTCGTCTCGGTGTTGCGGGACAACGCGACGTATCCCTGGAAGCCGCCGGGCGGCGGCTTCGAAGGCGCCCTGACGCACGACGTCGTCCACGGGCTCGACATCACGGTGCCGCTGGGCATCGGCCGGCGCGTTCCCGAGGACCGGCTGCGGACCGTCCTGGTTGGCCTCTCGACTCCCAAGACGCTGAAATACTTCGGCGCCGACCTCGACGGGGTCGAGTTGCGGGCCGACGACGTCGACTGGTCGTTCGGTGCCGGGACACCGCTGTCCGGGACGGCGCAGGACCTGCTTCTGGTGCTGTGCGGCCGGCGGCTGCCCGCAGGTCTGCTGCACGGCGAGCCCAGCGCGCGCTTCACCGTCGCGTGACCCGGCCCGGCCTCACTCCGGCCGCGTCGGTGGCTCCCACGGCTGCACCCACGGCGAGGGCGGCCAGTGCTCGACCGCGGCCATGAGCGGGAACGCGGTCGCACCGTCGATCGATTCGCGGATGATGTCGGCGTGGCCGGCATGGCGGGTGGTCTCGGAGATCACGTGCAGCAGGACCCAACGCACCGACCACCCGTCGATGTCGGTCGGCAGCCACGGGCTCCCCGGCGGCACCGGCACCGCCTGGTCGAGGTCGGGGATGGCGGCGATCGTCGTATCGGTCTCTGCCGCCGCAAGCTCGTAGTCGTCGAGCACGCCGGCGAGCGTCTCGTCCGGGCCGAGCCGGAATGCGGCCAGGTAGTCCGCCGTCGTCCTGGGCATTCGCCGCTGGAGCACCGTGTCGACCCAGATTCGCTCGACGTTGGCGGAGTGCTTGATCAGGCCGCCGACGGAGAGGGCACTCGCCGTCGGCGTGGCCCGCGCCTGCTCGTCGGTCAGCCCGTAGGCCGCGAGTCGGAGGACCAGGCGCTCCTGCGCGAGGAAGGACATGAGTCCGTCCCGCTCGTCGGCCACCGGAGGAACGAGTGCGGGCATCGCGATGTCACCCTCTGCGAGGACCCGCCTGCTGCGGGCCGGACGCCGGGGATGATTGCAGCCCGCTCCGACAGTCCCGCGCCGCGGGGTCGACGCCGCCCGCCGTGGACAAAACCCACTACTAGTGGGTTTTGGTCCACGACACGCCGTACGCGACGTCCAAAACCCACTACTAGTGGGTTTTGTCCACGGGGGCGGGCGCGGGGGCGGTCCACGGAGCCATCCCGGGCGCCCCGCCTCCGCACCCCCCGACCAAAACGCACTCCTAGTGCGTTTTGGGGGGCGGGTACGGCGTGTCGCGGACCACAACGCACTCCTAGTGCGTTTTGGTCACGCCTCCTGCGCGGGGTGGACGGCGAAGGTGAAGCAGCCCGCGGTCGCGCTGCGGACGTGCAGGTAGGCGACGTCCGGTTCGGCGAGGATCTTGCGGACGTGGGCCTCGTGGTCGTCGTCGCGGTCGACGAACGTGATGTGGTCGTAGGCCCGGGAGCCGCTGTGGTCGAAGGGGTTCAGCATGCTGCGCTGCCGGCGGAACGACTCGGGGAAGACGTCGTGCGTCAGGTATCCCGCACAGTGGCCGAAGTGGACGAACACCGGTCCGGCCTCGGCCCACGGACTCGGTTCGGTCCACGGGCTGAAGCAGATCAGCGCGATGTCGTCCTCGGCCGTCGCCGGGCGCAGGCAGCAGCGCAGCGGTTCCCAGCCCTCCGCCACCCGCAGGGTCCAGGGGTTGCCGAACTCGTCGGCGCCGCGGGCGCGCATCGCGTCGAGCCGGTCAGGGTCGATGGGGAGGTATCGGATCTCACTCATGCAGTCCAGGGTGCCCGGCCCCGCGCCGAAGGGCTGGCGGGAATCGGACCTGGCGTCGCGGCAGCAGGCAACGACCCGGACTCAGGCGATGGTGTCCAGTTCAGCGGCGGTCACCGGGAAGGCGAACGGCGAGCCGGCGGCGTAGCGCTCCACCTCGCCGACGGCCGACTCCCCCAGCCGGTGCAACTCCAGACCCTGCGCACCGGCGACGTGCGGCGTGAGGATCACGTTGGGCAGCGTGTAGAGCGGTGAGTCCGGCGGCGGGATCTCGGGCAGCGTGGTGTCGATGACTGCGTCGAGCCGGCCCGAGCCGAGCTCGTCGAGCAGCGCGTCGTGGTCGACCAACCAGCCGCGCGCGGTGTTGATCAGGGTGGCGCCGTCGCGCATGAGGCCGAGCCGGCGGCGGTCCATCAGGTGCCGCGTCGCGGGCACGGCCGGCGCGTGCAGGCTCACGACGTCGGAGGTGGCGAGCAGGTCGTCGAGATCGACCCGCTGCACGCCCAGCTTCGTGGCACCGGGCTCGTCGAGAAACGGATCGGAGACGACGACCTCGAGGTCGTAGGGCCGCAGCGCCTCGATGACCCGGCGCCCCACCCGGGACGCCCCGACGATGCCGATCCTGCGGCCGTAGTTGCCGGCCGCGGCGAGTTCGCCCCGGACATCGACCGCGCCGCGCCGGTCACGGTACTGACGGGCGAGCGCGAAGACCCGTTTGCCGACGAGCAGGATCATCGCGATGGTGTATTCGGCGACGGGTACGGCGTTGGCGTCGGCGGCCGTCGACACCGCGACGCCCCGCCGCCAGACCGCCGGGGTGACGTGGCCCTTGACCGTCCCGGCGGCGTGCACGATCGCGCGAAGACCCGGCGCCGCATCGAGGGCCGCCTCGTCGACCGGTGGGCAGCCCCAGCAGGTCAGCAGCACCTCGGCGTCGGCCAGCGCGGCCCGCGCCGCCGGGGTCGAGAAGTCGCGCAGGACGACGTCGGGATCGACCGCCGTGGCGGCCGTCAGCCGCGCCCGGGTGGGAGCGGTGAACAGCCGACCCGGCAGGTCGGGCGACATCGCGAGGACGGTGACCGGTCTGCTCATCGCTGGCCCTGGCCCGGGCGGCCTAGGCGCCCCAGCCCATCGCCGATCCGCCGACCCGCTCGGCGGCGATCTTCTCCGTGGTAGCCGGACCGTTTGTAGGCCGCGATCGGGTCGGGGTCGAGCCCCATCTCCTCGCGGAGCTCGGCCAGCAGCGGGCGTACGTCGGTGTTGAACGCGTCCATGAGAACGGCGTTGGCCTCCAGCACCTGGCCGGCCGACTGGGCGGCGGTCAGGGCTTCCCGGTCGACGAGCAGGGCCTTCGCCGTGGCCTCCTGCACGTTCATCACCGACCGGATCTCGGCCGGGATCTTGGGCTCGATGTTGTGGCACTGGTCGAGCATGAAGGCCACCGACCCGGACAGCTCGTCCGCGTCGACGATCTCGTTCATGATCAGGAACAGTTCGAACGGGTCGGCCGAGCCGACCATCAGGTCGTCGTCGGCGAAGTTCCGCGAGTTGAAGTGGAAGCCGCCGAGCCGGCCCTGGCCGAGCAGCAGGCCGACGATGAACTCGATGTTCGTGCCGGGCGCGTGGTGGCCGGTGTCGATGAGCACCTGCGCCTGCTCACCGAGGCGCAGGCACTGGCTGTAGGAGACGCCCCAGTCGCAGACGTCGGTGTGGTAGAAGGACGGCTCGAAGAACTTGTACTCCAGCAGCATCCGCATGCCGGACGGCATCGCGGCGTAGGTCTCGGCCAGCGTCTCGTGCAGCCGGTCCTGCCGGGCCCGCATGGAGTCCTGGCCCGGGTAGTTGGTGCCGTCGGCGAACCACAGGCTGAGCAGGTCCGAGTCGGTCTCCTTGGCGACCTCGATGCACTCGATCAGGTGGTCGACCGCCTTGCGGCGTACCCGCGGATCCGGGTGGCACACGCTGCCCAGCATGTAGTCGTCGTCCTGGAAGGTGTTGGGGTTGATCGCGCCGATGCGTACGCCGCAGGCGGCGGCGTGCTTGCCGAGGTCGGCGTAGTCGTCGACCTTGTCCCACGGGATGTGCAGGGCGACGCTCGGCGCCACCCCGGTGAATCGGTGCACCTGGCCCGCGTCGGCGATCTTCTCGTACGGCGTCCGCGGTATGCCCTCCTGGGCGAAGACCTTGAACCGCGTCCCGGAGTTGCCGTACGCCCACGACGGTGTCTCGATCCGCTGCCGCCGCAGGGCTTCCTTCACGAGGTTCGTCGCCATACCCGCTCCCGTCCGTCTCCGATGAAACGATTCAGCCTTGGGGGCACCCTAGGTAGCCTGGCACCGAGCGTCAAGCCATCGGCTTCCCGCGGGCCTCCGTGAAACGTTCTAGGAGTCGCGCTAGGCTCTACGACTGGCGCGCACTGTGGCGTGGCCATCCCTGATCCCCCCGCGACGTTCGGAAGGAACGTGAGCGGCACATGCAGAGCAGCCGGCCGGGCCTGGTCGACGACCGACCCCGCGCCCTCGGGCACCTCGCTTCGACCCTCACCCCCATCCACCGCGATCCCCGCGATCGGGATCGCCGCGATTGTGACCCCCGCGCTCTCCTGACGGCCATCAGCGCGCACTGACAGGTCGGTCGGCGCCGACCACCCTGACACCAACCCGTCGACGGCGGGGTGTCCTGTGCCGCAATGCCCTCATGTCCTGACCAGCCGTCGGCAGGAAGAGAAGAGCGTGTCCACCCACGGGGCCGAACACGGGAGTCGCTGGCTGCGCTGGCTGCTCCCCTACCTGTTTCGATATCGCCGCCAGGTCACCTTCGCCGTCGTCTCGTCGATCCTCTGGATGGGGACCGTCGTCGCCGTACCGCTGGTCCAGAAGGTCATCGTCGACGGGGCCATCGTGAGCCACCACCGGCGGCTGATGCCGTGGATCTGCCTGCTCGTCGCGCTCGGTGTGGGGCGCTTCGCCACCGCCGCCTTCTGGCGTTTCCACGGCGGCCGGGTCAGCCTGCAGGTCGCCGCTGACCTGCGCACCGAGCTCTACGACCACCTCCAGCGCCTCGACGCCGCCGGGCACGCCCGGCTGCAGAGCGGTCAGCTCGTGTCCCGGGCCAACTCCGACCTGATGCTCGTCCAGCAGCTCATCGGCTGGCTGCCCATCGCGATCGGCAACCTGCTCAAGGTGGTCTTCGCGCTCGGGATCATGGCCGTGCTGTCCCCGCCGCTGTCACTGGTGATCGCGGTCGTCCTGGTCACCGTCTTCACCCTGAGCCGCCGGATGCGGCGGACGGCGTACGCCGCCGGCTGGGTGTCCCAGCAGCGCGAGGCGGACATGGTCACGACGGTCGAGGAGGCCGTCTCCGGCGTACGAGTGGTGAAGGGCTTCGGGCAGGAACGGGCCGAGTTCGGGCGCTTCGTGACCGGGCTCACCGACATGTTCGGCGCCCGGGTGCGCGCGATCCGGGTCCGGGCGCCGCTGCTCTCCTCCCTGCAGGCCGCGCCGCTGCTGGGCCAGGTCGCGCTCCTCATGCTCGGCGGCTGGCTCGCGCTGCACGGTCACCTGACGGTCGGGACGTTCCTCGCCTTCGCGGGCTACCTCGCCGACCTGACCGGCTCCACCCGGGTGCTGGGCACGATCGTCACGATGGGCCCGCTGGCCCGCTCCGGCAGTGAGCGGATCGCCGAGCTGCTCGCCCTCCCCTCGCTGGTCGAGACCCCGCCGATCGGGACCGAGCCCGCCCGCGGCGGTGGCGCCGTCTCGTTCCACGGGGTGACCTTCTGCTACCCCGACACCGACCGGCCGGTGCTGTCCGACCTGCAGCTGCGGGTGGACCCCGGCGAGACGGTCGCCCTGGTCGGGCCGTCCGGCTGCGGCAAGTCCACCGCGCTGCAGCTCCTGCTGCGGCTGCGCGACGTCAACTCCGGAGCCGTGCGGCTCGAGGACGTCGACGTCCGGGAGTGGGAGCTCGAGGCGCTCCGCCGGCGGATCGGGATCGTCTTCGAGAACAGCTTCCTCTTCTCCGACTCGGTCGCGGCCAACATCGCCTACGCGCGGCCGGACGCCAGCCAGGAGGAGATCGAGGCCGCGGCCAAGGCGGCCGTCATCCACGACTTCGTCGCCACCCTCCCCGAGGGCTACGACACCCAGGTCGGCGAGAACGGCATCGCGCTGTCCGGCGGCCAGCGACAGCGCATCGCGCTGGCCCGGGCACTGCTCGCCGATCCGGAGGTCCTCGTCCTCGACGACGCGACCTCGGCCGTCGACGTCCGGGTGGAGAAGCAGATCCACGACAACCTGCGTCCCCGGCTGGCCGGCCGGACGACGATCATCGTCGCCTACCGGGAGTCGACCGTGCGGCTCGCCGACCGGGTGGTCCTGCTCGACCACGGCCGGGTCGTCGACGAGGGAACGCACGACGAACTGCTGGCGCGGTCCGAGCTCTACGGCCGGCTCTTCGGCGAGACCGCGGGAACGGCGGCCGAGGAACCCGCGGAGATCGTCGACGGCGCCGTCACCGAGGAGGCGTGGGTCGCCCCCGACCTCGGCGACCTGAACGCACCGCCGACCGAGGAGCTCGCCGCCGCGATCGCGACCTTGCGGCCGGTCATCGACGAGCCCCAGATCGACCCGGACGGCGAGGCCGAACACAGCGAGGGGTTCCGGCTGGCGGCCTTCCTCCGCCCGCACTGGCGCCCGCTCGCGATCGGCCTGCTGCTGGTCTTCATCGACGCGATCGCCTCCCTCGTCGGGCCGCTGCTGGTGCGCAATGGCGTCGACGCCGCGCTGGTCTCGCACTCCCAGATGCTGCTGGTCGGTGCCTGTGCGGCGTACCTCGCGGTGGCACTCGTCGACTGGTGGGACATGTGGGCGACCACGCTGTTCACGTCCCGGACGACCGAGCGGCTGCTCTTCGCGCTCCGGGTCCGGATCTTCGCCCACCTGCAGCGGCTCGGGGTCGACTTCTACGACCGCACCGAGGCCGGTCGGATCATGACCCGGATGACCAGCGACGTCGACACGGTGTCGCAGCTGCTGCAGGTCGGACTCATCAACGCGATCGTCGCGGTGGTCACCTGCATCGGCATGGCCGGCGTACTCGTCATCCTCAACGTGCACCTGGCGCTCGTGGTCCTCGCCGTCGTGCCCCCGGCGGCGGTGGCGACCGTCTGGTACCGGCGCACCGCCGGGCCGGCGTACGACCGGGCACGGGAGCAGATGTCGGTGCTCAACAGCGTGCTGCAGGAGGGGATCGCCGGCGTGCGGGTCACCCAGGCCTTCTGCCGCGAGCAGGTCAACCTCGCCCGGTTCGCGGCGATCGCCCGCGGCCAGCTGCGGGAGAGCGAAACGGCGCTGCGCTCCACCTCGCTCTATGTCTCCATGATCGACCTGCTCTCGGTGGTGGCGATCGCGCTCACCCTGCTCGTCGGGAGCCGGCTGGTCGGGGCGGGAACGCTCCCGATCGGTGGGCTGCTCGCGTTCCTGCTCTACCTGGCGCAGGTCTTCGCGCCGGTGCAGCAGCTGTCCACGGTGTTCGACGTCTACCAGCGGGCGAAGGTCGGCCTGTCCCGGATCACGACCCTGCTGGCCCGCACCACCTCGACCCCGGAGCCGGAGCAGCCCAGCCGGCAGGGCCGGCTGCGCGGCGACATCGAGCTGGAGGGGGTGACCCTGCGCTACGCCGGTGTGCGGGCGCCCGCGCTGAGGACCGTCGACCTGACGATCCCGGCCGGCGAGCGGGTGGCGTTCGTCGGGCGTACCGGTGCCGGCAAGTCGACCATCGCCAAGCTGATGGCCCGCTTCTACGACCCGACCGACGGCCGGGTGCTGGTCGACGGGCGGCCGCTCCGCTCGCTCGACCTGGGCGGCTTCCGCCGGCAGCTCGGCTACGTGCCGCAGGATCCGTTCTTGTTCTCCCGCACCATCCGCGACAACATCGCCTACGGACGCGACGACGCGACCGATGCGATGGTGGAGGCGGCGGCCAGGGCGGTCGGTGCGCACGAGTTCATCACCGAGCTCGACGGGGGTTACCTTGCCGTGGTGCAGGAGCGCGGCAGATCGCTCTCGGCCGGTCAGCGGCAGTTGATCTGCCTGGCCAGGGCGTTGCTCGTCGACCCGTCCATCCTGATCCTGGACGAGGCCACCTCCAACCTCGACCTGGCCAGCGAGGGACTGGTCAACCGGGCGATGCGGGTCGCGTCGGCCGGGCGTACGACGATCGTGATCGCACACCGGCCGCAGTCCCTGCAGTGGGTCGACCGGGTGGTCACGGTCGACAACGGGCGGGTGGTCGACGAACGCCGGACCAAGGCGGTCGCCTGACCGGCGGAGAACAGACATCGGCGACGGAGAGGACAGGGCAGTGGACATCACGACCGCGTTGACCGAGTTGGGCGTCACGTCCGGCGATCTCACCGACAAGGAGCGGTCCCGCCTGGACGAGGACGGCTTCCTTCCGCTGGAGGACCTCCTCGACGCCGATCAGCTCGACGCGATACGCCGGCGGACCGCGGAGCTCACCGCCGCGGAGGGCGAACGCGCCGGGCTCGAGGTGCACCAGGAGGCCGGCACCGACCGGCTCGCCGACCTGGTCAACAAGGACCCGATGTTCGACGTGTGTCTCACCCACCCGCGGGTCCTCGCAGCGATGGCCCACGTGCTCGAGGACTTCAAGATGTTCTCCCTGAACAGCCGGGCCGCGCTGCCGGGGCAGGGCCACCAGGCTCTGCACACCGACTTCGCGGCGCCGCCCGAGCCCGGCCACTACCAGGTGTGCAACTCGATCTGGCTGCTGGACGACTTCACCGAACACAACGGGGCGACCCGCATCGTCCCGGGGTCGCACCGGAGCGGCAAAGTGCCCGGCGACGCGTTGAAGGACCCCGCGGCACACCATCCCGACGAGGCCCTCCTGCTCGGTCGGGCCGGCACCGTGGTGATCTTCAACAGCCACGCCTGGCACGGCGGCACGCTCAACACGACGGACCGGCCGCGCCGGGCGCTGCACGGCGCGTTCTGCCGCCGGGGCGTGACCCAGCAGCTGGACCAGAAGGCCTACCTGCGGCCGGAGACGGCGGCCCGGCTGAGCCCGGCGGCGACGTACATCCTCGGGGTCTGAGTACCACCTCTTTGAAAGCTTTCATTCCGCCTCTACCATCGCGCCATGACGACCCGTATCCCCGATGAGTCGCCGGCTCGCCGTCGTCCGGCCCGCGCCGCGCGCTCGGCGAAGCCGACGGCGACCACCCGGCGCAGCATCCGCGACGTCGCGAGCCTCGCCGGCGTCTCGGTGGGGACGGTCTCGAACGTGCTGAACAACCCGGATCTGGTCGCCGACACGACGCAGGCCCGGGTACGGCGCGCGATCGAGGACCTGGGCTTCGTCCGCAACGCCTCCGCCCGCCAGCTCCGGGCCGGGCGCAGCCGCGCGGTCGGCGCGATCGTCCTCGACGTGGCCAACCCGTTCTTCACCGAGGTGACGCGGGGCATCGAGGACCGGCTCAGCGAGGCCGGCTGCGTGCTGATGCTGTGCAGTTCCGACGACTCCCGCGAGAAGGAGTCGCACTACCTGACCATGCTCGAGGAGCAGCGGGTGCTCGGTGTGCTCATCACGCCCGGCGGCGCGCGACGTGGCCGAGTTGGAGCGGGCCCGGCGGCTGGGGACCGCGGTGGTCCTGCTCGACCGGCCGAGCCCCAGCCCCGAGCTGTGTTCGGTCGCCGTCGACGACGTGCGGGGCGGTGAGCTGGCCGGCGACCACCTGCTCGCGCTCGGCCACCGGCGGATCGGGTTCGTCAACGGGCCCCGCGCCATCCGCCAGTGCGCCGACCGCCGACGCGGACTGCGCAAGGCGGTCCGCTCGGCCGGCCTCAACCCCGACGAGGTGATCGTCGAGGTCAGCACCGGGGCGATGAACGCGCATGGCGGTGAGGCGGCCGTCGCCGGGATGCTCGACGGCGGCCGGCGTACGCCGACGGCGATCTGCTGCGTGAACGACGTGACCGCTCTCGGCGTGCTGCGGGCCCTGATCCAGCGGGGCATCACGGTTCCGGACGACATGGCGGTGGTCGGCTACGACGACGTGGAGTTCGCGGAGATGCTCGCGACGCCGCTCACGTCGGTGCGGCAGCCGAAGTACCGGCTCGGCCACGCCGCCGCCGACCTGCTCCTGGCCGAGGCGGTCGACCCGGAGCACCGCCACCAGCAGCTGCTGTTCCGGCCCGAGCTCGTGGTCCGGGAGTCCAGTCAGCCGGTCGGCTCGGGCAGCCCGGCCCAGGGCTCGCGCGCCGGCGCCGCCGACTGACCGGCGGGGCAGTGCCGGCGTAGATCGCACCATCCGCAGTGCGGTCCGGTACGGACCGGGAACACCGCGTCGGGGTCGGCGCCGGCCGAGACCGTGTCCGTCGCGGCGATGATGTCGTCGGCGGTCGCCTCGGCCCGGCCGACCTGCCTGGCGAGCGTCTCCTCGGTGTGCCTCCAGCGGATCACCGCGCCGGTCGGCAGGTGGTGCAGTTCGACCTGGTGACACGGACGGTGCAGCGTGCGCCGCGCCCCGAGCACGTAGAACGCCAAGGCCTGCGACGAGCGGGCGTCGATCTCGCTGAGGTCACGCCGACCGGTCTTGTAGTCGACGACCACCGCCTCGCCGTCGCGCTCGTCGATGCGGTCGGCCCGACCGGAGATCGCAAGCCGCGCGGTGGTGGCCGCGACGTTGCGCTCGACACCGACCGGCTCGTCGCGCGGGTCGAGGGTCTGCGCGTAGCCGTGGACCCACTGGTGGACCCGGCCGCGCCAGAACGCCGACTGGGCGGCGTCCCGGAAACCGTCGTCGGTCCAGGCCGCGTCGACGAGGGCACCGGCCGCCTCGGCGGTGCGCCGCGACACCGGCAGATCCCACCACTTCTTCAGCGCCGCGTGCGCGACCGCGCCGACGGTGTTGTGCGCCCACGGCGGTCCCTTCGGCGGCGCCGGCCGGTCGAGGTAGGTCATCCGGAACCGGCGCGGGCAGTCGTCGTAGGTCGCGAGCTTGGACGGGGTGCAGGCGAAGAGGCGGGTCGGCATCCCGGCGAGGTCGAGCTGCTCTCCCTGCCCACTCACCTGCGGGTTACCAGCCGCCGCCACCGTCGCCGCCGCCACCGCCCCAGTCGCCGCCGCCACCACCGCCGCCCCAGTCGCCGCCGCCACCGCCCCAGTCACCGCCGTTGCCGCCGCCCCAGTCGCCGCCGTTGCCGTCGTTCTGGTCCTGGCCGGCTTCGTAGCCCTGGTTGTATCCGGCGTCGTAGCCGCCGCCGCCCCAACCGCCGCCCCAGCCGCCGAGCGCCGAGCCGATCAGCAACGTCTCCCAGAACGGGAAGGAGTACCAGCCCGCGCCGTAACCGCCTCCGCCGCCGAAGTAGTACGGGGCGCCCGGGGTGTAGTCCGGGTAGCCGCGCACGGTCTTGTCCCCGACCGTGACCTCGCTCTCCTCGGTGAGCCGCTCGCCGGTGGTCGGCGTCATCGGGGGAAGATCCGGTCCCGGGTCGAGACCCAGCCGGCTGCGGGCGGTGCGGGCCGCCTGCAGGCCTTCGAGGGCGGTACGCCGGGCCGCGTCGTACTCCCCGTCGGTGTCGGCGTGCTCGAGCAGGGAGCCGGTGGCGGTGTAGCGCTCGGACGCGTCGGCGATCGCCTGCCGGGCGACCGCATCGGTCCCGGCGTCGAGGTTGGCGACGTCCGCGCCGAGCCGCCCGTAGAGGGACAGCACCTCGGCCCGCCGGCCCTCGAGCCGCTGCATCCGGGCCCGGCGCCGGGTGAAGATCCAGGCGCCCACGCCACCGACGACGAGCACCAGGATGACCAGGCCGACGATGAGGCCGGTGTGCCCGCCGCCGCCGCTGGAGCCGCCGGCGGCCGCGCCCGAGCCGGAGCCGCACAGCGGCTCGTTGCCCAGGTCGGTCACGAGCGAGGTGAACAGCGTGGTGGCGTCGCCGCCGGCGCTGACCGGATGCGCGGCGGAGGCCTTGTGGGCGGCATCGGCCGCCGCCCCCGGACAGAACGCCCCGGATCGGGCGGCGAGCGTCGTACCGGACAACACCGCGACGGTGATCCGGCCGCGGCCGAGCGCGGAGCCGATCGTGTCGGCCGCCGTCGACGGGTCACCGGCGCTGGCCGGGAGGACGGCGACGTAGAGCCGGTGGTCGCCGATCGCCTGCTGGACCTTCCCCTTGTCGAGCGTGACGGTGCTGTCGGGGGCGACGTAGACGTTCGTGCTCTGCAGCGCGGACGCGGCGGTGTCGACCGGGTCGGCGGCGAGTGCCTGCTGCGGCGCGACGAACGCGGCCGCTGCGCAGGCGGCGAGGACCACCAGAAGTTTTCTCACCCTCCCCACGGTAGCTGGCCCGGGTGCCCTCCGGTTACTCCGACGGACCGCTGTGGTCGACCGCCCGGTCCGAGGGCTCACCCCGCCCCGCGGACGAAGCCGATCACCGAGTCGGCCACCAGCTGTACGGCGATCGCGGACAGCAGCAGGCCGGCGATGCGGGTCAGCAGCACGATGCCGCTGTCCTTCACCACCCGGATGATCAGGCCGGAGTAGCGCAGGGCGAGCCAGAGCACCAGGTGCACGGCGATGATCGCCACCGCCAGGCCGACCAGATCTCCGGGACCGTTCGCACGGCGGACGAAGACGATCGCGGCGACGATCGCCCCGGGCCCGGCGAGCAGCGGGGTGCCGAGCGGGACGAGGGCGACGTTGACGTCCTCGACCTCGCGCGGGTCGTCGGCCCGGTCGGTCAGCAGCTCCAGCGCGACGAGGAGCAGCAGCAGCCCGCCGGCGCCCTGCAGCGCGGGGATGCCGATCCCGAGGTAGGACAGGATCTGCTGCCCGAACGCCGCGAAGGCGCAGATCACCACGAAGGCGACCAGCACCGCCTGCCAGGCGGCCCGCCGCCGGGCCGGCCGGCTGCGTTCCCGGGTGAGGGCCAGGAAGATCGGCACCGTTCCGAGCGGGTCGATGATGACCAGCAGGGTGACGAACGCCTCGCCGAAGTAGCGGGGGTCGAACCAGTGGCTCATCGGCGGGATCGGGCCGCGCCTCTCACGCGGTCACCGGCCGGGTCCCGCTCGCCGCGGCGACGAGCGCGTCGTACTGCGCGGGTTCGGTCGTGCAGGTCCCCAGGGACACCGTCTTGTTGGAGCCGTGGAAGTCGCTCGAACCGGTCACCACCAGGTGCAGGTCGGCCGCCAGCCGGCGCAGGTGCGCCCGCTCGGCCGCGGTGTGGTCGGTGTGGTCGACCTCGAGACCGCCGAGGCCGGCCTCGGCGAGGGCGACGATCTCGTCGTCGCCGACGACGGGACCGCGGCGGCGGGCGAGCGGGTGCGCGAACACCGACACGCCGCCGGCTCCGCTGACGGCGCGGACCGCGGCGAAGGCATCCATGTCGTCCTTCGGGAGGTAGTAGGGACTTCGCGAGTTGAGCAGCTGCGCGAACGCGTCGTCGACCGTCGCCGCCGAACCGGCCTGGACCAGCGCGCGGGCGATGTGCGGGCGCCCGACGGATGCGCCGTCGGACAGTGCCTGCACGCGGTCCCACGTGATGGGCAGTCCGTCCGCGGTCATGTGGTCGACGATGCTCCGGGCGCGCCGCAGCCGGCTGTCCCGCAGCCGCGCCCGCGCGGCGGCGAAGACCGGTTCGGTGCGGTCGAAGAGGTAGGCCAACAGGTGCAGGGAGACCCGGCGGTCGGCGACCGGGATGACGCAGGACAGTTCCGCTCCGGGCACGAGCGTGACGCCGGTGGGCAGCGCCGCGGCCGCCTCGTCCCATCCCGCGGTCGTGTCGTGGTCGGTGAGGGCGATCACGTCGAGCCGCGCCGTGGCGGCGGCCGCCATCAACTCCGCCGGCGGCAGGGTGCCGTCCGACGCGGTCGAATGGGCGTGCAGGTCGATGCGCATCGTCGATGAAGTATCCACCGCCTCCGGCGGGTGGCCCCTTGGCGCACCGAACCCGGGTCAGTCGGAGTACTGGTCGTAGACGGCACCGCGACCGAACAGCAGCTGCGAGACCTCGATATAGAGGCTGTCGGGCCTCGGCAGATAGGGAACCCGGCTCAGCGCCTGGTCCTGGCCGGCGGACTCCATGATGAACTCGCCGTAGCCGAGCAACCGTCCGAGGACCGACCGCTCGTAGGTCATGTCGGTGACCTTGCGCAGCGGCATCATCGCCACGCGCCTGGTCAGCAGGCCCGAGGACAGCAGCACGCGCTGGTCGGTGACCACGAAGCGCTCGACCCACCAGTCACCGATGAGATAGGCCAGCCGCAGCAACGCGAGGATCGCGAGACCCCCCACGATCGTCTGGACGGTGCCGTTGTGACGCATCAGATAGGACAGCACGAGCGCGACCGCGATGACGATCGCGGTCTGGACCAGCGGCCAGAACAGCATCGCCGGGTGCCGGCGCACCTCGACCACCCGACGTTCGGTGGGAAGAAGGTACTTGTGCGGAGTCGAGGACATCGTCGTCAGCGAGAGTCGTCAGAGAGACTTGACGAACTCCGCGATCTGGTTGGCGGCCGAGCTCAGCCCGCTCCCGATCGAGCGGATGATGTCAGCGGACTGGTGCGGGGACTGGATGACGTAGAAGATCACGAAGGCGATCGCCAGCCAGCTCACCAGCTTCTTGGTCGAGACCACGCCAGCCTCCTCTCCGTCCGACTTGATCTTCAACCCCGTAGTTTTACCGTGTCCGGCCGCTCAAGGAAAACCGACGCGCCGTAAACACTGTGTGTCGACCGCCGGAACGACTGCGGTCAGCGCCCGCGGCGCATGAGGTACGGCGACGGTGCGCCGACGACCAGGTCGGGCGGCACCGAGTCGCGCAGGTCGTGCAGTTCGAGGTCCTCGGCCAGCACGTAGCCCGCCGCGGCCGGCCACAGGATCGCCCACAACCACAGCCCCTCGGCCTCGCCGACAGCCACGCACCGGTCGTCGTCGCTCGGCACGACCCACAGCGCGGTGGGGTGCCCGGCGGCCTTCATGCTGGTCGCCCGGCTACCGCCGATCGCCGGTCCGGGATCGGGCTCGTCCAGGCCGGCGTAACCCGCGCCGAGCCCGACACCGGGCTCCTCGGCGACCAGCAGCATGTCGGCGACACCACCGAGCGGCGCCGGTCCGGCGCAAGCCAGTACGGCGGCTCTGCCCCCGGCTGCGCTCATCACCGGCGTAGGCGAGTCCGGTCACGGTCCAGTCCGCCGGCATGGGCGACGGGATCCAGCAGGGCACCTCGCTGAGGGCGCGCAGGTGCTCGACGGCCTCAGTGGTGGCGGTGGGCAGCACGTGCACCGGCGCGACGGCACCGTGCGTCGGGCACCGCCACGCGCTCGAATACGCGCTCGGCGGACGCAGCGCGGCCCCGCAGCGAGGGCAGGACGGTGGATGTGACACGCCCTGACCGTGCGGGAGATCATCGCCCGCGTCAAGCGGTCCGCGATCTCCGTCGGTGCGCTCTGCCGATGGCGAGCCGCCGCGCCCGCCCGGGCCTGCCCCGGTGTCCCGCGTGCCGATGCACCGCCCGGGTCGCCAGCCACTCGGCCACCGGAACACCGAATACTGCGCCGACTGCTCGTTTGCTGCCGATCGACGCAAGTGAGCCGACCGAGCCGACCGACAGGCACGAGCCGATCGAGCCGACGCTGGCCACCGAACCGATCGACCCGACGCTCGCCACCGACGCGATGGACCCGGCGCTGGCCACCGACCCGATCGACCCGGAACTCGCCACCGACCCGATCGATCCCGCGCTGGCGACGGACCCGATCGATCCCGCGCTGGCCACCGACGCGATCGAGTCGTCGTTGTGACCGGAGCTTGCCGCGTGATCCCTCATGCGGGCGATCCTGGCACCGTCGCAGCGCTAGGCGGTGAAGAACCCGCGGATCTGGTGCTCGGAATCGGCGTAGGCGGTGCCGGCACGATGCAGCAGCGTGCCGATGCCGACGAGCGCCTCGTGCATGTCGTGCTGACCGCGCTGCCACTTCTGGTGCAGTTCGTCGAACTGCGCCGACGCGCTGCTGCTCCACGTGCTTCCGACCACACTCGCCACCTGCCCGCGCAGGGTGTCACTCGCGCCCTGCAGCTCACCGGCCTTCGCATGACACTGCCCGCCGAGCTCGTGCAGCATCTCCGGCGTGACCTTGATTCCACCTGACATCGGGACAACCTCCGTC
Organism: uncultured Actinomycetota bacterium; assembly: GCA_963775655.1. Lineage (GTDB taxonomy): Bacteria > Actinomycetota > Actinomycetes > Mycobacteriales > QHCD01 > DASXJE01. Next base: position 162,121 of record CAVZJT010000006.1, on the reverse strand, counting down.
TTTGTGCCCGCGGCGCGGGCGATCCAGGGAAATGGACGGTCGCGCGGACCTCGATGTGGTGTCTCAAAGCCGTGAGCGCAACTCCCAGAGCAGAGGGTAGAACCGCAGACCGAGCCGTGCTGAAAGGTAAGGCGCGCCTGTGGATCCACCGGTTCCCGACTTGCCGCCGATCATCCGCTCGACCATCAGGACGTGCCGGGCGCGCCACCGCGCCCACTGCTCGTCGTGCTCGACGAGGGCCTCGGCGAGATCCCACAACGCGCCGTGCGCGGACCGGTCGTGGCTGAGCGCCAGCAGCGAGTCACTGCACGCCGATTCCGACGCGACGTCGAACCCGGCGGCCGACAGCAGCTCGATAAACCCGTCCCACAGGGTCGGCTCGTCCAGCCGGCGCCGGAGCCGGGACTGCTCGGCGGGTGTCGCGTCGCGCAGGCGGTGGACGTAACGCGCATCCTTCGCGCCGGAGAGGAATTCGATCTCCCGGAACTGCACCGACTGGAACCCGCTGGCCGGCGCAAGCAGCGTCCGGAACACCAGGAAGTCCTGTGGTGTCATCGTCTCGATCACGTCGATCTGCTCGACGAGGAGCCGTTCGACGACGTGCGCGCGCGACAACCGCATCCGCGGCAGGTAGCTGTCGCCGGCGAGCATCGCGTCGCGGGCGGAACCGAGCTCGTGCAGCAGCAGCGCGAACCACAGTTCGTAGACCTGGTGGACGGTGATGAACAGCAGCTCGTCGTGCGCAGGCGGATCGGACTCCGGCACCTGCTGGGCCAACAGCTCGGGCAAGCGCAGGTAGCTGCCGTAGGACAGCCGCCCGCCTTCCTCGCCGAAGTTGCGGTTCGCGCCACCCCTGTCGCCAGCCCCACCCATCCGACCTCCTCGGATCACCGCCGGTGACGCTACGGCACTCGGCTGTCCACAGGCTCCCGCTCGGGCCCCCATCCGGTCGGCCGATCCGGCCAGACTGGCGGCGTGCATCTCGACCTGACCCTGCTCACCCCCGGACGCACCCCGCTCGACGTCGCCGTCGACGCCGAGCCCGGCACCGCACTGGGGGACATTGCCGACGAGCTCGCCGGGCTGGCCGGGCTGGTCGGCGCGTCGACGGAGTTCTACGCCGGGACCCGCCTGCTGGCTGCGCGCACGCCGCTGGGCGGACCGGACCTGCGGTCGGGATGCGTGCTCGGAGTCGGCGCACCCGGCCCCCGCGACCGAGGCGTTTCCGGCATCCTCGAGCTCCGGGTGGTGAGCGGCCCGGACGCCGGCGCGGTGCACCCGTTGCCGCGCGGACGGGTCGTGGTGGGTCGCGACGACGGCAGCGACGTTCCCGTCGCCGACCCGGATGTGTCCCGCCGGCATGTCGAGATCGCGGTGTCCGGCGACGGCGTGACCGTGCACGATCTCGGCTCGACCAACGGCACGACGCTCGACGAGCTACCGGTCGGCGCGGATCCCGTCTCCCTCACCACCGGATCGCTGCTGCGCATCGGCGAGACCGGGCTGACTCTCGCCGTACCGACCGATCCACCGGCCGCGGTCCGCGCCGGCGAGGACGGCACGCTCACGGTGCATCGGCCACCCCGGCTGTGTCCGTCGACGCCGCAGGTGGAGGTGGTGCTGCCGCAGGAGCCGGTGCGACGTAGTCCCGGCAAGGTGCCGGTGTTCGCGGCGATCGTCCCGCTGCTCGCCGGCGTCGGATTGGCGTTCGCGCTCAGGTCGGCGGCCTATCTCGCGTTCGCGGCGCTCTCGCCGGTGATGGTGCTCGGTTCCGCGGTGAGCGACCGGTGGGGACTCCGCCGGAGCAGCCGCCGGGAGCGGGGCGAATACCGCGCCGCCCTGGCCCGCGCCGACACCGAGCTGGCCCGCGCCGTGGCCGAGGACACCCGGCTGCGGCGGGCGGAGGCGCCCGACCTGGCCGTCGTCCGGCGCACCGCCTGTGGCCCGGGAGCGCGGCTCTGGGAACGTCGACGCGGCGATCCCGACCATCTGGTCCTCCGGCTCGGCACCGCCACGCGGCCGGCCCGGATCACGGTCCGCCGATCGGGGGCCGGCCCGCCGCCGGCGGATCCGCCGACGGCACGGTCGGTGCCGGTGACCGTCGGACTGCGCAGCTGCGGAGTGCTCGGTATCGCCGGACCGGCGGCACCCGTCGATGCCCTGCTCCGCGCACTGGTCGGCCAGGTGGCGACACTGCACGGCCCGCAGGACCTGCAGGTCGTGCTGCTCGCCGACGACGCGAGTGCCGGGCGATGGTCGTGGCTCCGCTGGGTGCCGCACCTGTCCGGACCCGATGGTGGCAGGCGGATCGGCGTCACCGGAGATCAGCGCCGTCGGCGGGTCGGCGAGCTGCTGTCGCTGCTGGGGGCGCGATCGAGAGACCGCCAGACCCGTGTCGCCGGGTGGACCGAACCGTCCATCGTGATCCTGATCGACCGTGCGTCGCTGCTACGGGACGATCCGGGAGTGGCGCGGTTGCTCGACGAGGGGCCGGCTCTCGGGATCTACGCGATCTGCGCCGACCGTGCCGCCCGCTTGCTGCCCGCCGAATGCGGCGCGCTGGTCGAGGTCATCGGCGAGGTCGGCACCCGGCTCCGGCTGGTGGCGGGTGACGACCCGCCGATCGAGCAGATCGTGGTCGACGGCGCCGGCCTCGCCTGGGCGAACGACGTGTGCCGCGCGCTGGCACCGCTGCGGCTCGGCGGCGGCGACGCACGGGACGGCCCCCCACCGGCGTCCCGACTGCTCGACCTGTTCGGCGTCGACGTCCCGACGGCAGAGGCGATCCGCGCCCATCGACGGCCCGACCTTCCAACGACCCGGGTGGTGCTGGGCGAATCCGCGCAGGGCGCCTACGCCGTCGACCTGGTGGCGGACGGACCGCATGCGCTCGTCGCGGGAACGACCGGGTCGGGGAAGTCCGAGCTGTTGCAGACCGTCGTCCTCGGCCTCGCGATCACCAACGGCCCGGACCAGATGACGTTCGTGCTCATCGACTACAAGGGCGGCGCGGCATTCAAGGACTGCGCCGACCTCCCCCACACCGTCGGCCTGGTCACCGATCTCGACCACCATCTGACCCGGCGGGCGTTGCGGAGCCTCGACGCCGAGGTAGCGCGTCGCGAACGCCTGCTCTCCTCGGAGGGCGCCAAGGACATCGACGATTACCTGCGCGCCCGTGCAGGTTCGGCCGAGCCGCTGCCCCGACTCGTGATCGTCGTGGACGAGTTCGCCACCCTGGTCGACGAACTCCCCGACTTCGTCACCGGCCTGGTCGGCATCGCGATGCGCGGTCGGTCGCTCGGTGTACACCTGATCCTTGCCACCCAACGTCCCTCCGGGGTGGTCTCGCCGGTGATCCGGGCCAACACGAGTCTGCGGCTCGCGCTCCGCATGACCGACGACAGCGAGTCCCGCGACGTCCTCGACCTCGCGGACGCCGCCCGCATCTCGGCGAGCCGACCCGGACGCGGTTTCGCACGGACGGCCACCGGAGCGCCGGTGGAGTTCCAGGCGGCGCGGGTCGGCGGCCGACACGGCGGGTCACCGACCCGGCCGGACCGACCCACCGTGTGCCTCAGTCCGTGGTCCACGGCGGGCGACATCGATGGCACACCGGCCGATCCGATCGATGACGCCGACACCGATCTGCGTACGACGGTCGCGGCGATCCGCTCCGCCGTCGACCCGCACACCGATCCACCGCGCCGTCCGTGGTTGCCGCCGCTGCCCACCGTGGTGACGCTCGCCGATCTCGGCGACCGCACCGGCGATGTGCTGCCCTTCGCGCTGGCCGACCATCCCGCCGAGCAGCGACAGGGCACCCACGCGATCGACCTCGCCCGGGGCGGATCGGTGCTGGTCGCCGGCGGCCCACGCAGCGGCCGGTCGACGACGTTGCGCACCATCGCCGGTGCGGCGGCAAGCCGGTTCACGCCGGAGGATCTGCACCTCTACGTACTCGACTGCGCGGGCGGGGCCCTGTCCGCCGCCAAAGACCTGCCGCACTGCGGCGCGGTGTGCGGGCGCCGCGACGTCGACCGCGGCGACCGGATGCTCACCCGACTGGCCGGCGAGGTCGACCGGCGCCAGGCGCTGCTCGGGGCCCGCGGTTTCGCGTCGGTGACCGAGCAACGGGCGGCCGTCCCGGAGGCCGATCGGCTGGCGTGGCTGCTGCTTCTCATCGACGGCTGGGCGGGATTCCAGGCGGCCTACGACGAGGTCGACGGGGGACGCCCGGTCGAGACCCTGCTCCGGCTCGCGCGGGAAGGGGCCGCCGCCGGCCTGCGGGTGGTGGTCACCGGTGACCGGGCCGCCCTGACCGGTCGGATCTCCGCGGCGCTCCCGACGAAGATCATGCTCAGCTGCGCCGACTCGCTCGACTACGGCCTCGCCGGCTTGCCCGCCCGGGCGATCCCCGACGCGATGCCGGACGGGCGGATCATCGTGGTCGACGGTGCCGTCGAGGCGCAGGTGGCGTTGTTGGGTCCGGACCCGTCCGGGCGGGCGCAGGCCGCCGCGCTCGGCGACATCGCGAGGAGGGCGGCGAATGGCGTGCCCACCACCCGACCGCGCGCGTTCCGCGTGCGCTCCCTCCCGGCCAGCGTCGACCCGGCCGACATCGTCGTGCCGGCGGCGCCCGGTCCGCTCTGGGCGTTGGTCGGCGTGGGCGGGGACGACGCGGATGCCGTCGGGGTCGACCTCGCCCGTGACGGCCCCGGCTTCCTCATCGCCGGCCCGGCCCGGAGCGGCCGGTCGACGGCGCTGCGCACCATGGCGCGCAGCCTGCTCGCCCAGGGCACTCCGATCGCGGTCGTCGCCGCCCGCCGGTCCCCGCTGCGCGCGCTCGCCGGCACGCCCGGTGTCCGCGGCGTCTTCGGCCCGGGTGACGCCGGACCGCTCGGCGAGGCGCTCGAGGCCGGTCCGGTCGTCGCCGTCGTCGACGACATCGCGCTACTGACCGACACCGCAGCCGGCGACGTGGTCACCGACGTACTGAAGTCCGACGACGGCGTGCGTGCCGTGATCGCAGCGGGCCGCAACGACGAGGTCGCCATGCTCTTCCGGGGGCCGGCCGTGACCGTTCGCGCCGACCGGTGCGGCTTGCTGCTCTCGCCGGGCCCCACGGACGGCGACCTGCTCGGCGTCCGGCTCCCGCGCGGCGTCGGCCCGGCACCGCCCGGGCGCGGCGTGCTCGTCGTCGGCGGGCGCGTCAGCGCCGTCCAGGTCGCGGCCGGCGGTGTGCTCCGGCAATAGCCGGGTCCGCGGCACACCGACTCCTCTACGCTGCGCACATGGAGAAGCTCTCGCTCGATGCCCTGGTGCGCGAACAGTCGGCGAGAGCGGCGCAGGCATCGAGCGGCAGAAGCGCGACCACTGTCTACGGCGGGCACGAGCACCACCTGCGCCAGACGGTCATCGCCATTCAGGCGGGCATGTCGCTCGCCGAACACGAGAACCCGGGCGAAGCCACCGTGCACGTCCTGCGCGGCCGGGTCCGGCTGAGCTCCGGCGAGGTGTCGTGGGAGGGCCGTCAGGGCGACCTGCTGGTCGTTCCGCCGGACGCGCATTCGCTCCTGGCACTGGAGGATTCCGCCGTGCTCCTCACGGTGGCGAAGCAGCTCCTCACCTAGTCGCTGCATGATCCAACTCGTCGGGGCTGGCCCAACGACCGAGGAACGGTCGCCGGTCGCCTAGACTTGATTGTGTGCTGGGTCTCCCGGATCACGTGAAAGCGTGCCTGTTCGACCTCGACGGCGTCCTGACCCAGACCGCGAAGGTGCACGCGGCGGCGTGGCGGGAGACCTTCGACGGTTACCTGCAGGAGCGGGCGCAGCGCACCGGTGAGCCCTTCGTTCCGTTCGACATCGCCGATGACTACGACCGCTACGTCGACGGAAAGCCCCGCGCCGACGGTGTGCAGTCCTTCCTCACCGCACGCGGGATCGAGCTCCCTGAAGGTGATCCCGACGACCCACCGTCGGCGGAGACGGTCAACGGTTTGGGCAACCGCAAGAACGCCCTGCTGCTCAAGAAGATCCGTGAGAGCGGCGTTGAAGCCTTCCCCGGCTCGGTGCGCTACGTGAAGACCGTGGCGGAGGCGGGCATCCGTCGGGCGGTCGTGTCGTCGAGCGCCAATTGCCGCGATGTCCTGGTGGCGGCGGGGATCGAAGATCTGTTCGAAGCCCGGATCGACGGCGTGGTCGCGACCCGCGACTCGCTGAAGGGGAAGCCCGCACCGGACACGTTCCTCGCCGGTGCCCGGGCCCTCGGCGTACCACCCGCCGACGCGGCGGTCTTCGAGGACGCGCTCGCCGGCGTCGAGGCCGGCCGGGCCGGCAACTTCGGAATCGTGATCGGCGTCGACCGGGTGGGGCAGGCCGAGGCGCTGCGGGAACACGGTGCCGACCGCGTGGTCAAGGACCTCGCCGAGCTCCTCGACGAGCCCACGTGATCGCCCACCCGGGGTTCGCCGTCGAGCCGTGGTGCCTTCGGGTCACCGGGCCCGACCTGGAGGTGCTCTCGCAGACCGAGTCGGTCTTCGCCCTGTCCAATGGACACATCGGCTGGCGCGGCAACCTCGACGAGGGCGAGCCGCACGGTCTGCCCGGCTCCTATCTCAACGGCGTCTTCGAGCTGCGCGGACTCCCGTACGCCGAAGCCGGCTACGGCTACCCGGAGTCCGGCCAGACGATCATCAACGTCACCAACGGGAAACTGATCCGGCTCCTCGTCGACGACGAGCCCTTCGACATCCGGTACGGCGAACTCCACAGCCACGAGCGCGTTCTCGACTTCCGGACCGGGGTGCTGCACCGCCAGGCCGAGTGGCAGTCGCCCGCGGGGCGCACGGTCCGGGTCACGTCCGACCGGATGGTCTCCTTCGTGCAACGGTCGGTCGCGGCGATCTGCTACGAGGTCGAGCCGATCGACGGCCCGGCGCGCATCGTGGTGCAGTCCGAGCTGGTCGCCAACGAACAGCTGCCCACGTTCGGGAACGACCCACGGCGGTCCACCGCCCTCGCTCCCCCGTTACGTTCCGAACAACACGGGGCGCGCAACGCCCGGGTGGAGCTGGTCCACCGCACGTCCCGTAGCGAACTGCGGATGGCGGCGGCGATGGACCACATCGTCACCGAGCCGGCCGACGTCCACGTCGAGTCGGAGAGCTCACCCGACGTCGGCCGGGTGACGATGACGACCACGCTGCAACCCGGCCAGCGGCTACGGATCATCAAGTTCGTCACCTACGGCTGGTCGGCCACCCGTTCGCTGCCAGGAGTGCGGGACCAGGTCGGCGCGGCCCTCGTCGGCGCCCGGCAGACCGGCTGGGACGGGCTGCTCGCCGAGCAACGTTCCTACCTCGACGAGTTCTGGGACCACTCCGACGTCGAACTCGACGGCGACGCGGAGGTACAGCAGGCCGTGCGGTTCGCGTTGTTCCACGTGCTGCAGGCGGGAGCCCGGGCCGAGGGCAGGTCGATCCCCGCGAAGGGTCTCACCGGTCCCGGGTACGACGGGCACTGCTTCTGGGACACCGAGACCTATGTGTTGCCGGTGCTCATCTTCACCGTCCCCGACGCGGCCGCGCACGCCCTGCGCTGGCGGCACGCCACCCTGCCGCTCGCGCTGGAACGGGCCAGACAGCTCGGGTTAGAGGGAGCGGCGTTCCCGTGGCGCACCATCCGCGGTGAGGAGTGCTCCGGATACTGGCCGGCGGGCACGGCGGCATTCCACGTCGGCGCCGACATCGCCGACGCCGTCGTCCGTTACGTCGACGCCACCGCCGACAGCGACTTCGAAGAGTCCGTCGGCGTTGAACTGCTCGCGCAGACCGCGCGGCTCTGGCGCTCTCTCGGCCACCACGACCCGGAGGGCCGGTTCCGCCTCGACGGTGTCACCGGGCCCGATGAGTACAGCGCCATTGCCGACAACAACATCTACACCAACCTGATGGCGCAGCAGAACCTGCGGGCCGCGGCCGACGCCGCCGCGCGGCACCCCGGAAAGGCATTGGAACTCGGTATCGACGCCGAGGAAATGGCCTCGTGGCGGGACGCGGCCGAGGCGACCCTGATCCCGTACGACGAAGCGCTCGGAGTCCACCCCCAGGCCGCCGGCTTCACCCGGCACCAGGAGTGGGACTTCGCCAACACGAAGCCCGAGCAGTACCCGCTGCTGCTGCACTTCCCCTACTTCGATCTCTACCGCAAACAGGTGGTCAAGCAGGCCGACCTGGTGCTCGCGATGCAACTGCGCGGTGACGCCTTCACCGACGAAGAGAAGGCTCGCAACTTCGCCTACTACGAACGCCTGACGGTGCGCGACTCGTCGCTGTCTGCCTGCTGCCAGGCGGTGATGGCCGCGGAGGTCGGACATCTCGACCTGGCACACGACTACCTCGGTGAAGCGGCACTCATCGACCTCGACGACCTCGAGCACAACACCCAGGACGGTCTGCACATCGCGTCGCTGGCCGGGGCGTGGATCGCGCTCGTCGTCGGGCTGGGCGGCATGCGGCAGAAGGGCGACACCATCCGGTTCGCGCCGCGGCTGCCGGACGGTCTGAGCCGGCTCGCGTTCAACGTCTACCTGCGCGGGCAACGTCTGCGGGTCGAGGTCACCCACGAGTCGGCGACCTACCGGGTCGGCGACGGCAATCCGATGACCATCGTCCACCATGGAAAGTCCGTCGTCGTCCCCGCACGGGAACGACTCGTGCGCCCCATCCCCCCGCCGCCGAACCGCCCGACCCCCACCCAGCCGCCCGGTCGGGCACCGGCCCGCCGGCACGCCGACGGCTTCCGCCGTCCGATCGGCCCCATCGAGTAACGAGGCTGATTAGCCGGCCCCACAAGGGTTTCGAGCTGGTGGACCCTCAGCCCATGTGCGGGTAGCGGTGGTCCGTGGGCGGGACGAACGTCTCCTTGATCGTGCGCGGCGAGACCCAGCGCAGCAGGTTGAGGATCGACCCGGCCTTGTCGTTGGTGCCACTCGCGCGGGCACCGCCGAACGGCTGCTGCCCGACGACCGCGCCGGTGGGCTTGTCGTTGACGTAGAAGTTGCCGGCCGAGAAGCGCAGTGCCGTCTCGGCTTCGAGCACAGCGGCCCGGTCGGTCGCGAACACCGCCCCGGTCAGGGCATACGGCGCGGCGTCGGCGGCCTGAGCGAGCACCTGCGACCAGTCGCCGTCGTCGTAGACGAAGACCGTCAGGATCGGCCCGAAGAACTCGCGGCGGAACATCTCGTGGTCGGGATCGGAGCAGACGATGACCGTGGGTGCGACGAAGTAGCCCTCGGAGTCGTCGTACGAGCCGCCGGCCAGGACCTCGCAGGCCGGATCGGTGCGCGCCGCATCGAGCACCGCCGCATGCTTGTCGAACGCCTTCCGGTCGATCACCGCGCCGCCGAAGTTGGTGAAGTCGGCGATGTCGCCGTAGCGCAGACTGCCGGTGGTGTCGGCGAGCGCGTCGCGCAGGCCGGAGTCCCACAGCGACTGCGGAACGTAGGCCCGCGACGCCGCCGAACACTTCTGCCCCTGGTATTCGAAGGCGCCCCGCACCAGCGCGGTGGTGAGCGGCGCGATCTGCGCCGACGGGTGGGCGATCACGAAGTCCTTGCCGCCGGTCTCGCCGACGAGCCGCGGGTAGGTGCGGTACGACGCGATGTGGGCGCCGACGGTCGACCACAGGTGCTGGAAGGTTGCCGTGGAGCCGGTGAAGTGGATGCCGGCGAGGTCGGGGTCGACGAGCGCGACGTCGCTGACCGCAGCCCCGTGACCGGTCACCATGTTGATGACGCCCGGCGGCAGACCGGCCGCCTCCAGCAGCCGCATCGTGTAGTGGGCGGCCAATTGCTGCGTCGGCGACGGCTTCCACAGCACCGGCACCCCCATCAGCGCGGGCGCCGTCGGCAGGTTGCCGGCGATCGAGGTGAAGTTGAACGGGGTGATCGCGAGCACGAACCCCTCGAGCGGCCGGTGATCGAACCGGTTCCACGTCCCGGCCGCCGACTGCGGCTGCTCGGCGAGGATGCGACGCGCAAAATGCACGTTGAAGCGAAAGAAGTCGGCCATCTCGGCGACCGCGTCGATCTCGGCCTGGAAGACGGTCTTGCTCTGCCCGAGCATCGTCGCGGCGTTGATCGTGTCGCGCCACGGCCCGGCGAGCAGGTCCGCGGCGCGCAGGAGTACGGCGGCCCGCTCGTCGAACGGCATCGCCCGCCAGGCCGGGGCGGCGGCCTTCGTGGCGGCCACCGCGTCGCGCACGTCCTGTGGGGTGGCGTTGTGCAGGGTGCCGAGCACGCCGGCATGCCGGTGCGGCTGCACGACGGTGACGGGGGTACCGCCGCCGGGCCGCTGCCGCCCGCCGATCGTCATCGTCAGATCGACCTGCTCGTTGCCCATCTCCTTGAGCCGCGCCTCGATCTGGGCGCGGTCGCCGCTGCCCGGTGGATAGCCGTGGATCGGCTCGTTGACCGGCGTGGGTGGGACGGTGACGGCATCCATGGCGGGCTCCCCGGTACGACGACGGACCTGGCAAGTCAGAGTAGTTCGACCAGCGGACCAAGCTCCTGGGTGGCGTACCAGCCCAGGTCGTAGCCCTCGGCGCCGTCCACCACGAACTGCGCGTCGGCACTGCCGAGGTCGGCATCGAGGACCGACCGCGCGGCCTTCGCCACGGCATCCTCGGCCGCCGCGTCGTCGAGGTGGGCGGCGACGACCTGGTCCATGACGACCGGCTGGCCGAGCCGCACCACGGCCCGATCCAGATCCGGTCGGGGCGTGACGTCCGCGTCGGGCACGTCCGCGACGACAACCACGCGGCGGCGGGGCGCCGCCGGGTCGTCGTCGAGCAGCCGCAACGCGCCCCGGGCCGCGGCGAGCAGCGCGGCGTATTCGAGCGACTCGGCGTCCTCGTCGACGTACCACTCGCGCAGCGCCGGGGTGACCGCGAACGCCGTCACCGGCGCGGATCCCATCGTCCCGCTGTCGAGCAGCGCGCGCAGGGCCGGCACCGTCGCGGGGAGGTAGACCCTCACCGGCGGGCCTCGGCCGGAAGGGCGGTCAGCGCCGCGAAGCAGGTGCGCAGGGCGGTGTCGAGCACCTGCCCGCGTCGTTTCGGGTTCATCAGGTTGGATCCGATCGCCGTGAGATCCTCCGGGCCGGGGCCGAGCATCGTCACCTCGGTGCCGGCGGCCCGCACCTTCTCCGCCTCGTGCAGCAACCGGCGGGTCTGGCCGCGCCGCCAGCCGCGTTCGACCCGGGCCACCGCCGACCGTGGCCGGTCGAAGGCGAACGAGATCAACGGCGCGAGGACGACCACCTCGTCGAGACCCTGGCCGGCCACCAGATCGAGGGAGGTGGGCGAGCACACCCCGCCGTCGATGTAGCGCCGGTCGTCGATCGTCACCGGCGCGTACCACCCGGGGATGGCGCACGAGGCGGTCACCGCGTCGACGAGCCGCGCAGCCGGCGCACCGTCTCGGCCGAACGCCACCCGGCGGCCGGCGTCGTAGTCGAAGGCGACGATCCACGGGTGCGGCTGCCGCGGCCACGGGCCGTCGCCGGCCAGGTCGTCGACCATCCGGCGGACCGGCTCGAGCGTGCCCCGTCCGCGCGGCAGCAGGCCGGACAACGCCGCGGCGGCCGGGATCCGGCGCGGGTGCCGCACCACCTGGGTGATGAGCCGCGGGGACCCGAGTGCGAACCCGGGCCGCGGCGGTAGCGAGCCACCGGTGTCGCCGTCGTAGTCCCAGCTGATGAACGGGTCGTCGGCCCGCGAGGCACCGCGCTGGTGGCGGAGCATGGCGTCGACCGACACCCCGTGGCTGAGCAGCGCCGCCGCGACCGACCCCGCCGAGGTCCCGACGCAGATCTCGACACTGCGCGCGTCGACGCCGACGAACTGTTCGAAGGCGTGCAACGCCGCGACCGTCCAGGTGAAGCCCAGCACGCCGCCGGCGCCGAGCACCAGGCCCCGGCGGCTCTTCCCCGCGCTCACGGGAGCAGGCCCACCAGTTCGGCCAGGGACTCCTCGATCAGCGACGCGAGGATGCCGATGTCGCTCATCGCGTCGCGGTCGGCGTTGAGGCCGTAGTAGACACCGCCGTCGTAGGACGTGAGCCCGATCGACACGGCCTGACCCTTGGCCAGCGGGACGACGGGGAACACCTCGAGCATCCTGGCACCCGCGGCGTACAGCGGCATCTGCGGGCCCGGGACGTTGGTCACGACGACGTTGAACAGCCGACGCGACAGGCCACTCGCGGCGCGGGCACCCATCGCGTGCAGGGTCGGCGGGGCGAAGCCCGACAGCCGGATCAACGCGTCGGCACCCACCGACTGGCCGGCTTCCTTGTGCGCCGCCATCGCGTAACTCACCCGGGATAACCGGATGAGCGGGTCGGGCTCGCCCACCGGGAGATCGACGAAGTAGGACAGGATCCGGTTGCCTGTCGGCCCCTGATCGGTGTCGGTGCGCACCGACACCGGAACCATCGCCCGGATTTCCGAGGTGCTCGTCACCGGCTCACCGCGGGTCATCAGGAAGCTGCGCAACGCCCCCGCCACCGTGGCGAGGACGACGTCGTTGACCGTGCCGCCGTGCTGCTTGCGGACCCGCTTGTAGTCGTCGAGGTCGGTGCGGGCGACCGCGAACCGCCGCTGCGCGCCGATCGGGACGTTGAACGGGCTGTCCTGCGCCGGGCGCGCGGCGGTGCGGGCGGCGGCCGCGAGTCCCCCGACCGCGCCGAGGACCGTCTCGGCGGTGTGCTGCACGTCACGGACGCCCATCCGCACCGCGTCCAGCGCGGCGGACGGCCGGCCGGCGAGATCGGCGAGGGCGTCGAGGACGAGCTCGACCGATCCGGGCGCGGGCCGCGGCATCCAGAGCTCTTCCGGCACCTCCCGCGGCTGCGGCGTCGGGTCGAGGATCACCTGCGTCAGATCGACCGCGCTGACGCCGTCGACCATGGCGTGGTGGGTCTTGCTGATGAGGGCGATCCGGCCGTCGTGCACACCTTCGACGCAGTACATCTCCCAGAGCGGCCGGCTGCGGTCGAGCGGACGCGACATCAGCCGCGACACGAGTTCGGCCAGCTGCTCGTCGGAGCCCGGCCGCGGCAGCGCGCTGCGCCGTACGTGGTAGCCGATGTCGAAGCCGGAATCGTCGACCCACACCGGGTTGCCCAGATGGCCGGGTACGCCGACCACCTTCTGCCGGTAGCGCGGCACGAGCGCGATCCGGCGCTCGATCAACCGAACGAGGTGGTCGTAGTCGAAGCCGCGCGACGGCGGCTCGAACACCGCGACCCCGCCCACGTGCATCGGCGTCGTCGGTTCCTCGGCGTAGAGGAACGAGACGTCCAGTGCGCTCAACCGGTCGGCCACCTCGGCAGCACCTCCCCGGCGCGGGCCCGACCCTTTCATGCTGCCACGTCGGACCCGCCGACATGCGGGCCCGGCCATACGCGGTGAACCGTCAGGCCACGGCCAGCGTCCGGGCCAGGTCGACCAGACCGCGCCGCAGCCGACTCCGGGGAGCGACCTCCGCCAGCGTCTTGCCGAGGCCGAGCGCGGAATCGACCGCGGCAGCGTCGGCGGGGAGGAAGACCGGTTCGCCGACACCGGTGTGGCGCTGCAGGGCGGCGCCGATCTCCCGGCGCGGATCGCCCGGGATCGCCGCCTTCCGGACCCGGTTGACCACCACCCGCGGGCTCAGGTCGGGAAGCACGTCGGCGAGTTCGCCGAGGCAACGCACCAGGCGCGCGAGCCCGACCGGGTCGGCGCCGCCGACGCACAGCACCACGTCCGCGGCGGCCAGCGCCGCGATCGTCGCGCCGTTGCGGCGCGGCGCCATCGTGTCGTAGGCGATCTCCTCGTCCTGTTCCACACAGAAGCCGCAGTCGACGACGGTGAACGGCACCAGGCTCCGGGCGACGTCGAGCAGCGCCTCGATCGAGCCGGGCCGCAGCTCCGGCCATCGGTCGGCCCGGGCGATGCCGGTGAGGACCCGCAGCGACGGGCCGACGGCGAGCGCGAGATCGGCGAGCGAGGTCACGTCGAGGGTGCCGGCCGTGGCCTGACGGGCGGCGGCGGCCAACCCGGGCGACTCGTCGAGCAGGCCGAGAACCTGCGCGACCACCCCGCCGTAGACGTCGCCGTCGACGAGCAGGGTGGGTACGCCGAGCCGGGCCGCCTCGTCGGCGAGCCCGACGGCGACGGTGGTGCGTCCCGGCGCACCGGTCGGCCCCCAGACGGCCACGACCGTGCCGTCGCCGTCCGGCGCCGGCGATGCGACTTCCGGGGCCCCGAGGTGCGGCGCTGCGCCGTGCGGATCGGAGACCACCCGGCGGGCGGAGTCGGTGCCGAGCCCGGCGACCGCCGACAGCACAGCCACCGAGATCGCGGCGGCGCCCGCGTCGGCCGGCAGCACCGCCGGTACGCCGAGCGCGACGAGCCTGCCCTCGGCCACCTCGTCGCCGGGGTTCACCAGCCCGACGACGGCCACACCGGCCGCGGCGAGACGGGTGACGGCGTCGCGGTCGAGGCGACGCAGGTCGGCCGCAAGCAGTGCGGCCCGGGCGGTGCCCGCCGCCGCGGCGGCGAGCAGATCGGCGAGGTCGACGCACCGCCGGACCACCGAGACGCCGTAGTCGGCCCGGTCGAGCTCGCCGACCAGATCGGCCTCCCACCGCGCGCCGGTGACCGCGGTCAGGACCGGGACGCTCACCGGCCCGACCCGCCCACATGCTGGGTGACGTAGAGGGTGCTGCCGGCGACCGCGGCGACCAGGGCAGCCTCCTGGTCGCGGTGCACCCGCACCGTCAGTTGCACCTTGTCGCTCCCGGCGGACAGGCCCGAGCGGCCGCCGGCGACGGCCTGCACCGGCGCTCCCTGCAGCACCGGGCGGGTCGTCCCGTGCGGATCGCCGGCGGATGCGGGGCCGGCGTAGACGTCGATGCGGTCACCGCGGGACAGCCCGGGCGGCAGCACGCTCGGGTCGACCGGGAGCGGGACCAGGACACCGTCCGGCACCGGACCGAGCGCCGACCGCGGCAGGAAGTCGCCGCCACTCAGATCGCGGTTGGTCACCTGACCCGCCGGGGAGACGGCCGTGGACAGGTAACGCGGGGCGTCGGCGTAGAGCCGGACCCGCACCGGACGCAGGTCGTCGGCGGTCAGCGCCGTTCCCGAGGCGACGTCGTGGGAGAGGCCCCAGATCGTGACCGACTTGTCGGCACCCGCGACCACCCGGGCGCCGACGGCGACCGCGACGAGGACGAGGAGCACCCCGATCAGCATCCGGAGGTTCACCCACGACGGGGTACGGAGGCGGCGCGCGGCCGGCGATCGTGGTTCCGGCACGGTCTCTCCCAACACGTTCGGAGTCGAGGACGCCGGTGGTGCCGCCTCCGCCACTGACTGACCGAGTGATGGTGCCAAACGCCGGCCCCGGGCACCATTCGGCGTCCACAGGCTGTGGACGGCGACGGCAGGAGCACCGGCGTGGGTGCCACACTGGTCGCGATGCCCATCGACAGGTTTCTCACCCTCAGTGACGTCGCCGAGGTGCTCAACATCTCCGCGTCGCAGACCTACGCGCTGGTGCGCAGTGGTGAGTTGCCCGCGATCAAGATCGGGGGTCGCGGTCAGTGGCGGGTCGAGCGCGACCAGCTCGAGTCCTACATCGCCCGGATGTACACCGAGACGCGGGATTTCGTCCAGACGCATCCGCTCGGCCGCGACGAGCCGGTGCCCCAGGACTGATCAGGACGCCCGGACCACCGCGAGCGCGGCCACGGGGACCGTGCGCACCTGCCGCACCGCCCGGGCCCGGCGCGCCTCGCCGGCCGGGTGCTCCGCGATCTCGACGAAGTCCGCGCCCACCCGGTCCAGGGTTCCCACGATCCGGGTCGCATCGACGAGGGTGACGACCGTGTTGGACCGGTCGCGGGCGACACCGCGCAGCGCGTAGGCCAGCCCGAGGCGGGCCGCGACCCGGCCCTCGCTGCCGGGCACGGCGGACAGGGCGTCGAGTCCGGCGATACTGGTCACCGCCGCGAGCGGCACCAGCGCCTCCCGGTCCGGCCGCTCCGCCACCAGCGCCCAGTCCGGACCGGTCCGCTCCAGGACGCCGACGACCTGCTCACCGCCCCGGCAGGACAGCCGCACCGGATGCCCGACGGCGGCGCGCAGCCGGTCGACGAGGCGCAGCGCGGCCACCTCGGTGCGGGTGCGCTCGACCACCTCGCCGGCCAATTCCGCGGCATCGGCGGCCGCGGCCTGCGCCTCGAGGTCGGCGAAGAGCCGCTCCCATCGCACCCGCAGACCTAGCTCGGCGACCGTTGCCGCGAACGGCCACCGACGTAGTCGGCGAGCAGGCTCAGGTAGCCCGGGGCGAAGCCGGTGCCGTCGGGGGTTTCAAGTCGATGGTCGCCGCCCTCGAGGACGGCGACGGTGAGCAGGTCCGGGCGGACGTGGCGCCGGTAGGCGTCGACGCTGGCCTCGACCGGCACCGCCGTGTCGTTCGCGCCGAAGACGGTCAGGATCGGCACGGTCAGCAGCCGCATCGCCGCGCGGGGGTCGTGGTCGATCATGGTCGCGGTCAACCCCCACAGCGCGGCGTCGGCGGGCACGAACGCGCCGATGTCGGCCAGGGTCCGCATCGCGTGGGCGCGGACCGGATCGGCCATCCACCCCTGGACCTGCGGCCACGGCGTCCGAGCCGCCGCGAGGTCGAACAGGTCCGCGATGGCGGCGAGCGCGGCGTCGGCGTCGGCGGCGCTGCGGCCCTGCAAGCCCCGCCGGGTGGCGAACAGCTCCTGCTCGCGCGGGCTGACGCCAGGCCCCGAGTTGGTGATGACGAAGCCGACCCCCGCGCCACGGGCGGCGGCCTCCAGCACGACCCAGCCACCCTGGCTGTGCCCGAACAGCCCGGCCGTCGACGCCCCGATCGCGTCCCGGCAGGCCGCGACACAGGCCACCGCGTCCTGCGCCTGGCCCGTGATGTCGGCGTCGGTCCACGCCCCGGTCGAGTCGCCGATCCCCCGCTTGTCGAACGACGCCACGGCCCACCCGGCGGCGAGAAAGCGCTCCCGAATCGGCGGGAAGAGCGTGTCGTTGTCCCGGTCGCTGGGGCCGGAGCCCGGATGCATGACGACCAGCGGCGCCTCGGGCTCCCGGTCCGGGAGCCAGATGCTCCCGGCGAGCTCGCAATCCGGACGCGGCACCACGATCTCCCGACGCTGCATCGCCCGAGTATGTCGACCCGCGTCCACGTACTCCACCGAAAATCTACTCCCCTTGACCGCACGTACATGGAGGCTATACAAAGCAAACGCACGCAAACGAAGGTGGGCGGCTATGGCGCGATGGATGCGGACGACCGGTGTGGGTGCACTGCTCGCGGGCCTCGTGGTCCTGCTCGGGTGGGTGAGCCCGGACCCGCGCACGCTCGGACCGATGCTGGCTCACCCGCAGGCCTACCTCGACCGGGTCGGACCCGATCGAACCGCGATCACGCTCGTCGCGGTCGCCTGCTGGCTGGTCCTCGGCTGGCTGGCGCTCGCGGTCTCGGCCACCGCGGCCGGCTCCCTGCCGGGAATCCTCGGGGCGATCGCGCGGACAGTGTCCGGCCGACTGGTCCCGGCGACCCTGCGCCAGGCGACCGTGCTCGCCCTCGGACTGTCCGTCGCGACCGGCGGCGCCTCGGCTGCCGCGGCCGACGTCGGGCACGTGCCGAGCGGCCGTCCGGACCGGGCCGTCACGGTCTCGTCCAGCTTCGACGTCGACTGGCCGGTCGGACCGGCACCGCCACCGGCGCCGGCGCCGGACCGGCGCACGGTGATCGTCGCCCCCGGCGAGTGCCTGTGGGATCTCGCCGCCACCCGGCTGGGCCCGGCCGCGACCAACGCCCAGATCGCCGCCGAGTGGCAGCGCTGGTACGCCGCGAACCGGAGCGTCATCGGGCCGGATCCGGATCTGATCCACCCCGGCCAGCGGCTGGTGTCCCCCGAGCCGCACCGACCCGACCGAATGGAGCAGCGATGACGGTCGCCGCGTTCACCAAGGGTGGCCCGCGGCCGACGAGCGGGCCCCGGGTACGGCCGGTGCCGCCGCTCGAGCCGCCCTACGACCCGCTCGACGACGGCGACCGACCGCACCTCACGCTGCTCCCGGTTCCGGCGTCGTCCGGTACGGCGCTCGCCCCTGCGGCCGAGCCACTGCCGTTCGACGACCTGCCGTCACGGCAACGGCCGCTCGCCGAACCGGCCCCGCGCCGGACCCGGCTCGGGCAGCAGTTCTGGGGTCCGCAGCCGACCCGCCGCAAGGACCTGCCCGATCCGCGACCGGTGGCCCACCGGCTCCTGCAGGCCGCGGTCGAGGCGTTGGCCGGCCGGCGGCCGGCCACCCAACTTCAGCAGTGGACCAGCCCGGCGGTGTTCGCGGACCTGTCCCGCGCCCTGCGCTCCCGCCGGCTCGGTGCCGCCTCGGCCACGCCGACCGTGCTGTCCGTGCACGTCAGCGAACCCGCGGACGGAGTGGCCGAGGTGTGCGCGGTCATCCGGCACGGGGAGCGAGCCCGCGCCGCCGCCGCCCGGCTCGAGGGCGTGGACGGACGGTGGCGCTGCGTCGCCCTACAACTGGGCTGACCAACCCAGCCGACGCCCGCGGTCAGCTCGCGGTCGGCGCCCCGTGACAGCGCTTGTACTTCTTGCCCGACCCGCACGGGCACGGCGCGTTGCGTGACGGCCCGCTGCCGGTGACGGTGGTGGTGTTGACCGACTCGGCCTCCTGAACCTCGTCGCTGTCCAGCGTCGGCGCCGAATACTGCAGCCCGTCCGACCGGGCACCGGGCGCCGCGAGGCCCTTGGCGCTGATCGCCGGACCGGCGGAGACCGGTTCGGGATCGCGGTGCGCACCGCGACCGGCAGCGCCGTTGCCGTCCACGGACGGGTCCGGTCTGGCGGTCGCGGTCGCGCCGGAGATCTCACCGGTCGGCTCGTTGTTCGCGATCACCGTGACGCCCGCTTCGGAGGGGTCGGACACCTGCTGCGGATCGACCTGTACGTCGACGTTGAACAGGTAGCCGACCGACTCCTCCTTGATCCCGTCGAGCATCGCGGAGAACATCTCGAAGCCTTCGCGCTTGTACTCCACCAACGGATCGCGCTGGGCCATCGCCCGCAGGCCGATGCCCTCCTGCATGTAGTCCATCTCGTAGAGGTGCTCGCGCCACTTGCGGTCCAGCACGGAGAGCACGACCTTGCGCTCGAGCTCGCGCATGACCTCCGACCCGAGCGTTTCCTCGCGGGCGTCGTACGCCGCGTGCGCGTCGGCCTTGACCTCTTCGAGCAGCAGCTCGACGGAGAGCCCGCTCAGTTCGCCGCCGGCCTGCTGGACGACATCGTCGACGGTCACCGTGGCGGGATAGAGCGTCTTCAACGCCGTCCAGAGCTGGTCGAGGTCCCAGTCCTCGGGGTAGCCCTCGGCCGTCGCCCCGGAGATGTAGGCGGTGACGACGTCGTCGATCATGTGCTGCACCTGCTCGTGCAGGTCGGCACCGTTGAGGACCCGGCGGCGCTCGGCGTAGATGACCTCGCGCTGGCGGTTCATGACCTCGTCGTACTTCAGCACGTTCTTGCGGATCTCGAAGTTCTGCTGCTCCACCTGGGTCTGCGCCGAGCGGATCGCCCGGCTGACCATCTTCGCCTCGATCGGCTGGTCGTCGGGGATGTTGAGGCGGGTCATGATCGCTTCGACGGTGGTGGCGTTGAAGCGGCGCATCAGGTCGTCGCCGAGCGACAGGTAGAACCGGGACTCGCCGGGGTCGCCCTGCCGCCCGGACCGGCCGCGCAGCTGGTTGTCGATCCGCCGGGACTCGTGCCGCTCGGTCCCGAGTACGTAGAGACCGCCGAGCTCGACCACCTCGTCGTGCTCGTTGGCGGTGGTCGCCGACGCCTTCTCCAGCGCGGCCGGCCAGGCGGCTTCGTACTCCTCCGGGCTCTCCGCCGGGGTGATACCGCGCTGGCGCAGCTGGAGGTCGGCGGCGAACTCCGGGTTGCCGCCGAGCATGATGTCGGTGCCGCGGCCGGCCATGTTGGTCGCCACGGTGACCGATCCCTTGCGGCCGGCCTGCGCGACGATCGCGGCTTCCTTCTCGTGGAACTTCGCGTTGAGCACCTCGTGCGGGATACCGCGGCGTACCAGCAGCCCGGAGAGCAGCTCGGACTTCTCCACGCTCGCCGTGCCGACGAGCATCGGCTGACCGGCGGCGTTGCGCTTGGCGATGTCGTCGACGACGGCGTCGAACTTGGCCTCTTCGCTCTTGTAGACGACGTCGGTCTCGTCGGCCCGGATCATCGGCATGTTGGTGGGGATCGGGATCACGCCGAGCTTGTAGGTCTGCTGCAGCTCGGCGGCCTCGGTCATCGCCGTACCGGTCATCCCGGCGAGCTTGTCGTAGAGGCGGAAGTAGTTCTGGAGGGTGATCGTCGCGAGGGTCTGGTTCTCCTCCTTGATCTCCACCCCCTCCTTGGCCTCGATGGCCTGGTGCATGCCCTCGTTGTAGCGGCGGCCCTGCAGCACCCGGCCGGTGAACTCGTCGACGATCAGCACCTCGCCGCTCGCCACGACGTAGTCCCGGTCCCGCTTGTAGAGCTCCTTCGCCTTCAGCGCGTTGTTGAGGTAGCCGACGAGCGGCGTGTTGACCGCCTCGTAGAGGTTGTCGATGCCGAGCTGGTCCTCGACCTTCTCCACGCCCGCCTCGCTGATCGCGACCGTCCGCTTGCCCTCTTCGACCTCGTAGTCGATGTCGCGGGTGAGCATCGGGGCGATCCGGGCGAACTCGGTGTACCAGCGGGCGCTCTGCTCGGCCGGGCCGCTGATGATCAGCGGGGTCCGGGCCTCGTCGATCAGGATCGAGTCGACCTCGTCGACCACCGCGAAGTTGTGGCCGCGCTGCACCAGCTCCGAGGCGTCCCAGGCCATGTTGTCGCGCAGGTAGTCGAAGCCGAACTCGTTGTTGGTGCCGTAGGTGATGTCGCAGTTGTACTGAGTGAGCCGGTGTTCGGGGGTCTCGTTGGCGAGGATCACGCCGACCGTCAGCCCGAGGAACCGGTGCACCCGGCCCATCCACTCGGAGTCGCGCTTGGCGAGGTAGTCGTTGGTCGTCACCAGGTGCACGCCCTTGCCGGAGAGCGCGTTGAGGTAGACGGGCAGGGTGGACACCAGGGTCTTGCCCTCGCCGGTCTTCATCTCGGCGACATTCCCGAGGTGCAGCGCGGCGCCGCCCATGATCTGGACGTCGAAGTGCCGCTGGCCGAGGGTGCGCTTGCTCGCCTCGCGGACCACCGCGAACGCCTCGGGGAGCAGCTCGTCGAGGGTCTCCCCCTCGGCGAACCGGGCCCGGAACTGCTCGGTCTGCTCCCGCAGCTCGTCGTCGGTCAGGTCGACGTAGTCGGGCTCGAGGGAATTGACGTGCTCGGCGATGCGGGTCAGCCGCCGTAGCAGCTTGCCCTCGCCGGCACGCAGGATCTTCGCAAGTACCACGGTGTGACTTCCCACTCCTCAGAGGTCGGCTCGTCCCATGGTAGGCGCCGACCTGCGGCTCCGAGGCAACCCACGGGCCCATACGGCGCGTGGGCTACCCCGGGCGGCGGTAGCCCGAACGGCCGCTACGAGGAGCGTACGGCGTACTCGGCGGCTGCGACGGCCGCCTGGGGCGCCGCGCCGTTGACCGGCGTCGCCGTGCTGTCGGTGAGCCGGATGACGCCGTAGGCGAAGCCCTTACGGCGATAGACGACGCTGGCGAGGCCGGTCGTCGCGTCGGCGAAGAGGTAGAAGTCGTGCCCGACGAGTTCCATCGCGAACAGGGCCTGGTCGACGGTCATCGGTGCGGCGCTGTGCTGCTTCTGGCGCACGATCCGGCCGGGCGACCCGTCGTCCAGGTCGCCGTCGACGGCATCGTCATCGGCACCGTCGTCCGTGGACCCGTCCGCCGCGGCGTCGTCGGTCGCTCCGACCATCGCGGCGCTGGTGCCGTCGAGCACCTCGGCCGGCGCCGCGTCGACCCGGTCGACGGCGTCGGACACCGACGGTGGCCGGTGGTGACCGTAGTGCACCCGGCGGCGATCGGCCGCGCGGCGCAGCCGTGCCTCGAGCTTGCTCACCGCGGCCTCGAGAGCCGAGTAGAAGTCGTGGGCGCAGGCCTCGGAGCGGACGACCGGGCCGCGCGATTTGCAGGTGATCTGGACGTTCTGGCACGCACTGGACTGGCGTGGATTGCGTTCGTGCTGGAGTTCGACGTCGACCCGGATCACCTTGTGGTCAAAGCGTTCGATCCGGCCCAGCTTCTCCGCGACAAACTGCCGATAATGCTCTGGAACCTCGACGTTTCGGCCCCTCACGACAATGTCCACACAGACCTCCCGGTACTGATCTCCCCCGGCGACGCCGGGGCGTTCTTGTCGGAGAATCGGCTCCCTTCCGGTGTCCTTCGTCACCTCCGACGCTAGTCGGGTTGCGGCTCGCCGGACACCCTTTGCCGGTCCCCGCGCAAGGATTGTGGTCGACGCGGCGTCGCGGCCACGGCGGCGGCGGCGATCACGTCGATCTTCGCCGCGCGCAGGGCGCGCGCGGCCTCGACGAGCGTCGCGCCGGTGGTGACCAGATCGTCGACGACAACGACGGTTTGCCCCATGCACGCCGCGGTGCCCGATGTCACGGTGAGGGCGCCGGCGAGGTTGATCGAGCGGGCTGCGGCCGACAGCCCGGCCGAGTCGCGCGGCCTACCGCGCACCCGCAGGGCGGGGACGACCGCGACGGCGGACCCGTCGACCGCCAGCGCCGCCGCGGCGTGACCCGCCAACCGCCGTACGTGATCGCCGCCCCGCGCCCGGGCCACCGACCGGCGGGACGGCACCGGGATGAGGACCAGATCGGGGTTGCCTTGGCCGGCGGCGCAGGCGTGGCGCACCGCGCCGGCGAGTGCCGCGCCGAGCGGGCCGCCCAGCTCCCTGCGGCCGCGCTCCTTGTAGGCGAGCAGCGCGGACCGGACCGCACCGTCGTAGCGACCGGCCACCCACACCGGCGGCAGCCCCGGCGGGCTCGGGCGCGGTCGGTGGGCCGTCGGGCGGTCGAGCAGGCCGGCGCACGACCCGCACCACGCCGATCCCGGCCGCCCGCAGCCGCCGCAGCCGACGGGAAAGACGAGGTCGAGCAGGTCGGCGAGCACCACCCGATCGTGGCCGCCCGGACGCCCGCGCCGGAAGGGCCGGCCCGGATCTGTGGACGACGACGGACGGCACCCCTCACCCCGGGTAGGTCGGCGCCACCGCGTAGATCAGCTCGTTGTTGCGCAGCAGCTGGTTCCAGGACCGGTCGGCCAAGAGCCACATGCTGCCGGCGGAGGAGACCAGCGTGAGGTGCTCGGGGGCGGCCGCCACCGCCGTCGGCGGGCCGGGCAGCCCGGCCGTGCTCTGCGCGGCCTCGGCGGAGCCGTCCATCTGGATCTGCCAGGGCACCCGGGCCGAGCTCGCGTTGGGGGCCAGCGCCGCGAGCTCGGTGGACGAAGCCCAGGACACGTCCGTCGCCCCGGAGAGGTCGGCTCCGGCCGGTCGCAGGCCGTCGACCGTCGTCGTCCCCGACTGGGTCGACACCCGGCCCACGTAGAGCCGGCCGCGGCCGATCAGGGCGACCCGGGTGCCGTCCCGCGACAGCTGCAGCTGGGTGATCGGGGCGTAGCGCGCCAGCTCGGGAGCGGTCAGGACCTGCGGTGCGCCGTGGACCGGGACGCTGATGAGGTCGACCCCGTCGCGCACGGTCCAGACCGCGCTCGAGTCGCGCTCCCAGGTGGGCGGGGTGAGCGTGGTCGCGTGCAGCCGGTCGGTGAGGGATCCGCCGAGCGGACCGACGTAGAGGTGCTCGCTGCCGGTGCGGATGTTGACCCCCGCGAGCGTCCCGCGGTTCAGCCCGACCGCCACCGACGACAGGCCGTAGGCGCTGGTCCCGGCCGGGCCGTCGATCGGCCCGTCCTGCGTCCAGACCGCGCCGTTGGCGAGGAAGTACGCGGAGGCGCTCGTCGGCAGCGCGTCCGGGTCGTAGCTCTGCCAGTCCGACTGCTGCTGGTCGATCCCGACGCCGGGAACGGTGAGCGGCTGGCCGTCGGCGAGGATCTGCACCGGGTCGGAGTTGAGCTGGTCGAGCGTCCACACGATCTGCGCCGACATTCCCATGAGCTGTCCGGACGTCATCGAGCCGAGCCCGGAAAGGTCAACGGTGATCACCGGCGTGGACTGGACGATGTTGCGGCGCAACGTGACCCCGGACGGCACCGCGGTGCGGACGGCGGGCGACAGCCACGACGACGGGCCGGCGAGCAGGGCCGCCACCATGCGGTTGGCCAGCGAGCCGGGCGGCACCGAGAAGTAGCGCGGGTCGGGAACGACGACGTCGTGCTGCGGGCCGAGGAAGTAGACGTTGACCCGCTGGTAGTTGCGGGCGAAGTCGCTGGAGGTGACGAACACTCCGGGCGGTGGGTTGTCGACCCGCCACTGACCGTCGACCCGGCGTAACGCGAGCGTCAGCCGCAACCGACCCGGCTCCGCGGTGTAGGAGCCGTCGGTGCCCACGGTGGCCACCCGGCGCACCGACAGCGCGACCCTGCTGCCGTTCCGGGACGGATTGACGTAGACCTGGTTGCCGTCGTAGACGATCGCGCCGGCGCCGTCGTCCCAGGACGTCGCCGCCCGCGGCGTGAGGAATTTGCGGGCGACGCCATGCTGGGGATCGCCGCCGGAGTTGGCGTCGAGGAAGCCCTGCACGATCTCGCTGGGGCCCATGCCCTTCCGCGGCGGACTGGGTACCGACCGGACACTCGGCCCCTGCTCGAGCGCGAGGCCCGCCCGCACCTTGCGCACGCTGATCGGTGCGGACGTCCCCGGGACGCTGGCGCAGGCGGTGACCACGAGCACGGCGACCGCCGCACACAGCGCCAGCCACACCCGGGCGGCCCTCATGACTGCCCCGCCACCCGCGTCGCCTCGGTCGGCGACGGCTCGCCCGGGTCGTCCGGCTCGTCCACCGGGCGTTCGGCGGCCGTCCCGTCATCGACCGCCAGTGCCCGGGCGTCGGGCGGTTCGAGCGGAAGCGGCGACCAGCTCAGGACGTCGCCGGCCCGGGTCGGGAGGGTCAGCCGGAACTGCGCGCCGTGCCCGGAGCGGCCCCACACGTTGAGCCACCCGTTGTGCAGCCGGGCGTCCTCGAGGCTGATGGCGAGTCCGAGCCCGGTGCCGCCGGTACGCCGGTTGCGTGAGGGGTCGGCGCGCCAGAACCGGTTGAACACCAGCGCGGCCTCGCTCTGGGTCAGGCCGACGCCGTGGTCGCGGACGGTCACGGCAACCGCCTCGGCGTCGCCGGCCAGCGCCACCTCGACCGGCAGGCCGTCCCCGTGCTCCAGGGCGTTGCCGAGCAGGTTGCGCAGGATCCGCTCGATCCGGCGGGGGTCGATCTCGGCGACCACCGGGGCGTTGGGCGTCCGGACCACCAGGTCGCTCCCGGCCCGGGCGGCGATCGGCGCGACGCCGTCGACGGCCCGGTCGACGAGGAGCCGCAGGTCCACCGGCTCGGCGTCCAGTTCCACCGCGCGGGCGTCGTGCCGGCTGATCTCCAGCAGGTCGACCAGCAGCGCCTCGAACCGGTCGAGCTCGGCCTGCAGGAGCTCGGCCGAGCGGGCCACCCCGGTCGGGAATCCGTCGCGGGCGGCGTAGAGCAGGTCGGCGGCCATCCGCACGGTGGTCAGCGGCGTCCGCAGCTCGTGCGACACGTCACTGGTGAACCGTCGCTGCAGCCGGGACAGGTCCTCGAGCTGGGTGATCTGCTGCTGCAGGCTCTCGGCCATGTGGTTGAACGACGTGGCCAGCCGGGCCAGGTCGTCCTCGCCGCGCACCGGCATCCGTTCGGCCAGGTGACCCGCCGACAGCCGCTCGGCGGTGGCGGCGGCGGTGCGCACCGGACGGACGACCTGCCGGGTCACCAGCACGGCGATCGCGGCGACCAGCAGCACGAGGACCAGACCGGCGACGACGACGGTCCGCTGCACCAGCGCGAGCGTGCGCTGCTCGGTCTGCAGCGGGAAGAGGTAGTAGAGCCCGAAGGTGCCCACCGGGCTGGTCACCGGCTCACCGATGATCAGACCCGGGCTGGACTGACCGCCCTCGTGCCGGATCGGGCCGTATTCGTAGCTCTGCTTGGACTGGGCGACCAGCCGGCGCAGCCGGTCGGGGACCGTCGCGGGGTCGACGTTGCCGGACACGACCGGCTCCTGCCGGGCGGCCTGGGGCAGGATCGCGACGTCGAACAGGCCCGCGTTGCTGCCCTTGCCGGAGAGGTTGGCGACCAGGTTGCTCAGCGCGTTGCGGACGGTGTCCGCGCCGGACGCGGTGATCACCGACATCTGGGCGGTCGACACCCGCAGCCCGTCATCGGCCTCGGCCAGCGCCGCATGCCGCTTCGCGTCGAGCAGACCGGCGCTGATCTGCCCGAGCAGCACGATGCCGATGATCAGGACCACGATGCCGGAGACGAGCGCGGTCGTGGCCGCCACCCGCACCTGCAGCGAGTGCCGCCACCGGGAGAGCAACCAGGCCGCCGGTGGCCCGGCGACGGCGCGGACACGTGCGAGGGCGGTCATCACGGAGCTACGGGGACCCGGCCTTGTAGCCGACGCCGCGCACGGTCAGCACGATGCGGGGGTTCTCCGGATCGCGTTCGATCTTCGACCGCAGCCGCTGGACGTGGACGTTGACCAGCCGGGTGTCGGCCGCGTGCCGGTAGCCCCACACCTGTTCGAGCAGGACCTCGCGGGTGAAGACCTGACGCGGCTTGCGGGCCAGCGCCAGCAGCAGGTCGAACTCCAGCGGGGTCAGGCTGATCAGCTCGCCGGAGCGGCTCACCGAATGCCCCGAGACGTCGATGGTCAGGTCGCCGATCGCCAGCGACTCGACCGGTTCGTCGTCGTTGCGGCGCAGCCGGGCCCGGACCCGGGCGACGAGTTCCTTCGGCTTGAACGGCTTGACGACGTAGTCGTCGGCGCCGGACTCGAGCCCGAGCACGACGTCCACGGTGTCGGATTTGGCGGTGAGCATCACGATGGGTACGCCGGATTCGGTCCGGATCGCCCGGCACACGTCGATACCGCTCATACCGGGAAGCATCAGATCGAGCAGGACGACGTCCGGACGCATCTCGTGGAAGGCGGCCAGCGCGGCACCGCCGTCACCGACGAAGGCGGCGTCGAACCCTTCGCTGCGCAGCACGATGCCAAGCATCTCGGCGAGCGCCGGGTCGTCGTCGACCACCAGCACACGTCCCCTCATAGCCCTATCGTGGCACCTCCGGACCGCAAACCGGGACCCGCGCGGGCGCGGCGCCGTTCCGGACGGGCGTGGCGACGGTCAACTGCCGTGCTCCCAGGAGTCCAGATACCGGGTCTGGACGTCGCTCAGCCGGTCGATCGCGAGGCCCATCGAGGCGAGCTTCCGGCGGGCGACCTCGTCGTCGACCGCGGCGGGGACGTCGTACACGCCGGGCGGCAGTTCGGCGTGATGCCGGACGAGCCACGCGGTGGTGAGCGCCTGGTCGGCGAAGGACATGTCCATGACGGCCGCCGGGTGGCCCTCCGCGGCGCCGAGGTTGGCGACCCGGCCCTCGGCGAGCAGCAGGAGCCGGCGGCCGTCGGCCAGCACGTATTCGTCGGTGTGCGGGCGCACCTGGCGGCGGACCCGGACCGCGTGCTCGGCCAGCCAGCGGACGTCGATCTCGACGTCGAAGTGCCCCGCATTGACCAGGAGCGCTCCGTCCTTCATCGCCTGCAGGTGCGGCTCGACGACGACGTCCCGGTTGCCGGTGACGGTGATGAAGACGTCGCCGATCGGGGCCGCCGCGGCCATCGGCATCACCCGGTAGCCGTTCATGGTGGCGTCCAGCGCCCGGACCGGGTCGATCTCGGTGACCACCACGGAGGCACCCAGCCCGGTGGCCCGGCTGGCGACGCCGCGCCCGCACGATCCGTAGCCGGCGACGACGACGGTGCGGCCGGCCAGCAGCATGTTGGTGGCGCGGAAGATCGCATCGAGCACCGACTGCCCGGTGCCGTAGGTGTTGTCGAAGAGCTGTTTGGTCCCGGTGTCGTTGACCGCGATCATCGGGATCCGCAGCGCGCCGGCGCGCGCCATCGCCCGCAACCGGAGCAGCCCGGTGGTGGTCTGCTCGCAGCCGGCCCGGACCCGGTCGAGCAGGTCGGTCCGCTCGGCGTGCAGGGTGCTGACCAGGTCGCAGGCGTCGTCGAGCACGAGGTCCGGCTCCCGGTCGAGTACGGCGCCGATGTGCCGGTAGTACTCGGGCAGGTCGACGCCGGCCCGCGCGAACACGGCGACGTCGTGATCGGCGACCAGCGCGGCTGCCGTGTCGTCCTGCGTCGACAGCGGGTTGGACGCCGCCAGGGCGACCTGCGCACCGCCCGCGACCAGGGTGCGCATCAGGTTGGCGGTCTCGGCCGTGACGTGCATGCACGCCGCGACGGTCAGCCCGGCCAACGGGCGTTCGGCCCCGAACCGCTCCCGGATCCCGCGCAGCACCGGCATGTCCCGGTCGGCCCAGTCGATCCGGCCGCGCCCGGCCGCGGCCAGGCCGAGGTCGGTGACGTCGTACGGCGGTGCCACCTTCATCGCGCCTGCTCCGCGGGGCCGGGAGTCGACGGGGTCAGTAGCGGTAGTGGTCCGGCTTGTACGGGCCCTCCACCGGTACGCCGATGTAGTCGGCCTGTCCCTTGGACAGCGTCGTGAGCTTCACGCCGAGCGCGTCGAGGTGCAGCCGGGCGACCTTCTCGTCGAGGTGCTTGGGCAGCACGTAGACCCGCTTCTCGTAGTCACCGGGCTTGGTGAACAGCTCGATCTGCGCGATGGTCTGGTTGGTGAACGAGTTGCTCATCACGAAGCTCGGGTGCCCGGTGGCGTTGCCGAGGTTGAGCAGCCGTCCCTCGCTCAGCACGATCACCGCGTGCCCGTCGGGGAAGACCCACTTGTCGACCTGCGGCTTGATGGTGACCCGCTCGATGCCGGGGATCTTCGCGACGCCGGCCATGTCGATCTCGTTGTCGAAGTGGCCGATGTTGCCGACGATCGCCTGGTGCTTCATCCGCGACATCGCGTCCGCGGTGATGATGTCGCGGTTGCCGGTGGCCGTGACGAAGATGTCGGCGCTCTCGACGACGTCATCGAGGGTGGCGACCTGGAAGCCGTCCATCGCCGCCTGCAGCGCGCAGATCGGGTCGATCTCGGTGACGATCACCCGGGCGCCCTGGCCGCGCAGCGACTCCGCGCAACCCTTGCCGACGTCGCCGTAGCCGAAGATGACCGCGACCTTGCCGCCGATCAGGACGTCGGTGGCCCGGTTGATGCCGTCGATCAGCGAGTGCCGGCAGCCGTACTTGTTGTCGAACTTGCTCTTGGTCACCGAGTCGTTGACGTTGATGGCCGGGAAGAGCAGCTCGCCGGCCTGCTGCATCTGATAGAGCCGGTGTACGCCGGTGGTCGTCTCCTCGGTGACCCCGCGGATCTCCGCGGCGGCCCGGGTCCAGCGACCGGGGTCGGCCGCGAGCGATCGGCCCAGCGTGGCGAGGACGACGGACAGCTCCTCGGACTCGGCCGACTCCGGGGCCGGCACCGCGCCGGCCCGCTCGAACTCGACGCCCTTGTGCACCAGCAGCGTCGCGTCGCCCCCGTCGTCGAGGATCATGTTCGGGCCGCCGGCCTCGGGCCAGGTCAGCGCCCGCTCGGTGCACCACCAGTACTCCTCGAGCGACTCACCCTTCCAGGCGAAGACGGGGACGCCGCGCAGGTCGTCGGGGGTGCCGTCCGGCCCGACCGCGACGGCCGCGGCCGCGTGGTCCTGGGTGGAGAAGATGTTGCAGCTGCACCAGCGCACCTGGGCACCGAGGGCGACCAGCGTCTCGATGAGCACGGCGGTCTGCACGGTCATGTGCAGCGAGCCGGTGATGCGGGCGCCGGCGAGCGGCTGCGCGGCGGCGAACTCCCGCCGTACGGACATCAGGCCGGGCATCTCGTGCTCGGCCAGCTCGATCTCCCGGCGGCCGTACGCCGCCAGCGACAGGTCGGCGACCTTCACGTCGTCGGCCTGCAGGCGGCGCGGCTGGGCCGCCGACCGGTCGGTGGGGGTGGATGTGGTGGTCATGCGGACTCCCTGACAGGTGTGATGAGGGGCGCAGCGGGGCGGTCGGCCGGCGCCGGTTCGTCGGCGCGGATCTCGGCGATCAACCGTTGGTGCTTGTCCTGCTCGAAGCGCAGCCAGTCCGGCGGCGAGACGTCGTCCGGCCGCTCGGGAGTGGCCGACAGCCATCCGTCCACGGCGTCGCGCAGCTCGGCATCGGCGCGCAGCCGGCGGGCGAACCCGACGTCGCCGAGGCCGAGGTCGTGATCGGCGAGCAGCTCGCGCAGCGTACGCAGCCGCTGCAGCTGGGCCGGGCCGTACAGGCGGTAGCCGGCCGGCGACCGGGACGCCTCGACCAGGCCGATCGCCTCGATGTACCGCAGCATGCGCGCCGACCAGCCGGTCGTCTCCGCCGCTTCGTGGATCGTGAGGGCATCCATCGCCCCGGACGTTACCACGGTCGTGTCAACGTTCGTGCGGCCGCGACCCGTTCCTACGGCGTCCCGGGCGCCTCGAGGTTGGTGCTGACCCGGTACGCCGTCCCGGAGCCGGTGACCGTCACCGGTCCCCCGCCGGCCGGGAGGTAGGCCGACCGGCCCGGAGCCAGCGCGACGGATTGGGCGTCCTGCTCGACCCGCACCGTGCCGGACAGCGCCACGAGGATTTGCGGGCCGGCCGCGTCGACGGTCACCGCGTCATCGGACACCGTGATCCGGGACAGCCGGAACTCCTTGGCCGGGACGTCGTAGACATGCTCGCCGTTGGGCAGCGCGCGCCCGGACTGCACCGGCGGCGGGCCCGGGACCGGGTCGAGCACCCGCAGCAGCTCGGGGACGTCGACGTGTTTGCCGGTCAGCCCGCCGCGCAGCACGTTGTCGGAGTTGACCAGCACCTCGACACCGAACCCGGACAGGTAGGCGTGCAGGTTTCCGGCGGGCAGGAACACCGCCTGCCCGGGCGCCAGCCGGACGAGGTTCATCAGCAGCGCGACGACGACGCCGGCGTCCTCGGGATACGCCGCCGCCAGGTCGGCGACACATGACTTCTCCGGCGCGAACTCGCCGCCGCCCACCCGGCAGGCGGCACCCACGGCGGTGACCAGTGGCCCGCGCTCGGCGGGATCGAGAGCCAGCAGCGCGCCCACCACGTGCCGCAGGCCGGCCTCGTCCGGGTGGTCCGCGAGGACGGCGTCATAGGCCGCGAGTTCGGGTACCGCGAGGTCGGCGAGCAGCCGGCGGGTCTCGGTGACGTCGCGGAAGCCGATCAGGCCGGTGAACGGGGTGACGGCGCAGATCAGCTCCGGCTTGTGGTGCGGATCGGGGTAGTTGCGGCGCGGGTCGTCCGGCGGGATCCCGGCCGCCTCCTCGGCGTCGTACCCGGCCCGGGCCAGCTCGGTGGTCGGGTGCGCCTGCAGCGAGAGCGGGGCGTCCGCGGCCAGCAGCTTGGCCAGGAAGGGCAGCGTGGGTCCGAGCTCGGCGACGGTGTGCTCGCCCAGCTCGCCGACCGGGTCGGCGGCGATGCGCTTGTCCAGCGGCTCGCCGTTGGGCAGCCGGGACGAGCCGGTGGAGTGGGCCCCCATCCACAGTTCGGCCTGCGGCTCCGGCGCCGGACTGGGTTCGCCCAGCAGGTCCGGGAGCACGGTGCGCGAACCCCACGCGTACGGGCGCACCGGGTTGGTGAGCGGGAAGATCATTGCGGGCTTCCTTGTGGGGTCTCGGGCTGGGTTCCGGGCGGTGTTCCCGGCTGGGGTCCGCGGTCGAGGTCGGGTTCGAGGTAGATGACCCGCGCCAGCGGCTCCACCTCGCGGACCCGGCGTTCGGCACTGTCGATGGCGGCGGCGACCTTGTCCAGGCTGATGGTGCGGGGCACCGCGATCTTCGCCGCGACCAGCAACTCCTCGGGTCCGAGGTGCAGGGTGCGCAGGTGGATCACCCGGTCCACACTCTGCCCGACCAGCGCCGCACGGATCCGGGCCACCGCGTCCGGCGAGGCGGCCTCGCCGATGAGCAGGCTCTTCGTCTCGATGATCAGCACGATCGCGATGGCGCCGAGCAGGACGCCGATGGCCAGCGACCCGGCGGCGTCCCATCGCGGTTCGTCGGTCAGGGTGGCCAGGCCGACGCCGATGAGGGCGAACAGCAGGCCGATCAGCGCGCCGAAGTCCTCGAGCAGGACCACCGGGATCTCGGGGGCCTTGGCCCGCCGGATGTAGCCGGCCCAGGAGCTGCGGCCACGCACCTTGCCCGCCTCGTGCACCGCCGTACGGAAGGAGAACCCCTCCAGGACGGCGGCCACGAGCAGGATCAGCACCGCGACCAGCGGCGATTCGAGCTGCTTGGGGTGCTGGAGCTTGTGCACCCCTTCGTAGAGCGCGAAGACCGAGCCGAGCGAGAAGATCACGAGCGCGACCACGAAGGCGTAGAAGTACCGGTCGCGGCCGTAGCCGAACGGGTGTTCCTCGTTGGCCGCCCGGGTGGCGGTGCGGCCCCCGACGAGCAGCAGTATCTGGTTGCACGAATCGGCCACGGAGTGCACCGACTCGGCGAGCATCGACGTCGAGCCAGTGATGAAGAAGCCGACGAACTTCGCCGCCGCGATGCCGAGGTTGGCGCCGAGTGCGGCGATCACCGCCCGGGTGCCGCCGGAGGTGCTCATCGCCTCGGTGCGGTGTCGGCCGTCACGGCGCCGACCCGGGCGGACCGTCCTCGACCGCACCCCACGGATCGATCCCGTAGAGCATCGCGAGGTAGCTCGCGGCGAAATCGAGTACGCCGATCAGCTGGGCCAGCCGAAGCAACGGCGGCGCCTCCTCCGCCGCGCACTCCGTGACCGGCAGGCCCCGCCGTTCGATCAGGTCGTCGACCTGGGAAAGGCGGCGGACCGCGGCGACCTCCGGGTCGGCGTCACGCACCATGACCAGGCGGGCCCGTACCGGCTGCGGCTCGTCGACCCGGTCCCGGAACAGGTCGTCCTCGGCCGGGTGAGGTGTGACGCCGCCGGCGCCGAACGGTCCGTCGAGCGCCCCGAGCCCGCCGGGCCACAGGTCGTCGAACCCGCCGGTCACGGCCGGGTAGCGCGCGGAGGCCGCGAGCATGTCGGCGAAGCGGCGGGCCGCGACGTCGGCGAGCCCGGAGGATCCCCACACCACCGGCAGCGAGCCGGCGAGCTGCAGCGCCACCTGCTTGGCCGGGTTGACGAACGACTCGCTGGTCGGCCGGCAGCGCACCGCGTCGTCGTCCAGCCGCTGGGCCACGGCCTCGAGGAGGTCACCGGGCACGTCCAGCAGCCCGACCGGGCCGGCCAGGCAGATCAGCCCGGTGAGCAGGGACCACAGCCGGGTGCGGGCCGGTCCGTGATCGGGAGCCGCCACCAGGGTGCCGCGGGCGCGGGACACGACCGCCGCCAGCGGGGTGTCGGCCGGACCCACCGCGGCGACCTCACAGCCCCGCGACCCGGCCGCCTGCAGGACGGACAGGGTGGCGGCGTTGGCGCCGGACGCGCTCAGCCCGACGACGAGGTCGGCGGCCCCGACCCAGCGCGGCAGGTCGGGCCCGACGTGGGCCACGACCGGGGCGGTGACCTCCGGTCCGGTGAGCACCGACAGCGCCTGCGCGGCCAGCCGGCACACGCCGCTCCCCACGACGAGCACACTGCGCGGGGCACCCTGACCGGCCAGGGACGCCACGCCGCCCTCGTCGGCGGCCGCAGCCGTACGCCGGACCTGCGGGCCGGCGGTGGCGTTCTCCCGCAGCAGTCCGGCCGGATCGGCGGACGCCAGCCGGTCGGGGTCGTCGAGGACCGTCTCGTCGACCGGTCCGGGCCCGGATCCGACGCTCATCGGGGGAAGGTCAGGACGAGCCGGCGTCGTCCGGCGCCGGCCGGCCCGGGCGGGTCGCCTCGTCGACGAGCAGCACCGGGATGTCGTCACGGACCGGGTAGGCCAGCCCGCAGCCCGTGCAGATGAGTTGCGAGGCCGCGTCGTCGACGCGGAGCTCGGCGTGGCACGCCGGGCAGGCGAGGATCTCCAGCAGGGCAGGATCGAGGTTCACCGGGGCTCCCGAGGGTTGGCTGGTCAGGACCGGACGATACCGAGCACCTCGTCGCGCAGCTCGCCCATCCGCGCGTCGTCGGGCGCCTCGACGTTCAGCCGGAGCAGCGGCTCGGTGTTGGACGGGCGCAGGTTGAACCACGCGCCGTTGGACAGGTCGACGGTCAGCCCGTCGAGCTCGTCGATCGTCGCGCCGGGGCGGTCGGCGAAGGCGGCCTTCACCGCGGCGGTCCGGGCGGCCTGGTCGTCGACCGTGGAGTTGATCTCCCCGGAGGCGACGTAGCGGCTGAACTCGTCGACCAGCTCCGACAGCGGCCGGTCCTGACCGCCGAGCGCGGCGAGCACGTGCAGCGCCGCGAGCATCCCGGAGTCGGCCCGCCAGAAGTCGCGGAAGTAGAAGTGCCCGGAATGCTCGCCACCGAAGATCGCCCCGGTCTCGGCCATCGTGCCCTTGATGAACGAGTGCCCGACCCGGCTGCGGACCGGGGTGCCGCCGTGCTCCCGGACGATCTCCGGGACGGCGTGCGAGGTGATCAGGTTGTGGATGATGCTGGCGCCCGGCTCCCGGGCCAGCTCCCGGGTGGCGACCAGGGCGGTGATCACCGACGGCGAGACGGCCTCGCCGCGCTCGTCGATGACGAAGCAGCGGTCGGCGTCGCCGTCGAAGGCCAGCCCGGCGTCCGCGCCGATCTCGCGGACCTTCGCCTGCAGGTCACGCAGGTTGTCCGGCTCGATCGGGTTGGCCTCGTGGTTGGGAAACGATCCGTCCAGCTCGAAGTACATCGGCGTCAGGTCGATCGGCAGGCCCTCGAAGACCACCGGCACGGTGTGCCCGGCCATCCCGTTGCCGGCGTCGGCGACCACCGACAACCGCCGGATCCCGGACAGGTCGACCAGCTGCTTCAGGTACGCCGCATAGTCGCTGAGCAGGTCGCGCTGCGAGACCGAGCCGGGCGGGCCGTCGTACGCCGGGACACCGGCCTCGACCAGTTCCCGGATCTCGGTCAGTCCGCTCTCCTGCCCGACCGGTGCGGCACCGGCCCGGCACAGCTTGATGCCGTTGTAGCGGGCGGGGTTGTGGCTCGCGGTGAACATCGCGCCGGGCATGTCGAGCGATCCGGCGCCGAAGTAGAGCATGTCGGTGGAGGCGAGTCCGGCCTCGATCACGTCGGCGCCCTGTTCGGTGGCTCCGCGCGCGAACGCCGCGGACAGCGGGCCGGAGGACGGGCGCATGTCGTGCGCGGTGACGATGGACGTGGCGCCCATGACCCGGACGAACGCCGCTCCCACGTCGTGGGCGATCTCCTCGTCCAGCTGATCAGGGACGACACCACGGATGTCGTAGGCCTTTACGATCGCCGACAGATCGCGCATCGTCGTGGTCCCTTCCCCGGCCGTCTGGTGCGAGCCACGAGCGTACTCAGCGGGAGGTGGGCACGACCCGCAGGTGGCCACGGCGGCCGGTGCCGGGGTCGGCGGGCCGATCGCCCTCGGCCTGCCGTTCGGGCCGGGCGGCTTCGCGGACGGCATCGGCGAGCGCCTCGAGGTCGTCTCCGGTGGGGCCGGCGACGTCGTACTGGCCTTCGTGGCGTACCAGTTCCCAGCCACGGGGCGCGGTGAGCCGCATCGCGTGGGCCTCGCACAGGTCGTAGCTGTGCGGTTCGGCGTAGCCGGCCAGTGGCCCGACCACCGCCGTGGAGTCGGCGTAGACGTAGGTCAGCGTCGCCGCTGCTTTGTTGCCGCATCCCGTCCGGGAGCACCGCCGAACATGACCCACGGTCGGCGACGATAGACCCCGGCGCCCGCCGGACGGGGCAGGCGCGACGGACATCGCGTCGTGTCGCCGTATCCTGGCCGCATGTCCGGTACTCCCGGCCGCCCACCGCGGCGCTCGCCGCACCGGGACCGGCGCGGTCGGGGGTTGCGCGGCACCCTCGTCCCGGCCTCGGTCCCGCTCTCGCGCACCCGGGCCCAGGAGTTCGACGACATGGTGCTCGACGCCGTCGACGGGCTCGACCGGCTCCGCCCGCACGAGTTGGACGGCGTCGAGTTCGCGGTGGAAGACGTGCCCCATGTCGCGAGCACCTCGGCCGAGGCGGTCGTCTACGACAGCGATGTCGTCGACGACGGCGCCATCCCGCTGGCCCGGCTGCGCCCGGCCGGGGTCGACCGGGACGGCCGGCCCATTCCGCCGCGGATCATCGTCTACCGGCGGCCGCTCGAGGCCCGGGCGGCGGACCCGCTCGATCTCGACGACCTGGTGCACGACGTCGTGGTCGAGCAGGTGGCGAACCTGCTCGGGCTCGACCCGGAGGAACTCGATCCGCCCGACTGAGCGTCCCTCCGGGCCGCGCCCCGCTCGGCGCTAGCCGGCGCGCCGCTTGAGCCGGCGGCGCTCCCGCTCGGAGAGTCCTCCCCAGATGCCGAACCGCTCGTCGTGGGCGAGCGCGTATTCCAGGCATTCGCTGCGGACGTCGCAGCCGGTGCAGATCTTCTTCGCCTCGCGAGTGGAGCCACCCTTCTCCGGGAAGAATGCCTCCGGGTCGGTCTGGGCGCACAGCGCCCGCTCCTGCCAGTCCTCGTCAGTTCCGTCTTCACCGAGCACCGCACTCATCGCTCCGGCGAACTCCCCATGCATGGGCTCACTCATCGTGACGCCCTCCCCTAGCTGGCTCGAACTCCCCGAGGCGGGGCCGGCTGGCCCCTTGATGCCGTACCCCCATCGGCACGAATGACATCCCTGTGATTACACCCGTGTCGTTGCGTGTACGTCAAGCCAACCTCTGGTATTGGACGGCCGGTCAGCTGGCGCCGACGACCGCTTCGGTGCCGACGCCCGCTCGGACCGGCGGGTCTGCCACCATGACGGAGTGCATGTTGTGGCGCTCGTCGGGGGTATCGGTGGAGCCCGCTTTCTCACCGGGCTGAAGGCACTGCTCGGCGCCGAGCCGGGCCCCGACCACCGGCTCACCGCCATCTGCAACACCGGCGACGACCTGACCCTGCACGGGCTGCGGATCTGCCCGGACCTCGACACCGTGATGTACACCCTCGGCGGAGGCATCGACCCGGACCGCGGCTGGGGTCGCCGGGACGAGACCTGGCGGGTGAGCGAGGAGCTCGCGGCGTACGACGTCGGCCCGGGCTGGTTCGGGCTCGGCGACCGCGACCTCGCCACCCACCTGGTCCGCACCCGGATGCTGGACGCCGGATATCCCCTGTCGGCGGTCACCGACGCCCTGTGTGCCCGCTGGCAGCCCGGCGTACGGCTGCTGCCGATGAGCGACGAGCGGGTGGAGACCCACGTCGTGGTCGACCTCGCCGAGGACGCGGAGCTGACCCCGACCGGCACCGGCCGGCGGGCCATCCACTTCCAGGAGTGGTGGCTGCGCCACCACGCCGAGTTGCCCGCGCACGCCTTCGTGCAGGTGGGAGTGGACTCGGCGAAGCCGGCTCCCGGCGTACTCGACGCGCTCGCCGACGCCGACCTGGTCGTGCTCGCGCCCAGCAACCCGGTGGTGAGCGTCGGCACGATCCTCGGCATCCCCGGGATCCGTGACGCCGTCCGGTCCGCGCGGGCACCGGTCGTGGGGCTGTCGCCGATCGTGGGCGGCGCCCCGGTGCGTGGGATGGCCGACGCCTGCCTGTCCGCGATCGGCGTACCCACCTCGGCCGAAGCCGTCGGCCGGCACTACGGCGCCCGCATCACCGGCGGGCTGCTCGACGGCTGGCTGGTCGACACCACCGACGCCGGCAGCACCGTCCCCGGGGTGACCGTGCGCGACGTCCCGCTGCTGATGACCGATCTCGACGCGACCATCGCCATGGCCCGGGCCACGCTCGATCTGGTCGCATGAGCGAGACCGCCGCTGCCGCCGACCGGATCGAGATCCGGCCGATCACCGGCATCCCGGAGCTGCGGCCGGGTGGGGACCTCGCCGCACTGATCGCCCAGGCGGCGCCGTGGATCATCGACGGGGACGTCGTCGTGGTGACCTCGAAGGCGGTGTCGAAGGTCGAGGGCCGGCTGGTCTGGACGCCGTCGGACCCGGAGGAACGGGAAGCCCAGCGCCAACGGGTCGTCGACGCGGAGTCGGTGCGGGTCGTCGCGGCCCGGGGGCGCACGAAGATCGTCCAGACGCGGCACGGCTTCGTCATCGCGGCCGCCGGAGTCGATGCGTCGAACGTCCGCGGTGACGAGCTCGCCCTGCTGCCGGTCGACTCGGACGTCTCGGCCGATGCGCTGCGCCGTGGGCTGCGCGTGGCGCTCGGCGTCGAGGTCGCCGTCGTCATCACCGACACCGCCGGCCGGGCCTGGCGGACCGGCGTGGTCGACCACGCGGTCGGCCTCGCCGGAATGGCAGCCCTCTCCGACCTGCGCGGCGTCCGCGATCCGCACGGAAACATGCTGGCGGTCACCGAGATCGCCGTGGCCGACGAGGTCGCCGCCGCGGCGGACCTGGTGAAGGGCAAGCTGGCCGGCATTCCGGCGGCGGTCGTCCGCGGGCTGACTCCGGTGGACGACTCCGCCGGTGTCCGTCCCCTGTTGCGTCCCGCCGAGGAGGACATGTTCACCCTCGGTACCGCCGAGGCGCTGGCCCAGGGTCGGCGGGAGGCGGTGCCGGCCCGGCGATCGGTACGTCGGTTCACCGCGGAGCCGGTGGATCCGGCGGCGGTTCGGCGCGCTGTCGCCGCTGCGGTCACCGCCCCGGCGCCGCACCACACCACGCCCTGGCGGTTCGTCCTCGTCGAGACCGGTGCCGCGCAGCAGCGCCTGCTCGACGCGATGGCCACGCAGTGGGCCGCCGACCTGGCCGGTGACGGTTTCTCGCCCGAGCAGATCACCCGCCGGCTGCGGCGCGGCGACCTGCTCCGCGACGCACCCCTCGTCGTCGTCCCGTGCCTGGTCGCCGACGGTGCGCACCCCTACCCCGACGAGCGCCGGGCGGACGCCGAACGCACCATGTTCCACGTCGCCGCCGGTGCCGGCGTCAGAACTTCCTGGTTGCGCTGGCCGCCGAGGACCTCGGCTCGTGCTGGGTGTCCTCGACGCTCTTCTGCCCGGACGTCGTACGCCGCGAGCTCGACCTGCCGGCGGACTGGTCGCCGATGGGTGCGGTGGCGGTCGGTCACGCTGCGGAGGCGCCGCGAGCCCGGCCGGCCCGCGACCCGGACGAATTCGTGGTCCGGCGATGACCGCGCCCACGGGGCCGTCGCCGGCCGCGGCGCGGCTGCACGCCGACGCGGTGCGGCTGCTGTCGTCCTACGCCGACCTCGACCCCGGACAGCGATCGGTGCGCGAGGCGATGCTGGCCTTCCTCGCCGCGCGACCGGATGCCACCGAACGCTCGTGCGTGCCCGGGCATCTGACGGCGAGCGCCCTGGTCGTCGACCCGGGGCGGGAAGCCGTGCTGCTCACGCTGCATCCACGGGTCGGCAGTTGGCTGCAGCTCGGCGGGCACTGCGAGGACGACGCCAGCATCGCCGCGGCCGCCCTCCGTGAGGCCACCGAGGAGAGCGGAATCGAGGGCCTCGCCCTCGACCCCCGCCCGATCCACCTCGCCGTACACCCGATCACCTGCTCGCTGGGTCTGCCGACGCGACACCTCGATGTGCGGTTCCTCGCGGTCGCGCCCGAGGGCGCCGTCGCGACCGTCAGCCCCGAATCGCTCGACCTGGAGTGGTTCAACCGTGCCGCACTGCCGCTGCCGATCGGCGACGACATCGCCGAGCTGACCCGCCGGGGCTTCGCCCGGCTGGCCGACGAGGCCTGAGCCGCCACACCCGAGCCGGCACGGCTCAGGCCCGGGGCGGGGTGTCGGGGTCGGTCGCTGTCCCTGGTGTCGCTGTCCCTGGTGTCGCTGTCCCTGGTGTCGCTGTCCCTGTGTCGCTGTGCCGGCCGTCTCGCGGCGCAGCCTCGCCTTGGCGTGCAGAGCGCCTGCGGCGAGTGCCCACAGGCCGTCGCCGGCCGTCTGCACCACCCGTGACACGGCGGCGACGGCGGTGGCCGAGCCGACCGACATCACCGGCGACAGGGTCAACACCAGTGCGGCGTCCCGGACGCCGAGCCCGGCCGGCGCGATGACGACGAGAAAGCCGGCCGACCACGCCAACGCGTAGGCACCGGTCGAGACGAGGAACGCCTCGCCGCCGCGGATCCCGAGCGGGCCGGCCAGAGCGAGCACGGACAGCCCGTAGCAGAGCCACATGACGAACAGCCAGCCCGCGGCCCGGGCCAGTCCCGGCGGCACGCAGGGGACGTTCGAGCGGTGGCCGGCGGATCAACCGGAACGCCTGCCGCAGCGCCGGGTTGAGCACCCGGGGATGGAGCACCGCCAGGCCGATCGGAACCACCGCCAGCGCCCACAGGTAGTGGCGCGCGGCATCCGGACTGACGAGCGGCAGCGTCGCCGCCGCCACGATCAGGCCGGTGAGCGGATTGAGGCCGAGGAAGAGCACCCCGGCCGTCGCGGAGCGTTGCCGCGGCACGCCCAGGTCGCGGCCGAGTTCGACCTGCGCCAGCAGGGGCCAGACGCTGCCGGGAAGGTACTTGCCCACCTGAGCCAGGAAGAAGACCCGCAGCGTGGCCGGCAGTGGCAGCCGGTTGCCGAGCTCGGTGAGCAGCGATCGGAAACACAGTGCGCTGAAGAACAGCCCCAGCATCGCGGCAGCCAACGACCCGATCACCGCGAGCGGACCCATTCGGTCGAGCGCGCGATGGATGGAGCCCCACTGCGAGACGAGGGCGTAGACGAGCAGGCCCACCGCGACAGCGATGAAGGCGATCCGCAGGGCTGCAGTCACCCTCGGACTCACCTTCGGCAGGCGCTTCACGGTACCTTCACGCTCGGCAGGCTAACCCAGGGAGAACGATGGCTACCGACGCGCGACCGACCGCCGACGCCGTACCTGAGACGCCCGGTGTCGTCATCGGCAACCACACCAACAAGTACGTCGCGAAGAACCCGGCGATCCGCTTCCTCACCGATCGGTGGGTGGCGCGGCTCGACCGGACCCTGGCCCGGATCGGCGCGGAACCGGTCGCTCCGGTGAACCCGCTCGAGGTGGGCGCCGGCGAGGGCGTGATCTCCGAGTCGCTGCATCGTCGCTTCGGCCGCGCCACCGGCATCGACCTGCCCGATGCCGGGCTGCGCGAGCAATGGCGCACCCGACCCGGCCCGACCTATCTGCACGCCGACGCGCAGCGACTCCCCTTCGCCGACGACAGCTTCGACCTCATCGTCTGCGTCGAGGTCCTGGAGCATCTGCCCAACCCCGAGGCCGGTCTGCGCGAGCTGGCCAGAGTCGGTTCGGAACATCTGCTGCTCTCAGTACCGCGCGAACCGATCTTCCGTAGCTGCAACCTGCTCACCGGCCGCTACGTCCAGGACCTGGGCAACACCCCCGGCCATCTCAACCACTGGTCGACCCGGCAGTTCCTGCAGTTCGTATCGAAAGTGGCCGAGGTGCGGTCGGTGAGCACGCCGTTCCCGTGGACGGTCG
Source organism: uncultured Actinomycetota bacterium (assembly GCA_963775655.1). Classification (GTDB taxonomy): domain Bacteria; phylum Actinomycetota; class Actinomycetes; order Mycobacteriales; family QHCD01; genus DASXJE01. Next base: position 120,341 of record CAVZJT010000006.1, on the reverse strand, counting down.
TCTGGGCGACGTTGCGGTAGGCATGCTTGGTCGACGGTCATGGATCGTCGCCCGGCTCCTCCATCGACGTCGTGGTGACTGCGATCCCGACAGCTCGTTCGGTCTCATCGGCGGAAGCGTCGGCTTCGGTGCTGAGCTCCCCTATTGCTGGTGGCGATGTGATGTAGCAGCGGCCGGTGGGTGTGGTCCAGGTGAGTTCGGCGCCGTCGTGTTGGGTGACGGTCCAGCCGGCTCGGTGTTTGAGTCGGTGGTGGTGGCGGCAGAGGGCGGCCAGGTTCGTCGCTGCGGTGGGTCCGGCGGGGTAGGGGACGGTGTGGTCGAGGTCGGCGGTGGATGCGGGTTGTCGGCAGCCGGGGAATCGGCAGGTGCGGTCGCGGGCCCGGATGTGGTCGGCGAGCGGGGCGGGTGGGGGGTAGCTGCGGCGGCCGTAGTCGAGTAGGGCGCCGGTGGTCGGGTCGGTGAGTAGTCGCCGCCAGCGGCCGTCGGCGGCGATGCGGCGGGCTTCGGCGGCGGTGATGGGCCCGTACCCGGCCAGGTCTGCGGGGTGCTGGTCGGCGCCGAGCAGGGTGCTGGCGGCGACGGTGATGTGCACCAGCGGCGGCGCCGGCTCGCCGGGTGCGGCGTGCGCGAGGCCGGCCAGGGCGTCGGCGCGGCGGGCGTCCATCGACCGGCCGGCGGGTGCGGACGTCTTGGCGGCGCGGGCCAGGGTGGTGAGCCGGCGGTAGAGGGCGGTGGCGTCGGCGGCGCCCAGCAGGGCCCACAGTTCGGCCATCCCGTCGGCGACCGGGGTGAGCACCACGCGGCGGTCGGCGTAGGCCTGGGTGTGGCGGTGGTGCGCCCCGTCGGGGTCGGCGGCGATCACCGCGCGGGCCAGGGCGGCGCGTAGCTGACCGAGGGTCTGCCCGCCGGCGCGGGGCAGCACCCGGTGCTGCACCGCAGGTGGCCTGGGCGGGAGTGAGCGCCCGGGTGGCGTCGGCGATGGACCGGGCCTTGACCGCGTCGATGCGCCCGGCGGAGAACGCCTGCAGGGTGGCGGGCAGCCGGCCGACCAGGTCCAGCGCGGTGTGCAGCCGGGTCCCGGCCGCCGGCCGGGACAGCCGCAGCGCCACCGCCAGCTCATCCGCGGCGTACTCGCTCACCGTCTTCCCCCGATCCTCGGCCTCCACCGGCGGCCGGCGACCGGCGAACACCGCGATCGCCCGCGCCTGGGCGGCCTGCGCCCACGCCGCCAGCCGGTCCCAGCCGGCGATCACCTCGACCAGGTCGTCATCACCCAGCCCGGCCGGATCGGTCGCCTCCAACCGCCGCGCCAACGCCCACCCGATCTCGTCCGGCCGATCACCCTCATCGAACATGTGTTCGATTCTACGGAACCGAGCCGAACGCCCGCTCGCGCTGTCCACACCCCTGGGACAAGTGCTCACATCGCCCGGTAGTCGGGCACCGTCCGCCGCGGTCCGTGTCTCGGCGGCGCGACGCCGCTGACCTCGATGAGCCGTACGACGCGATGCCGGTGCGGCTGATACGGCGCCAGCAGGGCCAGCATCCCGGCGTCGTCGGTCCGCGCACCGGTGAGGGCCCAGCCGACGAGGTTCGGGATGTTGTAGTCGCCGACCGAGACCGCGTCCGCATCGCCCCACGCCCGCTGCGCGACCTCGGCCGCGGTCCAGGCACCGACGCCGGGCACCTGGCGCAGCCGGTCCAGCGCCGCCGCCGGGGCGAGGTCCACCGCCTCCTCAAGCCGGCCGGCCACAGTGGCCGCCGCCCGGATCGTCTGGCGGCGGGTCCGGTCGACCCCGGCCCGGTGCCAGTCCCAGTCGGGCAGGGCGAGCAGGGTGCCCGCGTCGGGCGGCACCCGCAGCGACAATGGACCGGGCGCGGGAGCGCCGTACCGCCACAGCAGCTCGCGCCAGGACCGACGGGCCTCCTTGCCGGTCACCTTCTGCTCCAGCACCGCCGGCACCAGCTGGTCGAAGACCAATCCGGTCCGTGGGATCCGCAGGCCGGGATAGCGACGGACCGCGTCACGCAGGAACGGATGCCGCGGGACGAACCCGCTCGGGTCGTCGCGGTCGCCGAGCAGGTCCGGGACACCGTCGAGCGCCCAGTCCGTGCCGGGTCCCCACGCGGTGGCGTGCACCACTCCCGACCGGCACCGCAGCGCCAGGGTCACCGGTCCGTCCGGGCTCATCGCCGCGCGCCAGAAGACGCCGCTCGCGTCGACCCGGTGTGCCGGATCGCCGTAGCCACGACGCAGCGGGGCGAGGGTGGCGAGCACATCCAGCGGACCCTCGGGGGTCCAGTGCCGCTCGCGACCGGTCATCACACGAGGTCGGTGCGTCCGTCGGCACGCAGGTCGTCGACCAGCGCCCGGACCTCCTGGGCCCGGTCGCGCGGACACACCAGAAGGGCGTCCGGCGTGTCGACCACGACCAGGTCGCGGACGCCGAGCAGCGCGACCAGCCGGTCGGATCCGGCGTCGACCAGGCTGCCCGCGCTGTCCCGCGCGAGGACCGGGCCGGAGCCGAGACGTACGACGCCGGCCGGATCGGGCGGAAGGACCGAAGCGAGGGTGTCCCAGTCGCCGACGTCGTTCCAGCCGAGACTGGCCGGCACGGTCGCGACCCGGCCGCGCCGCCCGGCGTCCTCCATGACGCCCTGGTCGACGTTGGCCTTGGGCAGGGTCGGCCACACGTCGCCGAGCACCTCGTCGCGACGGGACGTGTCCCAGCTGTCGGCGATGCGCTCGAGCCCGGCGGCGAGCTCGGGCAGCTGGCGGTGCAACTCCTCGAGGAAGGCAGCGGTGCGCCAGACGAACATCGAGGCGTTCCACAGATAGCGGCCGTCGGCGAGGTAGTCGCGGGCGACCTGCGACGTCGGCTTCTCCTTGAACTCCTCGGCGCGGTACGCCGGACCGGCCCCGATCTGCGCACCCCGCCGGATGTAGCCGAAGCCGGTCTCCGGCGCGGTGGGGGTCAGCCCGATCGTCACCAGCGAGCCGTCCGCCGCGGCGTCGGCCGCCGCGCGCACCGCGGTGTCGAAGGCGTCTGTGTCGCGGACCAGGTGATCGGCCGCGAAGGACCCCATGACGGCTTCGGGGTCGCGACGGTGGATCAGTACGGCGGCCAGCCCGATCGCCGGCGCGGAGTCGCGCGGCGCCGGCTCCACCAAGACGTTGCCGGCCGGCAGCTCGGGCAGCTGACGGGCGACCTCGGCGGCATGCGCCACGCCCGTCACGACGTACGTCGACGCGGGCTCGATCACGTTGTCCAGCCGGGCCCGGGTGGCCTGGATCAGCGACCGGCCACCGGATCCGAGGTCGAGCAGGAACTTCGGGCGGTTCGCCCGCGACAGCGGCCACAGCCGGGTGCCGCTTCCGCCCGCCGGAATCACGCCGTACATCCGCGAGATGCTCACCGACGCAAGGGTAGCGGCGCGTCCGTCATCGGTATCCGGGACGCCGGGCTGGTCGGCGGATACGCTGCCGGTGGCCACCTCCACACGGAGCGGAATCAGCTGCATGACCGACGACACGCACCAGGAGCGGCGCACCGGACCGGCCGACCCGACCGGCCCGCAGACCCGCCGGTGGGTCGCGGAGGACGAGCCGGACGCCGCCGGCGCCGGGCAGACCGCGGGGCCGCGGCGGCCCAGCCGGCCGGCCGACCCCTACCTCGACCAGCCGACCACGGTGCATCACTTCAACGACATCGACGACGACCCCGACGCCACGATGACCTGGGCGGTGCCGCCGCCCCCCGCCGTGGCGGGCCCGCGCGAGGACGACACCCAGGACATCCCGGCCGAGGTTCCGGAAACGCCACCGGTGCCGCCGCGACACCGGCCGCCGGTGCTGGTGTGGGTGCTCACCGCGCTGCAGATCGCGTTGATGCTGATGTGCACGTTCCTCTACCCCGCCTTCGCCGGGGCGACCGAGGAACGGCAGGTGGATCTGGTCTACAGCTTCGTCAACGGCAACGCCTTCTACGCCCCCGGAACGCGGCTCATCTCGGCCGGCGTCGCCGCCGCCGCGGCTCAGCACCAGTTTCCGCCCACCTCTCCGCTGTCCGGGCAGTCGGTGACTCCGCGCGGCCAGCGACAATCACTCGACGCACTCGGTGGCGACCGGGTCGGCCGCGTCCGGCTCGACAACCCGCTCGTCGCCCACCCGCCGCTCTACTACATGCTCGCCGCCGGAGTGGTGCAGGCGTTCCCGAACTCCTCGCAGTGGCCCTACGACCGCACGGTAGCGGTGCTGCGCTACCTGTCCATCCTGTTGCTGGCACCGTTGCCGCTGCTGCTGTGGGCCGCCGCGCGCCGGCTGTCCGACAACGGGCCGGCGGCGGTGATCGCGGCCGCCCTGCCGATCGCCGTACCGGGCCTGGCACGGCTCGGCGGCTCGGTGAGCAACCTGCCGCTGCTCATCCTGCTGACCGCGTCGCTGTTCCTGCTGCTGGCGAAGGTGCTCACCGGCGATCTCCGGGTCCGCACCGGCGTCTTCGCCGGCATCGTGACCGGTCTCGCCTGCCTGACCCAGGGACTCGCGCTGGTGCTGCCCGTCGCAGTGATCGCGGCGTACGTCGTCTCCTGGCTCCGGCACCGGCGTACGGCGTGGGCGCCGGGACTCTGGGCGGTCGGTCTGACGCTGGCGATCAGCGGCTGGTGGTGGGTGCGCAGCCTCGTGCTCTACGGCTCGTTGCAGCCCGACGGTGTCGGCTCGGACGGTGTGGTGTCGACGGCGGGCGCCGCACCGCAGCATGCCTGGGGCGATCTGTTCCGTTCGCTCGTCCTCGGATCCTGGGGCGGAATCGGCCTGCCGGACTCTCCCCGGTTCTCCGGACCGTTCAGCTGGGCGTGGGTCACCGTCCTGCTCGCCGGGGTCGTCGTGGCGCTGATCCTCGGTGTCGGCCGCAGCTGGGGTCGCGCGGCCGCGGCGGTCTTCGTCATTCCCGCGCTGCTCATGCTCGGCCTGATGATCATCAACGCCCGGCCGGCGTTCCTCGCCACCGGTGACGTCTCGGCGCTGCAGGGCCGCTTCCTCTATGCCGCGATGGCCGGGTTGTTCGTGCTGTGCGGGATCGGAGTGGCGCAGCTCTTCGGCCGGACCGCGGCCCGATGGATGCCGCTGCTTGTCGTCACCGCCGGGCTCGTCACGCAGGCGTGGGCCTGGCGGCAGCTGATCCACGCGTGGTGGGCCCCGGCGACCACGAGCAGTTCCACCGAGATCGGCGATGCGTTCCGGGCCGTGCTGCGTTGGTCGCCGTGGTCGCATGCGGTCACCACCGGGCCGTTCATCGCGGTGGCGGCACTCGGGGTGCTCGCGGGTGTGCTGGCGATCGTCTACATCCGGCCGCGCGGCGGGAGCCGATCTCCCTACGGCACCGTCAGGGTTGATCCCCGGACCGCTCGGATCCGCTGAGCGAATCGGCTCCGCGGGTGGGCCGCGCCCCGTCGCCCACCTGACGCACCAGCCGCGACATCCCGCTGCGCGCCGCGAGCCCGGCGTGCAGGCCGAGTCGGACCGGCAACCACCCGGCGCCGGCGTAGTGCCGGGACAGGTAGCGGTAGGCGCTCCTGTGGTGCTCGGCGACCATGGCCGAGCGGCGGTGCCGGGTCGCCTGGCCACCCTCGTGGATGACGACGGCCGCGGGCACGTAGACGTTGAGCCAGCCGGCGAGCCCGATCCGTTCGCCGAGATCGGTGTCCTCGAAGTACATGAAGTAGGCGGGGTCGAAGCCGTGTACGGCGAGGAAGGCCTCGCGCCGGATCAGCAGCAGCGAGCCGGACAGCCAGCCGACCGGACCCTCCTCGGGGTCGGTGCGCTCCTGCCGGTAGGTGCGGGTCCAGGGATTGCCCGGCCACCACCAGCCGGCGAGGGCGTGGCCGATCCCCCGGCCCAGCGACGGAAGCGCCCGCGCGGACGGGTAGAGCGCACCCTCGGGGGTGAGCAGGGCCGGCCCGAGCGCACCGGCGCGCGGCCAGCGGGCGCGGGCGCCGAGCAGGGTGTCGAGCGCCCCCGGTCGCCAGGTGAGGTCCGGGTTGGCGACGACGAGCCAGGGCGTGTCGGCCTGTGCGGCACCGAGGTTGGCGGCCCGGCCGTAGCCCAGGTTGCCGCCCGTACTGATCAGCGTCACCTCGGCCCGCTCCTCCGCCGCCCGCTCCGGCGCTCCGTCGACCGAGCCGTTGTCGACGAGGATCACCCGGTAGGGGTGGGTCGTGGCGTCGCGCAGGGTGTCGAGGAACCGGTCGAGTGAGGGGCCGGGCGAGTAGGTGACGACGACGACGGTGAGCTCTTCGGTGTCGCCACTCATTGGGCAGCGGCGCGGGCGTAGCACGCGAGGTGCGCCTCCGCGCTGGCCGTCCAGGTGAACTCCGCGGCCCGGGCGACGGCCGCCTCCGCGAGCTGCCGGCGACGGGGCTCGTCGTCCAGCAGTGCGGCAAGATTCACCGCGATCGAGTCCGGGTCGGCCTCGGTGTAGGCGACCGCGTCACCGCCGACCTCGGGGAGCGACAGCCGCGGTGTCGTCAGGACCGGTGAACCGCAGGCCATGGCCTCGAGCACCGGCAGACCGAACCCCTCGCCGTGGCTCGGATAGGCGACCACGACGGCACCGCCCAGATAGCCGCGCAGGTCGGTGAAGCGGAGATAACCCGGCCGCAGCACCCGCAGGTGGCTCGGCACCTCACCGAGGGCCGCGTCGATCGAATCGTCCCAGCCGCTGCCGCCGGCCAGCACCAGCGCCGGCGGGTCGGGACGGTCGCGCACCGCGGTGACCCACCCGCGGATCAGGCTCGGCACGTTCTTGCGCGGCTCCAGCATGCCGAGGAAGGCGACGTACGGCGTGCCCCGGAGACCGAGCCGCGCCTGCACCCGCTGCTTCTCCTCGTCGCTGGGCACATGGAACGTTTCACGGTCGACACCGTGGTAGGCGACATCGAGCATGGTGGAGTCGGCGTCGAGCACCCGGACCAACTCGTCGCGGGTGGCCTTCGACGGCACGATGCAGCGGGTGGCGCGGTGCAGCGCGGTCTTGATCGCGGACCGGAAGAACGGGCCCTTGACCGCGGTGTGCACCTCGGGCTGGGTGAAGAACGTGGCGTCGTGGATCGTCACGACCACGGGACGGCCGGCCCGCAGCGGCATCGTGTAGTGCGGCGAGTGCACGACCTGGGCGTCGACCTGCTGCGCGACCAGCGGCAGCCCGGTCTGTTCCCAGGCCAGCCGGGCCGAGCGGTGCGCGATCGCGGCCGGCCCCGGCACGATCGTCGCGTTGGGTGCCATGCGGCCGTAGCGCTCAGCATCGGACCGCTGAGAGGCGACCGCGAGATCCGCGCCGAGCGTGCCGAGCGCCGCGATGAGGCCGTCGACGTAACGTCCGACGCCGCCCCGGTCGGCGGGCACCGCGGTCGCGTCCACGAGCACGCGGGGCGCGCTGCCAGACACGATCGGTTTCCTCGCTTCGTAGTGGTGAACTGTTACTTCAAGGGTTCTCTCTACCCTACGCCGACGAGCCCCGCGACTCTGCCCACCTGAGGGCTATGGGGACGGCGCGTCCCCGTCACGGGCTCAGCTCGGTGTAGAGCTTCCACAACTGCTCGGCGGCAGTGTCCCATCGGTAGATCGCCGCGCGATCCCGGCCCGCCGCCACGAGTCGCCGGCGCAGCCCCTCGTCGGTGGCGACGTCGTGCAGAGCGGCCGCCAGTGCGGCCGGATCCTCGCGCCGGACGACCACCGTCGCACCTCCGCCGACCTCGACGAGTGCCGGTGCGTCGGAGCTGACCACGGCCGTGCCCACCGACATCGCCTCGACGACCGGCAGCCCGAAACCCTCCGCCCGGCTCGGCACGACCAGCGCCGTGGCGCCGGCGAGGGTGACGGCGAGGTCGGTGTCGTCGAGCCGGCCGAGGATCCGGATCCGGGCCGGGTCGATCCCGGCCCGGGCGGCCTGCCGGGCCGGGTCGACACCGCCCCAGCCGGGTTGACCGACGACGATCAGCGGCAGGTCCGGCGCGCCGGGGTGGGCCAGGGCCTCGATCAACACGTCGAGGCCCTTGCGCGGTTCGAGGGTCGCCAGGCTCATCAGGTAGCCGCCGGTCGGCAGCCGGAGCCGGTCGGCGCGCTGCGCGGAGTCGGCGGGGAGTCGCAGTGCCGCGCTGACGCCCTCGCCGACGACGGTCACGCGATCTCCCAGATCCAGCACCCGGGACAGGTCGTCGGCGACGGCCTGGGTGGGGACGACGATCCGGTCGGCCTCGCGCGCGGCGTGGTCGGCCATCCGCCGGTGCCACGCCACCCCGCGCGGGGTGAGCGTCTCGGGATGGGTCCACGGCACGGCGTCGTGCAGGGTGACGACCAGCGGCCGGCCGCGTTTGGGCGGGACGAGCAGCGTCGGCGCATGCACCACGTCGGCACCGGCCGGAGCCGGACCGAGCCGATGTTCCCAGGCCACGGTCAGCATCCGCCGCGGCATCGGCAGCCGACGGGGTCCGCCGACACCCGGGAGTCGGGCCCGGACCGGGTCGCGGTGCCATGCGGTCCATCCGGTCACGCTCGAGCCGGCGGGCGCCGCCGCGGCGAGCGCCTGACCCAGTTCGACGGTGTAGCGCCCGGTGCCGCCGGGGACCGGCGCGAGGCACTGCTCGACGATCATCGCGACGCGGGTCACGCGGGTGACGCTACCGGCCGGCCGGTCCGGTCATGGGTGCATGGTCGTGGTCACCGTGGCCGACCGCAGTCCGTTCACGACGGCGTAGTAGGCGTAGGTGTCGTTGGCGCGGTACGTCGTGACGAACGTGCCCGCTGCCCCGGTGGGCAACGAGCGGCGCAGCACGAAGCTGCTCTGCCCGGCCCGGCGGAACCACACCTGCGCGACGCTGTCCGGTCGGGCGGTCCCCGAGATCGGGACGATCGAGCCCGAGGCTGCGGAGGCCGGTCCGGTGATGGTGGGTGAGATCTGGGTCAGCACGGCTTTGGTCGACACAAGGCTGAACCCGGGAAGGGACACGACGCCGTAGTAGCGGTAGTCGTCGTCGGGTTGGTACGTCGTGGCGAACGTCCCGTCCGCCGAGACCGTCAGCGGTCGCCGGGCGACGTAGCCGGTCGCGTCGCGCTTGTGGAAGTACAGGACGACGGTGGCTCCGGGCGGTGCGGTACCGGTGACGTGCACGGTGGAGTGCAGGGTTGCGTACTTCGGCCCGAACAGATTGATGGCGACGTTCTCCGGCCGCCACCAGGTCGAGCGCAGGCCCAGCCGGATGCTGCTCTGATCGTTCAGATGCACGGCGGTCGCCCGACCCGCCTTGTCGAGCCCGTCCAACTCGAGCCCGGTGATCCGGCCGCCCCACTGGCCGTGTCCGTCGCGGGAGATCACGCGCACCGCGTGCAGTGTGCCGACCGCGGGGTACCAGCCCTCGATGTCCTTCGCGGACAGGGTGGCCGCCCAGGTGTTACTGCTCCGCGGGTCGATCCCGTCGTAAGGGTCGGCCTCCGCCGGCAGGTAGGGAACTCCCCCGGAGACGGTCCAGCCGCCGTTCGACGCGCCGAACTCCGCGCTGATGGGTGCGCCGTTGTAGGTACGGATCGCTCCGGCCGTCGCCAGCGTCGCCGCGGTGGTGCGGGCGTCCTCGATGTCGACCCCGCCGTACACCTGACAAGCTGTCGTGTCACAGATGTCGTACGTCGAAGTCTTCGCGTGCGCGATCGCGTAAGTGCGGGCGGCGACGGCCTGGGCCTGCAGCGCCGCGGCCGGCCAGCTGGGGATCGACTCGGCGGGCACCACACCGGCGACGTAGGACTCGAGGTCGACCGTGTTCACGACCTGAAGCTGGGTCGAGCCGGTCGGGCTCGCGGTGAGGGTGCCGCGGTAGCGCTTGCTCGCCGCTCCGACGTGGAGCGTCACCGGCCCGGTGGCGGCGAAGCGGAGCGGGCCGACGAAGCCCGAATTGGCGCTCGGGTAGGCGGTCCAGGTGCTGCCGTTGAACGACTCAAGGCGCAGGAACGCCCCGTCTCGTCGAGCTCGCCAGTGCTCGGGTCCGGTCGGCAGGTGATAGAGCGTATTGCTGTCGAGGTCGCGCGCGGTCAACCCGGCTGCCGCATCCACCTGCGTGGTCGTTGCCGTGGCCGCGCTGATCAGCACCCGGATGGAACTCGGACCGCGCGTCTGCTGCGCGGTTCCCGGATAGTAGAAGGACAGGATTGCGGCGGCGGACAGGCCGTGCTCGGCCGCGCCGGCCGCCCCCCACTGCGACATCCCGCGGCCGTGTCCGGAACCGTGTCCGTCGAGATGGAACACCCCGCCGGCGGGGACCGGGTAGACCTCCGAGGTGGTCGCGTCCGGGGCCGGAGTTCCGGCGAACGGGCCTTCTGGGCCGTTCGCCGATGCGGCCGGGAGCACCAGGGCGAACAGCACAGCGGCTCCGCCGACGACAGCCAGCCCTGACCCGCGTGACTTCCACCGAGCGTGGACGGCCATGCGAGCCCCCCAGCTCTGGCGGAGCGCATGGTCCGCACCCCGATGTAACCGAGAGTAATCCGATCGCTACAGAGCGACGAGGCGATTGGGGGTGCAGTCGCCCTATCGGGGGGCGTATCCAGGCGGCGTAACTTCCTTACCGACGGCCTTTTCCGGTTATCGCCGTAATCCCGAGGACCCCGACGAGCGGTGCCAGGACGACCGCCGGAAGCAGGTAGCGGACCGAGAAGCCGACCAGCAACGCCGGGGCGGCCAGCGCACCGATCAGCGCGGCACAAATGATCAGACAGGCCAGGCGCATCCCGGAGCCGCGGGCCCGACCGACCCCGGCGACGGCCGCGAGTCCGGCGAGCAGCAGTACGCCCAGCAGCGTTCCCGGGGTCCACCAGGCGCCGTAGGCGTAGAGCGAGTGGGTCAGGGTGCTGTTGATCCCGACGTCGGTGCCGCCGTACTTGTCGACGAGCTTCTGGGTGCCCGCCACCCCGGCGGGATAGCCCGGTCGGAAGTCGAAGTACCAGTTCGGAAACCGCTCGGGGCCAAGGCCGCGGGTCGGGGCGAAGTTGTAGAGGAAGTCGCCCGCCACGGTGCGCAGGTAGTCCAGCGGCTGCTGCGTGATGACGCGACGGGCGAAATCCCCGTCGAGCTGGTCGACCGTCATCCCCTGCGCGGGCGTAATGGTCCAGGACGGCGACGACGGGCTCCACATCAACTGCGACAGGTTCCGCTGGTCCGGCTCCAGCAGCGGGCCGAGCGACCGCTCGGCGACTGGCAGGTCGAGCCCGGTGGTGCTGGCGAACGCCATCACCCGTCCGTAGAGGAAGTGCCCGGAGTAGCCGTAGGTGAGGCCGAAGGAGCCTCGCGTGTTGTCCATCCAGGTGGCGTAGGCGACGACGGGGGCGGCGAACGCGACGACGGCGATCAGGCCCTGGGCGACGCGGCGTCGCCATCCCGTGCGACTCACGAGGACGAAGCCGACCACCACGAACCCGAGGAGAAGATCTCCCGACCGGGTCACGGCCGAGAGGCCGAGCAGCAGGCTCGCGATCGCCGCTCCCCAGAGCGAGCTGGACAGCCGTACGCCGGCACCGGGCTCCGTCGGGTCCGGTCGCCGGTTCCTGCTCGGCCACCCGAGGATCAGGACCGCGGCGACCACGAGCACTTCGGCCGTCACCTCGGTGAGCAGGTAGTGCTCCAGCACCACCTGCAGCGGATCGAGCAGCACAGGCAGCGTCGCCAGTGCCGCCCAGCCGCGGGCGCATCCCCAGCGCAGCAGGAAGACGTAGATCGCGACGGCCATGGCCAGTCCGAGCAGATGCTGGACCACGGCGACGAGATTGATGCCCTGCAGGACCAGGAGCCCGCGCAACAGCACCGAGTACGCCGTGGTCCGCGCCGTACCGGGGATCCATCGGCCCTGCGCGAAGCTCAGGTAATACGCACTGTCCGGGTAGATCAGCGCCGGGCGGTAGGCGAAGGTCGTCGCGAGCCGGAGCAGTACGCCGGCCACGAGCAGCACCGCGAAGACCAGGTGGCTATGCCAGATTCTCCGGAGCCACTGCACCCGAACACCCGTCTCAACGCCGACCCGGACGGGCACACGATAGCGGTCCGGCCGGGGGCAGGTCAGGTGTCGCCGCGCGACCGCACGATGAGGTCGGCGAGCAATGCGACGGCCGCGATGATCAGCCCCGTGACGAAAAGCAGCACGGCGTTGGTCGTGATCCGCAGGTCGTAGCGGATGAGGTCGGTGATCCCCTTGACCACGCCGAGGCCGAGCAGCGTCAGGGCGAGCGGCATCAGGACCTTGATGGGGTTGAAGTACATGACCATCCGCAACACCTGGAGGATGTAGCGGTAGGCGTCCTTCGTGAAGTGGAACTTCGACGTCCCGGCCCGCTTGGCATAGGTGATGTCGAGATAGTCGATCGGGTGCTGGTTGGACAGGAACGACATCGTGATCGTCGTGACACAGGAGAATCCCGGCGGCAGCAACCGGAGATAGGGCAACGCCACCTCCCGCCGGAACGCCCGCAGACCCGAGTTGAGGTCGGGGATCCGCGTCGACGCGAGGTATTCGGCGATCTTGCGGATGGCCCACTTCGCCGGGACCCGCAGCACCTTGAAGGTGCCCTCCTCGGTGCGCCGGGCACCGACGACCTGGTCGACGCCGGGACGATCGATCAGATACTGCACGAACTCGGGGATCCGGTCGTTCGGGTAGGTCATGTCGGCGTCGGTCCACACCACGATTCGGCCGTAGGCCTCGTTGGTGCCGATCCGCCTGGCCGTACCGGACCCGCCGTTACGGCGGAACGGCATCAGCCGCATCCGCGGGTAGGACGGCAGCGCCCCGCGCAGGACGGCAAGGGTGTCGTCGGTGGACTTGTCGTCGATGACCAGCAGCTCGTAGGTGAACGGGCTCGCCCGCAGCGCCGCGTCGATGCGTTCGATCTCCAGGAGCACGTGGTCCTGCTCGTTGTAGCAGGGAAGGACGACGGTGACGTCGAGCGTGTTCGCTCCGACCTGCCGGCCCCGCCCGCCCAGGCCACTGCTCTCGTGCGGCCGGCTCGGATAGCTCGGTTCACCGGCGGGAAGGATTGTCGTCTCCTCGGAGCCGGGACGGTCGGTCTCGGGCTGACGGGCGGGTTCGGCAACGCTCACGAGAGCGAAACTCCTCGATGAGTGGTCGTGGGACGGGCCGATCCTGCCACCTAGGACGGCGGGATGGCGACAACGGCGAAAGCATACCAATCCTGTCGGCTATCCCCGGCCGCCGTCAGCGACCGGCCCGGTTGAATCGAGAAAGCCGGAGCACCCAGACGTGCACATGGATCGCGTTGGAGCTGAGCACCGCGCGCCGGAGCACCTGCGGACCGTAGGGCCGCAGCGCGGCGAGCGCGGTCGGGAACTCCGACCCCGTCTTGCTCAGCAGCAGCAACGTCGGCGGCCGCCGGCGGGCCAGCGCGGCTCGATCCGCGCGGCTGAAGTGCGGCAGGTCGTAGCTCAACGACTTGCCTTGCCACAGGTACTGCGCGGTCGGCAGGTTGAGCACGGCGCCCTGGTGCGCCGGGTACCACATCATCAGGTAGTCGCCCTTGTAGCGGGCGGGCGGCACCACGGTGTGCAACTCGCTGGCGACCCGATAAACGTCGACCTGGCGCTGCCCGTCGCCGCCGATGGTGTCGGCGTAGTTTCCCCGCGGGAGCCCGGTCTCCCCGGCCAGCTGGGGTTGATAGGCGCCCTTCCCGACGGTCAGGCCGAGAATGACGGCGACCACGAGCAGCGCGGCCACCGCACCGACCGGCCGGGCACCGCGGGTCAGCCGGGCGACGGCGACCGCGATCACCACCACGGCGGCGAGCACGGAGCCCACCACGGCCATGCCGAACGACGGGAGCGGCTCGATCACCCGGTAGAGCAGGGGAATCGCGACGACGAGCGTGGCCGGCAGCCAGGCGGTCGCAGCGCGGTCGAACAGCCGCCGGCACAGCCCGACGACCACGAACGCAATGGTCAGGCAAACCCCGGGCCACAACATCGACACGTAGAGGTGGAACTCCAGCGTCGCGGTCTTGCCGCCGAAGAACTGCAGGACGACGTAGACGACCCACTGCAGTCCGGCGATGCCGAGGACGATCCGTTCGGTCATCGACGCGGGCGGCCGGCGCCGCACCTGCAGCACCAACCAGGCCGCCAACGCGACCGGCGGGGCCAGCAGGTAGTCGCGGCCGTAGACCCAATGCCAGTTGGACGACCACCAGTGCGGCAGCTGGGTCGGTGACCGCAGGTGCGACGAGGCGTCCAATGTCGGACTGATGATGTCGTACGCCGTACCGAACACCACGTGCGCGATCACCGCGAGCACGCAGGTCACCACGACCACACAGCCCACGAGTACCGCGACCTCGACCAGAAGCTGCCGGCCGCGCCGCCACGAGGCCACGAGGTAGACCAGGACGGCGGCCGCCACCAGCGCGACGGCGACCCCTTGCGAGTGCACCGCGAGGGACAGCGCGAGCCCGCCGGCCGTGACCCAGCCGAGCCGGCGTCGTCGGGTGCTCGCCGGCATCACCAGGCAGGCCACTCCGGCGGTCAGGTAGGACACCGCGGCGGAGTCCGGGTAGTCGGTGCCCCAGGCGTTGAAGATGACCGGGTTGGTCAGCAGCACCGCGACCACGACCGCACCGGCGCCGCGGCCGAACAATCGCCGGAACAACAGATAGGCGGGTATGACGGCGATCAGCGCGAGCACGTACCGGAACACGTAGAACCCCGGCACAGCGCCGAAAAGGAGATAGAACGCGCGGGCGGGCAGCAGGAACCCGAGGCGCACCCGGTAGTACATACCCGAGGTGGGGTAGCGCAGGACCAGGTCCTGGCCGTGCTGGGCGTAGGCGGTGTAGAAGGACGGGTCGATCATGTCCGCCCGGGCCATCGACCGGATGTGCAGCAGGTAGAACGCGATCACCGGGCTGGCCAGCAGGAGGATCGTCTCGACCGGCCAGCTCCGCACCCACCGCCGAGCGGGCCATTGCGGCGGGGCGAGGTCGGTGGCCGGGACCGTCGTCGTCATCGGGTGACGAGGAAGCCCCTGCGACGCCAGTCGTAGGAGCGCGACTCCGAGATCTCGTCCCAGTCGATCACGGTGAGGACGCGCCCGCCGGCCTCGCGTACCCAGGTGCGGATCTCGTCTTCGGTCACCCCGTGCATCTCCATGACCGGACCGGCGTCGTCACCGGCGGACGAGTTGCGCGCGGTACGCCGGAGCAACTCGGACAGCCCGCGCCGGACCTTCACCGGTGCGGTGACGCTGGTGGATCCGCGGTGGGAGAACCACGCAACCCCTTCCTGCACGCAGTCCACCTCCAGGCGGTAGTCACCCCGGCGGGCCGGCGCGGTCACCTCCAGCTCCACCCGCACCGACGCACCGGGCGCCAGGTCTTCCGGGAGCGCGACGCGACCGTCATCGATCACGACCTGTTTGCCCCCGGCGGTCAGCCAGTGGTTGGCCACCGTCACCTGGAACCATCCCTCGCTCCCCGTCGCCGGAAAGCTCACCGGGCCGGCGTTGCGGACGTCGACCTCGACCAGCGCGGTCTGGCCGGGCCGGAGGCCGGTCGGCGGGTCGGACAGCGTGAGGTTCGCGCGGAAGGCGTCGTCGGGCAGCGCCTCGGTGGCGCCCACGACGGGCTCGGTGACCATCTCGAACAGCGCCATGCCGTCCGGGCTCAGCAGCCGGAAGAACTCATCGACGTACTTGCGGCTGTACCGAGGCTCCATGTGCTGCAGGACATGTGCGGTGTAGACGAAGTCGAACGTGCCGTCGGCGAAGAGGCTGAGGTCGTCTCTGTCGTTGACGTGGTAGGTGCACCGGTCGCCGTGCTGGTTCCATTCCCTGGCCAGCTCGACCATCGACGGCGCGATGTCCACCCCGTCGACGCGCTCGAACGCGCCACCGAGCGCCTGGGTGAGCCGACCCACGCCGCACCCGAAGTCGAGCGCCCGGTTGCGCGGCAGCTGACGTCCCGCCGAGGCTCCGGCCTTCTCGACGCGCTCGAGGATCCGGCGGATCTCGACCCGCCCGCTCTCGAAGAAAGCCTCTTTGTCCCAGCGACCGTGCTGCTTGCCGGGAGCGGACAAGACCGCCCACAACGGGTCGGTCTTGCCGAATTTCTCCCAGTGCCGGCCGAGCTCGCTCAATTCCATGGTCGGCGAGCCTAGTCGGCCGAGGTCACGGTAGGCACGTCGTCGTCGGCCGGTGCGCGGTCGCTCGATGCGCGGTCGGTCGAACGCCGGACGGCGAGTTCTTCGAGGGCCTCGACGGTC
This sequence comes from uncultured Actinomycetota bacterium, assembly GCA_963775655.1. GTDB lineage: Bacteria > Actinomycetota > Actinomycetes > Mycobacteriales > QHCD01 > DASXJE01. The sequence goes on along the minus strand of CAVZJT010000006.1, from coordinate 104,043 downwards.
GCCGCCCGCAACGCGTTGACCTGACCGACGACGGGCTCGACCTCCCACGCGGTGAGCCGGCGGACCATGCGCTTGACGAAGGCCGCGCTGGCCCGGTGCGAGTTGGTCGGGGGAAGTTGCAACTGGTGGACCCGGCGTACCGGAGCGCTCACCGCACTGGCGCCCAGCAGCGAGTCCGTGTCGGTTCCCGTCGTACGGGTGCCGCCCGCCGCGACCCGCGACCCTCGGTCGGTCGCGGCCCGCAGCCGCACCTCCTGCTGGATCGCGCCGCGCAGGTCGTCGCCCTCGACCGGCCACGGCGTCGACGGGAAGTTCATCGTGCGCTGGCCGGCCGCGCTCCACATCGCCGTACGCAGCTCCGCGTCGTCGGCCACGAGGGTCACGTCGCGTCCGGCGGCCGCCTGCTCGGGCAGCCCACCCACCGCGGTCGCGATGATCGGCCGCCCGTAGAGCGCGGCGCGCTCCAGCACGCCGGAGGACCAGATCGAGCGGTAGGGCAGGACGACGACGTCCGACGCGACGATCCACCGGTCGAACAGCTCGTCGCTGACGTAGCCGTCGTGCAGGCCGACCCCGTCGGTCGCGCGCGCGAGCACCGAAAGTTCATTGCTGTAGGCGACATAGCCCGGGTCATCGACCCGCACCGACCCGACGATGTCCAGCCGGCAGCCGCGGGCGCCGAGGCCGGCGAACGCCTTCACCGCACGGTCGAAACCCTTGTGCGGCTGGATGAATCCGATGGACAGGTAGGTGAAGGCGTCCTGCGGGATGCCGAGCGAGGCGCGGGCGCGGGCGCGGTCGTAGAACGTGCGCGGGAGAAAGCGCACGCCGTGCTCGGTGAGCGTGATCTTCTCCGGTGAGACGCCGAACGCGCGAGCGAAGGTGCGCCGCTCGTTCTCGGTGTGTACGACGATGCGGTCCACTGAGGACCACAACAGCCGGTTGGCCACCCCGTCGAGGCCCAGCCGTCCGTGCCGGTAGTCGATCTCGTGGACCACGACCTCGACCTCACCCGCGCGCCGGAACGCCGCCAGCAGCGCCAGACTGACCGCGGCGCGGTCGCGGGCCGTGCTCGGCACCGGGTAGAAGAAATCGGGGTGGAACTGCACGATCAGCTTGTCGTACCTGCCGACCCGTTTCGCCAGCGCGAGCGCACCGCGCGGGCCGACCAGGTCGAGGTGGTAGTGGGCGGCCGACGGACCCGGCGAGAGCACCTCGACGTCGTGCCCTTCGGCCCGCAGTCCTTTGACCGCCTGCACGGCGTAGGACGCGATGCCGTCGCGGATCGGCGGGTAGGGCGTGACCATCAGGATCTTCATGGACGGGTCCATTCACCGAGGCCGGCCTCGAATCGGTCGAGTACGGCGTCCCAGGTGTAGTGGGCGAGCACGTAGTCGCGGCCGGACCGGGCCAACGCCGCCGCGGCGTCGGGGGCTTCGCTGACGAAGGCCAGGCATTGCTCGAATTCGTGCTGGTCGTCGTAGGTGAGCCCGGCACCGGACCGCCCGCAGTGCCAGCGCACGACCTCGCTGGAGTTGTTGGCGATCACCGGCGTGCCGGCCAGCCACGCCTCCATGATCGTGCGCGAGAACGCCTCCCACCGGCCCGGCTGCAGATAGGCGTCGGCGGCGGCGAAGGCGTTGTCGCGCTCGTCGTTGGACAGGAAGCCGACGTCGACGACCCGATCGGCGATCTCCGGCGGTGCGTCGATCGGCCCGGCGCCCATCGTGACGAGCTTGAACGGGACGTCGTAACGGCCGACCGCGGCGGCGAAGTTGGTGAGCAGGTCCGGCCAGCCCTTCGCGCCCTCGCGCCGGCCGGAATAGAGCACGAACCGACCGTCGATGTTGTATCTCTCGCGGAAGCCGTCGGGGTCGTACTTCTGCGGAACGTCGACGCCACAACCGATTTCAGCGTGCGGCGCGAGTGGCTTGACGATGCGATGGGCGAGTTCGTGTTCCGGCTTGGACTGGAAGAACAGGCCGGCGACGCCGGTCAGCACCGGCTGGAAGAGTTCGAGGCGGGCGTAGGGCTCGTCGTGCAGGCAGGTCCACAGCAGGCTGCGGTCCGGCGCCACCTGCGAGCAGGCGAAGGTCACCCAGAACGGGTAGGGCGTGAAGACGAGCGCCCGGTAGTCGTCGGAATGGTCGAGCAGGTAGTGGAAGAGTTCCGGCACCCGCATCCCGGAGTTCATCCAGCGTTGCTGCTGGGTTATCGACAGCTCCGCGCCGGAGACGATGGCGTGTTCGAGGACGCCGCGCTCGGCGATGTCCTCCATGACGACCGGGAACCGGCGTACGGCGAGGCCGTCCTCCTCGGTGAGTCCGGCCGGAAGCTCGTTCTGCCACGAGAAGTGATCCGTCGCGCAGGTCGTGAGGATCTCGACGTCCCATCCCCTGGCCTGCAGCCCGTGCGCGATCTCGGCCATCACGATCTCCGCGCCACCCACCATGCCGGGCCCGAACCGGGCCGGCACCAGGCCGATCCGGCCGCGGCGATCCAGCTCCGGGGCACCGGGGTCGGTCGTCGGGTCGCTCATACCACGCTCACCCCGGGCAGCACGTCGAACTTCGGTCGCATGTACAACACCCCGTCGCCGATGGTGTCGGTGAAGACCTTGAACGACGTGACCCGGTCGAGCCGGTGGTATTCGGGACCGATATCCGGGTGGACGGCGACCGTGATGAAGTAATGGCCCTCGACCATGGGGATCTCGTCGAAGTTGAAGCGGACGACCCGGCGTCCGGAGATCGGCTCCAACGGGATCCGCAGGATCTTGGTGTTGGTGCCGTAGACGGTGAGGTCGAGGTGGTTGGAGATCAGCACGCCGGCGACCCAGTCGGCGGTGGGATCGTTCGCGGTCACCTCGAACTCCACGCCGAGCGGCTCCCCCGGCTCGAACCGCGACTTCGGCGTACCGTCGCCGTCGGTCACGGTGACGTTGCTGATCTCGAGCCGTCCGTGGTGCTCGGTCGGGGCCTCGACGGAGTCCTGCTGGTCGAACTTGTCGCGGAAGGCGCGGATCGCCTCGACCGGTGAGCCGTTCACGATGGTCTTGCCGTGATCGAGCATGATCACCCGGTCGCAGAGCTGCCGGACCTGGTCCAGGCCGTGGGTGACGAAGACGATGGTCCGACCGTCGCGCTGGAACTGCTTGATCTGCTCCATGCACTTGCGCTGGTAGGGCTCGTCGCCGACGGCGAGCACCTCGTCGACGAGCAGGATCTCGGGGTCGACGTGGACGGCGACCGCGAACGCGAGCCGGACGTACATGCCGCTGGAGTAGAACTTGACCTGCGTGTCGATGAACTGCTCGATGCCGGAGAAGTCGACGATCTGGTCGAAGTACTTGTCGATCTGCACCTTCGACAGGCCGAGGATCGACGCGTTGAGGTAGACGTTTTCGCGGCCGGTGAGGTCGCCGTGGAAACCCGCGCCCAGTTCGAGCAGCGCGGCGAGCCGGCCGCGGCGCTGCACCGCGCCGCTCGTCGGCGTGAGGATGCCGCCGATGATCTTGAGCAGGGTGCTCTTGCCCGATCCGTTCGCCCCGATCAGGCCGAGGGTCTCGCCCGCGGTGACGTCGCACGAGACGTCGCGCAGCGCCCAGAAGTCGTCGGTCATCTTGCGCGAGCGGCGGAAGTTGACCATCCGCTCCTTGAGCGACTTGTCCTTGTGGATCCGGAATCGCTTCGACACGTCGTCAACCCGGATGACCACGGGACTACCACGTCCGGTCGAGCCGGTGGTGTTGGCGATGGTGGCGGGCATCATGCTCACAGCTCCTGGGCGAAGTTACCTTGCGAACGGGCGAAGACCCGCTGCGCCAGCCACACCAGCACGAGGCAGACGAGGATCAACACACCGAGCCGCCCGTAGAGGTTGCCCGAGTAGTAGAACGGCGCTCCCTTCGGGGTCAGCCCACCCGGCCACAACGCGCGCTGGAACGACAGCACGACGTTGGTCATCGGGTTGGCCATGTAGACCTCGAAGAGGAAGTGGTGGCTGGCGGCCAGGTGGTCCTTGACCTTGGTCCAGTCGTAGACGATCGGCGTCATCCAGAACCACAACAGCAGACCGACCTCGACGAGGTAGGTCATATCGCGCAGAAAGACGTTGGCGGAGGCCAGGACGAGGCCCAGCGCGGTCGCGAAGAGGATGGTCAGGACCAGCGCGACCGGGATCAACAGCAGGTTGATCGGCCGGGGCCACGTCCAGGTGACCAGGTAGGCGGCGAGCAGCACCGTGACCTGCAGGCAGAAGTTGATCAGCGCAGCGCCGACCACCGACAACGGGAACAACTCCCGCGGGAAGTAGACCTTGTTGATCAGGCCCGCGTTGCCGACGATCGAGCCGGTGCAGCCGCCGATGATGTCGGTGAACAGCGTCCAGGCGAGCAGGCCGGTGAAGAGATAGACACCGAAGCTCGGGATCACCTTGGCGCTACCGAGGAAGTAGCCGATTGCGACCGAGTAGACGACCAGCTGCAGCAGCGGCCGGAGCAGGGTCCAGAAGAACCCCAGGACGGAGTCCTTGTACTTGACCTTCAGCTCCTTGCGGACCAGCTGTCCGAGCAGCTCACGGAAGGCGTAGATCTCGCGTGCGGTGGTCCAGAAACCGCCGAAGAACCGGGACGGCGCATTGACCTCTTCCAGCGGGAGTTCCCCGACGGTCACCGACTCGTGGCCGGGTGGCGCTCCGTGCAGATACTGGAAGGAGGAGGTACTGGTGTCCGGCTCGGCTGACATGGGCGTCTGACCTCGTTCGTGACGGCGTTCGAGCCCCGGTCGGGACAGGCGGCGGGCATTTCAGGGCATTTCAGGACCGCCACCATCGTGGCCGGCGATTCGATAGTAGGTGACGGCATCGAGGCTGAGCTAACCGGCGAGCGCGGTTGCCTCATGTGGGTGAGCCCGGATCGGCGTCGGCGGGCCCGGCAGGCCCGACGGCTATGATGCCCAGACCCGACCGGCAGTGAGGGGTACGACGCAATGGACGTGGTCGTCTGCGGCGCCCAGAAGCCGTTCATGCGCGGCGGAGCCGAGCAGCATCAGGACAACCTGGTCGCTGCCCTGCAGGCGGCCGGGCACCGGGCCGAGCTGGTCCGCATTCCGGTGGCCTGGGAGAAGGGCCGGCTCTTCGACGCCCCGCTGGCGTGGCGGCTCGTCCCGGTCGACGCCGACCTGGTCATCGCCACCAACTTTCCGTCGTACTTCATCCGCCATCCCCGCAAGGTGGTGTGGCTCTTCCACCAGCACCGCGGGGCTTACGACGGCGCCGAGACCGGGGCGGAGTGGTCGGACTTCGGCACCGACGACGAGGCTCTGGAGGCCCAGCGGCTGCTGACCGAGTGGGACAACATCGCGCTCGGCGAGGCGACCCGGTTGTTCGCGACCTCCGGCGTGGTCGCCGACCGGCTGGCCCGCTACAACGGCCTGACCGCGACCCCGCTCTACCACCCGCCGCCGCTCGCGGATCGGCTGCACCCAGGCCGTTTCGGCGACTACATCCTCGGCGCCAACCGCTACGAGGCCAACAAGCGGCCGGGCCTGATGGTCGAGGGGATCGCCCGGTCCACGAGCGGCGTACGCGCGGTTGCCGCGGGCCGGGGCGAACTGCTCGGTGAGGTCACCAACCGGGCCAAGGAACTGCGTGTCTCCGAGCGGGTCGACTTCCCCGGCTTCGTGCCCGACGACGAGTTGGTCGACCTCTACGCCGGGGCACTCGCGGTGCTCTACGCGCCGATGGACGAGGACTACGGCTACGTCACGCTGCAGGCATTCCTCGCGGGCAAGCCGGTCATCACCGCCGGCGACGCCGGCGGGGTCCTGGAGTGGGTCGAGGACGGCGTCACCGGTCTGGTCACCGACGGCTCGCCGGAGCAGATCGGCGCGGCCTTCGACCGGCTCTACGCCGACCGCGACCTTGCCGCCCGGCTCGGTCAGGCCGGCCGGGAGCGGGTACGCGACCTGGCCTGGGGTCCGGTCATCGACCGCCTCCTGGGCGGGTGACCCGGTGATCGCCGCCGACCCTCCGCGCCGCCCCGGTGGACAAAACCCACTAGTAGTGGGTTTTGGTCCACGACACGCCGTACAAGCCGGTCCAAAACCCACTAGTAGTGGGTTTTGTCCACGGGTCCCTTGTCGAGGAGCGGGTCCGGTGAGTCTGCCGCGACTCGGGCTGCTCGTCGGGGTCGAACCCCCCGAGGCGCTGCGCCGGGTGCTGCGGGAGGTGGCCGACCGGGTACGGCTGGTCGACGGACTGCGCCCGGCCGATGACGGGCCGGCGCCGCAGACGTTCCTCTGGTACGCCGACCCGACCCGGCCACCCGCGGGGTCGGTGTACGCGGTCTGGGTGAGCCGGCCGGACGACCTCGAGACCGACCTGGCCTCCGCCGCCGCCGTGCTGCTCACCGACCAGCCGGCGGTCGCGACGCTGGCCGGCCCGGCGGCTCTGCTGGTGCCCGCGGACCGCCCGCTCGCCGCACCTGCCCGGCCGATCCTGCCGTTCGTCCGGCGCCGGCTGCGCCACGCCCGCGGCCTGCCGGCGACCGTGATCGCCCGCGGCGACGGCCAGAGCTGGTACTGGCAGGTCGACGGCACACCTGACCCGCTGTCACCCGATTTGGCCGACACCGCCGCGGCGGTCGCCTCCGCCGTCGTCGCCACCGGGCCCGCGCTGCTCACCGCGCTGGCCTGGGGCTCGCCGACGGTCACCGACCCGGCGTCGGCGGTGCAGGTCGGCGCGGTCGACGGCGTACACGTCGTCGTGGTGGCCGACCCGGACCGGCGACACGCCGCCGCGCTGGAACTCGCCGCCGACGACGCCCGGTCCGCCCGCGTCGCCTGGCAGGGCCGCCAACTCGTGGAGCAACGGCACGACCTGCACTGGACTGCCCGCGAGCTGCTGCGCCGCCTCGAGCTTCCGCAGCACCCGGCCGGCCGGCTGGGCGGGGTCGCCCGCGACCGCCTCGAGGAGCTCGACACGCCACCGGATTCGCCGGCCCGGTGGCGGATCGAATCGCTCGTCGCCGCTCTCCCCGGCCTTCCTCACGCCACGAACGAAGGACGCTGATGGGATCCTCACTGCCACCCCCGCTGCGGTCGGACGCCACCGACCGGCTGCCCCTGCACATCGTGCGCGACCCGGCGCCGGATCCCGTGGACGGGCCGGCTCCGGGCACCGGCCGCCCGCGCACACCGCGGGCGTTCGCCGGCGCCGTGAAGCGGCGGGCGAGGTCCGAGGCGCGAACCCGCTTCCACCAGATCGCCCGGCGCACCGTCGAGGCCGGCGGCCTGCCGGTGGTCCGCGACGAGGCCGCCGCCGCCCGGGCCGAGATCGCCGAGCTGCGCGAGGAGATCGCGGCGCTGTACGACGAATTCCGCCCGCTGAGCCTCGAACTCCGGCTCGGCCGCCGCGAGGTCCGCTCCGACGTCGAGGCCAACCGGATCAACCTGGAACTGCTCAAGGGCGAGGTCCGCAGCTTCGAACACGTCGTGGAGGAGCTCGGCATGGCCTTCGCGCCGGCGACCGGCGTGGCCGGCGCCGGCGCCCGCTTCGCCGAGCTCCGTGAAGCGGTCTACGGCCTGGAACGCCGGCTGCGCAATCTCACGATCAGCCCGCCGACGGCGGCCGAGGCGCCCACCGACGCCGACGCCGCACCGACCGAGGCGGCCACCGACGCCGCACCGGCCGACGCCGTACCCGCACCGGCCGAGTCCGCCCCGACGTCGAACCTGTTCAACTACGTCGGCTTCGAACGACGGTTCCGGGGCGACCCCGAGCAGGTCGTCGCGGAGCTCGACGAGCGTTACGGCGCCCTGCTGTCCGAGCACCAGCCGGTCGTGGACATCGGCTGCGGCCGCGCCGAGCTACTGGAGCGGCTGGCCCAGCGCGGCGTCGACGTCACCGGTATCGACCCCGACCCGGGCATGGTGGCCGAGGGCCGGGCGCGCGGGGTGACCGTGCACGAGGCCTACGTCGGCGACTACCTGCGCAGCGTGCCGGACCACTCCCTCGGCTCGGTGATCTCGACGCACGTCGTCGAGCACCTGCCCCTCGACATCCTCATCGAGATGCTGGAGCTGTCGGTCCGCAAGCTCAAGCCGGGCGGGCTTTTCATCGCCGAGACCCCCAACCCGGCCTCGCTGATCGTGCTGGGCAACTCCTACATCCTCGACCCGACCCATGTGATGCCGCTGCACCCGGCGCTGCTGTCGTTCCTCTGCGAGACGGCCGGCTACCGCGACGTGCGGCTGCAGTTCTACTCACCGGCCGAGGGGTATCACCTGCCGCACGTCAGCGCTCCCGAGGAGCCGGCCTGGGCCGCCGACCTCGCGGCCGGGGTCAACACCGCATTCGACCGGGTCAACGAGGTCGTGTTCGGCCCGCAGGAGTACGCCGTGGTCGCGACGACGCCACCCGACAGACGCCTAGTACTCCCGCGCCAGCGGCGTCACCCGGCCGGACGGTTCGACCCGGCCGAGCCAGACCGTGATGTGGAAGTGGTTCGCGTGCTGCGGCACGTCGACCAGCCGTTCCGGCCACTTCTCGGTGGCCGCGTCGAAGAACGGCGGGGGCGTACCGGGGACGAACGGGGCGGTCGTCGGATCCTGGGTGAGGACGTAGAGCGTCCGCCCGTGCGATACGGCGGCGGCCCGGGCGGTCGCGAGCACCTGTGGCGACGGCTTGGCCAGCCCGGCGGACGGCACGTTGCAGAACGACCGCATCGTCTGTGCGTAGCCGGAGCTGGCGGCCGGGTCCGACTCGATCACCGCAGCATTCGGACCGATAGCTCCGCAGACCGCGTCGACCTCACGTTCGAGCGGCGCGTAGGCCCGGACACCCTGCATCGGCCACGTGATCCAGGCGGCCACCGCGACGGCCGCCACAGCCAGCCCGACGGCGACCGGCCGGAGCCACCCCTTTCGCTGCCACAGCACGGCCATCACGTACGCCGCGGCGATCACCAGTCCCGGAATGATGATCGGTAGGTAACGGCGCATCGCCCAGACCTGGTCGGGATAGATCTCGGCACGGGTGAAGTAGAGCGCGCTCATCGCCAGCACCACACCGAGGAAGCCGAGCGACGTCAGGTCGGCGGACCGGATCAGCCGCACGACGAGGAGCGCGAGCCCGATCACCGCCAACCCGACCGTGAGCCAGCCGAAGTACCACCCCATCCACTGGAACGCGTGCTCGCTGTAGTTGCGGGATCCGTCGACGGGCAGCCGGAGTCCCTTCTGCAGCAGGGCGACCTGCGTGGGGTTCAGACCGCCCCGGCTCGTGGTCCACAGCGGCCGGCTGGCGAGTACGGCGAAGGCTGCGACGACCAGCAACCCGGCCGCGACGGCGAGCCGGTTGCGGCGCTCGGGTTGGAAGAGCCGACCCACGGCGGGCACCGACCAGGTCACGGCGACGATCAACGCACCGACCACCGCCAGCGCGACCCCGGCCTTGCCCAGCAGCACGATGTTGGACCGCGTGGTCTGGTAGTAGCCGAGCGACAGCGTCGTCACGTCGCGGTAGCCGAGGAACGTCGGTACGCCGACCCCGACGGCGAGCAGCAGACAGCGCAGCGCGGCCGCGCGCCGTCGCCCGACCGGGGCGACCGCCAGCAGCACGGCGATCACGATGATGATCGGCAACAGCGCGGCGTAGCTGTCGATCCGGGCCAGCGCGGCCGAGCCGAGGACGAGGCCGGCGGCGAGATAGTCCCGTGGCCGGTCCAGCGAGACGGCCCGCCACAGCAGCGACAGGCCGCCGACCAGGAAGATCAGGGTGATCGGCTCGGTGTAGGTGTCGCGGCTGAAGGCGAGCATGGGCATCGAGACGGCGAGCGTGAGCATCGCCGCCAGCGCGAATCCCTCGCCGGCGATCCGCCGGGCCAGCCCGAAGACGACGAAGAGAGCCACGGCCCCGATCGCCACGTTGATCTTGAGCAACGCGGCGGTGCCGCCGATCCAGCCGCCGACCGCGAGCAGCACCGGCAGCAGGTGATTGCCCTGGGCGTAGACGTGGGTGGGTCCGGAGGGACCGAAGCCGGCGCTCCGGGTGACGAGGTCCGGAACGTGGCCGAAGATCTGCGGCTGGGTCGGGATGGGCAGGCTCGGATGGTGGACCAGCCACTGCCCGGTCAAGCCGTACGTCGCCGGATCCCGCGTGGCGTAGACGTTCTGGGCGGACCAGCGCGCGTTGAACGCCAGCCAGGCGAGGGCGATCACTCCGGCGACCACCGTCATCAGCACCGAGCGACGGGACTTCGGCGCGTCCCCGACGCCGCACAGCACCACCATCACCGCGGCCCCGACCAGGCCGACCGGGAGCACGACCGGCATGCTCACGTGTCCGACGAGCAGCAGGATCATGGCCGGGATGGCGAAGCCGGCGGCCGCCGCCGCGAGGAGTTCGGGCAACCCCGTCACGACGGTGGCGGGTGTCAGCCGGGGTGGCCGATCACCGCCCACCCGCCCGCCGGTCAGCGTCGATGATGGCGCCACCATCGGACTCCCTACGCCGTTCCGGGCCCTCGGAATCCCCAAGAATTCGTGGGATTTCGGGCGAACTGTCGGGACAGCCTATCGTCCGAGCGCGGCGTGCACCGCCCCCCGCCACTCCGGCATCGCGGGCAGTCCGGCGGCCCGCCAGGAACGGTCGCTGAGCACCGAGTACGCCGGGCGGCGGGCCGGTCTGGCCGACGCCTGGGTCGTGGTCGGTCGCACCCGCGCCGGGTCGGCGCCGACCTCCTCGAACACCGCGCGCGCCAGTCCGCACCACGTGGTCTGCCCGGCCCCGACGCAATGCAGGATGCCGGCGGGGGCGGTGGAACCACCGAGCGCGACGAGCCCCGCGGCCAGGTCGCGGGCCCAGGTCGGCGAGCCGCACTGGTCGTCGACCACGTCGACGGTGTCCCGCTCCTGCTCGAGCCGGATCATGGTGTCCACGAAACTGCGCCGGCCGACGGCGTAGACCCAGGCGGTCCGCACGATCCACGACGACTGCGGCAGCAGCGCCTGCACCCACCGTTCGCCGGCCAGCTTGGTCCGGCCGTACGCCGTGTGCGGCCCGGTGGGCGCGTCGACGTCGTAGGGCTCGCGCGCATCACCCGGGAAGACGTAGTCGGTCGACACCTGCAGCAGCCGGGCGCCGCGGCGGGCACAGGCGGCGGCCAGATGGGCCGGACCGAGCGCGTTGACGGCGTAGGCGGCCGCCTCGTCGTCCTCCGCGGCGTCGACCGCGGTGTAGGCCGCGGTATTGACGACGAGGTCGGGCCGGTGCTGGGCGAGCGCCGACTCCACCGCGTCCTGATCGGTCAGGTCGAGGTCGTCCCGGGCGAGCCCCACGGCGTCTTTGCCCTGCAGCGCCCGGAGGACCTCCGCGCCGACCTGGCCGTGCGCCCCGGTGACGAGCCAGCGGGCGCCGTCCGCGACGGGCGGGTGCATTTCCTGGCCCTCCGACGTTGATCCGGCATGACGAGCCGAGTCTCGCAGACGCCGTACGGTCGTTGGTTCTGCCGGGCCACGGCTACCCTGGTAGCCGGTCCGCAGGGCCACGGGCCGGCATCCTCGCCGCCCCCTACGTCGGCCGCGACCTGGTCCGCACCCCGAGCAAGGAGACTCCTGGCGCCGTGAGCGACCCCAACGCCCCGCTGCCTCCCGAGCTCGATCCCCGGGGCCGCGGGCGGTCCCGACGAGGGCCGGCGGGCTCCGGCGCCGCCCGCCCCGCTCGGTCGGGCGGCGCACCCCCACGTGGCCCGGACCGGGGCGGCGGCGGCCGAAGCGGTGGCGGCAGAGGGGGCGGCGGCACTCCCCCGCCGCGCGGCGGCCGTCCGGCCGGCTCGCCCGGCGGCCGGCGCCGCACCGCGTTCTACCTCAAGGTGGCCGCCGCGGTGCTCTCGGTGGTGGTGCTGCTGGCCAGCGGCACGCTGTGGGGGCTGTACCGGAAGTTCTCCGGACAGATCACCCACCTCGGTGGCGGGGCGATCCCGACGCAGAACGGCGGCCACGACATCGACGGGAGCGACCAGAACATCCTGCTGGTCGGCAACGACAGCCGCGGCGGGCTCACCAACGCCGAACTCGCCGAAGTCGGCACGCAGGCCAACGTCGGTGTCAACACCGACTCGATCCTGTTGGTGCACATCCCGGCCGACGGGCGCAAGGCGACAGTCGTGTCCTTCCCGCGCGACTCCTACGTGACCATCCCCGGGTTCCGCAGCAACAAGATCAACGCGGCGTACGCCGACGGTGCGTGCGAGAACGGCTGCGGCAACACCCTGACCCCCGCGCAGCGCACGGCCGGCACCGGAGAGCTGGTCAAGACGGTGAGCCTGCTGACCGGGCTGCACATCGACCACTACGTCGAGGTCGGGCTGCTCGGTTTCTACAAGATCAGCAAGGTGCTCGGCGGCGTCGAAGTGTGCTTGAAGGCACCGGCCAAGGACCACTACTCCGGGATCGACCTGCCGGCCGGCAGACAGAAGATCGAAGGCACCCAGGCCTTGGCATTCGTGCGGCAACGGCACGGCATCCCGGGTGGTGACCTGGGCCGGATCAAGCGCCAGCAGGCGTTTCTCGGCGCCGTGGCGCACCAGATCCTCAGCGCCGACACCCTGCTCAACCCGATCAAGCTCAACCAGTTGCTCGACGCGGTCTCCAGATCGCTGACCACCGACGACAAACTGGACCCGTTGCAGCTGGCCAGCCAGCTCCGCGACATCGCTGCCGGCAACGTCGTCTTCAAGACGGTCCCGATCGCGAACGCGGCCGGATACGTACCCGGCGCCGGCGACGTCGTACTGCTGGACAAGGCGAAGCTCCCGGGCTTCTTCGCCTCGATCGTCGGCGGCAAGTCCGGCGGCGGGTCGAGCAACAAGGCGAGCACCAAGACCGTGCCGCGGGCGCAGGTATCGGTGCAGGTGCTCAACGCCTCGGACGCCAACGGTCTTGCCGGGCGGACGAAGACCGCCCTGACCGGGATGGGCTTCACGGTGACCGGCACCGGAAACGCCGCCAGCAGCCAGCAGACCGTGATCCGCTACAGCTCGTCGCAGGCCGCGGCCGCGCACACCCTGGCCAAGGTCGTGCCCGGGGCACAGCTCACCCAGGACGACTCCCTCGGCTCCTCGGTCAACCTGGTGCTCGGATCGAGTTTCTCCGGCCTGCAGTCCGGCAGCGGATCCGGCTCGTCGGGCTCCGGCTCGTCGTCTTCGTCGCAGCCTCCGGCGCGCACCGCGGCCGACAACAGCTGCGTCTACTGAGCGGCGGACAGTCCGCTCTCGTCACTGAGCTGGTAGAAGCGCCAGAAGCCGAAGTCGTGGATCGGCAGCACCTCGGTGCGGACGAAGCCGGCGGCGCGGGCGTACTCCCGGAGCGTGTCCGGCCGCATGACGGTGCCCGTGGCGGCGCTGCGTCGGGTGAGACATTCCGTCCGGGAGACACACCACGAGGCTGAATCCATACATCAGCCGTTCGAGCTCGTCGCCCGGCGCGGCGAAGGTCTCGGCGACCGCCTCGTCCATCACGATGACCGACCCGCCGGGCACCAACGCCTGGCGGGCCGCCCGCAAGACCTCGACCGGGCGTGGCATGTCGTGCACGCACTCGAACGCGAACACCGCGTCGTAGGACGTCCGAGGGATCTGCGCAGCATCGCCGGCGCGGACGGTGACCCGGTCGGCGACCTCGGTGCCGGCGGCGTTGGCCTGGGCGAGTTCGACCGACGGTTCATCGATGTCGAATCCGTCGACGGTGGCCTCCGGAAAGGCCCTGGCGAGCGCGATCGTCGACCAACCGCCGCCGCATCCCACGTCGGCAATCCGGGCGCCGGACCGATGCAACGGCCGGTCGACGGTGGGTACGCCGTGTAAGGCGTCGTGCAGAGCCTGCTCGTACCACGGCCGATTCATGGCCGCCTGCGACTCGCGGGCATCCGCGCCGTACTGCGCCCAGCCGACGCCGCCGCCGGTCCGGTACGCCTCGAGCAGGGCGGGCAGCTGTCCCCCGACCGCGGCGAATATCCGGGCCAGCGGGGCCAGATAGGTCATGCTCTGCTCGTCGGTCAGCACCTCGGCCGTCGCGGCAGGCAGGGAGAAGACCCGTCCGGCTCGGTCCTTTCCGGCCGGCGCCGCGTCCCCGTCGGCGACCGGGGCGACAGTCAGGAGGCCGGTCACCGCCTGCTGCTCGAGCCACTCACGCGCGTACCGCGGGTTCGTGTCCGTCCGATCCGCGAGTTGATCGGCTGTCGCCGGGCCCTCCGCGCGCAGACTGCGATACCACCCGAGTCGGTCGCCGAGGTAGATCGACAGGATGTCGACCGCGCCCAGAGCGGCCCCGAGAAGCCGCTCGGCAAGCTGGTCGGCACTGTGCGGAACCTGCGCCTGTGGTGTCGCGACGTCCGTCATGACCAACCCCCGGTCGCCACGGCCTCGGTCAGGCCGGCTTGATGTTGGCGTTGCGGTGGAAGACGTTGTCCGGGTCGTACTCCCCCTTGAGGTGCGCGAGCCGGTCGTACTTCGCCGGGCCGTACGCCGCCCGGACCCGGTCGGCGTCCAACTCGACCATGAAGTTGACGTAGCTGCCGGCGTTGCCGGCATGCGGCCGCAGACCGTCCCACGTCTCCCGAGCCCAGCTACGGTCCGGCTCGAGCTCCGCCGACGTGGGGGCGACCGCGTTGATGTTGCAGACGTAGTGCCGCCGGCGTGAGCCACCGAACGCCGTTGCGTCCTCACCGACGTCGGTGAACGCGCCGTCCAGGTAGAACAACGGCATGAAGGTCATCGGCGAGACCTTCTTCGGAGCCTGACCGCTGATCACCGCGATCGCCTGGTCCGACAACTCGTCGAGGTCGACCGCCTTCTCGTAGGCGCAGATCCCCCAGGGCGCGCTGTCGTCGAGCATCTGCTGCAGCCCGACGTAGGGGATCGGCGTGACGAACTCGAACAGCGGCGGGAGCGCGGCGCGGATCGGTGCGACCAACTCCGCGTGCGCCTCCGCGGAGGACAGTCCGACCACGATCATCGCGTGGCCCGGCATGAGGTGGTACTGCTCCGGCACGAACGGCGCGGGCGGCGCACTCAGGCCGGCGGCCACCATCGCGCCGGACTCACGCGGCATCGCGGGCAGGAAGTCGCGGGCGAAGCGGAGTACGTCGGCGCCCTGGTCGAGTCCCCAGAAGAACAGTCCCATGTGGACTTCCGGTCCCACCGGGTGCAGCCGGAACTCGAACTCGGTGACGACGCCGAAGTTGCCGCCGCCGCCGCGGACCGCCCAGAACAAATGCGGGCGCTCGTCGGCGGACGCCCGGACGATGCGACCGTCGGCGAGCACGATCTCGACGGACTCGAGGTTGTCGATGGTCAGCCCCATCATCGTGGTCAGCCAGCCCATCCCGCCGCCGAGGGTGAGCCCGCCGACTCCGGTGTGGCTGATCACGCCACCGGGTACGGCGAGGCCGTGCACCTGGGTCGCGGCGTCCATGTCGGCCATCGTCGCCCCGCCGCCGACCTTCGCCCGGCGGGCGGCCGGATCGACCGCGACCGCGTTGAGCTCGCTCAGGTCGATCATCAGGCAGCCGTCGCCGATGGCCGCGCCGCTGTAGTTGTGCGCCCCGCCGCGGACCGAGAGTTCGAGACCGTGACCCCGCGCGAACCCGATCGCCGCGGCGACGTCGGCGGCCGATCGGCAGCGGGCGATCGCGGCCGGGTGCCGGTCGATGTCACCGTTGAAGAGCGAGCGCGCCGTGTCGTAGTCGGCGTGACCCGGGCTCAGCACCGGCCCGGTCATCGCCGTCTCCAGCGCGTCGATCCCGCTGATCATCTGGGTCATGGCGGTCCCCCTCATGTGCGTGCAATGCCCCGGGTGGGCGCGATTTGCCGTCCACGCTAAACCGCACGGCAGCCGGATATCACGGTAACCTGATAAATATGGAGAACGATCTTGGCCTGGCGCTGTCGGTGCGCGAGCTCGTGCTCGCGGGCGAGCGGTACCGGACTCAGCTGGCCCGCGACCTGCTCGGGATCGGACCCACCGAGATGATCGCGCTGGGCATCGTGCAGGTCGAGGGACGACAGACGCCGGGCGAGCTGGCCCGGAAGGTGGGCATGACGAGCGCCTCGGCCACCGAGCTACTCGACCGGCTGGAGCGGGCGCAGCTCGTCAAGCGTGAAGCCCACCCCACCGATCGCCGCAAGGTCCTGGTCGGTCTCACCCCGCGGGCGCAGGAGGCCGTCACCACCGTCTACCGCCGACTCGATGCGGTTCTCGCCGGCGCCACGTCACCCGACGCCGGCGCGCGCGGCGTGGTCACCGCCTTCCTGCATGACGCCGCCGCCGCCCTGCGCGACGCCGTCGACTCCATCGACCCGGCCGCTCCCCGGCCCGAGCCGGTGTCGACGGCTACGCTGTCCGACCGTGACTGACTCCCGCCGTATCCCGCTCTGATCCGTGGCCGCCACCGACGCGCTGCTCGCCGACGCGCTCGCCCGGGATCCGGCCGGACCGCTGGTCACGTTCTACGACGACGCCAGCGGGGACCGGACCGAGCTGTCCGCCACCACGCTCGCCACCTGGGTGGCCAAGACCGCGAACCTGCTGTGCGACGAGCTCGACGTCGAGGCCGGCGCGCCGGTCGCCGTCTGGTTGCCCGCGCACTGGCAGACGGCGGCCGTGTTGCTCGCGGCCTGGTCGGCCGGCGGCGTCGTCGGCAGCCGCGCCGAGGGTGCCCAGGTCGTGTGCTGTGACGGTCCCGGGGTCGAGGCGGCGCGCGCCGCCGGGCCGGACGACGTCGTCGCCTTCGCCCTCGCCCCGCTGGGTCGGCCCTTTCCCCGGCCACCGGAGGGCGCGATCGACTACGCCGCGCTCGTCCCCGGGCAGGGCGACCACTTCGTGGCCGTGCCACCGGTGGCGGACACGGCGCCGGCAGTCGCCGACATCCCGGGCGTGCAGACCGGCGCCGACGTGGTGGCCGACGCCCGGCGCCGGGCCGGCGAATGGGGCCTGACCACCGGTGACCGGGTCCTCTCGACGCTGACGTGGTCCGGCTACGCCGACTGGCGGGACGGGCTGCTGGCGCCGCTGGCTGCAGGGGCGTCGCTGGTGCTCTGCGCGTCGCCGGACCCGGCGGCGTTGGCCCGCCGGGCCGAGGTCGAGCAGGTCACCGCGACCCTCGGCGCCGGTGGCCGTCGACGGAGTGCGCAGCCTCGCCCGCTAGCCGGCGGCTAGTGTCTCGAGGGGAACAGCCTGCCCCGCGATCACGGACAGGGAGGCCGATGGACAAGGTCGTGCGCAGCGCCGCCGAGGCGGTCGCCGACATCCGGCCGGGTGCCACCATCGCGGTCGGGGGATTCGGGCTGTGCGGCGTACCGGACGTGTTGATCGCGGCCCTGCACGACGCCGGTGTCGACGATCTGCGGCTGATCTCCAACAACTGTGGCGTCGACAAGGCCGGACTCGGGATCCTGCTCCACGACAAGCGGATCTCCCGGATGACCAGCTCCTACGTCGGCGACAACAAGGAGTTCGCCCGCCAGTTCCTGTCCGGCGAGTTGGAGCTCGAGCTCTGCCCGCAAGGGACGCTGGCCGAACGGTTGCGCGCGGGCGGCTGCGGGATCCCGGCCTTCTTCACCCCGGCCGGCGTGGGCACGCAGGTGTCCGAGGGTGGATTGCCCTGGCGCTACGGGTCGGACGGGTCCGTTCGCGTCGCCTCGCCGACGAAGGAGACCCGCCGCTTCGGCGACCAGGAATACGTTCTGGAGGAGTCGATCCGGGCCGACGTCGGGCTCGTCCGCGCGGCGGTGGGCGACCGGCACGGCAACCTCGTCTTCCACGAATCGGCGCGCAACTTCAACCCGCTCGCCGCGATGGCCGGCGCCCTGACCATCGCGGAGGTCGAGACGCTGGTCGAACCCGGCGAGATCCTGCCCGAGAGCGTCCACACCCCGGGCGTCTACGTGCAACGGGTCGTCGGCCCGGTCGGCACACAGGACAAGCGGATCGAAAAGCACACCGTCCGCCGGCACGGGAGCGAGAGCTGATGGCACTCACCCGCATGCAGATGGCCGCCCGCGCCGCGCAGGAGTTGACGGACGGGGAGTACGCGAACCTCGGCATCGGCCTGCCCACGCTGGTGCCCAACTACATCCCCGACGACATCACCGTCGTCCTGCAGAGCGAGAACGGCATCCTGGGCGTCGGGCCCTACCCGTACGCCGGCGAAGAGGATCCCGACCTGATCAACGCCGGCAAGGAGACCGTCACCATCCTGCCGGGCGGCTCGTTCTTCGATTCCGCGACGTCCTTCGGCATGATCCGCGGCGGCCACATCGACGTCGCGATCCTCGGCGCGATGCAGGTGTCCGGTCGCGGGGATCTGGCGAACTGGATGATCCCCGGAAAGATGATCAAAGGGATGGGCGGCGCCATGGACCTGGTGCACGGCGCGAAACGCGTCGTCGCGCTGATGGAACAGGTCGCGAAGGACGGCGCGCACAAGATCGTCGACGAGTGCACGTTGCCCTTGACCGGGCGGGGCTGCGTGCAGCGGATCATCACCGATTTGGCCGTCATCGACGTCACCGACCGTGGTCTGCTGCTCCGCGAACTCGCGCCGGGGGTCGACGCCGACCAGGTACGGGCCAGCACCGGCCCGCCGCTCACCGTCGACGCGCAGCCGGCGACCATCGGCGTGCGGGTCGACGGGTGACGTTCTCGCTGGTCGCGCACGACGCCGCCGAGGGCCGGCTCGGCGTCGCGGTGGCGACCTGTGCGCTCGCCGTGGGGCGCTCCGTGCCCTGGGCGCGCGGCGGGGTCGGCGCGATCGCCACCCAGGCACAGACCGAGCGCGGCTACGGCGCCCGGGGGTTGGACCTGATGGCCGGCGGCGCGTCGCCGGAGGCTGCGCTGCACCAGCTGCTCGCCCACGACACCGAGGCCGACGCGCGTCAGGTCGCCTTCGTCGACCGGCACGGCCGGGTATCGGCATGGACCGGCGGCTCATGCCTGTCGGCGTGCGGGCACGTGACCGGCGACGGCTTCGCCGCACAGGGCAACATGCTGGCGTCGCGGTCGGTCGTCCCGACGATGGCCGAGGCGTTCATGGCGGCCGAGGGAGAGTTGGCCGACCGGCTGCTGGTCGCACTGGCGGCCGCCGAGGACGCGGGTGGCGACGTCCGGGGTCGGCAGTCCGCCGCGCTCCTCGTCGTCACCGCCGAGCCGACCGACCGGCCCTGGGACGCGGTGCCGGTGGACCTGCGGGTGGACGACGCGACCGAGCCGGTCGCCGAGCTGCGCCGGCTGTTCGAGCTTCAGCGCGCCTACGAGCAGGGTGACTGGGCGACGCTGGGCGGGCAGTCACCCGGCGGGATGCGGGGGCTCTACGTCGCTCTCGACGCCGCGCGCCGCGGCGATCTGCCGGCCGCGCGATCCGCGCTGGCCGAGCTACGTGGCCGACCCGGCATGAACGCCGTGCTGCGCCGGATGCGGACCGCCGGCCGGCTGCCGCATGCCGGCGACCTGCTCGACTGAGCGGGACCGGCCGTCGTCCAGCGGCCGCGCACGGATGTCACAGCCGACCCGCAGGCATCGTCATACGGTGCATGACGAATTCGGAACATGACCTCGGTGCTGATCACCGGAGGCAACAAGGGACTTGGCTTGGAAACGGCACGGCGGCTCCGCGAACAGGGTTGGACGGTCTTCCTCGGCTCGCGCGATCGAGGTCGAGGACTGGCAGCTGTCGACACGCTGACCGCGCTCGGCGCGCACGTGATCATGGTGCCGCTGGACGTCACCTCGGACGAATCGGTGAGCGACGCCGTACAACTCGTCCGGAAGCACACCGACCGGCTCGACGTGTTGGTCAACAACGCCGGAGCTCCGGGAAAGGGCACGCCGCCTGCAGATGCGACGGCTGACGAAATTCACTCCGTCTACGACACCAACGTGTACGGACCGATCAGGGTCACGCACGCCTTCCTTCCGCTGCTGCAGGCGGCCGACAATCCGCGGGTCGTGATGGTGTCCAGCGGCGGCAGTTCGTTCACGGTCGTGACCGATCCGGAGCAGCCTTTCTCGAAGATTCACGAACTCGCCTACAGCTCGTCGAAAGCGGCGCTGAACATGATCAGCGTCCGGTACGCCCAGGCACTCCCGGACATCAAATTCAACATCGCCACTCCCGGGGAGATCGCCAACCGCACATGGGCGGCCACCGACATGAACAATCACACCGGCCAGCTGACCGTCACCGAAGGCACCGACTCGATCGTCAAGCTCGCGATGCTCGACGCGGATGGGCCGACCGGGACGTTCATCGATCGCCTCGGCCCCGCTCCGTGGTGATCGCTGCGCGAGGCGGGCCGGCAGATCAGGGGCGGATCGGCGCGCCGACCCGCACGCGGTCGGTCCCGGCCACCGCGGCCTGGAACCGTTCGAACGGGTACCAGCTCATCCCGCCCCGGATGCCGCGCACCGTACCGTCGTCGGCGACGTCGAACTGCAGGGTCTCGCCGGCCGAGCCGTATCCGCTGTCGTGGCTGATGCGCGCGGTGGTCGGCCCGGTCAGCTCGAGTTCGGTGGGCTCCTCGGCCGGGTCGTCCGCCGTCGGCCCGATCGCGTAGAGCCGCCCGCCGAGCCGGGCGATGTCCGTCACCCCCCACAGGTTGGCGTAGCGGCCGCACAGCCGGTCGAGGTCGGCGATGTCGACGCCGTCCGGCGGGTCGGGGTGGGCGGCGGCGAGATCGGTCAGCCGGACCGCGGCTTTCGCCAGCGACAAGGACGGCCCGTCGATGGCGTTGGTGAGCACGCTGACCGCGAGGCGGGCCTGCGGATCGAAGAGGGTGCAGGTGGCGTGCCCCGGATATCCCCCGCCGTGTCCGACCAGGCGGCGGCCGCCGACCTCACGGACCGCGAACCCGAGGGCATAGTCGGAGTCGGCGCCCTCGACCTTCCACTCCGTGCGCTGCAGGATCCGCTTGGACCGGTCGCTGCGCAGCCGGTCGTCGCCGAGGAAATGCGCCGACGCGAAGCGGCACAGGTCGTCGGCGGTGCTGAAGAACCCGGTCGCCGAGGCCAGCGCGCCGGTGTCGACGTGGTCCACCGGGAGCCGGCGGTCGGCGTAGGAGAGCGCGGAGTATCCGGCGGCGTACTCCCCGCTGCGGGCCGGGTCGAATTCGGGGCCGGTGTCGGCCAGGCCGAGCCGGTCGACCACGTTCTTCTGCAGGAAGTCGGCGTAGCTGGTGCCGGTGACCGCCTCGATGACAAGCCCGAGCAGGCCGAAGCCGATGTTGGAGTACTTGAACTGCTGGTTCGCCGGCAGGACGTCGGCGCCGGCGGCGGCGACCGCGCGCAGCGCCGCCTCGTCGGGGAAGGCCCGGTCCAGCTGCCAGAAGTCGCCGTCCTGTCCGTCGCGGATGACGCCGCCGCCGTGGGCGAGCAGTTCGCGGACGGTGCGGTCGCCGACCGGCGTACCGGCCAGCCACCCGAGGTGGGAGGCGACCGGGTCGTCGAGCCGGAGCCGGCCGTCCTCGACCAGACCCATGACCGCAGTGGCGGTGAACATCTTCGAGTGTGAGGCGATCCGGAACAGGTGCGACGAGGTCAGTGCCGTGCCGGCTTCGGCATCGGCCAGGCCGTACGCCGCGGACATGACGACGCCGGCGTCGTACCACAGCGCAGCCTGCACGCCGGGCACCCGCAGGAAGGTCTGCCGGAAGCCGAGCCAGCGCTCGAAGTAGTCGCCGGCCGATCGCACGGCGGCCGGGGTCAGGTCGGGCGTGGCGGTGTCAGGCACAGCGATGACCCTAGCGCCGCCCGGGGCCGCGGATCCGCCGAGCGGCTGTCCTACGCTTTTGGGAGCCGACCATCTCTGGAGCCCCCCTGTGACGACCCCTGAGCCCGACCGTGTCCGGATGTCGGTCATCGGCACCGGATACCTCGGCGCCACCCACGCCGTCTGCATGACCGAGCTGGGCCACGAGGTGATCGGCGTCGACGTCGACGCGCGGAAGATCGCCCAGCTCGCGGCCGGCGAGGTGCCGTTCTTCGAGCCCGGCCTCCCCGAGTTGCTGCGCAAGAACCTCGACACCGGCCGGCTGCGGTTCACGACATCCTTCGCGGAGGCGGCCGAGGCGGCCGACATGCATTTCGTGTGCGTCGGGACGCCGCAGGGCCGGGAGAACGCCGCGGACCTGTCCCAGGTCGACGCTGCCATCGACGCCCTGGCGCCGCACCTGCGCCGCCGGTCATTGGTGGTCGGCAAGTCGACGGTGCCGACCGGTACGTCGGCCCGGCTCGGCACGCGGCTGCACCGGGCCGCCCCGGCCGGCACCGACGTGGAGCTCGCGTGGAACCCGGAGTTCCTCCGCGAAGGACTCGCCGTCACCGACACCCTGCACCCCGACCGGCTGGTCTTCGGCGTCATCTCGGAGTGGGCGGAGCACCGGCTGCGGTCGGCGTACGCCGCGATCATCGAGGCCGGGTGCCCGGTGGTGGTCACCGACTACGCGACCGCCGAGCTGGTCAAGGTCGCCGCCAACTCCTTCCTGGCCACCAAGATCTCGTTCATCAACGCGATGGCCGAGGTGTGCGAGGTCGCGCACGCCGACGTCACACAGTTGTCCGAGGCGCTCGGCTACGACGCGCGGATCGGTCCCCGGTTCCTGCAGCCCGGCCTCGGTTTCGGCGGCGGCTGCCTGCCCAAGGACATCCGCGCGTTCATGGCCCGGGCGGGCGAACTCGGGGCCGACCAGGCGCTGACCTTCCTCACCGACGTCGACGCGATCAACCAGCGGCGGCGGTCGCGCACTGTCGACCTGGCCCGTGAGGTGCTCGACGGCTCGTTCCGCGGCGCCCGGGTCACCCTGCTCGGAGCGGCGTTCAAGCCCAACTCCGACGACATCCGCGACTCGCCCGCTCTCGACGTCGCGGCCGCCGTACACCGGCAGGGTGCGCGGGTCGTCGTCTACGACCCGGCGGCCAACGACAACGCCCGGCGCGACTATCCCGACCTCGAGTACGCCGACTCCGTCGACGAGGCGGCGCGAGGACTCCGAGCTCGTCCTCATGCTCACCGAGTGGACCGAGTTCCGCGAGATGGACCCGGCCCGGATCGGCGACCTGGTCGCACGGCGCAATATCGTCGACGGCCGAAACGCCCTCGACCCGGTGCGCTGGCGAGCGGCCGGCTGGACCTACCGCGCCCTCGGCCGCCCCTGACGCCTCACCCTCCGCGCCGCCCGCGTGCCCACCGCCGGCCGCCCAAAACGCACTCCTAGTGCGTTTTGGTCCGGACACGCCGTACGGCGCCCCCAAAACGCACTCCTAGTGCGTTTTGAGACCGGGGGGCAGCGAGGTGACGTCTTGGGCAAGGGGTGACCGTGGACAAAACCCACTACTAGTGCGTTTTGTACCCGTCGTACGGCGTGTCGTGGACCAAAACCCACTACTAGTGGGTTTTGTCCACGCGGGGGAAGAGAGGCAATCAGCGGTCGGTGAGGCGGGACTGCAGCGCGACGTTCTTGTCCAGCGCGGTCTGGCGGAGCGCTTCCTGGAAGTCCGCCATCGCCGAGCGCAGCCGTTCGTCACCGGCGGCCAGGATGCGTACGGCGAGCAGCCCCGCGTTGCGGGCTCCGGCGACCGACACCGTCGCCACCGGTACGCCGGCCGGCATCTGCACGATCGACAGCAACGAATCCAGCCCGGACAGGTGCGCCAGCGGCACGGGTACGCCGATCACCGGCAGCGGGGTCGCCGCCGCGATCATGCCCGGCAGGTGCGCCGCTCCGCCGGCACCGGCGATGATCACCCGCAGCCCGCGGTCGGCCGCGGCGGTCGCGTAGTCGAGCATCTCCCGCGGCGTACGGTGCGCCGACACCACCCGCACCTCGGTCGGCACCGCGAACTCGGCCAGCGCATCGACCGCGGCGGACATGACGGGCCAGTCGGAGTCGCTGCCCATCACGACACCGACCTGCGGCGACGGATCCGGCGACGTCGTCACGGTGTTGTCTCCGTCCCGTAGCGCAGCCACTGCGCGGCGGCGACGGCGCGGGCGCGGACCCGCTCCGGGTCGTCGCCCAACGCGGTGACGTGCCCGATCTTGCGGCCCGGTCGCACCGTCTTGCCGTAGAGATGCAGCTTCACGTCCGGCCAGCGGGCCATCATGTGGTGCACCCGCTCGTCGATGCCGGGGCCCTCCGCCGGACCGCCGAGCAGATTGGCCATCGCCACCGCCGGTGCGGTCATCTCCGTGGCACCGAGCGGGTAGTCCAGCACCGCGCGCAGGTGCTGCTCGAACTGCGATGTCCGCGAGCCCTCCATGCTCCAGTGCCCGGAGTTGTGCGGGCGCATGGCCAACTCGTTGACGACCAGTCCGTCCGCGGTTTCGAAGAGTTCGACGGCGAGTACGCCGACCACACCGAGCTTTGCGGCCACGGTGAGAGCGAGCGTCTGCGCCTGTGCGGAAAGCTCCTCGGACAGGTCCGGCGCGGGGGCCAGCACCTCGACGCAGATCCCGTCGTCCTGAACCGTCTGCACCACCGGCCAGGCCGCGCCCTGCCCGAAGGGCGACCGCGCGACGACGGCGGCGAGCTCGCGCACGATCGGAACCCGCTCCTCGACGATCAACGGGACACCGGACTCCAACACGGCGTCGGCCTCGTCGACCGACGGCACGGCCCAGACCCCCTTGCCGTCGTACCCGCCGCGGCTGGCCTTGAGGACGAACGGCGTACCCACCCGGTCGACGAACTCGCGGAGGTCGGACCGCTCGCGCACGGGCGACCACCGCGGCACGGGTACGCCGAGATCGGCGAGCCGTTCGCGCATCACCTGCTTGTCCTGGGCGCAGATCAGGGCGGCCGCACCGGGCGCGACCCGGTGACCGGCCTCGGCCAGGGCGGCGACGTGCTCGTTGGCCACGTGCTCGTGGTCGAAGGTGACCACGTCGCAGCCGGCCGCAAAGGCGGCGAGGTCGTCGTAGGACGTGTGGTCCCCGATCACGACGTCGGCGGCGACCACCGCGGCACCATCCTGCGGCGAGGCGGCGAGGATGCGCAGCGACTGCCCGAGGGAGATCGCCGCCTGGTGGGTCATTCGGGCCAGCTGCCCGGCACCGACCATCCCGACAACGGGCAGACCGGTACGCGGATCCATGTCGCGAAAGGGTAGCGGGCCGACCACAGCGCAGATTCACTGTCGCCCAGCCGTGGCCTTCCAGTAGCCCGAGTGCCACAATCCCTTGACCCACATGCCGCCGGCCTACGTGGCGCTCGGATTACCACACCCCTCGAGCGGGTAGGTCTGCGGCAACGTCCATCGCGAGGGAGGCTCGTGACCACCACCCCGACCGAGTCCCTGACCGATACTGAACTCATCGCCGCCGCGCGCGGTCCCGTCACCACGCGGCGGCGGCTCCGGCTCAGGACCGACATCGACGAGACCGACCTGACCCGCGCGGCCTACGGCGAGCTCTGGGAACGACACGCCGATGCCGCCCGCAACCTCGCGCGCCAACTCACCCGCAGCGACGCCGACACCGACGACCTGGTGGCCGAGGCCTTCGCCCGCGTACTCGACGTACTCCGGTCCGGAGGGGGTCCGGAGACGGCGTTCCGCCCGTACCTGCTGACCACCGTCCGCAACACGTTCTATGACAAGACGCGCCGCGACCGCCGCCTGACCTTCAGCGACGACATGGACGAGCACGACCCCGGCGTGCCGTTCGACGACACCGCGCTCGCCGGGCTCGAGTCGACGTTGGCCGCCAAGGCCTTCGCGCGACTGCCCGAACGCTGGCAGACCGTCCTCTGGCACACCGAGGTCGAGGGCGCCGAACCGGCCGACGTCGCGCCGCTGCTCGGGCTCACCCCGAACGCCGTGTCGGCGCTGGCCTACCGGGCCCGGGAGGGTCTGCGACAGGCCTATCTGCAGGTGCACCTGTCGACCGCCCCCGACCGCTCCTGCCAGACCGCGGTGGAAAACCTCGGCGCGTGGACCCGCAACGGGCTGTCCCGCCGGGACGCCGCGCGGGTCGAGCGGCACCTGTCCGAGTGTGCCGACTGCCGTGCGCTGGCCGACGAACTGCTCGACATCAACAGCGGTCTGCGCGGGATCATCGCCCCCCTGGTACTCGGCGCTCCGTTCGTCGCGGGATACCTCAAGGCCAACAAGGCGTCGGCCGGCTCCGCGGCAGGCAGCTCGGCCGCCGGCACCGGTGGGTCGGCGGCGTCCAGTGCCGAAGCCGGTACGTCGTCGTCGGCGTCGGTCGGCGCCGCAAGCTCGGCCGGTGCCGCCGGGTCGGTGAGCGCCGGCGCCGGTTCGCTGAGCGCGGGTGCCGGTGTGGTGAAGGGCGCCCTGTGGGGCCTGTCGCACCTGCCCGCGATCGGGGCGGCACAGATCGCCGCCGGCGCCACGAGCGCCGCAGTCGTCGGGACCGTCATCGCCGGGATCGTCGTGGGCGGTACCGGAGGCGGGTCGGCGACCGCCGCCGTTCCCGGACTGACGACGGACCGGCCGGCCAGCCATACGACCGGACAAACGCAGACGACGGCGCCGACCTTCGGCGCACAGCCGGCCGGACTGCAGCTGGGCGGCACCTCATCGAAGAACGGTGTCCGGATCACCGGACTCCCCCAGGTTTCCGGGCGCGGCATATCTCTGCCCAACGTCTCGCTGTCCGGGCCGGTCGGCGTCTCCGTGCAGACTGCGACCGGGCGAGGCTCGACGTCACTGAAGATCACACCCGCGGTCAACCTCACCGCATCGACGGTGGCGGTCAGCAGCCTCGTCCGCGGGACGGTCAGCGGTCTCGCGGTGACGTTGCACAACGCCGGCCGGACGACGGCGACCGGCGTCTCGTTGGACGTTGACCTGCCGACCGGAGTTCTCTCCCGGGTCACCGGCGCCTGCAGCGGAGGTGGCGCCGTGGCGCACTGCGCGCTGCCCGCGTTGCTTCCCGGAGTGTCGGTGAGCGTCCCGCTCCCGCTGTCGCAGGTGAACCTCAACGGCGGCCTGGTGAACCTCAGCGTCAGCGACTCGAGCGGGCACTCCGCGCAGTCCGCGATCGCACTGCCGCTGGTCAACGCGGCGCTGCCCAACCTCCCGATCTCGCTACCCACCGTCTCCGTCTCGCTGCCGAGCCTGCAGACGGTGGCGCCGACGTTGAACAAGGTCACGTCCGCATTGCCGAAGCTGACGACGACGCTCGGCATTCCGGCGCTGCCCGTCACATCCGCCCTGCCTCAGGCCACGTCGACGCTGACCCAGGTCGCGTCCGCTCTGCCCCAGGTCACATCCGCTCTGCCCCAGGTCACATCGGGTCTGCCCCAGGTCACCTCGGCGCTGCCGAGGTTGCCCACGACGGTAGGGGTCCCGGCGCTCCCCACGGTGACATCCGCCCTGCCTCAGGTCACATCCGCTCTGCCCGAGATCACGTCCGCGCTGCCGAAGTTGCCGGTAGGGGTTCCGGCGCTGCCCACCGTCACGTCGGCGCTGCCGACCGTTACGTCGGCGGCGCCCACCGTTACGTCGGCGCTGCCGCAGTTGCCGGTAGGGATCCCGGCGCTGCCCAAGGTCACGACCCCGGCCCTGCCCAGCCTCCCGACGCCGACGCTGCCCACGGTCACGACCCCGCCGCTGCCCACGGTGACCGCGCCGGCCCTGCCCAGCCTCCCGACCCCGACCCTTCCGAAGGTCACGGCGCCCGCACTGCCGAGCCTGCCGACGCCGACGCTGCCCACGGTCACGACCCCGCCGCTGCCCACGGTGACCGCACCGGCCCTGCCCAGCCTCCCGACGCCGACGCTGCCCAAGGTCACGGCACCCGCGCTGCCGAGCCTGCCGACGCCGACGCTGCCCACGGTCACGACCCCGCCGCTGCCCACGGTGACCGCACCGGCCCTGCCCAAGGTCACGGCCCCCGCGCTGCCCAGCCTCCCGACCCCGACGCTGCCCAAGGTCACGGCACCCGCGCTGCCCAGCCTGCCGACGCCGACGCCGACACTGCCCAAGGTCACCACACCGCCGCTCCCGAGCCTTCCCACCCCGACCCTGCCCAAGGTCACGGCCCCCGCGCTGCCCAGCCTCCCGACGCCGACGGCTCCACTGCCCACCCCGGCGACGCCGTCGACCGCGGCCCCGGCGCTGCCCACGGTGACGACACCAGCGCCCAGCCAGCCGGCCCTTCCTACGGTGACCACGCCGGCGCTGCCGAAGGTCACCACACCGCCGCTGCCCAGCCTCCCGACACCTGCGGCTCCGCCGCCCACTCCGGCCACGCCGTCGCCCGCTGCCCCGGCGCCGTCCAGCCCGGCATCACCGACCCCGACCACGCCACCGGCGCCCAGCGCGCCAGCCGTTCCGGTCCCCACGCCGTCGCTTCCGGTCCCCACGCCGTCGCTTCCGGGACTCTGATCACAGCTCCGTCGTCCTCGGACGGGTTCCCTTGGCGTGCGCCAAGTGCCACAATTCCTTCGGCCGCATGCCGTCCGAGCCCCCCATCCTCAGGTCGGGTACGTCGCCATCACCTGTTGCCGAAGGGAGGCTTGTGCCAACGACCCCGACCGACGCCCTGACCGACACTGAGCTCATCGCCGCCGTACGACGGCCGTCCATCCAGCCGGGACCCCGGCGTGGGACCCGCGCCGAACAGTCCGACGAGGCGCGTCACGCCTACGGTCAGCTCTGGGCCCGCCATGCCGGAGCGGCCAGGAACCTGGCCCGCCAACTCACCCGCAGCGACGCCGATGCCGACGACCTGGTGGCTGAGGCGTTCGCCCGGATCCTCGACATCCTGCAGGCCAGTGGCGGTCCGGACACGGCGTTCCGCGCCTACCTGCTGACGACGGTGCGCAACACCTTCTACGACAAGGCGCGGCGCGACCGTCGCGTGACCATCAGCGGCGACATGGCCAAGCACGACACCGGCGTACCGTTCGACGACCTCGTGGTCTCGGCGCTCGAGGCGTCGATGGCCGCGCGCGCGTTCGCCGACCTGCCGGAACGCTGGCAGATGGTGCTGTGGCACACCGAGATTGAGGGCGCCGAGCCATCCGACCTCGCCCCGCTGCTCGGCCTCACCCCGAACGGCGTCTCGGCGCTCGCCTATCGGGCCCGGGAAGGCCTGCGGCAGGCCTATCTGCAGGTGCACCTGACGAGTCCGAACGGCCAGCGCTGCCGCACCACCGTCGAACGCCTCGGTGCATGGACCCGCAAGGGTCTGGCCAGGCGGGATGCGCGGCGGGTCGAGGGTCATCTCTCCGACTGCCCGCAGTGCCGCGCGCTCGCGGATGAGCTACTCGACGTCAACTCGGGGCTGCGTGGGGTGATCGCCCCGCTGGTCCTCGGCATGCCGTTCGTGGCCGGCTATCTCGGGCTGACCGCCAAGTCCGCGTCCGCGGCCGCGGCCGGCGCCACCGCCGCCGTATCGGCTGGAACGTCGGCGGCGACCGGTTCTGCGCCGGCATCCGGTGCCGGAGCGTCGGGTGCCGGAGCGTCGGGTGCCGGAGCGTCGGGTGCCGGAGTCGTCGAGCCGGGTGCCATCGCGCGGCTGGCGCACCTCTCGAACGTCGGGGCCGGGCAGATCGCCGCCGGTGCCGCGGCCGCCGCGGTCGTCGGCGCCGTGGTCGCGACCCTGCTCCTCGGCAGCGGCGACAACAACACCGGAACGATCGGTTCGCCACCACCGGGTGGTCTCACGTTGAGCGCACCGCCGAGCGGCTCGGCGGGACCCGGCCAGCCGACCTCCTCGACATCGGGCCGACCCACGGCGACCTCCGGGGTACCGGGTATCGGCGGCTCGGGCGCACAGGGTCCGCAGGCCGGGGCCAACCCGCCGGGCGGTGGGCTGCTCGGTCCGGGTCAGTTCCCGGGCACGTCGCCGATCTCGACGGCGACCGGACCGGTGGGTCTGAACCCGCCCGGGCAAGGTCCGCCCGGTGAGAACCCGCCCGGTCAGAACCCGCCGGGACAGAGCCCACCGGGTGGCGGTACGCCGACCGGCCCCACCACGGCGCCGACCGGCGGCCCGACACCGACCGGGACCGCGCCGCCCACGGGCAACCCGCCACCCACGACCAATCCGCCACCGACGAGTAACCCGCCGACCCACAGCCCGCCGCCGTCCACGAAGCCGCCGACGAAATCGCCGACGAAGCCGCCGGCGCCACCACCGCCGCCGATCCTGAACTCGCCCACGATCTCGGTGCACACCCTGGTCCTCGGCATCTCAACGGGGCTCACGGTGACCGTGCACAACAGCGGCGGGAGTACGGCGACGGGTGTCGCCGTCGACCTGTCGCTGCCGACCGGCGTACTCGCTCAACCGTCCGGAGGGTGCAGCGGCGGCGGTCGTTCGGCGACCTGCTCGGTGGGATCGTTGAAGGCCGGGGCGTCGGCCAGCATCAGGCTGCCGGTGCTCGCCTCCGCGCTCGGCAACGGGCTGGTCGGCGTGACCGCGCACGACTCGGGCGGTCAGTCGGCGCACTCCTCGGCAGCACTCCCCGTCGTCGGCTCGCTCCCCATCCTCTGATCGCCCGCTTCCCATTCCGCATCAACGTGACGTTGATGTGGCTAGAGCGCTTGAACGTGACGTTCAAGCGGAATGGGGGCCCCTGTTCGGCATCAACGTGACGTTGATGCCGCTAGATGGCTTGAACGTGACGTTCAAGCCGAATGGAGAGAGCGGGTCAGCCGACGCCGAGTTCGCGGGCGATCAGGATGCGCTGCACCTCTGAGGTGCCCTCGCCGATCTCGAGCACCTTCGAGTCGCGCCAGTGCCGCGCAACGGCGAACTCGTTCATGAAGCCGTAGCCGCCGAAGATCTGGGTCGCGTCGCGGGCGTTGTCGACGGCGATCTGCGAGGAGTAGAGCTTCGCGATGGCGGCCTGCTTCTTGAATGGCTTACCGGCGACCATGCGCGCCGCGGCGTCGTAGTAGGCGAGGCGGGCGACGTGCGTCCGCGTCTCCATGTCGGCGATGGTGAACGCGATCGCCTGATTGGCGCCGATCGGTTTGCCGAACGCCTGCCGTTCGTGGGAGTAGCGGATCGACTCGTCGACGCAGGCCTGCGCCAGTCCGACGCCGAGTGCGGCGATCGCGATGCGCCCGCCGTCGAGAATCGACAGGAAGTTGGCGTAGCCCCGGCCGCGCTCGCCGAGCAGGTTGGCGCTCGGCACCCGGCAGTCGTCGAAGGACAGCTCCCGGGTGTCGGAGGCGTGCCAGCCGACCTTCGAGTAGTTCTTCGACGCGGAGAAGCCGGCCCGCGGAATCGGAACCAGGATCGACGAGATCTCCTTGCGACCGTCGTCGCCCGTCCCGGTGACCGCGGTGACCGTGACCAGCTCGCTGATGTCGGTCCCGGCGTTGGTGATGAAGCACTTCGAGCCGTTGATGACCCACTCGTCGCCGTCCAGGCGGGCGGTGGTGCGGGTGGCCCCGGCGTCCGAGCCACCACCCGGCTCGGTCAATCCGAATGCACCGAGGGCCTGTCCCGACGTCAGGCGGGGCAGCCACTCCCGCTTCTGCGCGTCGTTGCCGAACGCGTAGACCGGCATGGCCCCGAGCGACACGCCGGCCTCGAGCGTGATCGCGACGGAGGAGTCGGCCCGGGCCAGTTCCTCGATCGCCAAACAGAGCGCAAAGTAGTCGCCGCCCATCCCGCCGTATTCCTCAGGGAACGGCAGGCCGAACAGGCCCATGTCCGCCATCTGCTTCACGACGGCGTAGGGGAAGGTGCTGTTCTGGTCGGACTCGGCGGCCTGCGGTGCGACGACGGTGCGGGCGAAATCCTCGACCGTACGACGGAACGTCTCCTGCTCGGCGTCGAGGCAGTAGTCGGGCATCTCGGCTCATCCTCTCGAAAGCCACCCGGGTCGGGCAGCGGACGATTCGACCGGGTGGATCGCACCGGGCTCTCCGGTAATCCTCGCACGCGGTCCCTACACTGACGGGGTGCGTCTTGCGAGCCGGTTCAGCACCCCGTGGCGAATCCTCGTCAAAGAGCTGTCTGCGTTCGGCGTCGTCGGCGCCGTCAACCTGGCCGTCGATGTCGGCATCTTCAACGCACTGCACTTCGGCGCCGGCCTCGGCCCGCTGACCGCCAAGGTCATCTCCACCTCGATCTCGACCACCCTGTCCTACTTCATGAACCGGCACTGGTCGTTCTCCCACCGCGCGCGCACCGGACTCGGTCGTGAATACACCCTGTTCTTCCTGCTCAACGGCGTGGCCCTGCTGATCGGGCTGGCCGTGATCGCACTGGTGCACTACGGCTTCGGCCTGTCCAGCCCGTTCGCCCTCAACGTGGCCAACCTGATCGGAATCGGTCTGGGCACGATCTTCCGGTTCTGGTCCTACAAGCGATGGGTGTTCCTGAGCAAGCGGCGGGCGGACGAACGCTCAGAGGCCCACACGGCGGCCGGCCTGTCCTGACCCGGCGCGATCCGACAGCCGCTCAGCCGAGCTCTACGCCGAGCTCCGCGCGAGCCAGGTAGACCGCGAACACCGGCGGAGAGGATCGGCGCAACTCCAGTCGCCCGCCGTCGGCCTCGACGAGCGCCCGGGCCAGCGCCAGCCCGAGGCCGGTGCTGTTGGACCCGCTGACCCCGCGCTCGAACAGCGACGGCACGAGGTCCGGCGCGACACCCGCCCCCTCGTCGGTCACCTCGACGACGACGTTGTTCCCGGCGATGTGCGCGGTCACCCGGACCGCCCCGGCACCGTGCTGCACCGCGTTGTCCACCAGCGCGCCGACCGCCTGATGCAGCCGGCCCGGGGTCGCGGTCGCCACCAGACCCGGCTCGGCGACGACGCCGACCGACCGGCCGGCGCGGGCGATCGCGGGCGCGTGCTCGGCGACGATGATGCGCAACTCGTGCGCGACGTCGACCACTTCGGCGCCGGCCGCCCGGGCGTGCCGGGCCTGGGCCAGCAGTTCGTTGACCACGCCGGAGAGCCGTTCCGCCTGCTCCAGCGCCGCCACCGCCTCGATGCGTACGTCGGGGTCGTCGGAGAGCGCGATCTCCTCCAGCCGCATCTGCAGCGCGGTCAGCCGGGTGCGGAGTTGATGCGACACGTCACTGGCGAGATCGCGTTCCCGGCGTACCAGTTCGGCGATCTCGTTGGCGCTGCGGTCGAGCACGTCGGAGACCCGGTCCAACTCGGGTACGCCGTGCCGGGCCGGGGAGAGGCGGAAGTCACCGGCGCCGAGGCGGGCCGCCCGGTCGGCGACGTCGAGCAGCGGGACGGACAACCGCCGGGCGGAGAGTACGGCGACCCCCGCCGCGGTGGCCGCGGACAGCAGCGCGAGGCCGAGCACGAGGAGCCCGGCGCTGAGCTGTTCCTGGCGGATCCCCGCGGCCGGTCGCGCCACCTGCACCTGGCCGCCTTCGCGGACCGACACGCTCTGGGAGATGGCGTCCTTGCCCAGGTGCGGACCGGAGTTGACGACCGCACCGGAGGGGAGGGTGACCCGGACCTGCTGACCGGCGGGCACCAGTCGGGCCAGCCGGCGCGGGGAGATCTCGCCGAGGCCGATCCGGTCCTCGACGTAGGCCTGCACCGCCTGGGTCTCACGGAGCAGGTCGTTGTTGGCGACGT
The DNA here is from genome assembly GCA_963775655.1 of uncultured Actinomycetota bacterium. Lineage (GTDB taxonomy): Bacteria > Actinomycetota > Actinomycetes > Mycobacteriales > QHCD01 > DASXJE01. The sequence continues at coordinate 70,456 of CAVZJT010000006.1, read as the reverse complement.
CGGAGATCAACCGGACCGTGACGATGAGCAGCGGCAGCCCGAGCACGAGGATGGCGACGGCCACGACGCCGAGCGTCGACAGAAGAAGTCGGCGCCGCATCGCGGTCCCGGGTCAGCCGCGCTCGAAGCGGAATCCGACCCCTCGCACGGTGGACAGCAGCCGGGAGTTCTGCGGGTCGTCGCCGAGTTTGCGGCGTAGCCAGGAGACGTGCATGTCGAGCGTCTTGGAGGCGGTGCCCTCCGTGTCGTCCCACACGTCCCGCATGATCTCGTCGCGGGTCACCACGGTCCCGGCCCGCTCCAGCAGCACCCGCAGGAGCTCGAACTCCTTGTTGGACAGGGACAGCTCCGCGTCGTTCTGCCAGACCCGCCGCGACGGGATCTCCAGTCGTACCCCGCTGGCCTCCAGCAGGTCGACCCCGCGGCGGCGCAGCAGCGCCCGCACCCGGGCCAGCAGCTCGGCCAGCCGGAACGGTTTGGCGACGTAGTCGTCGGCGCCCGCGTCCAGGCCGACGACGAAATCCACCTCGTCGGTGCGGGCGGTCAGCACCAGCACCGGCACGGTCGACTTCGCCGCCCGCAGCCGGCGGCAGACCTCCAGACCGTCCATCCCCGGCAGTCCCAGGTCCAGCACCACTAGGCCGACCAGGCCGGACAGCGCGCTCTGCAGCGCCGACTGGCCGTCCTTGCGGACTATGACGTCGTACCCCTCACGCTGCAACGCACGCGACAAAGGCTCCGAAATGGCCGAATCATCCTCGGCAAGCAATACGGCAGGCACGCGGTCACCATAAGCCGAACACGTCGATGCGCGCCGCACCCGGGTCCCAAAGTCGACTCCGGACGCGTCCGCCGCACGGCGTCGGCGGTGTGAGAGCGTGGCGCGGTGACCCTGCATTTCGAAGATCTCGTGGCCGGCGCCGTCTTCGACCTGGGGACGACCGCGGTCGACGAGGAGGAGATGCTCGCCTTCGCCAAGCAGTTCGACCCGCAGCCGTTTCACGTCGACCCGCGGGCGGCCGAGCAGAGCCCGTTCCACGGGGTGATCGCCTCCGGCTGGTTCACCGGAAGCCTGTTCATGCGGCTCTACGTCGACGCGCTGCTGGCCGACTCGGCGAGCCAGGGGTCGCCCGGCTGCGAGGACATGCGGTGGCTGTCCCCGGTCCGCGGTGGAGACCTGCTCACCGGCCGGCTCACCGTCCTCGAGACCCGGGATTCGGCCACCCGCGCCGACCGGGGCACCGCGATCATGCGCGGCGAGCTGCTGCGCGTCGGGGAGCCGGTCTTCCGGGTCACCTTCCGCGGGCTCTTCGGCCGCCGTACGCCGCCGGCCAGCTGAGGCCACGCGGACCGACCTGGGGAAACGTGCCTTTCACCCGGTTGGGGTGATGCCGGCGGTTCCGGGCGGCGCGAGCCTGATGGCTACGGGCCGATCAGGCCGCGGTGGAGGTACGCATGGCGAACTTGCGCACGCGTCTGGCCGGCCACCGGGAGCACCCGCAGTCGGCAAACGGACAGCTCACGCCCGCCGCCCTGCGGACTCCGAGCGCGGCGGGGTGGGCCGGGATCCTCTTCGCCGTGCTGTTCGGCCTCGCCGTGGTCCTGATCCACCTGGCGTCCCCGGCCAATCCGGACGATGTGCACGCGTGGCTCGGCAACCCCACCGGGCGGAGCGAGTTGCACGTAGGCCTGTTCCTGGTGCCCTTCTGCGGGATCTTCTTCCTCTGGTTCATGGGGGCCGTGCGCTCCCAGATCGGCGACCGCGAGGACAAGTTCTTCGGGACCCTCTACCTCGGCAGCGGCCTGCTCTTCATCGCGATGCTCTTCGTCCTCGCCGCCCTCTTCGTCGGGCTGATCACCGTGACGCACCAGAACAACGGCACGCCGCCGAATGATCTGTGGCGGTTCGGGCGCGGCACGATCTACAACATCACGACCAGCTACGGGCTGCGGATGGCCGCGGTCTTCACCATCTCCACCTCGATGATCGCGCTGAAGCTGGGGCTGCACCACCGGTGGGTCACGTGGTCCGGCTTCCTGGTCGGCATCCTGCTGCTGACCACGGCGACGACCGTGCCGTGGATCGAACTCGTCTTTCCCGCCTGGGTCTTCGCCGTCAGCGTCAACATCCTGCTGCGCACCCGCTCCGGGTCGCCGCCCGCGACGGTGGCCGCATCGTCCTAGTGCGTCGTCCGTAGCGCCGTCGGTCAGCGGTCCGGGAGTGCCAGCAATTCCACCGGTTCGCCGGCCCAGCCCGGCGGCAGCACGGCCAGCGCGTCGGCCACGGCCGCTCCCCACAGCGAGGCCGGCCGGTCGTGCCCGGTCGGGGCGACGGTGGCACCGTCGATCCGGCGTACGGCGATGATCCGGGTGAGATCGCAGTGCCCGTGCCAGCCGTCGAGCCGCGCCGTCGGGAGCACCGGCATCGCCCGGCCGGCCAGGCCGGCGCAGAGCGGTCCGACCATGGTGAGCAGCGCGACGAAGGCGGCGTAGGGATTCCCGGGCAGACCGACGAGGGGCCGGCCGTCGGGCAGCACGGCGAGCCGCTGCGGATGACCCGGCCGGCAGGCGACCCCGGCGACGACGACCGTCGCGCCGAGCCCGGTGAGCACCTCGGACAGTGGGTCGGTCGTCCCCACCGACGACCCGCCACAGGTAAGGATCACGTCGCCGGCAGGGGTCGGTCAGTGCCCCGGCGAGTTCGGCCGGATCGTCGCCAATTCGGGTCAAGCCCACGACGTCGCCACCGAGCCCGGCGACCAGGCCGGGCAGGGCCGGTCCGAGCGCATCGCGAACCCGGCCGGGCCCGGGCGGGCCGCCCGTCACCACCTCGTTGCCGGAGACGACCGCGCGGACCCGCGGCCGGGGCCGGACGCACAGCGCGTCGAGGCCGAGACCGGCGGCCAGGCCGAGCAGCGCCGGCGTCACCGGGGTGCCGGCGTCGGCCAGGACCGCGTCGGCCGGGATCGTCTCACCGGTCCGCCGGATGTGCCGGCCGGCGGCGATCTCGCCGGTCACCGTGGCGCCATCCCGGTGGGTGTCTTCGTAGGGCAGTACGGCGTGGGTCCCGGCCGGCACCGGCGCGCCGGTCGCGATCTCGACCGCCTCCCCCGGACTCAGCCGGCCCGGCTCGGCCGTGTCGGCCAACACCCGGCCGACGACTCGCCAGGGACCCGGTCCGGCGACGGCGTAGCCGTCCATCGCCGTGCTGTCGGCGGTGGGTAACGACCGTGGCGCGATCAGAGCGTCGGCGAGGGTCGCGCCGGCCGCGTCGGCCAGCGGCCGCTCGACGGCCGGGAGCGGCCTGCCCGCGGAGAAGGCGCAGGCCCGGGCGTTCGACCACGGGGTGCCGGTGGGTCTCACGGCGGCTCGGGGCTCCACCCCTCGACGAGCCGGCTCACCCGGCCGGCCGCGTCGACGGCGGCTGCGGCCGGGTCCTCGGCCCTCCCGGCGGCGAGCCCGACGAGGAACGCCGTCAGGGGTGCCGCCGGACGGGCCACGCCGTGCGCCACGTCGCGGGCCAGGTCGAGCACCAGCGTGGTCGCGCCGTCGGCGTCCACCAGGTCGGTGATGTCGAGTTCCCGGCATACCGCCGCGGTCCACTCCTCGAGCGTGCTCATCCCCACTCCCTCGCCCGCGCCAGGTCGGCCGGTGTGTCGCAGTCGAACCACGGCGGGGCCGATCCCGCGCGTACCGGAACGGTACGGCGGAGCACGGTCGGCGCCGCGGCCACCACCTGCCGCAGCGGTGTCCCGGCACCGACCCCGGCCAGCGCCGTACGCAGGGCGGCCGTGCGCCATACCGCGCACAACGGCTGGTCGCGACCCTCGTCGTCGACGAGCAGAGCGAGCGCCGGGCCGTCGTCGTCGGCCACCGCGCGACGCAGGTCGTCGAGCACCGCGGCGGTGACGAACGGCAGGTCGCCACCGAGTACGGCGACCCGGGCCGAGCGCACGTGCGGGATGCCCGCGGCCAGCGCCGCCGCGGGACCTCCGCCGGGCGGGTCCTCACGAGCCACGACGTCGGCCGGCACCCCGGCGTACGCCGGCCCGACCAGGATCAGCCGGGACGCACCGGCGGCGGCCACGGCCACGCGCGCCACGATCGGCCGGTCACCGACCCGCAGCGCCGGCTTGTCCGCGCCGCCGAGCCGACGGCCCGAACCGCCGGTGAGTAACACCGCGTCGAACCCCTGGAGCGGCGTCACCGGAGTCGATCGGCGCCGGCGTAGACGTTGCAGCGCCGGCCGCGCAGGAACCCGACCAGCGTCATCCCGAACTCCTCGGCCAGATCGACCGCCAGGCTGGACGGGGCAGAAACCGCGCACAGCACGGCGATCCCGGCGACGAGCGCCTTCTGCACCACCTCGAAACCGGCCCGGCCGCTGACCACGAGCACCCGGTCGCGCAGCGGCAGCCGGTCATCGAGCAGCTCCTGCCCGACCACCTTGTCCACGGCGTTGTGGCGGCCGACGTCCTCCTTCACCAGCAACGGCTCGCCGGCCGCGGTGAACAGCCCGGCCGCGTGCAGCCCGCCGGTCGCGGAGAAGGTCGCCTGCGCCGCACGGAGCTTGTCCGGAAGGGAGTACAGCGTTTCGGCGTCGATCCGCGGGCCGGCGGCCACCGGCGGGACGCCGCGCACCTTGAGCGCTTCGAGGCTGGTCTTGCCGCACACGCCGCAGGCCGACGACATGGTGCCCCGCCGCTCCATCCCGGACAGGTCCGGCACCGGGCCGCGAAGGCCGACGGTCACGACGTTGTAGGCCTGTTCCTCCGACGTCACGTCGGTGCAGTAGTCGATCTGGCGCAGCTCGTCGCGGCCGCCGAGGATCCCCTCGCTGTGCAGCAGCCCGGCGGCGAGGGCGAAGTCGTCGCCCGGGGTGCGCATGGTGACGGCGACCGGCGTGACGACGCCGCCGGCGTCGAGCCGGACCTCGAGCGGCTCCTCGGTCGTCACGGTGTCCCGGCGTACGACGGTTTGTCCGTCCTCGAGCACCCGCACCCGGGCCCGGGTCGTACTTGCTGGGCGCGGCGGCATCTTCGTAGGCTACGGCGCCCCGTCGACGACCCGGCGCCGGTCGTCGGGCAGCCGGTGGGTGCGGCCGCGGCGGTCGAGCAGTTCGAGCAGCGGTACGGCAACCCGGCGACTGGTGGCGAGCGCGCGTCGCGCCTCGCTGGTGGTGAACGGTTGCGGCAGCCCGCCGACCACCTCGGCCGCCCGCGCATCGGCGCCCGGCAACAGATAGACGCCGTCGGCGACCTTGAGCAGCTCACCGGCGCGGACGGCGGCGGCCAACTGGCGCGACCCGAGCCCGAGATCGGCGAGCCGGCGCGACTCCGGTGCCGCGAACGGCGCGTCGGCCAGGTCGCGGCGTACCTCGTCGAGCGCCGCCCGGAGCTCGGCGGGGAGCGGCGGCCCGGCCACCCACAGCCGGCCGTCCCGCAGGGTGATCGGGCGGGCCACGAGCGCGGCGACGAGCCGGGCGTCAGGCAGATCCAGCAGATGCCGCGCGGCCTCGACCGGCAGCCCTGGGTCGAGCGGGTGGGCGGCGGCGTGGTCGGCGACGGCGGCGGCGAGCTGCGCCCGGAGCTGCGCCCAATGGTCGGGGTCGGCGAGCCAGTCGCCGGCGACCGGCGCACCCGGCGGCTCCGCACCCATCGCCCGCAGGTCCGGCGCCCGGATCAGTTGGCGGCGGCGCAGCTCGGCGGCCCCGTCCGGGGTGCCGTCGGACCGTCCGAGTATGGCGGCCCGGGCCTTGGCCGCGCCGCGGCGGGACAGCGTCGGCGGCCGGACGTCGAGGACGAGCACCCCGGCGGCGACCCGGCGCCGCCCGGGGTCGCGCAGCACGGCGCGGTCGCCGATCCGCAGCGGCAACGGCTCCGCGAGCGAGAGCCGCACGGTGTCGGCGCCCAGCGGGCGTACCCGCACGGGTACGGCGGCCGAGCCGACGTGCAGCGACATCTCGCGGGGCAGGTCGTCGGCCGGATCCCCGCGGAGCCGGACGTCGACGAGGTCGGTGAGCAGCCACGCGTCGGGGGTCAGCAAGGTGGTGCCGCGGCGTACCTCGTCCGGATGCACGCCACGCAGGTTGACGGCGATCCGGGCGGTGGCGTCCATGGCGTCCACCGGACGCCCGAGCGACTGCAGCCCGCGGACGGTGACGGTGCGCCCGCCCGGCGCGATCAGCAGCGGATCACCGGTCCGGACCGAGCCCGCGGCCAGCGTGCCGGTGACGACCGTGCCGGCGCCGCGCACGGTGAATGCCCGGTCGATCCACAGCCGCACCGGGGCGGTGAGATCTGGCGGCGGAAGCGCGGCGACGAGCCGATCCAGCGCGGCCCGCAACTGCTCGAGACCCGCCCCGGTCTCGCCGCTGACCGCCACCGCCTCGACCTGTCCCAGCGACGTTTTGGCGATCTGGGCCTGCGCGCTCTGCATGGCCGGCGCCGGGTCGGCCAGGTCGGCGCGGGTGACGGCGAGCAGGCCGTGCTGCACGCCGAGCGCGTCGAGGGCGTCGAGATGCTCGGCCGACTGCGGCATCCACCCCTCGTCGGCGGCGACGACGAGCAGCACCGCCGGCACCGGGCCGACGCCGGCCAGCATGTTGCCGACGAACCGCTCATGCCCTGGCACGTCGACGAACGCGACCGTCGCGCCGGACGGGAGGGTGGTCCACGCGTAGCCGAGGTCGATCGTCATGCCGCGGCGGCGTTCCTCGGCCCAGCGGTCGGGCTCCATCCCGGTCAGCGCCCGGACCAGGGTCGACTTGCCGTGGTCGACGTGCCCCGCCGTCGCGACGACGTACATCACCGCCACCCGCTTCGATGCAGCTCGCCGCTTCGATTCCGCATCAACGTGACGTTGATGCGGATAGAGCGCTTGAACGTCACGTTCACGCGGAATGGGTCGACGGGTCGGCAGGGGTCGCGGCGAGGACGGCGGCGCGCAGCCGGTCGTCCATGGCCGCCGGGACCGCGCGCAGGTCGAGCAGACACCGGCCGTTCTCCACCCGGCCGAGCACCGCCGGCTCGCCGTGGCGCAGCAACTCGGCGTACGGCGCCGGCAGGCTCACCGCCGCGCTGGGCAGCAGAACGCCGGGCGCGCCGCCGCCGCCCACCTCGGCCTCGGTCTCGGCGACGTCGGCGGCGATCCCGGCCGCGCGCAACGTCTCGGCCAGCGCGGCCGCCCGGCCGGCCAGCGTCGCCCGGTCGGCCTCCAGCGCCTGCACCGTCGGTGTCCGCGCGCCGCGCAGGGTCGCCTCCAGCGCGGCCAGCGTCAGCTTGTCGACCCGCAGCGCCCGGGCCAGCGGATGCCGACGGAGCCGCTCGACCAGGTCGGCGCGGCCGAGCAGCAGCCCTGCCTGCGGACCGCCGAGCAGCTTGTCGCCGCTCGCGGTGACCAGGTCCGCCCCGGCGCGCAGTGCCGTCGCCGCATCCGGCTCGTCCGGCAGCGCGGGATGCGCGGCGAGCAGCCCGGACCCGATGTCCACCACCAGCGGCGTGGGCAGGTCGGCCAGTTCCGCGACCGACGCCGCGGTCGTGAAGCCGGTGACGCTGAAGTTCGACGGGTGCACCTTGAGGATGAAGCCGGTGTCCGGCCCGACCGCGTCGGCGTAGTCGCGCAGCACGGTGCGGTTGGTCGTCCCGACCTCACGCAGCCGGGCGCCGGTCGACGCGAGCAGGTCGGGCAGCCGGAACCCGTCCCCGATCTCGACCATCTCGCCGCGGCTGATCACGATCTCGCGCCCCTGGGCGAGGGCGGTCGCGGCCAGCACGAGAGCCGCCGCGTTGTTGTTCACCACGTGCACGGCGGCGGCGTCCGGTACGGCGTCGGCCAGCGCGGCGATCGTGCCGCGTCCGCGTCGGCCGCGCCGGCCGGTGTCGAGGTCGAGTTCGACGTCGGTGCTGCCGCTGGCGGTGAGCAGGGCGTCCCGCGCGGCGTCGGACAGCGGCGCGCGGCCGAGGTTGGTGTGCAGCAGTACGCCGGTGGCGTTGAGCACCGGCCGCAGGGTCGCCGCCGCCGGCGGCAGCGCGGACAGCGCCGCCTCGACCACGTCGGCCGGGTCGATCTCCCCCGCCCGGCAGCGTTGCTGGGCCGCGGCGACCGCCGACTTCACCAGGTCGCGATGCAGCCGCCGCAACGCCGGCGCCAGCCGCGGGTCGGCGAGCACCGCGTCGGTGCGCGGTACCCGCCGGCGGAGGTCGTCCACGATGCGCGACGCTACGCCGCCCCCGGCTCAGCGCACGGAGAACCTGGCCCGCAGACCGCCGACCGAGCTGTCACCGACGTAGACGTCGAACGGGCCGGGCTGCACACCGAAGTGGCCGGCGTTGTCCCAGAACCCCAAATCGCGCGGGCCCAGCGTGAACGACACCGTCCGCGACCCGTGGATCACGCCGAGCGCGGCATGATCGGGATGTGCTGCTCGCGGGCCTGCTCCGCCGACAGCGGCGCGGCCGAGGAGGACGTCGAGCCGGTGTGCCCCGGCAGCGCCAGCACCGGGGCGCCGACGCCCGCGACCCAACGAGGAAGGCGGCGGGAGAGAGGGAAACCGGTCATGGGCTTCTCCGTTTCGGACAGCTGCCGAGGGGCTCGCCAAGACGGGCATAGCAGACAGCCGACCCGTAACCGTGTCAAGCACCGATCCGACCGGGACGGTCGACGCCGGCCGGTGCCGGGCGGCACACTGCTGATGCGGCCCGGTCGGGCAGCGGCGGGCCGCCCCGGGAGGATCAGGTGACCATCGAGCCGGACAGGTCCGCCGACTACGACGTCCTCGTCGTCGGCTCGGGCTTCGGCGGGTCGGTGACCGCGCTCCGGCTGGTGGAGAAGGGCTACCGGGTCGGCGTACTCGAGGCCGGCCGGCGCTTCGATCCGGCGACGCTGCCGGCGACGTCCTGGGACCTGCGCAACTTCCTGTGGGCGCCGAAGCTGGGCTGCACCGGTATCCAGCGGATCCATCTGCTGCGCAACGTCGTCGTCCTCGCCGGAGCCGGTGTGGGCGGCGGTTCGCTCAACTACGCCAACACCCTCTACGAGCCGCCGCAGGCCTTCTACGACGACCCGCAGTGGCGCGACATCACCGACTGGCGGGCCGAACTCGCGCCGTACTACGCCCAGGCGAGCCGGATGCTGGGCGTGACCCGCAACCCGACCATGACGCCCGCCGACGAGGAGATGAAGGCGGTGGCCGAGGAGATGGGCGTCGGCGACACGTTCCGCCTCACTCCGGTCGGCGTCTTCTTCGGCGCCGAGGGCACGGCGCCGGGCACCGAGGTCGACGATCCGTACTTCGGCGGCGCCGGGCCGTCCCGGCGTACCTGCATCCAGTGTGGACAGTGCATGACCGGATGCCGGCACGGCGCCAAGAACACCTTGACGACCAACTATCTCTACCTCGCCGAGCGGGCGGGTGCCGTCGTCCATCCGCTGACGACGGTCACCCGGATCACCCCGCGCGGCGACGGCTACACCGTCGACACCGTCCGCACCGGCGCCTGGCGGGCCCGGCGTACCGAGCGCACCTTCACCGCCAGGCAGGTCGTGCTCGCCGCTGGAGCGTGGGGCACCCAGCAGTTGCTGCACCGCGCGGTCGCCGACGGCCAACTGCCCGGCATCTCCGCTCGGCTCGGAGTGCTGACCCGCACCAATTCCGAGGCCCTGCTCGGCGCCACCCGCAACGAGTCCACTGTGGACTACACGCGCGGGGTGGCGATCTCGTCGTCCTTCGAGGCCGACGAGCACACCCACATCGAGCCGGTGCGCTACGGCCGGGGCTCCAACGCGATGGGTCTGCTGGGGACGCTGCAGGTCGACGGCGGCGGCCCGGTGCCGCGGTGGGCGAAGTGGCTGGGCGCCGCGGCCCGCCATCCCGGGCGGCTCGCCCGCAGCGTCGACGTACGCCGGTGGTCCGAGCGCACCATCATCGCGCTGGCCATGCAGTCGCTGGACAACTCGATCACGGTCGTCCGGCGACGCGGACCCCTCGGCCGCACCCGGCTGACGTCCACTCCGGGTCATGGCGCGCCCAACCCGTCCTGGATCCCGGTCGCGCACGACGTCGTACGCCGGCTCGCCACCCGGATCGGCGGCTGGCCCGGCGGGACGGTCGGTGACGTGGCCAACATCCCGATGACGGCGCACTTCCTCGGCGGCTGCGCGATCGGCGCGGACGCGCGGACGGGGGTCATCGACGCCTATCACCGGGTCTACGGCCACCCCGGGCTGCACGTCGTCGACGGCTCCGCCGTCTCGGCGAACCTCGGGGTCAACCCGGCGCTGACGATCACCGCCCAGGCCGAGCGGGCGATGGCGCTGTGGCCCAACAAGGGCGCGGCCGATCCGCGGCCGGAGCTGGGGGCGCCGTACCGGCGGATCGAGCCGGTCGCCGCCCACTCGCCGGTCGTTCCGGCGCGTCGCCCGGCGCCGGGCGGCACCCCGGCCCCGTAATCTGACCGCGGACCGTGTCCGCCCACGACGAGTACGGGGTCGCCGCATGTCTCAGCTGAGCTACCTGCAGGCCGTGTCGATCGGCCTGCTGCAGGGCGTCAGTGAGCTGTTCCCGGTGTCGAGCCTCGGGCACTCGATCCTGGTGCCCGCGCTGATCGGCGGCTCGTGGGAACAGCTGGTCACCCAGCAGTCCGAGGCGGAGTCGCCGTACCTCGCCTTCATCGTCGGCCTGCACGTCGCGACCGCGCTGGCCCTGCTGCTCTTCTTCTGGCGCGACTGGGTCCGGCTGATCCGCGGGCTCTTCACCTCGATCGCGCAGCGCCGCATCGAGACCGTCGACGAGAAGATGATCTGGCTGCTGATCATCGCCACCATCCCGGCCGGACTCGTCGGCCTGCTGCTCGAACACCCGCTGCGGACGCTCTTCGCGAAACCGCTCGCGGCCTCGATCTTCCTGACCATCAACGGGCTGGTGCTCTTCAGCGGGGAGTTCCTGCGGCGCCGGCTCTCCGACAGCGACCCGGACCGCCCGGTGTCCGCCGATCCCGACGTGACGGACGAGCCGGGGATCGTGGCGCGGATCGGGGTGGGCAGCGCCGTGGTGATCGGCGTCGCGCAGATCACGGCGCTCTTCGCCGGGATCAGCCGGTCGGGGGTGACGATGGTGGCCGGTCTGCTGCGGGGACTGAACCACGAGCAGGCGGTGCGGTTCGCGTTCCTGCTCGCAACGCCGATCATTCTCGGGGCCGGCGTCTACAAGCTGCCCGACCTCGCCGGGCCGCTGGGCAACGGCATCCGCGGGCAGGTCGTCGCCGGGAGCATCGCGGCCTTCGTCGCGGCACTGGTCTCGGTGAAGTTCCTGACCCGCTACTTCGAGACCCGCACCCTCACGCCGTTCGCGATCTACTGCGTGCTCTTCGGCGGCGCGTGCGTGATCTATTTCAGCTGACCGCGCCGGCCGGGCGGTGTGTGGCGGAGGCGGACGGGAATCGAACCCGCCAGACCGAGATCCTCGGCCTCTACGGTGTTGAAGACCGCGCCGGTCACCAGGCCGGATACGCCTCCGCCCGCGAGGCTAACGACGCCGCCCGTCCGCCGCGCAACTCCCCCCACTTTTCATGATCAAGAGGGGATTCGTACGGCGTTTCGTACCGGAATCCCCTCTTGATCATGGGGAACGAGCGGGTCAGAAGCCGCCGGTGTCGCGGGCCATCTCGACGTTGCCGGCGCCGAGGCCGCCGTCCACCGGGAGTACGGCGCCGCTGATCCAGGCGGCCCGGTCGGAGGCGAGGAAGCAGGCCGCCTCGGCGATGTCCGGCGGCTCGCCGACCCGGCCCAGCGGATACCAGCGGGCCAGCTTGGTGAGCGTGTCGGGGTCGCGGGCGAGCCGGTCCTTCCAGATCGGGCCACGGACCGTGCCCGGGGCGATCGCGTTGGTGCGCACGTTGGAGTCGCCGTACATCGCGGCGAGGGTGCGGGTGAGCGAGATCAGTGCGGCCTTGGCGGCGCTGTAGGCCGGGTCGCCGTAGAAGCTCAGGCCGTTGACCGAGGCGATGTTGATGATGCTGCCGCGCCGGTGCTCGATCATCGCCGGCAGCACCGCCCGCGCACCGTGTACGGCGCCCTTGACGATGACGTCGAAGATGCGGTCCCACTGCTCGAGCGGGGTGTCGAGGAACGACTCGGCCGGCGCGATCGCCGCGTTGTTGACGAGGATGTCGACCGGCCCCAGCTCGGTGGCGGCCTCCTCGACGACGCGGGTGACCTGCGCGGCGTCGGTGACGTCCATGACCCGGCCGATCACGGTCGAGCCGTCGCCCGTCCCGTGCTCGACGACGTCGCGGACCGCCTTGTCGTCGAGGTCGGTGACCACGATCGCGGCGCCCTGGTCGGCGAACCGGCGCACCACGGCGCGCCCGATACCGCCGGTGGCGCCCGTCACCATCGCGACCCGACCGGACAGCTCCCCTTCACCGGACATGCCGGCAAAGATAGCGGTGCAACGGGGTAACCGGAGCGCCGGTACCGGTCCCCCGGCGCGTCAACCCGTCGCTCGTGGCAATGTTGAGTCATGCCACTCGAAGGGGAGTACGACCAGAGTCCCGAACAATGGGTACGCGACCAGGTTGCGCTCTACGAGCGCACCGGCGGCGCGGAGGGCAACACCCTGCGCGACCGCGGCCTGCCCATCGCGATCTTCACGATGCGCAAGCGCCGTAACGGGCACCTGCGCAAGGTGCCGCTCATGCGGGTCGAGCACGGCGGCAGCTACGCGCTGGTGGCCAGCAAGGGTGGCGCGCCGCAGCACCCGGTCTGGTACTACAACCTGCTCGAGCACCCGGAGATCGAGGTGCAGGACGGCCCCGAGCCGTTCGACGCGCGGGTGCGGGAGTTGCACGGCACCGAGCGGGCCGAGTGGTGGGACCGCGCGGTCGCCGCCTACCCGGACTACGCCGACTACCAGAAGCGCACCGACCGCGAGATCCCGGTGTTCCTGGCCGAGCCCGTCCAGGCGAGCGCCTAGCGCCGCCATCGCTTTCCTGACGGGTTCGTGATCAGGTAGGGCACGGGTGCGGGAGGACAGGAGGACGATGGACCAGCTCGCGTTGCAGCAGCTGGGCCGGCAGCCGCTCGACTGGCGGGCCAAGGGGTGGCCGGCGCTGCCGCCGGGGACCACGGTGGAGCAGTTCGTGGCCGACAAGCCGTCGTTGTTCACCGCCGGCTTCCTGCCGCCGGTGATGGTGCTGCGCGACAGCGCGATCGACGCCAACGTCGCGACGATGGCCGACTTCTGCACGAGCCGGGGGATGCTCCTCGCGCCGCACGGCAAGACGCACATGGCGCCGCAGCTCGCCGCCCGGCAGCTCGCCGGCGGCTCCTGGGGCATCACGGTCGCCACCATCAGCCAGGCCCGGGTCTACCGGTCCTTCGGCGTACGCCGGCTGCTGCTCGCCAACGAGCTCGTGGATCCGGCCGGGGTTGACTGGGCGATGGGTGAGCTCGCCGCCGACCCGGACTTCGAGTTCTTCTGCTACGTCGACTCGACGGCCGGCGTCGACCTGATCGCGGCGGCGCTCGACCGCGCGCCGGGCGCCAGGCCGCTCGATGTCCTCGTCGAGGTCGGTCCGACCGGTGCCCGCACCGGGTGCCGCACCGTCGCGCAGGCGGTGGCGGTCGCCAAGGCGGCGAGCGCGGTGCCGCGGCTGCGGGTGTGCGGAGTCGCCGGCTACGAAGGCGGGTTCGGGCAGAGCGGGCTGCCCGACGCCGAGACGCTGGCCGCCGTACGCGACTTCATGGGCCTGATCCGCGACGCCGGGCAGGCGGTCGTGCACGCCGACCTGCTCGGCCGCGACGACCTCATCGCCTCCGCCGGCGGCAGCACCTACTTCGACGTCGTCGCCGACGAACTCGGGTCGGGCTGGACGATCGACCGCGACGTCACCCCGGTCCTCCGCAGCGGTTCCTACCTCACCCACGACTCGCTGCTCTACGCGGAACGGACGCCGTTCGCCGGACGGATCGACGGCGAGCTGATCGCGGCCCTCGCGGTGTGGGGCACGGTCCTGTCCGTGCCCGAGCCGGGCCTGGCGCTCGTGGCCGGCGGCCGGCGCGACTTCCCGTTCGACAGCGGGATGCCGGTGCCGCAGGTGGTCCGCCGGGCCGCCGACGGCACGACCACGCCCGCCGCCGGACTGACGGTGACGGCGCTCAACGACCAGCACGCCTACCTGCGGCTGGACGACGACGCCGACGACGTACGCGTCGGCGACTGGATCCGGTTCGGTATCTCGCACCCGTGCACCGCGTTCGACAAGTGGTCGCACATCGCGGTCGTCGACGACGAGGACCGCGTCGTCGACTGCGTCCGCACGTTCTTCTGACCCGACCTACGACGAAAGGGACGTCCCACCATGAGCATCCGCGCCGTACACACCGACAAGGCGCCCAGTCCCAAAGGCGCCTACTCGCAGGGCGTGGTCGCCAACGGCTTCCTCTACACGGCGGGATTCGGCCCGCACGACCCGGTGAGCGGCCAACTCGTCGGCAGCAACGCGGCCGAGCAGACCGTCCAGGTCCTCGCCAACGTGCAGGCGGTCCTGGCGACCGAGGGCCTCGACCTGTCCGACGTCGTGAAGACCACCGTGCACCTGCACGACCTCGACGCCGACTTCACGGACTTCAACGCCGCCTACGAAAAGGCGTTCAGCGAGCCCTACCCGGTGCGGACGACGGTCGGCTCCCGGCTGGCCGGCATCCTCGTCGAGATCGACGTCGTCGCCGCGCTGCGCACCACGGGCTGAGCGCCCCATGTTCGACACCGTGCTGCGCGGAGGCTTCGTCCTCGACGGTTCCGGCGGTCCCGCCTTCCGGGCCGACGTCGGGGTGTCCGACGGCCGGATCGCCGCCGTCGACCCCGACGGCCGCGACCGGGCCGGCGCCCGACGGGAGGTCGACGTCACCGGCCTGGTGGTCGCACCAGGATTCATCGACATGCACGCCCACTCCGACCTGCAGGTCCTGGCCAACCCGGAGCACCGGCCCAAGGTGACGCAGGGCGTCACGCTCGAGGTGCTCGGCCAGGACGGGTTGAGCTACGCGCCGATTGACGACGACGTGCTCCCCCAGCTCCGCCAGGTGATCGCCGGCTGGAACGACGACCCGGCCGGCTTCGACTGGAACTGGCGGTCGGTCGGCGAATACCTCGACCGGCTCGACCAGGGCATCGCCGTCAACGCGGCCTACCTGGTGCCGCAGGGGACGCTGCGGATGATGCACGTCGGGTGGGACGACCGCCCGGCCACCGACCGCGAGCTCGACGCGCAGCGCGCGTCGTTGGACACCGCGCTCGGGCAGGGCGCGCTCGGCATGTCCTCGGGGCTCACCTACCCACCCGGCATGTACGCGCCGACCGACGAGCTGGTCGCGCTCTGCGAGGTCGTCGCCCGGCGCGGCGGCTACTACAGCCCGCACCACCGCAGCTACGGCATGGGCGCGCTCGACGCCTACGCCGAGATGATCGACGTCTCGCGCCGGTCCGGCTGCCCGGTGCACCTCACCCACGCGACCATGAACTTCCCGGTCAACCACGGCCGCGCGGGCGAGTTGCTGGCCCTGCTCGACGACGCGATCGGCGACGGGGTCGACGTCACGCTCGACAGCTACCCCTACGCCGCGGCCTGCACCACCCTGTCGTCGCTGCTGCCGAGCTGGTCGACCCGCGGCGGTGCGGAGGCCGTGCTGGCCCTGCTGCGCGACCCGGCCGGCCGGGAACGCATCCGCGTGAGCATCGAGGAGACCGGCTCGGACGGGAGCCACGGGGTGCCGGTCGACTGGGACACCGTCGTGGTGGCCGGCGCCCGGAACCCGTCGTTGGCGCCGTACGTCGGCCGGTCGATCGCGGCCGATCACCGCCGACGGCGGACGCAAGGCGTTCGACGTCTACGCCGACATCCTGCTCGACGACGAGCTCGGCACCACCTGCGTGCTCGAGGTCGGCGACGAGGACAACGTGCAGACGATCATGCGCCACCCCGCGCACGTGGTCGGCAGCGACGGGATCCTGGTCGGCGCCCGGCCACACCCGCGCGCCTGGGGCACCTTCCCCCGCTATCTCGGCCACTACGCCCGTGAGCTCGGGGTGCTCACCCTTCCCGAGGCCGTCGCGAAGATGACCTCCCGGCCGGCCCGCCGGCTGGGCCTGACCGACCGGGGCCGGGTCGAGACGGGCTGCGTGGCCGACCTCGTCGCGTTCGACGCCGACGAGATCGCCGACCGGGCGACGTACGCCGACCCCAAGCAGCCGGCCGCGGGGCTGCCCTACGTCATGGTCAACGGAACCTTCGTCATCGACGACGGTCGACACACGGGCGCCTTGCCCGGGCGCTCGGTCCGGGCCGCAGCCGCCTAGTCTGACCTGGTGACCATCGAGACGGACTACCGGCTCACCCAGTACGCCCACGGCGGCGGCTGCGCCTGCAAGATCCCGCCCGGCGAGCTCGAGGACGCCGTGGCCGGGCTGATCGGCTCGGCCGGGCCGGTCGACCCGGCCGGCGAACTGCTGGTCGGTCTCGAGGACGGCGACGACGCGGCGGTCGTCCGGCTCCCGGGCGGTCTCGCGCTGGTCGCCACGACCGACTTCTTCACCCCGGTCGTCGACGACGCCTACGACTGGGGCCGGATCGCCGCCGCCAACGCGCTGTCCGACGTCTACGCGATGGGCGGACGCCCGGTCGTCGCGGTCAACCTGCTGGCCTGGCCGCGGGAGGTGCTGCCGTTCGGTCTGGTCCGCGAGGTGCTGCGCGGCGGCCTCGACGTCAGCCGGGCCGCCGGCTGTCACCTCGCCGGTGGGCACAGCGTCGACGACCCGGAGCCGAAGTACGGGATGGCGGTCACCGGTGTGGTCGACCCCGATCGGATGATGCGCAACAACTCCGGCCGCGCCGGTGTGCCGCTCTCGCTGACCAAGCCGCTCGGGCTCGGCGTACTCAACGTCGACACAAGGCCACCGGTGAGGTCTTCCCGCAGGCGGTCGAGACCATGACCACGCTCAACCGCGACGCCGCCGAGGCGGCCGTGGCGGCCGGCGTCGTCTGCGGCACCGACGTGACCGGTTTCGGCCTGCTCGGCCACCTGCTCAAGCTGGCCCGGGCGAGCAACGTGACGGCCGTCATCGATGCGGCCGCCGTGCCCTATCTGGACGGGGCGCGCGAGGCGCTGCTGAACGGATTCGTCAGCGGCGGCACCCGGCGCAACCTCGCCTGGGCCGCGCCCGACTCCGACCTGTCCGCGGTGGACGAGTCCGAGGCGCTGCTGCTCGCCGATGCGCAGACGTCCGGCGGTCTGCTGCTCGCCGGCGAGGTGCCCGGCGCCCCGGTCATCGGGGAACTCGTGCCGCGCGGCGACCGTCTCGTGGTTGTGCGCTGACCAACGGTCAGCCCTTGACGGCGCCCGAGGTCAGCCCGCGCACGTAGTAGCGCTGCAGCGCGACGTAGAGGATCACGCACGGCACCATCGCGATGACCGCGCCGGAGACGAGGTAGCCGAAGTTCACCTGACCGTAGGTACCGCTCTCGACGTTGAGCAGCGCCACCGGCAGCGTGATCCGGCTGTCCTGGGTGATGAAGGTCAGTGCGCCGAGGAACTCGGTCCAGGCGAAGAGAAACGCGTAGAGCACCGTGGTGGCGATGCCCGGGACGATCAGCGGCCGCAGCACGTGGAACAGCGTGGTCATGATGCCCGCGCCGTCGACGTAGGCCGAGTCCTCGAGCTCCTTGGGGATCTGCAGGAAGGTGTTGCGCATGACGAAGACGCCGAACGGCAGGTTGAACGTGGTGTAGAAGAGGATCAGCCCGACCAGGCTGTTGGTCAGGTGCATCGCGTTGAGCTCGAGGAACAGCGGCGTCAGGATGGCCTGGAAGGGCACCATCAGCGTCACGATGATGAGCGCGAAGACGATGCCCGCGCCGCGGAACCGGAACCGGCCGAAGCCGTATCCGGCCAGCGTCGACAGCGCGGCGGTGAGTACGGCGGTGCCGATCGCGACGATCAGGCTGTTGCCGACGTAGCGCAGGATGTGGACGCTGCCGCCGATCAGGCCGCGGTAGTTCGCGAGGGTCAGGCTGGTGAAGTCTTTCCAGGTGGGCGCGGCGGTCACCAGGTCGGGTGCCTGGAACGACCGGAACACCGCCCACGCCAGCGGCAGCACGAAGATGACGCTGAGGATGATGCCGACGGCGAGGTAGGCCGCGAAGCCTCTGCCGTGCGGCTCCTTCATGCGCCGGCCGGCGACGCCCTGGTCTGCGGTGACGCTGGCCATCATGCCTCCGAGGTGTCGTCACGCAGCAGGAAGAACTGCACCGCGCTGATCACGCCGACCACGATGACGAGGACGATCGACAGTGCCGTGGCAGCGCCGACGTGCAGTTGCACGAACGCCTTCTGGTAGATCCACATGACGACGGTGGTCGTGCTCACCCCCGGTCCGCCCTGGGTGAGGATGAAGAACTGGTTGAACGCGAGGAACGAGCCGATAATCGACAGGATCAGGCTGAGCGCGATGGTACGGCGCAGCAGCGGCAGGGTGATCCGAAGCTCCTTGTCCCACCACGACGCGCCGTCGACCTCGGCGGATTCATAGACCTCGCGCGGGATCCCCTGCATGCCGGCCATCAGCAGCACCATCGTCAGGCCCGATGCGTACCAGACCACCAGCACGCACACGGCGGCGACGGCGAGGTTGGTGCGTACCAGCCAGGCCGTCGTTCCGTCGGTGAGGCCGACCTTCTGCAGCACGAAGTTGACGGCGCCGGAGTTGGGCTGCAGTTCGAGCAGCATCATGAAGCTCTCGGTCGCCAGCCCGACCACGAAGGGCAGGAAGAACGCCGTACGGAAGAACGTCGAGCCGAACCGGTTGGCGCGCACCAGGGCGGCGAGACCGTACCCCACCAGGAAGATGGGCACCGTGACGATCCCGGTGTAGAGCAACGTGAAAAGTACCGAGTGCAGGAAGACCGAGTCCTTGGGGATCGACGCGTAATTCTCGACGCCGACGAAGTGGTAGGGACCGATGAGTGGCCAGTTGGTGAGCGAGATGTAGACCGCGAACCCCAACGGGAAGAGCACGAACGCGGCGACGAAGAGGAACGCCGGGCTGACCAGAGCCATACCGACGCCGGGTCGGGAGGTCAGCGACTTCCGCCGCCGGGCGGATTCACGCCGCGCAGGTGCGCTACGCGACCGCGTGGCCGAGAGCTGCGTCACCGCCCACCATCACCTTTCCGAGTCCGGAGCTGTGCAGATCGCATCTCCCACCGCCTACGATTCGGCCTGTTGCAGGGCGTTGGAGAAGGCCGGCTGGGCCGCCTTGAGCGCACCGTCGATGTCACCGTCGAAGACCGCCTGCGTGAACATCGTCAGCCACGGCCCGCCCGGCTGGTTGAACGTCACGTTGTAGGCGATCGTCTTGGGCGCGTATCCGTTCTTCAGCGACGACAGCGCGACCGCGTTGAACGGATACTTCTTCTTGTACGCCGGGGTCAGTACGTCCTCCCGGATCGGCTCGAAGCCGCCCTCCGGCGCGAGCGCCTGCTGCTTCTGCTGCAGCGCGAACTTGACGAACTCCCACGCCCCCGACGCGTTCTTCGACCCCTTCGGGATCCCGAAGTTGGCCCCACCGTCGAAGGTGCTGTATTTCCCGTCCGGGCCGGGCAGCGCGGTGACGCCGATCTGCTTCTGGAAGGCCGGCGTCGCGCTTCCCATCACGGTCCCGTAGCCGGCCGGGAGGATGCCGATCTTGCCGGCCAGGAAGTCCTGCCCCCAGGTGGCTCCGGTCTCGGTCTGCGACTCGGGTGCGGCGAGCTTCTGCGCCCACAGCTGGTGGTAGAGCGCCAGGGTGCGCTTCAGCGGCGTGTTCCCGGTGATGTGCGCGGTCTGCTTACCGGGCTCGCCGTTGAGCAGATACGTCTTCGTCGCCCACACGTCGGGGAGGATGGTGAAGCCGAGGCAGCCCTCGCAGCGCCCGGCGAAGGAGAATCCGTAGGTGCCGTGTCCGAGCGCGGTGATCTTGCGCGAGTCGGCGAGGATCTGCGCGTAGGTCGTCGGCGGCTTGTCCGGGTCGAGACCGGCCTTCTTGAAGAGTGTCTTGTTGTACCAGAGCAGCGAGACGTCGGCGACGTACGGAGCGCCGTAGTAGTGGCCGTGATCGGTGGTCAGGTTGAGGTGACCCGGGCTCAGCTTGTCCTTGAACGGCAGCTTGTTCACCAGCGGGGTGAGGTCGGTGAACGCCTGGTTGTAGATGAACAGCTGCGAGTTGATGTCGTCGACACCGACCAGATCGGGCACCGACCCGCTGCGGATCGCGGTCGCTAGCTTCGTGACGTACTGGGTGTCCTGGACCGGGGTCAGCACGACCTTGAGGTGCTTGTGGGTCGCGTTGAACTTGTCGACCACCAGCTGGCCGAAGGTCGAGGTGGTGTTGCGGTCCCAGAAGTGCACCACGCCGGTGGCGTTGTCGCCGAACCCGGGCGCGCTGATGTTCGGGCCGCTGCCCTCGGTGCCGGATCCGCATGCGGCGAGTACGCCGGCCGCCAGCGCGACGACAGCCGACAGTGCGGCCCGGCGTCGCCTCATCGGTGCGGCGTCCAGACTCGCATGGGGCCGAGTTCGCGGTTGGCCCAGGAGAAGTACGGCACCGCGGTCAGGCGGACCGGCTCGGAGAGTTGCGGCTCGTCGGCCGCTGCGCGGTAGAGCGGGGGTGCGGGATCGGGTCGGCGTACCGTCCGCCCGGTCGTCTCGACCACGGTCACCCCGCCGAGCAGATCGTCGCGGTGCACCTCGCTGAGCGGACCGTCGTCGAGCACGAGGTCGTCGACGACGACGCCATCCGGCTGGTCGGTCTGCTCGAAGCAGTAGACGAGCGGGCCGCGTTCGATCGCGACGCAGCCGCGGACGTCGGTCCGCTCGTCGGCGGCCGTCCGCCGCGGTGGCATCGGGAGGGTGAGCACCACCTGGTCGCCGCTGCGCCATTCGCGCTCGATCCGCAGGTAGCTGCCGGGCCGCGGCCCGTCGCCGACGGCGGCACCGTTGACCGAGACCTGCGCGCCGGCACACCACGCCGGCACCCGCAGCGACAGCGCCCACGGGCGGTCGGACGTCTCGCCGATCCGCACCTCGACCCGCCCGTCCCAGGGGTAGTCCGTGGCGACGTCGAGCTCCACCGGCGCCGCACCGACCGCCGTCCGAATCTTCCCGGCGGCGTACTGGTGCAGCTGGACGCCGGCGTCGTCGGTGGTCGCCAGGTAGGTGTCGAGCGATGACAGCAGCCGCATGATGTTCGGCGGGCAGCAGGCGACGCTGAACCACGGCCGCCGCCCGTACGCCGGGCTGCGGCTGTCGTTCTTCTCCGCCTCCGACCGCAGCTGCAGGGCGTTGACGTAGAAGAACTCGCTCCCCCGCAGGGAGATGCCGGCGAGGAACCCGTTGAACAGGGTGCGTTCGATCAGGTCGGCGTACCGCGCCTCGCCGGTCGTCAGGAGCATCCGCCAGCTCCAGTGGATGCTGCCGATCGCGGCGCACGTCTCGCAGTAGCCTCGGTCGGCGGGCAGCTCATACGGGTCGCCGAACGCCTCGCCGTCCCAGCGGGAACCGAGTCCGCCGGTCAGGTAGGTCTTGGACCCGGTCATGCTCTCCCACTGGCGCACCAGCGCGTCGACGAGTGCCTTGTCACCGGTCTCGGCATAGACATCGGTGGCACCGGCGGCGAGGTACATCGCGCGTACGGCGTGGCCTTCGACGGTGGTGGCCTCGCGGACCGGCACCCGGTCCTGGAAGTAGCTCGAGTCGCGGACCGGCCGGATCAGGCCGTGGCCGCGGGCGTCGATGAAGTAGCTGGCTGTCTCGAGGTAGTCGCGCCGCCCGGTCAGCCGGTAGAGCTCGACGAGGGCGGTCTCCACGACCTCGTGGCCGTCGAGTTCGTTCAGCCGGTCAGTGCCGAACGTGTGCCCGATGTAGTCGGCGAAGCGGGTCGCGACCTGCAGCAGCTCCTCGCGTCCGGTGGCCCGGTACTGCGCCACTGCGGCCTGGATGAGGTGGCCGGCGCAGTAGAGCTCGTGCCCGAACGGCAGATCGGCGAAGCGGTCGGTGTCGCCGCGGGTGACCTGCACGAACGAGTTGACGTAGCCGTCCGCGGCCTGCGCGTCGGCGACGACCGCCGTCACGTCCTGCTGCCACTGCGCGAGGGTCTCCGACGGCGCCCGGCCCTGCTCCCAGGCGACGGCCTCGAGCCACTTGTAGACGTCGGAGTCCTGGAACACCGGCCCCCGGTAGGTGCCGTCGCCGGTCCCCGCGGCCAGCCGGAGGTTGTTGATGTTGCCGGCCTCGTGCAGCTGCCGCTCACCCTCGGGGATCGTCACGTCGCGGTTGACCTGCTGGCGCTGCGCCCACAATCCCGAGCCGATCCGCGCACCGCCGAGTGGCAGCGGGCGGAGGACTACCGGCGCGTCCGCGGTCGGGTCGACCGGCCCGGCGGAGGCCCGGTCGGCTGCCTGATTGCTCTGCACGCTGTCGCGCTCCCTCGGCCGGAAAACGGTTGCGACGAGGGACCCTAGGCCGTCGTCACAGGGCGGTCAACCCTTGAATCGGCATTGGCGAGAAACCGCTCTGCGTCGATGGTTTGGCCCATCGGGCATACTGGTCGCAGCAGTTCGCCGGACCGGGCAAAGGTTTGCCGTCCCGGCCCGCCGGAGTGGTGGCGTCAGGGCGGCTCGGGTGTCCGACCGGGCCGTGCGGGCCCTAAGGTGAGCGCCGGGCATCGGGGCCCGGCCGAGCCCGCGAACCGGGGTTCGGATCACCGGACTGAGGTAAGGGTGAGCCATGGATCGCTACACCGTCGGAGTCGACTTCGGCACCCTGTCCGGCCGTGCGCTCGTCGTCCGGGTCGATGACGGAGCCGAGATGGGTACGGCGGTCTCGGACTACGCGCACGCCGTGATGGACGAACGGCTCGCCGCCACCGGAGCGCCGCTGCCGCCCGACTGGGCGCTACAGGATCCGGACGACTACGTCGAGGTGCTGCGCAGCGCCGTACCTGCCGCGGTCGCCGCCAGCGGGGTGGACCCGGCCGACATCGTCGGCATCGGCGTCGACTTCACCGCGTGCACGGTGCTCCCGACCCTGCGCGACGGCACCCCGCTGTGCCGCCTGCCGGACCTGGCCGACCGCCCGCACGCCTATCCGAAGCTGTGGAAGCACCACGCCGCGCAGCCGCAGGCCGACCGCATCAACGCCCTCGCCCACGAGCGCAAGGAACCCTGGATCGGCCGGTACGGCGGCCGGATCTCCTCCGAGTGGGAGTACGCGAAGGGCCTGCAACTGCTCGAGGAGGACCCCGAGGTCTATGACCGCGCCGAGCGATGGATCGAGGGCACCGACTGGATCACCTGGCAGTTGTGCGGAGTCGAGACCCGCAACGCCTGCACCGCCGGCTACAAGGCGATCCGGCAGGACAACCGCTACCCCTCCAAGGACTACCTCGCCGCCCTCAACCCGGCGTTCGCCGACTTCGTCGAGGACAAGATCGACCATCCGCTGTCCTCGCTCGGCGACCGGGCCGGCGGCCTGACCGCGCAGGCCGCGGCGTGGACCGGGCTGCCCGAGGGCATCGCGGTCAGCGTCGGCAACGTCGACGCCCACGTCACGCCGCCCGCGGCGAAGGCGATCGAGCCGGGCATGATGCTCGCGGTCATGGGGACGTCGACGTGTCATGTGATGAACGGCGACCACCTCGCCGAGGTGCCGGGCATGTGCGGCGTCGTCGACGGCGGCATCGTCGCCGGACGGTGGGGTTACGAGGCCGGCCAGAGCAGCGTCGGCGACATCTTCGCCTGGTACATCGACCACGGCGTACCCGCGTCCTACCGGGACGAGGCGGAGGCGGCCGGCGAGAGCGTGCACACCCGGCTCAGCCGGCTCGCCGGCGCCGAACCGGTCGGCGCGCACGGACTGGTCGCACTCGACTGGCTGGGCGGCAACCGGTCGGTGCTGGTCGACCACGAGCTCAGCGGGCTCATCGTCGGGCTCACCCTCGCCACCCGGCCGCCGGACATCTACCGGGCGCTGCTGGAGTCGACCGCGTTCGGCACCCGCAAGATCATCGAGACGTTCGAAGAGTCCGGCGTGCCGGTACGCGAACTGGTGATCGCCGGCGGGCTGATGAAGAACGACGTCCTCATGCAGATCTACGCCGACGTGACCCGCCGTCCGCTGAGCCTGATCGGCTCCGACCAGGGGCCGGCGCTCGGATCGGCCATCCACGCCGCGGTCGCCGCCGGTATCTATCCCGATGTACCGACCGCGTCGGAGGCGATGGGCACCTGCGAGCGCAACGCCTACCTGCCCCACCCCGAGCGGGCCGAGGCCTACGACGCCCTCTACGCCGAATACGTCCTGCTGCACGACCATTTCGGCCGCGGAGTCAACGACGTCATGCACCGCCTGCGGGCGATGCGGAATGCGAGTGTGAAGCAATGATCTCCCTGCCCACCGGCGTCGACGAGCTCCGGGCGACGGTCGCCGGGCTGCACTCCGAGCTCACCCGCTACGGCCTCGTCGCGTGGACCGCCGGCAACGTCTCCGCCCGCGTACCCGGCCACGACCTGATGGTGATCAAGCCGAGCGGCGTCTCCTACGACGACCTCAGCGCCGACTCGATGGTGGTCTGCGACCTCGACGGCGCGCTCGTCGACGGCGAGCTGAGCCCGTCCAGCGACACCGCCGCGCACGCCTACGTCTACCGGGCGATGCCGGAGGTCGGCGGCGTCGTCCACACGCACAGCACCTACGCGACGGCGTGGGCAGCGCGGCACGAGCCGATCCCCTGCGTGCTCACCGCGATGGCCGACGAATTCGGCGGCGAGATCCCGGTCGGCCCGTTCGCGCTGATCGGCGGCGACGACATCGGCAAGGGCATCGTGTCGACGCTCACCGACCACCGCTCCCCCGCCGTACTCATGGCCAACCACGGGGTCTTCACCATCGGTAAGTCCGCGAAGGACGCGGTCAAGGCGGCCGTCATGTGCGAGGACGTCGCCCGCACCGTGCACATCGCGCGCTCGCTCGGGTCGCCGAGACCGATCGCGGATGAGCACATCGACTCGCTCCACGCCCGCTACCAAGACGTCTACGGCCAACGTTGAACGCTACCCATCGCTTGCCCACGCCGCCCGGACCCGGAGGAATCATGGAACACCGCAAGCCCCGCATCGGCATCGTCGGCATCATGCAGGCGCTCTACGACGACATGATCCCCGGCATCACCGAGCGGCAGGCCGGCTACGCGGCCGAACTCGCCGATCACCTCTCCGACGTCGGCGAATTCATTGCCGCCGAGCCGGTGAAGAGCCGCGCGGACGCCGAGCGCGTGATGCGCCAGTTCGAAGGCGCCGACCTCGACGGCGTACTCGTCGTGATGCTCACCTACGGGCCCGCGATGCGGGTGGCCCGGCTGCTGGCCGAAGCCCGGCTTCCCCTGTGCCTGGCCAACATCCAGCCCGAGCCCAACGTCACGCCCGCCTGGGACATGGCCGACATGACCTACAACCAGGGCGTGCACGGCGCGCAGGACACGGCCAACTCGATGGTCCGCGCCGGCGTGCCGTTCCACGTCGTCACCGACGACTGGCGCAGCGAGTCCTTCCGCGTCGACATCGACCGCTGGGCGCGGGCCGCCGCGACGATCACGGCCTGGCGTTCCCTGAACGTCGCCATCTTCGGCTACGCGATGAACGAGATGGGCGACATCCGGGTCGACGAGAACGCGCTCTCCCGCACCCTCGGCCCGACGATCATCGCCATCGCGCCCGGCGACCTCTACCGGGGAATGAGCGCGGTCACCGACGACGAGGTGGCCGACCTGATCGGCTTCGAGGACAAGAACTTCGAGATCGACCAGCGGCTCTCGGCCGAGGAACGCGACGACCACGTCCGGATGCAGGTGGCGCTCGAGCACATCCTGGTCGATCGCGGTGTCGGTGCCTACTCGACCCACTTCGACGCGATCGGCGAGGACGGCCGGTTCCGACGGCTGCCGCTGGCGGCGGCCTCCAGCCTGATGGCCAAGGGCTACGGATACGGCGCCGAGGGCGACGTACTCACCGCGGCCATGGTGTCCGCCGGCCACACCCTCATCGGTGACGCGCACTTCTCCGAGATGTACGCGATGGACTTCCCGACCGACTCGATCCTGATGAGCCACATGGGCGAGGGCAACTGGAAGATCGCCCGCAAGGACCGGCCGGTGCGGCTGGTCAAGCGGTCGCTCGGCATCGGCCGGCTCGACGATCCGCCGACGTTCGTGTTCCAGTACCAGCCCGGACCAGCCACCCTGGCGACGTTGGTCTCGCTCGAGGGCTCCCGGTTCCGGCTGGTCGTCGCCGAGGGCGAGGTGCTCGACAGCCAGCAGCTGCCGGCGCTGGAGATGCCCTACGGCCAGTTCCGGCCGGACACCGGCGTCCGGGAATGCCTGAACGGCTGGCTGCGCGCTGGCGGGCCGCACCACCAGGTGATGAACCTCGGCCGGCACGCCGCGACCTGGAAGGTCTTCTGCGAGCTCGCCGGGATCGAGTTCGTGCAGGTCTGACGGTCATGACGCCCAGGTCGGAGGACCGGTGACCGAGCGCCGAGCCACGCCGGTGACGATCTCGGAGGTCGCCGCCCGCGCCGGCGTGTCCGTCGGCACCGCGTCGAAGGCGCTCAACGGTCGCGGCCAGCTGCGGGAGGAGACCCGCGACCGGGTGCTCGCGGCGGCCGAGCGGCTCGGCTTCCAGCCGAACACCCTCGCGCGGGGGCTGTTGTCCGGGCGCAGCTTCACGGTCGGCCTGATCACCACCGACAGCTTCGGCCGGTTCAGCATCCCGGTGATGCTCGGCGCCGAGGACGCGCTCGGCGCCGGGCAGATCTCGATCTTCATGTGCGACGGGCGCGGCGATCCGATCCGTGAGCAGCACTACCTGCGGACCCTGCTCGGTCGGCGGGTGGACGGCATCATCGTCACCGGGCGCCGGGTCGACCCGCGGCCACCGATCGGCACCGACCTGCCGGTGCCGGTCGTCTACGCGATGACCCAGTCCGCGGATCCCGCCGACCCGTCGATCGTGCCGGACGACGTGGAGGGCGGTCGGATGGCGGTGGCGCATCTGCTCGCCACCGGACGGAGCCGGATCGGTCACATCACCGGTCCCGAGCGGTTCCTCGCGGCGCGGCTGCGGGCCGAGGGCGCTTCGGACGTGCTCGCCGCGGGCGGGCTGACGCTGGCCGGCCCGGGCATCCTGCACGGCGGCTGGAGCGAGGAGTGGGGCCGGCAGGCCGCGCACATCCTGCTGCGGTCGGCGCCGAACACCGACGCGATCTTCTGCGGCAGCGACCAGATCGCCCGCGGGGTCGCCGACTCGCTGCGCGAATCCGGCCGGCGGGTGCCCGACGACGTCGCGCTCGTCGGGTTCGACAACTGGGAGGTCATGGCCACGGCGAGCCGGCCACCGCTGACGACCGTCGACTCCAACCTGCACGAGGTCGGCCGGCGCGCGGCCGAGGAGCTGCTGGCCGGGATCGACGGCCGACCGTCGCCCGGCGTACACACCCTGCCCAGCCGGCTCGTCGTCCGCGAGTCGACGGCACCGTCGACCCCGCGGGACGAATCGGCGCCGGTCGACGGCCGGGAGGCTGCGCCCCGGGGTCGCGGTCGGAAGGCCCGCGCCTGAGCGGAGCGGCGCTCAGCCGCCGTCCCGCTCGATGAGCCGCTGGCGCTGCGGGACGACGGTGTACTTCGGGTCCTTCGCCGACGCGACGCCACCGGTGAAGACCGCGGCCCGGGTGCAGATCGCCCCGGCGGCCAGCGCGATTCCGCAGGCCGCCGACGCCGCGCGGCTGCGGCCGGCGACCAGGGCGCCGAGGGTGCCTGCGCCGGTCAGCGCCTTGGCCGCGGTCATGAACCGCCCTGGCCGGCCGGTGCGATACGGCTCGGCGAGCATCCCGAGCCGGTGCTGGAATCTCTCCGTGGCGGCGATCTCGAGCGTGCCGCCGAGGACGGCCATCCGGCGAGCCGGGCCGGCGTCGGCGACCGGGGCGGCGAGCATGCCGACGCCACCGGCGCTGGCCAATGCGCTGCCCGCGAAGGTGAACGGCAACTCGCGGTAGGCCTCGTGCCAGGCCGGTACGGCGGTGTCGGCGAGCAACACGGCCGTATAGGTCATCATCGCCGGGCCGATGATGCCGGACGCGGCGCCCGCCAGCCGACCGATTGCCGGATACCTGCCGGTCAGCTCGCTGGCCGCGGCGACCGACGCCAGACCGGAGAACGGGGCCAGGATCCAGGAGCCGACCGACAGCGGCGAGGTCGGTTTGAACACCCGCATCATGTTGAGAAACCGCTCCGGTCGGCCCAGGTCGTGCACCAGCGCTCCGACGCTCGCCGTCGCGCCGGCGGCGGCGGCGACCCGACCGACGCGGCGCAGCGGCGGCCGACCGGTGGCGTCCGACAGCGCGCCCATCGACGCCGACGCTCCGGCCAGCCCGCCGAGGAACAGGTACGCCGGGACGTCGGGCACCTTCCACACCGGCGCCTTGAGCACCGGCCGGCCGTAGTAGGACGTGAACTCGGCCGGCGGCACCATCGCGCGTTCCCGCCCGCCACGGCCACGGCCGCCGCGCCGGCCGGAGCCGCGCTGTTCGGGGCCGCGCTGTTCGGGGCCGCGCTGCTCGGGGCCGGCGTCGCTCATCGGCGCCGTCCCGCGAACGCCGCGATCAGGGCTACCGCAGCGGTCGCGGCAGCCGCGCCGGCGTGCCGCCACATCGATGGCAGATCGCGCGTGGTGACGACCGGGTCGGGAGGAAGGCCGTATACCTCGGGCTCGTCGAGCAGCAGGAAGAACGCGCCGTCGCCGCCGACCCCGTCGTCCGGCCTCTCGCCGTAGAGCCGGGCCTGGGTCTCCCCCGCGGCCTGCAGGGTGTCGAGCCGCTGCGCGGCGCGCTCCCGAAGTTCGTCGAGCGGGCCGAACTGGATCGACTCGGTCGGGCAGGCCTGGGCGCAGGCCGGGGTGAGACCGGACCCGAGCCGGTCGTAGCAGAGCGTGCACTTGAAGACCCGGCCGTCCTCCGGCCGCTGGTCGATCACGCCGTAGGGGCAGGCCGGCACGCAGTAACCGCAGCCGTTGCACACGTCCTGCTGGACGACGACCGTGCCGAACTCGGTGCGGAAGAGGGCGCCGGTGGGGCACACGTCGAGGCAGGCCGCGTGCGTGCAGTGCTTGCACACGTCCGAGGACATCAGCCACCGCACGCCGGCCTGATCCTCGGTGGCGTCTGTCGGCGGCGGCCGGCGCACCGACGGCCGGCATGCCGAGGTCCACAGTGGACGGTGCGGTCGACCTGCTGTTCGATGAAGGCGACGTGCCGCCAGGTGTCCGCGGACAGCTGGACGGAGTTGTCGTAGGACATCCCGGACAGGGAGATGCCGTCCTCGGGTACGGCGTTCCACTCCTTGCACGCGACTTCACATGCCTTGCACCCGATGCACACACTGGTGTCGGTGAAAAAGCCGACCCGCTCGGGCGGTTCGGCGTAACCGGCGTCGCCGGCGACGTCGTGGAGCGGTCCGGACAGCCGGTTGGTCACGAGCGAGCCTCCTCGGACAGCCCGGCCCGGCGCCGGTATCCGTCAAGGTAGTCGAGCAGGGCCGGCCCACGCGGCCGCCGGCCGGGCTGGATGTCGCAGGTCCCGACCTTGTCCTGGATGTGCACGTTGGGGTCGAGCGCGACGTTCACCAGCTCGTTCGCCGCGTCCCCGACGGACAGTCCGTTCGGGCCCCAGTGCCACGGCAGACCCACCTGATGCACGACCCGGTCGGCGACCCGCAGCGGCCGCATCCGGTCGGTGACCAGCACCCGCGCTTCGATCGCCGCGCGGGCCGTGACGATCGTCGCCCATCCGTTGTGGGTGAGACCGCGTTCGCGCGCGAGGGCCGGCGAAATCTCGCAGAACATCTCCGGCTGCAGTTCGGCGAGGTAGGGCAGGGTGCGGCTCATCGCACCGGCCGTGTGGTGCTCGGTGAGCCGGTAGTTGGTCATGACGTAGGGGAAGACGTCGCTGCGTGACGGGTTCATCGGATTCTCCGGGCGGTCGTAGTCCTGTCGCGCCGGATTGCCCTGCTGCGGATAGAGCGGATTGGCCACCGGCGACTCGGCCGGCTCGTAGTGGGTCGGCATCGGCCCGTCGGCGAGACCCGCCGGCACATAGAGCCACGCCTTCCCGTCGCTCTGCATGACGAACGGATCCCGGCCGCCGATCGCGTCCGGGCCCTTCGCGCCGTCGGCCGGGACGTGGTCGGGAGGCGCGGTCGGGGACGAAGTCCGGCACGTCGTGCCCGGTCCACGTCCCCGCGTCGGCGTCCCACCACACGTAGGCCTTGCGCTCGCTCCACGGCCGGCCGTCCGGGTCGGCCGACGCGCGGTTGTAGATGATGCGGCGGTTGGCCGGCCACGCCCAGCCCCACTCCGGTGCGACCCAGCTCTGCTGGTCGCCGGGCTTGCGCCGGGCCGGCTGATTGGTCTCGTCGGCGTAACAGCCGCAGTAGATCCAGCACCCGCACCGCGTCGACCCGTCGTCCGTCAATTCGGTGTATGCCGACAGCGCGGCCCCGTCCGGCCCGGTGCCGTTGATCTCGCGGAGTACGGCGTCGGCGCTCGGGTCGCGCTCGGGACCCTCCACCGGGTAGTCCCAGGTCAGATCGAGCAGCGGGCGGTCCCGCTCGTCGGTGGACCCGGCGAGCTTCTCGCGGATGATGCGCCCGAGGTGGAAGTAGAACCACAGATCGCTGGTGGCGTCGCCCGGTGGCTCGACCGCCTTGTGGTGCCACTGCAGCATCCGCTGGGTGTTGGTGAACGATCCGCTCTTCTCGGTATGCGCGGCGGCGGGAAGGAAGAAGACCTCGGTGCCGATGTCGGCCGTGGACATCTCGCCGGTCTGCACCTCCGGCCCGTCCTTCCAGAACGTCGCCGACTCGATCATCTGCAGGTCGCGGACGACGAGCCAGTCGAGGTTCGCCAGGCCCAGGCGCTGCATCTTGGCGTTGGCCGAACCGACGGCCGGGTTTTCGCCGACCAGGAAGTAGCCCTTGACCGTTGCCGTCGATCTGGTCCATGACGGTCTGGTAGGTGCCGTGGTCTCCGGTCAGCCGCGGCAGGTAGTCGAAGCAGTAGTCGTTGTCGGCGGTGGCCGCGTCGCCCCACCAGGACTTCAGCAGGCTCACCGTGTAGGCCCGCATGTTTCCCCAGAAGCCGGCCCTGCCCTCGTCGGTCGCGACGAACCCGTCGAGGTCCTCGTGCTGGTGCGCGTGCGGCATCGGGATGTAGCCCGGCAGGAGGTTGAACAGCGTCGGGATGTCGGTCGAGCCCTGGATGCTGGCGTGCCCGCGCAGCGCGAGGATGCCACCGCCGGGCCGGCCGATGTTGCCGAGCAGGGTCTGCAGGATCGAGGCGGTGCGGATGTACTGCACGCCGACGCTGTGGTGGGTCCAGCCGACGGCGTAACAGAATGCCGTCGTGCGCTCGCGCCCGCTGTTGCGGGTGATCGCGTCGGCGACCTTCGCGAACTGCGCCGGCTCGATGCCGCAGACGTCCTGCACCACCTGCGGGGTGTAGCGGGCGAAGTGCCGCTTGAGGATCTGGTAGACGCAGCGCGGGTGCTGCAGCGTCTCGTCCCGCGGCGGCTTGGCCGGGATGGACGGGCCGCCGGAGCCGGCCGCCTCCGCGCGCTTGGCCTCGTGGGCGACCTCCTCCGATCCGCCGGCGTCCGGCTCGTCGGGGTCGGGCCGGCCTTCGGCGGCCTCGGTGGCACCCTCGTACTGCCACGACACCGGGTCGTAGGTCTTGCGTCTCCGGGTTCCAGCCGGAGAAGAGGCCGTCGAGGTCCTCGGTGTCGCGGAAGTCCGCGCCGACGATCGCGGCCGCGTTGGTGTAGGCGACGACGTAGTCGCGGAAGTCGAGTTCGTTGGTCAGCACGTGGTTGACCAGGGCGCCGAGGAAGGCGATGTCGCTGCCGGCCCGGATCGGCACGTGCAGGTCGGCGACGGCGGAGGTGCGGGTGAACCGCGGATCGACGTGGATCACCGTCGCGCCGCGCTTCTTCGCCTCCATCACCCACTGGAACCCGACCGGATGGCACTCGGCCATGTTCGAGCCCTCGATGAGGATGCAGTCGGCGTTCTGCAGGTCCTGCTGGAAGGTGGTGGCGCCGCCGCGCCCGAACGAGGTTCCCAGACCGGGAACCGTGGAGGAGTGTCAAATACGGGCTTGGTTCTCGATCTGGATGGCGCCCATGGCGGTGTAGAGCTTCTTCATGAGGTAGTTCTCCTCGTTGTCGAGGGTTGCCCCTCCGAGGCTCGCTATCCCCATCGTGCGGCGTACCCGGCGCCCGTCGACCTCCCACTGCCAGCCCTGCTCACGGGTCGCGATGACCCGGTCGGCGATCATGTCCATCGCCACGTCGAGGTCGAGGTCCTCCCACTCCGCGCCGTGGGCGGGGCGGTAGCGGACCTTGCTGACCCGGCTCGGCGCGGTGACCAGCTGCAGGCTGGCGCTGCCCTTGGGGCAGAGCCGCCCCCGGCTGACCGGCGAGTCGGGGTCGCCTTCGATCTGGGTCACTTCGCCGTCCTTGACGAAGACCCGCTGACCGCAGCCGACCGCGCAGTAGGGGCAGACCGAGCGCACCACCGAGTCGGCCTGCTCGGTGCGGGCGGTGAGCTGGTCGGTGCGACCCGACCGGGCCGCATGACCACGGCCGAGATGGTCGTCGCCGGTGGCCTGCTGGTAGACGGGCCACGACTTCAGCCGTGCATCCAGCCAGGTGACGACGCCCACAGCTTGATTGAATCGCGGCCCCCCGGCGGGTCCGACACCGGGTGGATATGTGACGCGGGTCATGCCGAAATCCGGAAATGATCGGGCGATCTGACGGTTGGAACCTGTGGAGCATCTTGATCGGTACAGAGGCTCCGAGGAAACCAGCTAGAGAGGAAGTAGACGGGGATGGCTATGCCACGCCGAGTCAACCGAGTCCTGCGGGGGAGCCGACGCCGAGCGCGTCCGGTCACCGCGCCCGACATGGTGGCCCGCATGGACCACTACACCCGCGAGGTGTTCAACCCGCCGGCGCACCTGCGGCGGCCCACCTTCTAAGCCAACCGGCTAGGACAGCCGGTCCGAGACACCGGGCGCCCACCGGGATGCAGCATTCTGCTCGACCAGGCGGTTGAGCAGTTGCTGCACCCGGTCGGCGTGCGGCACGTCGTACAACCGTTCCTGACCCAGCTCACCCGCCGACTCCACCACCAGCGTTCCCGCGCCGATGATCCGATCGAGCAGCGACTGACGGAACGCCACGTCGTTGATCCGCTGCAGCGGGATATCCCTGCCCCGATGGGTGAGTACGCCGACCCGGATCAGTATCCGCCGGGTCGTGATCACGTAGTGGGTGCTCCGCCAGCGCACCGTCGGCGCCAGGGCGAACCACCCGAGGACATAGACCCCGACCGCGACGATGCCCAGCCGCACCGGCGTGACCGGCAGCGACGACAGGCCGGTGTGCGCGGCGTAGGACAGCAGGAATCCGCCGATCGCCATCGTCAGCACGAACACCAGCACCGGCACGGCGAGCCTGATCCAGTGCGGATTCAGATGCCGGACCACCTGCTCGTCGTCCGCGAGCAGATTGTCGGGATAGGCCACCGGTCCCCCTCACCTCTTCACCCCAATATGACCGATCGCCACCCCTTCCGGCACACCAACCCGGCCCCCGCCGGCCCCGCGCCCGTCCCCGCTCGGCCCCGCCATTCGGCTTGAACGTCACGTTCCAAGCCATCTAGCGGCATCAACGTCACGTTGATGCCGAACGGGGCCCCCAATCCCGCCCCCGCCCCGCCATTCCGCTTGAACGTCACGTTCAAGCGCTCTAGCCGCATCAACGTCACGTTGATGCGGAATCGGGGGCCGAGCGGACGTGGGTGACGTCGCCGGCGGCCACCGCACGGGACTTCCCGCCCTCGCCGGTGACCACCAGCCGGCCGTCGTCGGCGATCGCGCCAGCCACGCCCCGGATCGGCTCACCCGCCGGGAGCGTGACCACCACCTCACGGCCCAACGTGTCGCTCAACCCGGCGTACGCCGCCGCGAGGCCGGACGGCTCGGCGTCGCCGCCCGCCTCGCGCCACCGCCGGTAGTCCTCGGCGATCGCCCGCAGAATCGCGCGCAGCAAGGGATCCCGGTCGGTGCTCGACGCGCCGGAGGCGGCCAGCGAGGTCGCCCCCTCGGGCAACTCGTCGGCGCGGGTCGTGACGTTGAGACCGATCCCCACGACCACGGCGCCGCCGGCCACCTGCGCCAGCAGACCGGCGGCCTTACGTCGTTCCGGCCCGAGCAGGACGTCGTTCGGCCACTTCAGCCGCGCCTCCACCTCGCCGAGCCGAGCCACCGACCGGGCCACGGACACCCCGGCGAGCAGCGGCAACCACCCCCGCCGGGTCGTCGGTACGTCGTCCGGGCGCAGCAGGACCGAAAAGGTCAGCCCGGCACGCGGCGGCGAGGTCCAGTCCCGGTGCAGCCGGCCCCGCCCGGCCGTCTGCGACTCGGCGACGAGCACGGCGCCTTCGCCCGCACCCCGCTCGGCTGCGGCGGCCAGGTCGGCGTTGGTCGAGCCGGTCTCGTCGATGACCCGCACCTCGCGCCACAACTCCCCCGCCCGCACCAGAGCCCCCGCGAGGGCCCGCTCGGACAGCGGCGGCCGGTCGAGGTCGTCGTACGGGCTGGACACCTGGCTAGGCTACGTCGGGTGAGCACTCCAGCAGCCGAACCACCGGCCGAGCCCGACATCCACACCACGGCGGGCAAGCTGTCGGACCTGCAGCACCGCTACGACGAGGCTGTGCACGCCGGCTCTGCCCGGGCGATCGAGAAACAGCACGCCCGCGGCAAGATGACCGCCCGGGAGCGCATCGAGGCCCTCCTCGACGACGACTCGTTCGTGGAGATGGACGAGCTGGCCCGGCACCGGTCGACCAACTTCGACATGCCGAGCCGACGGCCCTACGGCGACGGCGTGGTCAGCGGCTACGGCACCATCGACGGGCGAAAGGTGTGCATCTTCAGCCAGGACTTCACCGTCTTCGGCGGCAGCCTCGGCGAGGTCTACGGCGAGAAGATCGTCAAGGTCATGGACCTCGCGGTGAAGACCGGCTGCCCGATCATCGGGATCAACGACGGCGGCGGCGCCCGGATCCAGGAGGGCGTGGCCGCGCTCGGCCTGTTCGGCGAGATCTTCTACCGCAACACAATCGCGTCGGGCGTCATCCCGCAGATCTCTCTGGTGATGGGTCCCTGCGCTGGCGGCGCGGTCTACTCGCCGGCGATCACCGACTTCACGGTCATGGTCGACCACACCTCGCACATGTTCATCACCGGACCGGACGTGATCAAGACCGTCACCGGCGAGGATGTCGGCTTCGAGGAGCTCGGCGGCGCCCGCACCCACAACACCAAGTCCGGTGTCGCGCACTACATGGGCAGCGACGAGAACGACGCGATCGACTACGTGAAGGCGTTGCTGTCCTACCTGCCGAGCAACAACCTCGACGACCCACCGGCGTACGACGTCGACCTCGACGCGGCGGTGACCGAGGACGACGCCTTCCTCGACTCGTTCGTCCCCGACTCGCCCAACCAGCCCTACGACATGCACACGATCGTCGAGCACGTCGTCGACGACGGCGAATTCCTCGAGGTGCAGCCGCTGTTCGCGCCCAACATCATCTGCGGGTTCGGCCGGGTCGAGGGGCGCAGCATCGGGATCGTCGCCAACCAGCCGATGCGATTCGCCGGCTGCCTCGACATCGACGCGTCGGAGAAGGCGGCGCGTTTCGTGCGCACCTGCGACGCGTTCAACGTGCCGGTGCTGACGTTCGTCGACGTACCCGGCTTCCTGCCCGGCACGTCACAGGAATGGGACGGCATCATCCGGCGCGGCGCGAAGCTGATCTACGCCTACGCCGAGGCGACCGTACCCAAGGTCACCGTGATCACCCGCAAGGCTTACGGCGGCGCCTACGACGTCATGGGCTCCAAGCATCTGCGGCGCGGACATCAACGTCGCGTGGCCGACCGCGCAGATCGCGGTCATGGGGGCGCAGGGTGCGGTCAACATCCTCTACCGCCGCGACCTCGCGGCCGCCGACGATCCCGAGGCCATGCGGCAGGAGCGGATCGTCACCTACGAGGACACCTTCGCCAACCCCTACATCGCCTCCGAGCGCGGCTACATCGACTCGGTGATCCCGCCCAGCCACACCCGCAAATACGTGATCCAGTCGCTGCGGATGCTGCGCAACAAGCGTGAGACGCTGCCGCCGAAGAAGCACGGCAACATCCCGCTATGACGCCGATCCGGGTGGTCCGGGGCAAGCCGACGGACGAGGAGTTCGCCGCGGCGGTCGTCGTCCTGATGGCCCGGGCCCGCGCGGCCGCCGGTCGCGACCGCGACCGGGAGACGCAGCGGTCGGGCTGGCTCGATCGCACCGCCCTGGTGCGCGCGCCACTGCGGCCGGGCCCGTCGGCCTGGCGGGCCAGCGGTTTCCGGCGCTGACCCGACCGCGACGACTCAGCCGGCCGACCCGCAGTGCAGCTGCGCGCTTCCCCAGTCGGCGTGGTCGTAGGTGTTGCCGTCGCCACCGTCGCTGACCACGAGCCGCACCACCTGCGCACCGGACGTGTCGGCGCTGACCGCCATCGGTGCGTCGGCGTTGGTCAGAGTCGGCGTCGAGGCGACCTGCTTGCCGTCGGCGAGCACCTGGAAGGCGACGGTGCCGTTGGCGCCCTCCTCGTCGTCGACGCCGACCTGGGCGGTGAAGGTGGCACATTTCCCGCCGACGTAGACGTCCACAGTGGACGGCGAGTTGGTGCCGAGGCCCTTGGCGAAGACCTGCCCGCCGATGGTGATCGGCTTGCCGTCGCCGGCGGCGGTCTCCCCGTTGGACATGTCGCGCTCGACCGGCCCCCAGCCGTTGGTCGAGCCCAGCCAGGTGAGGTCGCTCACCCATGCGTCAGCAGTGGGCGCCGCGGGTGGCACCGTCACGGTGACGGCCGTCTGGTCGGTGCGCACGCCGTTGTGCCATCGATAGCCGGCGACGAGAGTCAGCGTGTAGTCCCCGGGTGCGACGCCGTCCGGCGTACGCACCGTCCAGTCGGTGTGCACCGTCCGACCGCTGCCGACCCGCGCGAAGTTGCTGCGCCCGTCGGCGTTGACCTGCCAGCCCGCCGGTCCGACCAACGTCATCCGCGCGTCGGTGACCGGCGCGCGGCCGTAGTCGGTGAACGACGTGCCGACCGCGTTGTCGTGTCCCGGCAGCATCAGCGACATGGTCGCGCCGTCGTAGACCGGCGCCGGATCGACCGACGCGCTGGTCGCCGGGGCCAGCGCAGCCGCCCCGCCGCTGGACACCCGGTAGATCACCGTGCCGTGCGGCGGCACCTGGGCACCGATGGTCCCGGCGGTCTCGGTGTTCTGGCCCGACCACAGGTCATGCATCCGGTACGCCGAAGCCCGGCGCAGCCCGGTCTGCGCCGCGGTCGTGGTGATCGTGGCCGGGGCGTCGGTCTCGTTGTAGAGCGCGACGGCGCGGTCGCCGTTGGCCAGCGGCTTGGAGAAGACCCAGTGCCCGCCGTCGTTGGACAGCACCTGTCCCTGCACGCCGAGCCGGTCCTGGTCGACCGCGATGACGTCCTTGTTGAGCAGGATCTTCATCGTCGCCGGGCTGGCCTTGCGCAGATCCGAGCCGACCAGCAGCGGCGCCGCCATCTCCGCCCACAGCGAGAAATGCGTGCGGTATTCGGTGTCGGTCATTCCGCCGTTGCCGACCTCGAGCATGTCCGGGTCGTTCCAGGCGCCCGGGTGGGCGTGGGCGGCGAGCGGCGCGTTCTGCGCGATGATGCTCTTCAGGCTCGACCAGTTGTCGGAGATGTCACCGGTGGTACGCCACAGGTTGCCGACGTCACCGGCCCACGTCGCCGGGTCGTTGACGCCCCACTCGCAGATGCTGAAGACGATCTTCCGGCCGGTGGCGGCGAGGGCGTCGCGCATCGCGGTGTAGCGCGCGACGTACTGCGCCTTGGTGGTGCTGCCGGCGTTGTTGCAGTTGTCGTACTTGAGGTAGTCGACGCCCCAGTCGGCGAAGGTCTGGGCGTCGATCTTCTCGTGGCCGAGGCTCCCGGGGTAGCCGGCGCACGTCTGCGTGCCGGCGTCCTCGTAGATGCCGAGCTTGAGACCCTTCGAATGCACGTAGTCGGCGGTGCCCTTGATGCCGTCCGGGAACTTCGCCGGGTCGGGGACCAGCCGGCCCTGTGCGTCCCGCTGGTGGGTCAGCCAGCAGTCGTCGATGTTGACGTACCGGTATCCCGCCGCCTTCATCCCGGAGGAGACGAAGAAGTCGGCCGTCTGCTTGATGAGCGCCTCGTCGACGTTGCAGCCGAAGGAGTTCCAGTCGTTGAAGCCCATCGGCGGCGTCTTGGCCAGGCCGTTGTCGAGGGCCACCGCCGGGCGCGGCGCCGCGGTCAGCACCGCCGTCAGCGACCCCGACAACCATCGCCACCGACGCCACCGCTGCCAGGATCCTGCGCGCCATCACGGTCCCCTCCCGCTCGACCGGTCCGATCAACCGGCGAGCTAAGACCTGTGGCGGATATTTGTCAACAATGTCGTGAATGGGCGAAGGGGGCGGGCGTGGGCCCCCCTGCCGGGCCCGCGCACAACCTGACAGGCTTAGCGCCATGCCCGATGCCGCTGCCCGCGACCTCGACGTCGTCACGTTCGGCGAGACGATGGTGCTGCTGGTCGCCGAGCCCGGCCTGCCGCTCGATGACGCGACGGCCTACCGGCGCAGCATCGCCGGCTCCGAGTCCAACGTCGCCCTGGCGCTCGCTCGGCAGGGCCACCGGGCCGGCTGGTTCGGCCGGGTCGGCGACGACCCGTTCGGCGGGATCGTGCTCCGGACCATCCGCGGCGAGGGGGTCGACACCTCCCGGGTGCGCACCGACCCGGACGCGCCGACCGGGTTGCTGGTGCGCGACAGCCACAGCGAACGACCGATCGAGGTTCTCTACTTCCGCCGCGGTTCGGCGGGCAGCCGCCTGTCCCCCGGCGACGTCGATCCCGGCTACGTCGGGAGCGCGCGGATCCTGCACTTCAGCGGCATCACCCCGGTGCTCTCCGACTCGGCCCACGAGGCGAGCATCGCGGCGCTCGACGCCGCCCGCGCCGCGGGTACGACGGTGACCTTCGACCCCAACATCCGCCGGCGGCTCTGCCCGCCGGACCGGGTCGGCGAGGTGCTGCGACCCTTCGCCGGCGCCGACGTCATCCTGGCCGGCGCGGACGAGGCCGAACTGCTGTCCGGCGCCGCCGAACCCGTGCAGGCCGCCGGCTGGTTCCTCGACCAGGGCGCCCGGATTGTCGTCATCAAGCACAGCGCCAACGGCTGCTGGGCGACCGACGGCACGCACACCTGGAAGCAGGACCCGGTGCGGGTGCGGTCCGTCGATCCGGTCGGGGCCGGCGACGCCTTCGCGGCGGGCTTCCTGTCCGCGATGCTCACCGACTCGCCGAGCCTCGACGACATCGATGTGCCGGGAGCACTGGCCAGGGCGGCCGCGCTGGGGGCGGCCGCCGTCCAGACGGTCGGCGATGTCGAGGGTGTGCCGCGCGGCGCCGCCGGGACGCACGATCCGACCATCGACGTACGACGCTGAGAGACGAGGAGAGAGCGTGTATCGCTGGCAGACCATGAGCATCATCGCCGAGCAGCGTGCGATCGGCATCGTGCGCACCGACGACGCGAAGTCCGCCCTGACCGCCGGCCAGCAATTGCTCGCCGCCGGCATGCGCACGGTCGAGATCGCGCTGACCACGCCGGGCGGGCTGGACGCCGTACAGGCGCTGGCCGAGACCGCGCCGCCGGGGACGGCCATCGGGGCCGGCACCGTGCTGGACGCCACCACCGCCCGGCTGGCCATTCTGGCCGGCGCGACGTTCCTCGTGTCGCCGTCGCTCGACCGCGACATGATCACCACCGCGCACCGCTACGACACCGCCGTGATCCCCGGCACCGGTACGGCGACCGAGGTCGTCGCGGCGATGGAGGCCGGTGCGGACGCGGTGAAGTACTTCCCGTCGTCCAGCGTCGGTCCCGGCCAGCTCCGCGATCTGCGCGGGCCGCTGCCGCAGGTGCCGTTCATCCCCACCGGCGGGATCACGGTCGAGGACGCGCCGAAGTACATCGCGGCCGGAGCCGTGGCGGTCGGCGTCGGCAGCGCACTCACCGTCGGCACCGACGACGAGATCGCGGCACGGGTGCAGGGCCTGCTGCAGGAACTCGCCCGCGCCGCCGCCTGAACCCCCCACCCCCACCCATGATCAAGAGGGGATTCGTACGGCGTTTCGTACCGGAATCCGCTCTTGATCATGGGAAGCGGGCCGACGGATCCGACGACGAGGAGACGATGTGACGACGCCAGCAAGCACGACCGCCGAGGTGCTGGGCGGGCCCGCCTGCGAACTCGGCGAGGGACCCGTGTGGCACGCCGACGGCGCAGGAGCTCGGCTGGGTCGACCTGCTCGGCAAGGCGTTGCACCGCGCCCCCCTCGATGCCGACGGGACGCTCGGTCCGGTGCGCACGACCCACGTCGGCGGGCATCTCGGCGCCGCGGTGCCGGTCAGCGGCCCGGACGGCGGCTGGCTGCTCGCCATCGGCCAGGGGTTCGCGCACCTCGCCGACGACGGCACGATCACTCCGCTCGCCCAGCCCGAAGCCGGGTCGCACGGCGGCAACCGGATGAACGACGCCAAGGCCGACCCGCGGGGCCGGTGGTGGGCCGGCAGCATGTCTTACGGCGAGAAGGCCGCCGCCGGGACGCTCTACCGCGTCGACCTCGACGGCTCGGTGACCCCCATGCTGACCGGGACCTCGGTGTCCAACGGCCTGGGCTGGAGTCCCGACGGGAAGACGATGTACTTCAACGACTCCGGGACGCGCACGCTGTCGACGTACTCCTTCGACGTCGACACCGGCGAGATCGCCGACCACCGCATCCTGGTCCGCGGTACGCCGGAGTCGACGCCCGACGGGCTGACGATGGACGACGAGGGATGCGTGTGGACCGCGATGTGGGACGGCGGCAGGGTGCACCGCTACGACCCCGACGGCCGGCTGCTCGAGGTCGTCCAGGTGCCGGTGCAGCGGACGTCCAGCTGCTGCTTCGCCGGTCCGGACTGCGATCAGCTGGTGATCACGACCGGCCAGGTGCCGGACAAGCCCGAGACCGACGCGGGCAAGCTCTTCGTCATCCGGCCGGGCGTCACCGGCCCGCCCGCCGACCGTTTCGCGGGAACGCTTCCGCGGTGACCCGGCGAGTAGTGCTCGCCTCGGCGTCACCGGCCCGACGCCGGGTCCTGGAGGCGGCCGGCGTGCCCGTCGAGGTGCAGGTGAGCGGGTTCGACGAGAGCACCGTCACGGAGCCGTGCCCGGGCGAGCTGGCCCGCGCGCTGGCCGGGGCCAAGGCCGACACGATCGCCGCGCGCACCGACGACGCGTTGGTGATCGGCTGCGATTCGCTGCTCGAGTTCGACGGCCACGCCTACGGCAAGCCCGCCGACACCGATGAGGCGGTACGCCGCTGGCGGGCGATGGCGGGCGGCTCCGGGATCCTGCACACCGGTCACTGCGTGGTGGATGTCCAGTCGGGACGCGTCATCGGCAGGCAGGTGGAGTTGTCGTCGACGACGGTGCGCTTCGGCCGCCCGACCGACGCCGAGCTCGCGGCGTACGTCGCGAGCGGCGAACCGCTGCAGGTCGCCGGCGCGTTCACCCTCGACGGTCGCGGCGGCTGGTTCGTCGAGGGGATCGACGGTGACCACGGCACCGTGCTCGGCATCAGCCTTCCGCTGCTGCGCCGCATGTTCGGCCGGCTCGGCATCTCGCCGGTCGACCTGTGGCAGCCGCCGCCCGCCTGACCCGTGCACCCAGGCTGAGACCTCAACTCAACTTGATGTCAAGCGACGGCGAGGATCGAGCTTGGTGAGCAGCTCGGTCAGCGCCGTCCGTTCGGCTTCGGTCAGCCCGGCGAAATAGTCGGCCCCGCCGGTACGCCGTGACGCGTCGATCTCGGCCCGCACCCGCGCACCTTCGGGGGTAAGGACCACACAGGTCGCGCGACGGTCCTCGGGGTCGGACCGGCGCTCGACCAACCCGCGCTCCTCCAGGGTGTCCACGACCTCGGTCGCCGATCGCGGCGTGACCCGAAGATGCTCGGCGACCACACCCAACCGCGGCGTTTCCAGGTCGGCCACGACACGGAGCGCGCGGGCATGGTGCGGCGAGAGCCCCCACGGCTCGAGCGACTCGGCCCACCGCCGCCGCAGGCCCCGGGCGGCGCCCATCAGCAGGTCGGCGAGATCCCCGGGCTCGCCGGAGTGGTGATGGGAATTTCCTCTCATGCTCATGACGTTACCTCATTTGACCGGTAACCGGATAGTGAGGTAGCCTCACCAAGACTCTCGCACCACCGGTATCCGGACCGGACCAAGGAGTAGATGCCTATGCCAGGCCCACAAGGGCCCCGCGGCGGCTTCGGGCCACGCAAAGTAGACCCCGCCGACAGGGCCCAACTCGCCGAATCGCCCGTGTCATGGCGGCGCATCGCCGCACTCTTCCACCCCCACCGGGTCCAGATCACCCTCGTCGTCCTGCTGCTCGTCGGGTCGGCCGTCATCGGCCTGGCCCCGCCCTTCCTGACCCGAACGATCATCGACGACGCCCTGCCGCAGCGAAACATCCACCTCCTTCTGCTGGCCATTGCGGCAATGATCGCCGCCGCCGCGCTGACGTCGGTGATCGGAGTGCTGCAGACCTGGATGTCGACCCGCGTCGGGCAGCAGGTCATGCACCGGCTGCGTACCGAAGTCTTCTCCCATCTGCAGAAGCAGTCGCTCGCGTTCTTCACCCGCACCAAGGGCGGTGAGGTCCAATCCCGCCTGACCAACGACGTCAACGGCATGCAGTCCGTCGTGACGGACACGGCGACCTCGATCGCCACGAACGTCACCACCGTCGTCGCCACCGCGATCGCCATGGTCGCCCTCAGCTGGCGGCTGTCGCTGCTGACCCTGCTCGTGCTCCCACCCGCCGTCTTCCTGACCCGCCGGGTCGCCGTCCTACGCCGCCAGATCACCGCCCGTCAGCAGCGACAGCTGTCGACCATGCTCTCCCAGGTCGAGGAGGGTCTCACCGTCAGCGGCGTACGCCTCACCAAGACCATGGGTGCCACGCGTACGGCGTCGGACCGCTTCACCGACACCTCTCGTGAGCTCGTCGACCTCGAGGTCGCCTCGCAGCTCGCCGGCCGCTGGCGGATGTCGACGA
Source organism: uncultured Actinomycetota bacterium (assembly GCA_963775655.1). Classification (GTDB taxonomy): domain Bacteria; phylum Actinomycetota; class Actinomycetes; order Mycobacteriales; family QHCD01; genus DASXJE01. Next base: position 27,002 of record CAVZJT010000006.1, on the reverse strand, counting down.
TGAGCATCATCTTCGCCGTGATCCCCGCCCTGCTCTACCTGGCCGCCGGACTCCCCCTGACCTCAGGCGGCATGACGATCGGCACCCTGGTCGCCTTCGTCGCCCTGCAGGCCTCGGTCTTCCGCCCGATCATGGGCCTGCTCAACACCAGCGTGCAGGTCGTGAGCTCGATGGCACTCTTCAGCCGGATTTTCGGCTACCTCGACCTGACGATCGACATTCCCGAGCCCACGCACCCGGTCGCGGTCGACCCGCGGCAGGTGCGCGGCGACCTGGGGCTGTCCCGGGTCGGATACCGCTACCCCGGCACCGACCGTGACGCGCTCGCCGACATCAGCATCACCGTGCCGGCGGGGCAGAGCCTGGCCCTCGTCGGTGAGACCGGATCCGGCAAGAGCACCCTGGCAAGCCTGATCGCCCGGCTGGCCGACCCGACGACCGGCAGCATCAGCGTGGACGGGGTCGACCTTCGGGACATGTCGCTGGAGACCGTCGCCGAACTCGTCGGTGTGGTCTCCCAGGAGACCTACCTGCTGCATGCCTCCGTGCGCGACAACCTGCGCTACGCCAAGCCGGACGCCACCGACGCCGAGCTGTGGCAGGCGCTGCACGTCGCCCAGATCAGCGAGCTGGTCGCGGCCCTGCCGGACGGTTTGGACACCATCGTGGGAGCCCGCGGGCAGCGCTTCTCCGGTGGTGAGCAGCAGCGGCTTGCCATCGCCCGCACCGTGCTGCGCGACCCGCGCATTCTGGTGCTGGACGAAGCCACCAGCGCGCTGGACAACGAGACGGAGCGCAACCTGCAGTCCGCTCTCGACGCTCTGGCCGCCGGCCGTACGACGGTGACGATCGCGCACCGGCTCAGCACGATCCGCGACGCCGACCAGATCGTCGTACTCGACCACGGCCGGATCGCGGAAATCGGCGACGAGGGCGAACTCGCAGCTGCCGGCGGTCGCTACGCCCGACTGGCCCGGGCGATGGAGCCGGCGCGGCTCCGAGAGGAAGAACCCCTGCGGTCGGCGTGATGCCTACCTTACCGGACTCTTCGTCTAGGAACGGAGTGGGATCAATCTGCTCGTCGCCCTCGGTGCCGAGTTTCAGGTCGAACTCCCAGCCGTTGGATGCCAGCTCGGACTTGCCGAACGCGACTGCACCTCGGGATCCAGGTTGACCGAGTATTGCGGTCGTACCGGGACTTTGCCGAGCTTCATCGTCCACACGCAGTCACCGCTGGAGTCGTCCGCGGTCGCCATTAAGGGCGGTCGAGCCGACGATCACGCCTCGCTGGTCGTGGACGACGATCGGCATGCCGGTGGCGACGTCGGAGTACCCGTCGTCGGACACCGAGTGCGTCGCAGCCCTGCGACGCTGTCGCCGAGTCGTAAAGAGGCTGAAGTCCACGACGGTGGCATTGTGGGCGGCCGGTGCGACTGACCCGCTGACTGCCGGCGATACCGAGTCAGGCGCCCGCGCCTCCCCCTGCCGAGGACTGACGGCCGCAGCGGCAGCGATGAGTAGGTATCCGCCGCCGATGCGAGGCCGGCGGCACGGGTGCCGGCGCCGGCGGCGGTGGCCACATGCCCTTGGGGGCTGCGGCGGTGCGGCGGGCAGCCCGTACTGCCGACATCGGTCTGCTGAGGCAGCGCCGTAGTGTTGCGGCGGGTCGGTGTTGTGCGGCTGTACACGCCTGGTTCCCGCCCAATGGGTGGATCTACTGGTGATGCCGGATGGTAAATGGCCTGGTTGGCTTCGACCGTCCAGTGCCAGGAACCTGGCATCCGACGGTGCCGGCCGTTCGATGCCCGATATCTTTGTGTGGCCGTCGACGGCAACACTGTCATTAATAGTCCGGGTGCACTTGCTCAGGTTAGCCAGCCTCTTCTGACGGGCAACATCCATTCGCGTGCGCACGCTACAGCGGTCTGCACCTGTATCTCCTGCATCCGGACTGTTGCTGGTGAGGGATTCTGCTCCTCCGCCTGCCAGTAATCCTGGTCCCGGCTGGTGAGCCCGCAGCGGGAACGATCCAGACGGAACGATCATCAGACGTCCGACGCGATCACGCAGCATGAGGGCAAGCCAAAGGACTACCCCGCTCCAGGCGGCGACCTTCCAGCCAGCAGACTTGGGCCGGTTGGCGAAGTCGGACGCTCCGCGCGGTCTGTCCATAGAAGCTCATCGGTGTAGTAAGGGTCGTTTCGTCGCCATCACTGCCTCGACTGCAGGTCGAAGATCGAGTTGGCGCCGTGCAACGGTCGAACAACTCATCGGAGTCATCTTCGTCCGCGACCGGTTGACCGCGACTGACACGTCGTAGTCGACTGTCGACAGCTCCCGTCTGTCGTTCCATGCCTTCCTGTGCGGCGCGTCCTACCGTGCCATCAGTTCGTCACGCCGACCTACGTCCAGTCGTTCTGGTCGGAGCCTGGCAGCGGCTACCGGCGGTTCTGCAGGCTTCTCACCCTGCGATCGGTGATTTACCTCGACGACAGACGCGAGAAGCAGCCTAACAGCGCAATTCCGCTTCCACCTCGTGAACTATCAGGCGATCAGGTGGACGAGCATAGGAATCAGCGCCGATGGCCGTTACATCGTCGTATCCCGTAACATGGACCGGCGGAACTAGACGCGCGCCCGCAGATTGCTGCGGCGGCGGGCTATTCAGCTACGACCGAGTATCGGATCGACGCACCATCAACGCAGTGGTCCGATCGTGTCGAACGGCCTCACAACGCTTCCATCAGTGCAACCGGTCCGGTATATCGTCTTCACCACGCAAATCGATCCATATCAGGCAGATATCGATGGAGACAGACGTCGTGGTATAGGATCAGAGAGTGGCGGCGCGCATGCACTGCGTTCATTTGTCCACTTTAACGGCTATCACAATCGCCTGACGCCACAGAGACTTCCTCTGTCGCTCTTACCCAAATATCTGTGGGAATACCATTGAGTTCGCCGCTTCGGGCCTCGGCATTCAGCGACTACGGCTGGTCAACATTCTGTATCCTTCGTTCGACAGCTCCGGCGGCAAATGACTCCAGGTCAGTCGATTTCGGGCTTCGGGGCGCCTCGAGCGAACACGGCGACATCGCTGATGATCTCCAGACCAAGTGCAGCGTGCCGGCTGCCGGCTCTCTCGACGCACGTCATTCGATGACCTACGTCGCCGGCGGCTAGAGCGATCAGGCCGACCTGGTCTTACCAAATAGGTCGCGGTCAGGGTCGGACGGCGGGCAGCACCTTCGACGCGATCAGGTCGATCTGCCGCGCCTCCTCACCGAGCGGCCAGAAGTGCACCTGGCCACACCCCGCCTCGGCGAAGCCGGACAGCAGCTCGGCGCACATTGCCGCGGGACCCACGCACACCCTGCCCCACAGCGTCTCAGGATCACGCTTCAACAGCGGTGCGAGCCGACGGGTGATGACCCGGTCGGCCTCGGCGCGATCCTCGGTGATCCACGCCCACATCGTGACCAGTGCGTGCGGAAAAGCGTCCGCCGGCCTGTCCGCCGCAGCCAGTTCCACCCGCAGGAGTGCATGGGCCGCGGCAAACGCATCCGGGGTGGTGTTGTACGCCGACGCCAGCCACCCGTCGCCCAGCCGCGCGACCCGGCGCATCCCGGCGACCGACCCCCAGCTCCCGATCCAAAGCGGAACTCTCGCGCCTGGGCGCGGCACCGGCAGCAACGTCGATTGCGGAGCCGCGAAGAACCTTCCGTCGGGAGAGGGTTCGGCGCCGCTCAGCAGAGCCTTCAGCAGGGTGACGGCTTCATCGAAACGCTGCCACCTGTCCTCGAACCCGACGCCGAGCGCGTCGTAGTCGCTTCGGGACGAGCCGGCCCCCACACCGGCGACGATCCGACCGCCGGACAGAACATCCAACGCAGCCAGCGCCTTGGCCAGCGGCACCGGCCCGCGAAGCGCTGCCAGTGACACCGTGGTGGCCAGAGTCATCGGTCTCGACCGCTCCACCACCGCTGCCAGGGCAGTGAGCCCGTCAAGCCATGGCGCGTCAAACAGGAAGTGGTCGTTGACGCAGATCGCCGAGAACCCGTTCGCCTTCGCCGCGTCGACGACGTCCGTGAGCCGCTGCAGCGAGAAGCCTTCACCCGCGAACTCCACTTGCGGCAGGTGCACACCGGCCTCCATAACGGCCAATGCTCCCACTGAGCCGAGCCGGAGGGTGCCTTCTCAGGACGTTCAGACCGCCTGGAGCGCTTCTCGCACCGACACGTCGGCCCGTGGCTCGGTCGCGGACGCGGAAACGGGCTGCAGCACGGTCGCCGCGATAACCACGGCCCCGATCAGCATCGGCAGCGGGCGGTGCTGGCTTTAGCCCGACGCTACTTTGCAGGGCAGGGTAGCCCGGGCACGTCCCGGCGGAAGTCGTTGAAACGCTTAGTGACCGTGCCCAGGGGCGAAGCAGGGTAGGAGATCGCGCGCAGCTTCCCGTATTCGGATTTCGCCGTGCCGCCGAAGGTGTTGGTGGTCCCGGGAATGTAGGGGCCACCCTCCTGCCACATGCAGGTCCCCGCGACGGTCCGGGTGCTGTAGAGCGGATAGAAGACCGAGTTCGGCGGGGGGTTGACGCAGCCGGCGCCGGGGCTCGGATCGCTCGGGTTGAGCAGGTGCCGCTGGCAGGGCGTCTTGACACCGAACGACGTGTCATCGGACTCGTCGCGGGAGATGTCGGACTCGAACGCCATCGTCGAGAAGTTCCTGTCCTTGGTGGTCGGGCTGGTGAAGAGGAACGACTGCGGGTTGAGCAGTCGGTCGGCGACCGGGTTGCTGATCGAGCCGGGCCAGGTGAAGTTGTAGGACACGCCGTCGAAGTCGCCGTCGATGTCGAGGCAGCCGCCGATCTTTACCCGCAGCGAGGCCGAGCCCGGGAGGCAGAAGTCGTCGTCGCCGAGCGGATCAGGCCCGGCGTTGTCCCCATCGTTGGTGTCCGCGCCGAGCGGCTCGAGGCACGTGCCGTTTGGGTCGGTGCCGACCTTGGCGCAATACTCGAAGTGGCCGATCTCGTCGGAGAAGGCGACGTTGTAGGTGTGCGCCGCCGCGACATTGCGGGTGGCCGGCGTCGACGTGCTGAACTCCGGATGGAAGTCGTAGGGGTTGACATGGCAGTGGGCGGCGCTCGGGTCGAAGACGACGTTGCCGAAGCCGTTCGCCGCGCTCGCCGTCATCGAGCCCTGGGTATGCCGCGTGTGGTCGGCGATCGTGACACGCATCCCGTGGGCCGTGTCGAAAAGACGCACCGAGATGTCGTCACCCGAGTTCATCAGGAAGTCATGCGCCAGATCGGGAGTGAAGTGCTCGGGGTGCTGCGGGTTGGCAGGCGAGGACGCCACGCCGTTCTTGGTGAGGAAGGCGAAGTTGACCGGCTCCGGGCCCACCGTGTTGAGACAGTCGGTGTTGTTGAACTCACCGGTATTGGAGTTCTGCGAGAACGTGTCAATGTTCATCGCGGCGCACCATTGGGTCGCCGTGCACCCGACCCCGGCCGGCCACGGGGCCCAGCCCGGCGGGTAGAACTGCATCTCCTCGTAGGCCTGGCCGGGGCCGAGGCCGAAGTAGTGCGAGCTCGCCGGGTTCTCGCTGTTGTAGATGTTGGTGTCGCTGTCCGGCACGCAGCGCTTGGTCGGATGCCCGTCCAGGGCTGCACCGTCGGGGTTGGGTGAGCCTTGGTCGTCGCAGACCACCATGCCCAGCCAGAACGTCGGATGCAGCTGGAAGCTGTCGGTGCCGCCGCTGCCGTTCTGCTTCGGCTTCGTCGGCGGGTCCTTGGGCAGCCGCATCTGGTAGCTGACGTCGTTCCCCGACCCCGCACGCTTTGAGTAGAACAGCGTCGCCGGTTCGTCGTGGCCGATGTAGCCGGAGATGTGCGCGCCATCCTTGATGGCCTGGTCATATCCGGCGTACTCGTCCCAGTCCAGCGCCGGCTCTGTGCACTCGATGCCGTTGGTTCCGCACCAGTGCTGGGGTCCGGCAGTCCGGACCGTCGAGTTGGCGGGCCGGAGCGGAGCGGCCGCGCTCGCCTGACTCGAGGTCGGCCCGCCACTTGCCGTCAGAGCGAAGGGAAGGATAACGATTGCGGTGGAGAGGCCAGCCCAAAACACACGCTTCATGTCTTCCCCCTCGCACGGACGGAACCGTGGCGAGTACGTATTACTCCCTTCGCCCGGTCCCTGACAAGACACAGTTTCGTGTCGCTGCGCACGCGCCGAGCGCCAACCGGGGAGCGTCGAGGGCCGGCCCCTGATCTAGAGCCGCAGAATCGGGCAGTCGTAGCCGGTCATCGTGAGCGTGATCGTGCGACCACGAGACGATGGACGGCGCGCAAACCTACGCCAAAGAGGACCAGGCGATAAGGACTCAGGGTCGTTGAACGGATCCATCCGGTCGGCGGGTGTGGGTCCATCCGTCGTGCTCGAGAGGCGCGGCCGGTGGGTATTTCGCGGCGACCAACTCGTCGAAGTCGACCCCGAGGCCCGGTGCGTCGCTGGGCCACAGATGCCCGTCCCGGATACGCGGGCATCCGGGAAAGACCTCGTGTGCGGTCTCGGCGAAGACGTGCTGCTCCTGGATACCGAAGTTGGGGGCGGCGATATCCAGAGCCAGATTCGCCGCATGCCCGATCGGGGAGACATCTCCGGGTCCGTGCCAGGCGGTGCGGATGCCGAAGAGGTCCGCCGCACAGGCGAGTCGCCAGGCTGGAGTGATGCCGCCGATGGCCGAGACGTGCGCTCGGATGAAGTCGCACCGCCGGTCGCGGATCAAGGGGACGTATTCGGCGGGATTGGTGAACAGCTCACCGATCGCGATCGGCGTTGCGCATTGGGCCCGCAGCGTCCCCAGCCAGTCGAGATCCTCGGGCGCGAAGATGTCCTCGAGGAAGAACAGCCGGTAGGGCTCGAGCGCCTTCGCAAGACCCACGGCATCGATCGGCGCCAACCGCTCGTGTACGTCGTGCAGCAGCTCGACCGCATCGCCAGCCTCCTGACGCAGGTAGGCGAAGAGCTCCGGGACGACCCGGACGTAGGCGGCCGGATCCCAGGCGCCCGGCACCAGCGCGCGGTCTGAACCGGCGACCTGGGGAGCGCCGTACGTGCTCGCTCCGGGCACCGCCACCTGACAGCGGACGTAGCCGTAGCCCTCGGCGAGGAACCGGCGCACCGCGTCCGCCGTCTCGGCCGGATCGCGACCGGCGGCGTGAGCGTACACGGGCACCGCGGCACGACACCGGCCGCCAAGAACCTGCCAGACGGGAAGCCCGGCCACCTTCCCCTTGAGGTCCCACAGCGCCATGTCCACGCCGGACAGGGCGTTGTTGAGCACCGGACCGGACCGCCAGTAGGACGAGACGTACGACGCGGTGAAGATGTCGGTCACGTCCGCGGGGTCGCGCCCGACCAACTGCGGCACGAGATAGTCATCGACCGCAGTGGCCACCGCCCGTGCCCGCTGGGTGAACGTCGCACAACCCAGCCCATAGAGGCCCGGTTGATTGGTCTCCACCCGCACCACGACCAGCGTCGTGCCTTCCGGCGCGGTGAGAAACGTCCGCACCCCGGTGATGCGCGTGCCTGAACCTGTCCACGGAACATCCACGAGCCGCTCCTCTTGTCGTTCCTGCTTTGTGCTCGCCGCTCGCTTGAGCCGCCAGGAAGCGCCCTAAGAGAACGAACAGCAGGAGGATCAGTGCAGCGGCTAGGGTACGGCGGTGCCTTCACCCCTCGGATCCGAGTACGACAACGACGAGATGGCCGCCGACTTCGACCAGCACGCGGTGGACAGCGCCTACAACGCCCACTACGACCGACCTGCGGTGCTGGAACTGCTCGGGGACGTCGCCGGACTCGACGTCCTCGACGCCGGATGCGGGCCGGGCATCTACCTCGAGACCCTCCTCGACCGGGGTGCGAAGGTGGTCGCGTTCGACGCCAGCGCGTCGATGGTGGCGCGGGCTCAGGCTCGGGCCGATGGCCGTGCCGAGGTCCACCACCTCCGACTCGACGAGCCACTCCCCTTCGCCGACGGGTCGTTCGACCTGGTCGTCTGCGCACTGGCGATCCACTACGTCGACGACCGCGGCGCTGCCCTCGCCGAGATGCACCGGGTGCTCCGGCCCGGCGGCGCGGCCGTCGTCTCCACCGGGCATCCGACTTCGGATTGGCTACGCAAGGGCGGCTCGTACTTCGACGTCACGATCGAGACCGACATCTGGCACACGCCCCGGGGCGAGCTCGAGATGCGGTACTGGCGCGAGCCGATCACGACATTGAGTGAAGCGGCGTACTCGGCGGGCTTCCTCATCGAACGTCTCGTCGAGCCGCAGCCGGCCGAGACGATGCGCGCCAAGTACCCCGCGGACTACGAAAAACTGCGGACCGAGCCGGGCTTCCTGATCCTGCGACTGCTGAAGCGCGCCTGACCAAGCCCGCATGCACCGCGGCATCCGGTAATCTGCGCAGCGGCACCACACACGGTTGTTCGCAATGTCACAGAGCCCCGGGCTGCCTCGTCTCAGGTTCGTGGCAGACACTTTGCTGGTCCGGGATCGAGCGGCGGGCGACAGCGCCGGGCGCACCACCCGCGCCGCCTACACGGCGCTGGGATGGGTGGTGCTGTTCTTCGCCTTCCATATCTACTGGTACTTCGGCGGCTCCTTCGCGAGCCCCGGCGACCTGCCGCCCCTCATACCCGGCACGCACTTGGCTGCGGCCGGCTCAGCGCACGCACGAGTGCAGCTGGTGGCCTGGATCGTCGAAGTTCCGATCGACTCCGCTTGGCCGATCGGCGCATTGGTATGTCTCGCGATCGCTCGTGGATGGGCACGAGGACGACTCGCCCGGGCCGCCCAAGCCCTGGCCTGGATCGGTTGCGTGGTGCTGCTCCTGCGCGGCGGTTCGGGGATCCTCGATGACACGACCCGCGCGACCGGCCTCCTCTCGAACGGAATCACCGGACTCTCCGTCAAGGCCACGACGGGCCATGCCTACCTCCGATGGGCCGACTGGACGATCGACTCGTACTTCCTGGCGGGCGGGATCATCTTCGGGATCCTCGCCGTTCTTTACCGCGCGCAGCAAGCGAACCGGCCACCCGTCACGGTGCATCCTGACTAGGTGCACGGGAGCCGTTTGACGAGCAGCCGGTAGAGCCGCGTCGCATCCTCCACGTCGTTCTCGGTGCATGCGCGCACGTCCACGGTTCACTCACCGGGCATACACAGGCAGAAGGGGTGGCCCGCAGGATCGGCGTAGACCGGACAACTCCCTCCTTGCGGCGGGAGCCGGGTCGCGCCGAGCGATACGGCCCGTCGTTCCGCCGTCTCGCGGTCGTCGAACTTGATGTCGAAGTGCAGCTGCGCCGGATAGCGGGGATCGGGCCATTGCGGCGGCAGATAGCCCTCGACGCGCTGCATCCCGAGCATCGGGAGCTTGCCGTCCTCGCGCGCGATCACGACCCGGTCCACCGAGGACTCCATCGTCCTCGGCATTCCCAACAGTCCGCCGTAGAACGACGCGAGCGCCGCCGGGTCGGGACAGTCGATGACGACCCGCGCGAGCACACCCAGCCGGCCGTACAGATCGCCTTCGCCGGAGGTGTCCGGGTAGAAGCAGAACGGATGCCCGAGCGGATCCGCGTAGATCCGGAAACCACCCTTGTCCTGAAGTCGGGTCGCGCCGTCGGCGAGCACCACCTCTTCGGCGGCGTCGAGGTCGGGCGCGAGTATGTCGAGGTGCATCTGTTGCGGGTAGGCCGGATCCGGCCACCGCGGCGCCGGTGATTCGCCGCCCTCACCGAACCCGAGTGGCGCGCGCACGAGCTCGGCGTAGAACGCCTGCAGTTCATCGCACCGATCCGCGGAGCACCCGATGATGACGCCGAAGCCACCGTCGCGGTCGTCGGCATCGATTCCCAGGCCCTCCAGCATCCCTTCGGCGTCCAACCGGACCGTGACGAATGCCTGCCCACGATCGCCCTCGATGATGACGCGGGCCACGAGATCGGAGACCGCCCAACCTCGGATGATGCGACGTTCCGCGCCGGCGAAGTCGTTCAGCCGCGGCATCCATGCGTCCCGCACCCACGCAGCAGCAGACCAGTCCTTGAGGCGCTCGGAGCACCGAGCACGTAAGGCATCGACGTCGTTGCGCTCGAGAAGATCGATTACGTCGCGAGCCCGATCGATCACGTCGATCATGTCGCAGACCCCTTCCGGCAGCCGCGACCAGTCTCCCGCGCGACGACTCGCCGACACAAGACACCGGCTCGCGGATCACGCCGAGCGCTGGCGCGGGCCCTCGATCTCCGGCAGGCTCGGTCCCGAAGGAGGTGGAGATGCCCGACGGTGGTGGTTTCGGTGACCTCCTCTGGGAGCCCACGAAGGAGCGGGTCCAGGGGTCGGAAATCAGTCGGCTGATCGCGTGGCTGTCCGAGCACCGGGGACGGTCCTTCGCCAGTTACGACGAGCTGTGGCGCTGGTCGATCGAGGACGCCGGCGAATTCTGGGACGCGGCCTGGGAGTTCTTCGATCTCGGTCCGACGACGTACCGGACGGCGTTCGAAGGCTCCATGGAGGATCAGCACTGGTTCCCCGGCGCGGAGCTCAACTACGCCGAACAGGCGTTGTCCGGGCCGGACTCGGAGCCCGCGCTGATCTGCTGCGACGAGAGCGCAGAGGTGACCACGATCAGCCGCGGAGAGTTGCGTCGCCAGGCGGCGGCACTGGCCGGTGCCCTGACCAGGATGGGCGTCGAGAAGGGCGACCGGGTCGCCGCGGTGCTGCCCAACCGGCTCGAGGCGGCGGTGGCCTTCCTCGCCACCGCGAGCCTCGGCGCCGTGTGGTCGGTCTGCTCGCCGGAGTTCGGCGACCGCAGCGTCGTCGACCGGTTCGAGCAGATCGGTCCGAAGGTGCTCATCGCCACCGACGGCTACACCTACGGCGGCCGGTTCTTCGACATCACCCCGACGATCCAGCGGGTCCGCGACGCGCTGCCCTCGCTCCGCGCGACGATCCGCGTCCCGGCCGACGACGCCGTGGCCTGGCCGGACACCGTGAGCTGGGCGGACTGCCTGGCCCAACCGGCCGAGCCGGTCTACGCGCACGTCGCCTTCGACCACCCGCTGTGGGTGCTCTACACGAGCGGCACGACCGGCCCCCCGAAGCCCATCGTGCACGGACACGGCGGGGTCGTGCTCGTGCTCGACGTCTTCCTCGGGATGAACCTCGACGTCTCCGCGCGAGACCGGTTCTTCTGGCACACGACCACCGGATGGGTGATGTGGAACATCCTCCTCGGCGGTCTGCTCCGCGGCGCGACGTGCGTGCTCTTCGACGGCAGCCCCGTGCATCCGGATATCTCGGTGCTGTGGCGGCTGGCCGAGCGCGAGAAGATCACCGTGTTCGGTGTGAGCGCGGCCTACCTGCAGGAGTGCATGCGGACCGGCATCGAGCCGGGACTTGACCACGACCTCTCGTCGGTGCGCACCCTCGGCTCGACCGGATCTCCACTCCTGCCGCCGGGCTACCACTGGATCCTCGACGCCGTCGGCTCCGACGTGATGATCGCGTCCATCAGCGGCGGCACGGATATCTGCTCGGCGTGGGTGGGGTCCTGTCCGCTGCTGCCCGTCCACGCCGGCGAGATCCAGTGTGCCGCGCTAGGCGCAGCCGTCGCCGTCTACGACGCCCAGGGCCGACCGGTGCTCGACGAGGTCGGTGAGCTAGTCGTCGAAAAGCCGTTCCCGTCCATGCCGACCGGGTTCTGGAACGATCCGGACGGCGAACGGCTGCACGAGAGCTACTTCGATACCTACCCGGGCGTCTGGCGGCACGGTGATTGGACGACGGAGACGCGTCGCGGCACGTTCATCATCCTGGGCCGGTCGGACGCGACCCTCAACCGGGGCGGCATCCGCAGCGGGACGAGCGAGTTCTACCAGATCGTGGAGGCTTTCCCCGAGGTCACCGACAGCCTCGTCGTCGACACCAGCGGGGAAGGGACGGCCGGTGAGCTCCTGCTGTTCGTCGTCCTCGAACCCGGCCACGACCTCACCGAGGGACTCGCCGGCCGGATCGGGCGTGGACTCCGCAGTGAGCTGTCCCCCCGTCATGCGCCCGACCGGATCATCCGGTGTGGACGAGGTGCCGCACACCCTCACCGGGAAGAAATGTGAAGTGCCGGTGAAACGGATCCTGTGGGGCGCGGCGCCGCAGAACGTGGTCAGCGAGGGCGCGCTGCGCAATCCGGCCTCGTTGCAGCAGTTCGTCAGCCACCGGGTCGTCAGTCCGACCTGAGGAGGTCAGCCGTCCTCGGCGAACACGTCGTAGCGCAGGTGCGAGGTGGGCGGCCCGGAGACCGGTCGGCTGCTGCGCTCGACCCAGAGCACCGGCCGACCGGCGGTGTCGCGGGCGAGGATCGCCCGTCGTTGCAGCCGCACCCCGTTGCTGGGGATCGCCGTCGGGGCCAGTTCGTGTCCGCGGCCGAGGCCGGTGCCGGACGGGCCACCGATCAGCCGCGAGACCGGACCGGGGCGCGGCACGGGCACCGGGCCGGTGAGGTCGGCGAGCACGGCCTGCCGCCAGTAGCCGGACTTCCCGTCGCCCGCGCCCAGCACTACCGCCGGATCGTCGGCAGGGTCGCCGACGCGCACCCGTTGATAGGGGTGCCAGTGGTCGGGCAGGGTCGTCGACGGCAGGTATTGGAAGTTGCGGGTGCCGGTGCGGGTCGTCTCGGCGAGGGCCGCGTCGGTCGCGGCATCGGGCAGGAGTGCGAGCCCGTCGGCGCGCAGCTCGACCGCCCACGCGAGGTTGGCGTCCTCGTCGACGCCGATGAGTACGTCGTCGAGCACCGTGCCGGTGTTCGGCGCGACGGCGACCGGCCAGACCAGGAGTTCGGACTCGGCGAGGCCGGTGCTGTGGAAGAGCGACCACGCATCGGGTCCCGTGGCCGGCGGAGCACTCAGCGGCCAGACCTGGTCGAAGCTGTCCTTCACCGTGACGTCGGAGAGCCGGACGAGCACGCCGACCGACGGCGGGCCCTCGCCCGCGTCGAGCGGTGGCGGGACGTGGAAGGTGAACCAGTCGTCGGAGTGCGCGACGGCGACATCGATGAGCAGCATCGTGGCCAGGTGCGCGCGGTCCGGCGCGAAGCCGCCGATGTCGACCGCCCGGTCCTCCAGTTGCCACCAGCGCGGATTGGGCGAACCGGGATAGTCCAGCCTGCTCGGGACGACGAGCCGGCGCTGTGCCGCGGTGGCGTCGGCCGGTGGGACGACGACCGCGCCGCCCGGGTCACCGTCGACGGTGAACCAGTCGACGTCACCGCCGTCGTGTCCCGGCGCCCGCAGCGCCGTGTCCTCGGCGTCGAACGATGCGGTGTAGTCGAGTTCGCTGCTCGACCAACGGTCCGGCAGCGGCACCGGAACCTCCGACCAGATGGCGTCGCCGGCCAGCGCGCCGGAGTCGAACACGGCCCGGCCGTCGACCTCGTCGGTGAGGCGGTCGTACGGCGATGCCAGCGTGCCGAAGGCGAATCGGGACCGGCTGTCCGGGTCGAGTAGCGGCGCGGCCGCACGGCCGAGGCGGAGCCGTCGCCCGACCGTCCACCAGTCGCCGGGTTCGGCCTCCAGCAGTGCTTCCGCGGGTACGACGGTGGGATCGAGGTCGGGCCGCGCCGGGTCGTAGCTGATCGGGATGTGCCGGGAGGTCACGTCGATCGCGACCGGGCTGGAGGCGTCCTCGCCGTGCTGCTCGCCGAGCTGCCACTGCCGGGCGAGAAACCAGACCGGGTCGGCGACCCGGGCCCGGAGACCTTCGTCGACGTCGGGCCGGCCCGGCTCGAGCCAGAGATAGAGCGGCGTGGTCATGCCGGCCATCCGGCGAGGAAGCTCACGGGCCCGGATGCGTGGACCAGCGGCATCGGCGTCGCGTAGGGCAGGCCGCCGCGATCACCCGGCCGGGCCGCGCGGGCGTGCGCCAGCTGCCGCGTCTGCAGCACCACCTCGAGCAGTCCCGCGGTGTCCAGCCGTGTCGCCAGGTCCGGCGGCACCGCGAGCAGGATCGCCTGTGGGGCACGGGATTTCGGTGCGTTGAACCCGAAGGTGGCGGCGGTGGTGTGGCGCCGGCCGGGCACCGAATCCGTCCAGGCGTCGAGCGCCGCGACGGCCACGCGGGCGGGTGGGTGCACGGCGGCCGGACCGTAGGCGGCGAGCACGGGTCCGGCCGGCAGCCACGGGTCGGTGGAACCACCGGGCGTCGCCAGCGCCGCCGGCCACGGCGTCCCGAACTGGTGCGCCTCCAGCGCGGCGAGCCTGGGCCGCACCGCAGCGACGATCTCCAACCACACCCCGTCGAGGTCCGGCGCGGCATGCAACGCGGGCAGCAACTCCGCCGCGACGACCGGCAGGACCGGCAGCGCCGCGTCGCCGGCCAGGGCGCGCAGGGCGGTCCGCCGCAGGTTCAGCGCCGCATCGGTCGTCTGCCCGGGCGGCGGCGCGGGGCTTGCGGTCAGCCGGTCGGCGAGTGCCGCGGCCAGCGCCGCCTGCAGGTCGAAGGTGGCCGGCGCTGCGGCCGCGGGGTCGTCGGGTGCCACGCTGCTGAGATCCACGTTCCACCGCCCGGCCACGGCGGCGATCTCGTCGGCGCTGCCGGCGCCATCGGGGTCGAGCGCGGCGACGGCGTCGTGCACCGTCTGCGTCAGCGCGCGCAGCCGGTCCAGCCGGGCGTCGAGGTCGGCGCCCATCGCCGCACGCAGATCGTCGTCGGCGGTGGCCGGCCGGCCGTCGTAGGACCCGCCGACCAGCGTCGGCACCGGCGCATGGGGATCCCCGCCGCCGAGTACGCCGGCCAGCCGCTGCCGGTCCACGGTCGTCGCGTCGGCGCCGAGCTCATCGGCGACCAGCGCGGCGAACGCCGGATCGGCGACGTCGGCGGGCGCCGTACCGACCGTGAGCGGGGGAACGTCGCCCTCGGGCAGCAGCACCCACGCGCCGACCCGCACCGTGGTGGCCGCGCGCGGGGTGCGGATCGCGCGCAGCTCCGGCGGCGAGCCGAGACCCGCGGCGGCCTCCATGGCGGCGTTCGCCAGATCCGCCCGGCCGGTGACCAGCGCATGCACACCGTCGGCCATCAGAAGATCGGCGTAGGTGTCGAGCACGTCGTCCAGCGGCGCGAGCCGGTCGGGGAGGTCGGCCGGCAGGCCCGCGACCAGCGCGCCCGCGCGGGCCGCGGCGAGCACCGCCGCGCCGTCACAGACCCGCCGGGTGTCCTGCCCGTCGGCCAGCGCGTAGTTGTCGCGCAGGATGCGTACGACGTCCCAGTCGCCGGCGACCGCCTCGACCTCGAGGCCGAGGGCCTCGTAGGGGTGCAGGCCCAGGCGCACCCGCTCGGCGAGCGCGATCGAGTCGCGGACCTTCGCCGAGTCGATCGTCAGGTCCCAGCGCTTGTCCGCGGAATGTCGCACCGCGGCGTCACGCAGCAGCGCGGCCGTCAACGCCTGATCGCGCGAGGGTGCGTGCAGCAGTCCGGCGACGGTCGGCCCCGGCGCCAGCGCACCCGTCGCGGCGGCCGGCTGCGGGGCATCCACCCATCCGTAGGCGCCGAGCAGGAACGGCGCGCGGTCGGTGATCATCCCCTGGAGGCGACGCTCGGCGAGGCCGGTCAGCCACGGATCGACGCGGAATGCCGCCGTATCGAGCGCCGCGAGCGTCGCCCCGAACAACGCGTCGTGCTGGTCGGCCCACAGGTCGGCGACGACCACGAGCGCCTTCTGCACCTCGCGGAACCGTTCGGCGACCAGCGCGCCGTTGCTGTCGGTGGCCGTCTCCAGCTGGGTCACCGACGCCTGACCACCGCGCATGACGTAGGCGCGGTAGGCGTTCTCGTCGTCGAGCGGCAGCGGCTGGGTGAGGTCGACGAAACCGGCGTCATTCCACCGCGTGATCGCCTCGCCGACCACGGCGCGGGCGGCGATCAGCGATTCCCGGAACAGGTGCCCGACCAGGCCGAGCTTGTCGAATCTTTGGAAGTACAGCGGCTCCGGCTCCATCGTGCAGAGCTCCTTGAGACGCTCCGGGTCGTCGACCGCGTCGGCGGGTGGGCCGGGCACCGGGCCGGCATGCGCGGCGGCGGCGATCGGGAACGCGGGGGCCGGCCAGTTGCGCCAGCTCACGGCGGTGTCGGCGTCCCATTCGGTCAGCGTGACCGGCGTCATCCCGGCCATGATCCGAGCCACCTGGACGGCGACGAGGTCGGCCACCGGTCGCACCTGCCAGTGCCGGCTGGGTGCGTGCAGCCCGAGCACCTCCAGCAACGCGTCGGTGTCGGCGTCGTCGACCCACGGATGCGCCGACTCGGCCGCGGCGGCGGCACCGGCACACCACGCGAGCGCCCAGCGCAGGATGCGGTCCTCGACCGGCGTCAGGGAATCGTCCGGATCGGCCACCCACGATGTGAAGGCCGACGTCGGCAGCAGGCCGTAGGGCTGCTCGCCGATCCGGATCGCCGGTCGCGGACCTTCGACGGCGAGGTAGCGGCGCGCCCACCGAGCCAGCTCGATGTCGGGCTCGTCGCCGGTGACGACGTCGCGCAACGCCCGACCCCACAGCACCGGCCAGAATCCTTGCACCGCAAGGGATCCGGGCCCTAGGAGATCGAGGTCGCCGCCGAGCATCGGTAGCGCGTCCGCGGGGAGCCGGCCGGTCAGCGCCGTCAGCGCCGCTCCGGTGGACTCCTGCGCAGCCGGATCGAGATGCAACAACGGGTAGACGGTGTCGGCGTCCGCGCCGAAGTCGGTGGTCGGCTCGCCCTCCACCGTGTTCGTCGGCGTACCGGGTGCCAGGACGGCCAACGCCGCGGCGGCGTTGTGCGCGTCGACGAGGTCGGCCGCGTCTGTGTCGCCCACGCCGAGTACGACGAGGGCCTCGAGCGCGGGAGGGTCGGCACCGACGTCGATATCGACGGCCAGGCCGACCTCGACGGCGCGACGGTAGGACAGCCACCAGGTGTCGGGCAGCGTTCCGGCGGCAACCTCGGCGGAGCCGGCGAACGACGTGATGTCGAGGTCGGCGGCGATGCCGGCGACGTCGAGTGCGAGTGTCGCGGCGGGTTGTCGCGTGCCGTCGGCGAGGACGAACCACACCTGCAGCTGGGTCGGCAGACCCACCACGCCGTGCACCTGCGGCCCGGACGGCTCGGTCTGGTCGGTGCGGTCGACCGTCAGTCCGCCCGCGCCGTCGGCGACCACGCAACGCCGCCACAGACCGAGACCCCGTCCGGCGCCCACCGCGGCCGCGAACCGGGCGAACGCCGCCGCTTCGTCGATCGGCGGAACGGCGGACATGGACCCGACCGCCTCGACGAGCCGGTCGAGCTCGTCGGGCGATGGTGGTGCGACGGTGCGCGGCACGGAGAACTCGTCGGGATAGACGCGGACCCGCAACAGCCACTGCGCTACCCCGTCCGTGCGATCGGCCGGCGACACGAACCGCGTCTCGAGCCGCAGCGGGGCGAGCACTTCGACGGTCGTCATAGCAGTGGCCCGATCAGGACGCGGACGGGAAGGGCGAAGTGGTTGAAGGCGTAATTGGCCGCGGATGAGTCGGCGACGAGCGCCGCGCTCTGCGCGAAGAACCGGTAGCCGGCCGGCGGTTCCTCCAGCACCACCCAGTAGTCGGCCAGCTTGCCCGGGTCGATCGGGAAGCCGAAGAAGGTGATGTCGGAGCCGATCGTGCCGGTGAAGACGTGCTCCACCCGGTTGGCGTCGACGAGCACGTCCGCCGCGCCGGGTGGGGTGAACGCGGCGTCGGCGGCGTAGAGGTAGACGACGGTCGACGGGTAGCGCCGGAAGAGCGGCGTCTTGAAGGCGACCACCGCCTCCGCGGCGTGGCCGCCGTCGACGAGCGCCGGGGCGCCGAGCGGCTGCGCCTGCGGCCAGTTCTTGATCGGGAGGATGTCGACCTCGCCGGAGCTACGTTGCCAGAATTTGCGCAGCGGCGACCAGCGGGTGACGAGCGGGATGTTGCGCCAGCGCAGCTCGCCGCTGGTCTGCAGGTTGGCACCGGCGAGCAGCGCCTCGACGAACGCCGGGTTGGTCGCCAGGGCGACCACGTCGCCCTCGACCAGGTCACCGGCGCCGGGCAGCATCCAGTCCGGAGCGGACGCCGACAGGAAGCTCCACAACGGCAGATCGAGTTCCGGTTCGACCTCGACCGGGCCGATGCCGGTGCGGCCGGGCAGCGTCGCCAGCACCCGGACCACCGCGGGCGGCCGGGCGACGGTCGGGTCGACGGCACCGGCGACGGCGCCGGCGAGCCCGCCGAGGTCGACCGGCTCGCAGGGGGTCGGCGGCGCGAACTCGTCGACCCAGCCGGTCCACCCGGTGACCTGCGTCGTCGGGGCGGGATGCTCCTGGGTGTTGAGGAACGCCTGCACCGCCGCACGGTCGGGCCGGCCGTCCTTACCGGGAGCGAGGGCGTGCAACGCCGCGGAGAGATCCGCGACGCTGGGCGGCCCGCCGCGACCGAATAGCCGGTCCAGAATGCGGCCGGCGAGCTCTTCGTCGCCGCCGGCGGCGGCCTCGACGGCGGTCTTCGTCGCCTCCTCCACCCGACGCGGGTCGACGTCGCGCCGGGGCGGGATGTCGGCCGGGTCGTCGGGCGGTGCGGGGCACCGGTTGGCGCTGCGGAGTACGGCGCCCAGATCGCCGGCACCATCGGCCGCGCGGGCGGTGCGCGCCGGGCCCGGCCGCAGCGCGCGCCGGGCGGCCGACGAGAACAGTGCGCGGGACAGGCCCGGCGTGTGGCCGGCAACCGCGTCGAGGACGGTGCCGCCATCAGCGGGCAACCGGCCGAGCACGGGGGCGAGGACGGCGAGCAGATCGGCGGCGGCTGCGAGCGTCGGCACCCGGCGGCGCCAGACCGAGCGGCTCGCCTCGACCCCCAAGGCGACGTGCCGGATCCGGTCGTCGGCGACGGAAAGCCCGGCCAGCTTGGTGGTCGCGGCGTCGGCGATCCGGTCCTGCCACTCGATCGCGTTCCAGGCACCGAGCCCGGCCGCGCCACGCGCCCGCGGGTCGCCGCGCAGTTCATCGATCCACCCGCCGGCGGTGAACGTGTCCTGGTCGGCGAGCATCGCGAACGGTGCGTCGTATCGCGGCGCGGTCACGACGCCGCGGCCGTCCGGGGTGACGATGCGGTCGGTGAGGTGAGCGGTCTCGGTCACGACGTCGGGGGGCGGCGGTTGGTCGGCGGGGTCCGGCCCGGCGACCGGATCCGGGGGCAGCCGCAGCGCTCCGGCCGTCCTGAGCACCCACCGGTCGGGATCCCCCGGGCCGCGCCGGACGTAGGTGACGTCGGCGCGGCCGAACGGCGTCCCGCCGGCCACGTCGATCGCCGCCAGGTCGGCCTTGTGCAGCTTCTCGGCCAGCTCCGGAAAGTCGCCGAGCGGCCCGGTACGGAACGTCCAGGTGTCGTAGCACGGCGA
Source organism: uncultured Actinomycetota bacterium (assembly GCA_963775655.1). GTDB lineage: Bacteria > Actinomycetota > Actinomycetes > Mycobacteriales > QHCD01 > DASXJE01. The sequence continues at coordinate 7,504 of CAVZJT010000006.1, read as the reverse complement.
GGTGACCGGCGCCGTGGCCGTCCAGGCGTCGGCGCCGTCGGGGGTGAACGCCGGCACGAGACACGCGACGTAGTCGGTCTCCGCGGCGAACGGGGCGGGCGAGAGGAGCCGCGCCACCCGGCGGCCGTCGACGTCGTGCACGTGTGCCCACTGCCACGAGTCGCCCAGCGCATGGACCTGCTGGGTCGCGATGCCGAGACCGACCTGTCCGTCCGGGCGCAGGACGATCTCGTCCGGCGTACGACGGCCGACGACGAGCACCAGCCACGGACGCAACACCGTGCCGGCGGCGGCCTTTGGCGTGTAACGCCACGGCAGGTCGATGGCGGCGAACTCGATCAGCGCGACCTTGGGTTGCTCGGCGTCGCTCGAGCCGGGCGCGGGGAAGCGGCGGACGATGGCGCCGACCGCGAGCCGTTCGACGTCGCCGGGACCGAACAGCTCGTAGTCGGTATCGACCGACCGGGTGTCCGCGGGGTTCGCGAGGTCGGCGATGCCCACCGGCACCGTGCTCTGCAGCCGTCCGGCGACGACGGTGGCCGCGCCGATCCGCAACGCCTTCTCGGCCCGCGAGAAGTAGGTGGCTGCCACTCAGACCACCCCGGCCAGCGAGACCGGCGCCGCAGCGTCGACGGCGGCCAGCGCGACCGAGCCGTTGTAGCGCGCGAACTGGTGCGCCGCGGTGGCGCTGCTGAACGTCCCACCCGCGGCGGTGGTCCATTCCTCCGTCTCCACCGCCACCATCGACGTCGGGTCGCTCACCGCCGGCGCTCGCCGGGCCGCGTCGGTGAGCGCGGCCATCGCCCCCAGCGCCAGGACCTCCCCGGTGAGGAGGTGGCGCTGCCCGCCGGTGATGACGATCTGCTGCACCTTGCGCGTCTCGGCCACCGGGTCGAACGGCGGCGGGTCGGAGAGCGACAGCTCCCGGCCGCTCGCCAGCAGGTCGAAGGGCGGCCGGTTGACCGCTTCGGCGGCGGTGAGGGTGACGTAGCTGCCCGGGCTGAACCGTTCCGTCACGTCGGCGCCGGCCGTGGTCACGACGACGCCCTGAGCCCCGTCCAACGGTCGGCCGTCGACCCGCTCGATGAGCAGCCCGAGCGGAGCCCGGGTCTGCTCGACCCGCAGGGTGCCGGTCGGCGGTACGGCGGCCACCGAGTCCCGCCCGGGTCGCGGCGCCAGGATGACGTCCGGGTCGCCGACGCTGCCGGCGTGGACGTTGGCGGGCTTGCCGAACTCCTCGGCCACGACGTCCAGCAGTCGCGGCGGGCTCGGGAGCGTGTCCGACGGGCCGCTGCCCAGGGTGAACGTCTGGTCCCAGGAGATCGAGAAAAGGAACACGTCGATGCTGAGCGATCCGCGGATGACGACCGGACCGGGCCCCGAGATCGACCCGTCGAGAGTCACCGACGCGAAGCTGAAGCCCTCCACCGATACGTCGAAGCCGGCCGAGATCTTCGCCTCGAAGTGGAACGGCCGGAACTGCACGATCGCGTCGAGCTGGACGAACCCGTGCGCCTCGATGACGAGGTCGATGCCGACCTCGAGCCGGCCGCCGAACTGCACCGAGTTGGAGGTGATGGCGAAATAACCCTCGACCCGGATGTCGATGATCGAGATCGGGTTGTCGATGGCCAGTCCCACCCGGCGCATCGCGGGAATCCGCGCCGGCTCCGGATTGAAACCCGGGTAGAAGCCGCCGACCGACACGACGAAGTAGCCGTTCGACCCCCAGCTGAACCGCATGGCGGCGTCGCCGTAGATCTCGAAGATGCCGAGTACGTGGCTGTCGACCAGGCTGGCGTCGATCGACACCAGTTCCTGCACCGGATCGATCTCGCCGAGCAGGTCGAGGCGCAGGTTGAGCACGAAGTCCAGGCCGGGTATCGCCGCGCGGGCGACGCCGAGGATGACGACCTTGCCGGTCGGAATCTCGACCACCACGCCGAGGTCGAGCGACAGCAGGCTGCCGGGCGGTCCGAACGACAGCCAGGACACCCGCAACGACGGGCCGACCAGGTGGGTCCCCGGATGGGCCGGAAAGAGATGGTCGGCCGCGGTGACCAGCGCCAGCGGCGAGGCCGGTGGCCGGGTGGCGAACAGCACGTCGCCGGCGGTGCCGGTGCGCACGGCCGCGCGCAGCGCGTCGGTGTCGGCGCGGCGGTTGACCCCGACGATGCCGCCCACCCGGTCGAGGGAGAAGCCGAAGGACAGCTGGATCGGCGGCAGGAAGGCGATTCCGAGGATCGCCAGGAACGACGGCTGGCCGTCGATCGTGGCCAGCACCGCCGCCGCACTGACCTGCGCCGGACCGAGCGGCAGCTCGAGCGTGCCGCCGTAGCCGCCCGCGCCGGGCAGCCGCACGATCGAACCACCGCCGGGCAGGCCACCACCGAACGGCGAGGACAGGGACGCCGCGATCTCGCCGACCTCGAACGGACCGACGGGAATCGGCGCCGGAACCGTCCCGTCGGGCAACGTCGGCGGCTGCACGACGAGGGTCGACGACGCCACCGACAGGTGCACCGGCCCGAGGTCGAGCTCGGCGTGGATGCCGCTGGTGGCGATGTCGCCGAGGTCGTCGGCGAGCCCGGCGAGCCCGGGCACCTCCGCCAGCACACCGAGCAGGAAGTCGGCGAGGTGGCCGGCGATCTGGTTACGGGCCGCCTCCCACGCGGCCTGCGCCCCGGCCACCGCCAGCGGGTCACCGGCGAGAGCCGTCTCCAAGGACTGAGCCGCGGCGACCAACTGCGTCAACTCGCTCTGCAGTTGCGGGTCGGCGCCGGCCATGAGCGCATCGCGCAGCCGAACGGCGTACGACGTGACCTCGCCAGCGGCCATGCCATCCCTGTTCGCCCGAAGTTGGCTCACCCTAGCGCCCGGGCCAGCCGGACGAGACGGTTCGCCGAAGACGCCGCGCCGTTTACGCCGTCACATCTGGTCGGCGAATGCATCACCGACGACCGACCGGCACTCCTCCTCGTCGCACAGCCAGGCGAGGGCGGCGACGGTCAGGGGCAGCCGCACCCGGTAGCCGGTGTATCCGCCCTCGCTGTCACCCCGGATCGGCAGCCGGAGCGACGGCAGTTCCTGGGACCACGTGAAGGTCGCGGGGCGGATCTGGCACGCCTCGCACTGGGCCCCGGCCGGATGGTCGGTCTGCGCGTGCCCGTCGTAGCAGACCGCGCACATGAACCGCTGGGGATGCGCGGCGCAGAGAACCATCGATTCACTGTCGTCCTCGGCGATGTGCTCGCAGACGATGACGGGACTGTCCTCGTCCGGGTGCACGGCGGCCCACACCGCCCACCACCGTTCCTGCAGCCGATCCCGCAACTCACCGGTCACGACCGCCTCCGTTCGCCGACACCGTCCAGAGGCCTGCGCCTGTTCAGAGTCGCGCAGCCGGCGGCGCCTGTCGAGGCGCCGCCCCGAACGGTTCACGGTCGGTGACAGGTCGCAGTGTCGGGAGCGGTCTCAGGACCCGTAGCTGGCCTGCTTCACGGCGAAGACGTCACGGTGCCCCTTCGTCTCCTGCAGCGACCACAGCAGGTCCGGAGCGGAACCGGCGGCCTCCCAGTAGCTGATGCTCTCCCCGCCGCCGACCCAGCCGAACGTCTTCGACCCGCCGCTCGGTGTCCAGTAGTACAGCTTCTTGTCGCCGGACGAGTTGAACCACCAGCGGCCGTTGTGCGAGGCGACTCCGTTGAGCTTGTACCACGGGAGTTGCAGCGCCTCACTCGCCGTCGTCGACGTCGCGAACGTCGAGGCGCCCGCGGCGAACGGGAACCGGATCGCGCGGGCCGGCCGGTTGGGGTAGTCCGTGCAGCCGGACGAGCAGGTGTACTCGTTGACGACGATCGACCGGGTGACGCGGTCGAGGGAGATCGACGACCAGACGAGCGGCGTACCCGAGGTGGTGTTGGAGGTGACCGTGCCGACCTGGGGCAGCACGTATCCGTAGTTGTGCGCGTAGTAGGTCTTGCCGTCGGTCGTGCCGATCTGACTTGCCGTGCCGCCCGTGTTCGTCTTGAGGATCTTCTTCATGTTGAACACGCGCATGCCGTGGCCGGTGTCGGCGACGTAGAGGTAGTCGCCGTACCACGAGACTCCGCCGGCGTGGATCGGGATGTCCTTGAAGTTCGGCGAGGCCGCGCTGCCCGTCGGCTCGACGAGAAGGATCTTGCGGTACTTGTTGGGATACGTCGCATCCCAGTCGACGAGCGTGATCCGGCTGCGGCTCTGCGCGCCGGTGCAGCCGTTGGTCGTGTACCAGCTGACGAGGACCAGTTGGTGGCCGTCGTCGTTGCCGCTGTCGGCGGTGCCGACGGCGTCGCGGCTGCTGGTGATGCCCTGCGGATAGTTGGTGCAGTCGCCGTTGTCGGTCGAGTCGAACCTGAACCCGCCGGCATAACCGGCGAGCCCGAGCGAGTCGGGCGCCGTCCGGTCGTGGTTGGCGTGCGCCATTACCCTGTCGACGTCGGCGGTGCCCAGCTTCGACACGAGCGCGGCGTTCACGTCGTCGTAGTGGTGGTAGTCCGCCGACAGCGTGAACTGGCTGGTCGGCAACGTCGTGGGGCCGCTCGCGGCGGACGCCGAGGTAGATCCGGCGAGTGTCGCCGGACTCAGCGCCACCACGCCGGATGCCGCCGCCGCAACGATCCTTCTCCTGACTCGCATGACTCCCGATCGCGGTCCGAAATAGTCGCGCCACGATATCGTCAGCCGGCCGCCGGTCAACCGGATAAAGACGGCCGTTCCGGGCGTCGTCACGGTGTGCCGTCGATCGTCACGCCTTCGAGGTGTCCGCAACTTCCACGCCTCCGAGGAGGACACCATGCCGAGCGCATCCCGACCCACCACACCCGTCGCCATCGACGAGCCGCTCATCGAAGGACGCTATGCGGCGCTGGCCGACTACACCGTCAGCTTCGAGACCTTCAAGCAGGATGTCGACCCGGCGCCGTTCTTCGCCGGGCTGCCCGGGGACCAGTGCCAGTGCCCGCACTGGGGCGTCGTCACCGCCGGCCGGGTGACCTTCCGCTGGCCCGACCACGAGGAGACCTACGTCGCGGGTGACGCCTACTACTCGCCGCCGGGACACCTCCCCCTGCTGACGGCTGGAACGGCCATCGTGGAGTTCAGCCCGTCGGCCGAGCTCGAGGCGACCATGGCCGTCGTACAGCAGAACCTCGCCGAGCTCGGAGCATCGGCATGACCGCCGACGCGGGCACCCGCCCCGACTCGACGATCGCGCTCGCCCACCTCATCCGGTTTCTCGAGACGGGGGTCGTGCCCGACGGACTCTTCGCGCCGACGGTGTTCACCGACCTGTCGCTCCCGCAGTGGCGAATCCAGTCGGACACCGACCGTGATCTCCTTGCCATCCGCAGCGACGGGCACCCGTTCCCGGGTGAGGTGCGCGTGGAACACGTCGAGCGGACCGACCACGGGTTCACCGTGGAGTTCGAGGAGCGCTGGGACAACGACGGCCAGCGGTGGTACTGCCGCGAGATGATCCGCGCCGATGTGGTCGACGACCGTATCGTCGAGCTGGCGATCTACTGCACGGGTGACTGGGACGAGGCCCGGCAGCGCGAACACGCCGCCGCCGTGACTCTGATCCGGCCCTGACCGGCGCCGCGGACCCACCGCGGAACCTACGATGAAGCGTGGCCGATCCGTCCGCGACCGCCGACCTCCTCGACCGTGCCGACGCCGCGCGCGCCGGCGGTCGGGAGGCGGCGGCGGCCCGCCTCTACGACGAGGCCTCGACGCGGTGCCGAACCGACGACGACCTCGAGGGCTGGACCCGGGCCGTTCTCGGCGCCGCCTCGGTACAGGTGTTCGGGGCCGAACCCGGCAAGGTCCCGGCGCTGCTCTACGACGTGCTGGCCCGCACCACCGACGACGAACCACGATCGCGGCTCGCGGCGGCGCTGGCCCGCTGCTGGGTCTACGCCAGTCAGGCCGCGCGCGCCGCACCGTTCGCCGATGAGGCGGTCGAACGGGCGCAACGGGTGGGTGATCCCGGATTGACGGCGGATGCGCTCGACGCGGCTCTCGCGGCGCACTGGGGTCCCGATGAGCTCGACGTACGCCGGGCACTGGCCACCCGGCTTGATGACGTCGCCGCGCACGTCCTCGACCCCGACGCCCGGTTGCAGGCGCACCTGTGGGGACTGCAGGTCGCCTGCGAGGCCCTCGACCTGCAGGCGATGCACCGGCAGGTTCGGGCCCTCGAGCTGCTGGGAGAGGAATCGCCGCGGGCTCTCTTCTTCGCCGCATCACGCCGGCAGATGCTCGACCTCCTGCGCGGCCGCACCGACACCTCGACCCACCTCCAAGAAGTGGCCGCAGCGGCCGGGCAACGGTCTCGTCTCGCGGATGCCTGGATGGTCGTCAAGGCAATGGAGTTCTACGCCGCGGCCCAGTCCGGCGACGTCGAGAAATGCGCGGTGGGGGCGCAGGAATGCGAGGAGTTCGCCGTCGCCGAGGGCGTCGCCACGATGTGCGCGGAGGCCGCCTATCTGTGGGTCGCTGCCCGGCGACCGGACCGAGCGCGGGCCCTTGTGCAGATGTTCCACGGCGATGTTCTCGACGACCTTCCCCGCGACGTCAACTGGCTGCTGACCCTGCAGTGCCTGCTGGAAGCCGCGTTGGCCGCCGACGACCTGTCGATCGTCGAGCGGGCGGCCGGTCTGCTTGCGCCGTACGACGGCCGAGCCGTCTTCAACGCCGGAGCCGTGATGTTCCACGGCACCACTGACGACACGCTCTCCCGCGCATTCGCGGTGTTGGGCGACACCGAGCGAGCGGAGAAACTACGGGCCCGGGCGCTGACCACCTACGAGCGGATCGGCGCACCGTGGTGGCGCGACCGGCTCGCGTCGTGGTCGCCGCCGGCCGGCGAGTCGGTTGCCGTCGGTTCCGGCCCGGCGCACCTCCATCCCATGCCGGGCGGGTTGTGGCTCATCGGCCGGCCGGGCACACCCGTCGCGGGCCTTCGTGGATTCGGTTACCTGCGCGAGTTGGTCCGCCGCCCCGGCCGACCCGTGTCCGCCCTCGACCTCGTCGGCGCCGGCACCGGGGTCGTCGCCGCGGCCGGACTCGGCGACGTGGCCGACAAACAGGCCCTTGCGGCGTACCGCCTCCGCCTGCGCGACCTCGACGACGAGCTCGCCGAGGCCGAGGCCTGGGCCGACACGGGCCGGATCGAGGCCGCACGGACCGAGCGCGAAGCGCTGCTGGACGAACTTGCCCGGACGACCGGTCTGGGCGGCCGCGCCCGGACCAGCGGCTCCAGCCAGGAACGCGCCCGAGTCGCCGTGCGGAAAGCGATCACGGCGGCGGTCGACCGAATCACCACCGTCGACGATGCGCTCGGCCGCCACCTCCGACGAAGCATCCGCACCGGCCTCGTGTGCAGCTACGAGCCCGACGCCGACGACGGCATGGACTGGGCGCTCGACTGATGGCGCCGCCGCCCATCTCTCCTCCACTTTCA
>CAVZJT010000005.1:0-599076 GCA_963775655.1 uncultured Actinomycetota bacterium | reverse complement strand
GTGTGGGGCGGGTGGGGCTCGAACCCACGACCGACGGATTATGAGTCCGCTGCTCTGACCGGCTGAGCTACCGCCCCTAGGTCTGTCCGGGTGGCCGGCTCGGGAGGCTCCCCCGGTTGGACTCGAACCAACAACCCTGCGATTAACAGTCGCATGCTCTGCCAATTGAGCTACGGGGGAAAGACGCACGGCCGCAACCGCAACGGCTCCGTAGACTACCGCACGGCCTGCTCCTGACCGTACGACGACCGAGCTGATCTTCACTACGCTGGCCCCAACGCCGGCACTACGATCGGTGAACCGAAGACGACCAAGGGGCAGACCATGCGGAAAGTGATGTTCTTCGTCGGTTTCGCCGCCGGCTACGTGCTGGGCGCCCGGGCGGGGCGCCAGCGTTATGAGGCGATCACCCGCGCGGCAGCCCGGGTCAAGGGCAGCCAGACCGCGCAGAGCGCCGCCGGAGTGCTGCGCGCCCAGGCCGGCTCGGTCGCCGAGGAGGCGCGCCGCCGCATCCCCGTACCCGGCCGGTCGGGCCAGGGTCCGAGCCGTCCGGGTGGCAACGGCCAGACGCCGACCGCGGGCTGACGGCACCGGACCTGGCCGTCCTTCAGGGCCGCTCCGGCACCCAGGACCAGCAGGTGCGGATGTGCGCCCGCATCGCCCGCGCCGTACCGGCCGGATCGCGTCGGGCGATCTGCCGCTGGATCTCGTGGTGACCGGCATGCGCGACGTCGAGGTTGACGCTCCTGGGCATGGCATGGGTCCACGGGTGGTCGCCGAACTGCATGTGCCGGACGATCGACGTGATGATCGCGCGGCCGACCACATTGCCGGACGCCTCCATGATCAGACAGTGGAAGCCCTGCTCGATCCTGCGGTAGTCCGCCGGATGCTCGTAGGCCTCGTCCATCAACACGATGATCGACCTCAACTCGCGGAGCTGGTCGTCGGTGATCCGCTGCGCGGCAAGCGCCGCCATCGCCGACTCCAGCGCCGCGCGTACGTCGACCAGGTCACCGAGCACGGAGAAGCCGGTGTCGTGCCCGAGCAGCGCGCCGAGCACCTGGTCGTCGAGGACGTCCCACGACTCGACGCCCAGCACCGAGGTCCCCTTGCCCTGCTGGATCCGGGCGAGTCCCCGCTCCTCGATCCCCTTGAGCGCCTCCCGCACCACCGTGCGGCTCACGCCGAATTCGGCGGCGAGTTCCGGCTCCGGCGGCAGGACCGAACCCGCCGGGAATTCCCCGCCCGCGATCCGGTCGATCAGCACGGAGACCACCGCGGAGCCGAGCCGGGCCGGGCGCTCGATGTGGTAGCGCGGCGACGGCACGGCGGCGGAATCCTGCTCCGCTGCGGTCGTTTTCGCCATCGCGGCCCCCATGGGTGGGTTCGGGTCGGCACACTGTACCGGAGGTCATACGTCTGATGTAGAGCTGATTTCCGCCGATCTGATCAGCGCGGCCACACCTGGTCGGCCAGCCGCAACAACCGTCCGTCGGCGAGTACGGCGTCGGCGTCGGCACCCGATCCGAGCCTGCGGTAGTGGCTCGGCGGAATGCGGTACGCGGCCGAGAACCGTCGGCTGAAGTGGTACTGGTCGGCGAAACCGCACGCGTCGGCGATCACGGTGATCGGATAGTTGCTGCGCAACAGCATCGACGCGGCCCGGGCCAGCCGAAGGCGTTCGAAGGCGGTCACCGGACCGACGCCGTACTGCCGCCGGAAGCTCCGGGCCAGGTAGCCGGTCGAAACGGAGGCGGCGCTCGCCAACTCGCCCAGCGAAACCTGCCGCAGCCGCCCGTCGCCCCACACCGTCCGGACGTGGTCGACGACGGCGCCGAGCGCCTCCGACAGCGGCGGATCCGGCTCCGGCAGCGGACCGTCGACGTACGTCGCGAGCAGCAGGCCGAGGACGTCGTCCACCCGACGCTGCCAGCCGGCCGGCGCCCGGCTGCCGAGCCAGAGCAGGTAGGCGAGCAGCCCGGGCAGCGGCCCGTCGGGGTCGGCCCGGCGGGACACCGGCCAGCCGGCGGGGTCGGCGTCGGCCTCGACCCGGAAATGGACGTAGGCGTGGCGGCAGGGGCCGGCCGGATCCCACGCGTAGCGGTCCCGGGTACCCGGACCGACCAGCAGCAGGACGCCCGGCCGCAGCGACGCCGAACGGCCGTCGTCGGCCTGCCAGGTCGCCGCGCCGCGCAGCATCCAGACGAACTCGAAGTCGTCGAGGCGGCGCGGCCCGAACGTCGCCCCCGCCGGATACTCCGCGACGGCCGGCCGTCGGGCGGCGACCCGGGGGTAGGCGGGTGCTCCGGAGGTCATGATCAGACATCTTTGCGCACCGTCGGTCCATTGCCCAGCGGCCGCCGCCGAGGCAGGGTCGACGCGCAGTGACCCGCCGATCCCGAGGGATGCGATGACCACGACCACGCCGACCACCGTCGGCTCCCCCGACCGCACGCTCGCGCAGAACTACGCCGACAACGGCTACGTCGTCCTCGAGCAGGCCCTGTCGCAGGCCGAGATCGACGAGATCCTGGCCGAGACGGTGCGGATCTGCCGCGGGGAGCTCGGCGCGATCTCCGGCTCCGAGCCGGCCCGACCGGGCGAGTCCGACGACGACGTCCTGCGCCGGCATCTGTGCGTGCACTTCCCGCACAAGATCTCGCCGGTGATGCACGCCGCGCTGTCGCAGCCGGCGATCGTCGACGCGCTGACCCAGGTCATCGGGCCGAACGTCAAGGCGATGCAGTCGATGCTCTTCATCAAGTCCGAGGGCAAGCCCGGTCAGGCCTGGCACCAGGACGAGTACTTCATCCCCAGCCGCGACCGCTCGATCACCGCGGCGTGGATCGCGCTGGACGACGCGACGATCGAGAACGGCTGCCTGTGGGTGCTTCCCGGCTCGCACCGCCCCGGCATCATCTACCCCGACCGGGAGCACGACGACCCGCGCTACGACTGCTCGATCACGTCCTACGACTTCCCCTACCGCGACGAGGACGCCATACCGGTGGAGATGAAGGCCGGCTCGGCCCTCATCTTCAACGGCTACCTGCTGCACAAGTCGAATCCCAACAGCGGCCGGCACGGCTACCGGCGGGCGCTGGCCAACCACTACATGAGCGCCGAGTCGCTGCTGCCGTGGGCCCGTCCGCCGCAGGACATCCACATGGCCAAGGCCGACTTCCGCGACGTCGTGCTCGTCGCCGGCCGCGATCCCTACGCCTACAAGGGCGTCGACGACGTCAAGCGTCCGCACCTGCGCAAGGACCGGGAGGGAGGCTGCGACCGCTGAGGTCGCAGCCCCCGACCGGAGAGAATCAGCCGAGAAGCTTGCGCAGGAAGCCCAGCCGGGCCTCCGCCTGGAACATCGCGCCGCCCTCGTGGCCGTTGAACCACCACTCCCGGATGTCCTTCGGCCCGGCGTAGTGGTTGTAGGCCGCGTAGACCGTCGACGGCGGGCAGACCTCGTCCATCATCCCGACCGAGAAGAGGCTGGCCGCGTTGGCCCGCGCCGCGAAGTTGACGCCGTCGAAGTAGGACAGCGTGCGGAACACCTGATCGATGCGCTGCGGGTGCTTGGCGCAGAAGCGCATGATCTCGTCGTACGGCGCCTTGTCGGTGATCTCACTGGCCCGGCGGTAGTGGCAGAGGAACGGTACGTCGGGCAGCGCGCCGAGCACGTCGGGCACCAACCCGGCGGCGGCCAGCGTCAGCCCGCCGCCCTGGCTGCCGCCGGCGACCACGATCTTGCCCGCGTCGACCGCCGGGTGTGACCGGGCGGCCTCCACGGCGCGAGCGGCGTCGCTCATCAGCCGCCGGTAGTAGTAGGTCTCCGGGTCGAGGACGCCGTCGGTCATGAAGCCGGCGACGTGCGGGCTGCCGGGCTGCGCGTGGGCGTCGCCGGTGTCGCCGCCCTGCCCGCGGGTGTCCATGACGAAGTTCGCGTAGCCGGCGGCGCTGTAGAGCAGGTGGTCGTAGACCAGCCCGCGACCGCCGCTGTAACCGATGTACTCGACGACGCAGGGCAGCGGTTCGGTCCGGTGCCGAGGCAGGATGAGCCAGCCGCGCACCGGCTCGCCGTTCCACCCCGCGAAGGTCACGTCGAAGGTGTCCACCGTGCTCAGCTCGCCGTCGTACGGCGTGAACTGCGCGGCCAGCGGATGGGTGCGCACCTCGTCCAATGTGCGTTGCCAGAAGGCGTCGAAGTCGCTCGGCTCGGTGCGGTCCGGCCGGTAGGCGCGCAGTTTCTCCGGGGTCATGTCGAACAACGGCATCTCGGTCTCCTCGGGTAGGGCGGTCAGATCACTTCGAGTACGTCGGCATCGGGCAGTTCGCTGTACGGCGTGTGTGGCTCGGCCTGATACCAGTACGCGGTCGAGGCGATGTCGTCCTGCAGCGGCAGATACCGCCGGCCCTGCCGCCAGCCCAGCGCCTGCACGGTGACCCGCAGGTCGGTCGCGAACCGGATCGGGTCGGGCACATGCCAGCGGTACATGCCGAACCGCTGTTGCGAGCGGTAGATCCCGCCGTCGCCGGCTCCGATCACCTGCGGCAGTCCCAGGTACGGCGTCGAGAAGATGCCGTACTGGCCGATCGGGTGCTCGAAGTCCCACGCCCCGCCGAAGTAGTCCTCGGTGCCGGTGCCGCAGATCGTCGGGAACTCCTCGTCCCCGTCGAGGAAGAACTTCACCTCGCCCTCGCCCCACCAGCCGGTGGTGTTGGACTGCCAGGCGAGGTAGGTGCCGACGTAGTGGCCGCGGCCGTGCACGCCGTCCAGGATCGTGTGCACCTCACCGGTCGGCACCGGATTGCTCCGCCGCCACTGCGCATGCAGGTAGGCGGCGTCGTCCGGCACCTCGGCGAGGGAGTAGTCGACCTGGTAGTACAGCGACGAGCTGTCCTCCTCCCAGATGTTCTCGACCGTGATCCGCGCCGACCCGCGGAAGGGCATCGGCCAGTAGGAGTTGAAGCCGCCCCGCGGGTTGACCGCGATCGGCTGGGAGGAGACGTTGCAGGGCTCGGCCCAGCCGTTGCAGAAGAAGTCGCCCAGCGGTACGGCGATGCTCGGCGTCTCCTCCCCGTCCCAGTAGACCCGCAGCAGCAGCCGCCGCCACCACCGCGGGTCGATGGTCATCCAGATGTGCTGGATGGCCCCGGGCCCGTCGATCTCGGCCAGGGTGATCACCTGACCGGCCGGCACCACGGTGAACGGCGAGATCTTCCAACCCTGGCCGAGATCCCGCGCGGCCGCCCTGGCCGGACCGTCGGTGGACATGCCGCCGCCGCCCTTCTCCCCGCGCGGGTTCTCCGCGCTGATCGACCGGGACCGCGCGTCGACGAGCCGGCTGATGCCGGACAGATCGGTGAACGGCAGCATCAACAGCCTTTCGGTAGTGGTGACCGGCGGGTACGGCGCGGATCAGTCGCCGGAGGAGAAGGCGGCGTCGAAGGCGGCCGCCGGCTTGTCGAAGGCCAGCTTGCGCAGGAACTCCAGCGACTCCGGCGCGCCGAGCTCGCGGTCCATGCCGGCGTCCTCCCACTCGACCGAGATGGGGCCGTCGTACTCGATCGCGTTGAGCATCCGGAAGCACGCCTCCCAGGGGACGTCGCCGTGCCCGACCGACACGAAGTCCCAGCCACGACGCGGGTCGGCCCAGGGTAGGTGCGAGGACAGTCGGCCGTTGCGGCCGTTGAGCTGCTTCTTCGACTCCTTGCAGTCCACGTGGTAGATGCGGTCGCGGAAGTCCCACAGGAAACCGACCGGGTCGAGGTCCTGCCACATGAAGTGGCTGGGGTCGAAGTTCAGTCCGAACGTCGGCCGGTGTCCGATCGCCTCAAGCGTGCGGACCGTGGTCCAGTAGTCGTAGGCGATCTCGCTGGGGTGCACCTCGTGCGCGAACCGCACGCCGACCTCGTCGAAGACGTCGAGGATCGGGTTCCACCGGTCGGCGAAGTCCTGATACCCGCGCTCGATCATCGCGTCCGGGGTGGGCGGGAACATCGCGACCGTGTACCAGATCGAGGAACCAGTGAAGCCGATCACGGTCTTGACGCCAAACTTCGCCGCCGCCCGGGCGGTGTCCTTGATCTCCTGGGCGGCCCGCTGCCGGACGCCCTCGGGATCGCCGTCTCCCCAGATGCGGGCCGGCAGGATGTCCTTGTGCCGCTCGTCGATCGGGTTGTCGCAGACAGCCTGTCCGACGAGGTGGCAGGAGATCGCCCAGCAGTCCAGCCCGTATTTCTTCAACATGGCCCGCTTGTCGTCGACGTAACTGTCGTCGGCGAGCGCCTTGTCGACTTCGAAGTGGTCGCCCCAGCAGGCGATTTCGAGTCCCTCGTAGCCCCAGGACGAGGCCAGCTGACAGACCTTCTCGAAGGGCAGGTCGGCCCATTGGCCGGTGAACAACGTGAACGGTCGAGGCATCGGACTTCTCCTTTACGTCAGCGGACGCCGAACAGGTGGTCAAGGGCGAGCTGGTCGAGCCGCTCGTAGTGCATGCCGCGCTCGGCGGCCTTCTCGACGTCGAACGACGTGTCGTCCCGCAGCGCGGCGAGTGACTCCCCCTTGTCCAGGGTGGAGTCCTTCAGGGCGGTGACGCGCGAGGCGGCCAGCGCTTCGGCGACCTCGGGGTCGGCCCGGAACGCGGCGGCCCGGTCGGCGAGGATCAGGTAGGTGCGCATGCACGCGGCGGCCGACTCCCACACGCCCGAGATGTCCTCGGTGCGGGGCGGCTTGAAGTCGAAATGCCGCGGCCCGGTGTAGCCGCCGGTCTCGAGCAGGTCGACGAGGAAGAACGCGCCCTTCACGTCGGCCGCGCCGAAGCGCAGGTCCTGGTCGTACTTCATGCCGTGCTGCCCGTTGAGGTCGATGTGGAAGAGCTTGCCCGACCACAGCGCCTCCCCGACGCTGTGTACGACGTTGAGCCCGGCCATCGTCTCGTGCCCGACCTCCGGGTTGACGCCGACCATCTCCGGGTGGTCGAGGGTCTCGATGAAGGCGAGCACGTGGCCGACCGTCGGCAGGAAGATGTCACCGCGCGGCTCATTGGGCTTCGGCTCCAGGGCGAGCCGCATGTCATAGCCCTGCTCGCGGATGTAGGCGCAGAGGGCGTTGATGGCCTCCTGGTAACGGTCGTACGCCGCGAGCACGTCGGTCGCGGCGTCGCTCTCCGAGCCCTCCCGGCCGCCCCAGCAGACATAGGTCTTGGCGCCGAGCTCGGCCGCGAGGTCGATGTTGCGCAGCGTCTTGCCGATCGAGTAGCGCCGGATGTCGCGGTCGTTGGCGGTGAAGGCGCCGTCCTTGAAGACCGGGTGGAAGAACAGGTTGGTCGTCAGCATCGGCGTCGTCATGCCGGTCTCGTCCAGCGCCTTGCGGAACCGGGTGATGCACTTCTGGCGTTCGGCGTCGGTGGCGCCGAACGGGATCAGATCGTTGTCATGGAAGGTCACGCCGGCGGCACCGAGCTCGGCCAGCCGGTTGACCGACTCGACCGGGTCGAGGGGTGGCCGCACGGCCGTGCCGAACGGGTCGACGCCCTGCCAGCCGACGGTCCACAGTCCGAACGTGAACCGGTCGGCCTTGGTCGGTTGGTAATCACTCATCGCGGTTCAGCTCCCACATGTCGGAGTCGTGGTCTTCGAGGTCAGGGCTCATACGTCGTCAACGGCCGTCCAGACCGAGTCGGCCGACGCGCTGCGGCCGACCGCGTCGAGCACCAGCTGCACCCGCAGGCCGTCGACGAAACTCGGCTCCGGGTCGGTGCCCTCGCCGATCGCGGCGAGGAAGTCGCGCATCTCGTGCGTGAAGCTGTGCTCGTAGCCGATGATGTGGCCCGGCGGCCACCAGGCGGCGACGTAGGGGTGGGTCGGCTCGGTGACCAGGATGCGGCGGAACCCCGCCTCGGCCGGGTCGAGGCTCGCGTCGAAGAACTCCAGCTCGTTGAGCCGTTCGAGGTCGAACACGACCGAGCCGCCGTCGCCGTTGATCTCCAGCCGCAGGCCGTTCTTGCGGCCCTGCGCGAAGCGGGTCGCCTCGAAGGTCGCGACCGCACCGCCACCGAGCCGGGCCAGGAACAGCGCGGCGTCATCGACCGTCACCTTCCCGCGGGCGTCGGCGGATCCGGTCGCGGCCAGCCCGCCGCTCACCGACTCCGGCAGCGGCCGCTCACCGATGAATGTCTCGGTCAACGCCGAGACCCCGGTGATGTGCTGCCCGGTCACGTACTGCGTCATGTCGACGATGTGCGCACCCAGGTCGCCGAGCGCGCCGGAACCGGCCTGGTCGGCCTGCAGTCGCCAGGTCAGCGGGAATTCGGGGTCGATGATCCAGTCCTGCAGGTACGCCGCCCGCACGTGCCGGATCGTGCCGAGCCGGCCGTCGGCGACCAGTTGCCGCATGAAGGCCACCGCGGGCACCCGGCGGTAGTTGAAACCGACCATCGACCGCACGCCCTGAGCCTGCGCCCGGGTCGCGGCCTCCACCATCGCCCGCGCCTCCGGCACGGTGTTGGCCAGTGGCTTCTCGCACACCACGTGCTTGCCCGCGTCGAGCGCGGCGATCGAGATCTCGGCGTGGCTCGACCCCGGCGTACAGACGTCGACCAGGCCGACGTCGTCGCGCTTGAGCAACGCGCGCCAGTCGGTCTCCGCCGACGCCCAGCCCATCGACTTCGCCGCCGCCTGCACCGCATCGCGGTTGCGGCCGCAGATCGCCGTCAGGTCGGCCTCGACCGGCAGGTCGAAGAACCGGTTGACGGTGCGCCACGCCTGCGAGTGCACGGCTCCCATGAACGAATAGCCGACCAGGCCTACTCCGAGACGCATGTGCGGGCTCCTCACTGTCGCTGTCTCACAGGGTCGTTTTCTCAGGGTCGTTGTCTTAGGCGGATTGTGACGTGGCACCGGTGGACGATGACACCGCGGCCGGATTGTCGAGCACCTGCTCGACGACCAGACCGGCGGCCCCCCGCACCGCCGCGTCGAACCCGAGGGCCGACGCGGTCACCCGGCACCCGGCCGCGTCGCCGGCCAACGCGAGCCGGGTCAGCTCGCGCGCCACGATCGGCACGATCCGGTCGGCGGCGCGGGCGAAGTAACCGCCGAGCACCAGTGCCTTCGGGTTGAAGAGGTTCACCAGGATGGCTGCGCCCACCGCGAGCCAGCGGCCGACGTCGTCGAAGGCACCGGCCGCGCGGGCGTCGCCGGCGGCGGCGCGGGTGAGGACCTCGGCCAGCCGCTCCTCGGGGTCGCGCGACGGGTCGACCGGGCGGTCACCGCCGGCCAGCGCGATCAGCCGGGCGAAGCCGATGGTGGTCTCCCAGCAGCCGACCCGGCCGCAGCCGCACCGGGTGCCGGCCGGGTCGACCGGCATGTGCCCGACCTCGCCGGAGAAGCCGGCCGCGCCGCGCAGCAGCCGGCGGTCGACGATCACGCCGCCGCCGACGCCGATCTCGCCGCTGACGTAGACCAGGTGCGACGTCCCCGCCTCGGATCCCTGCCAGTATTCGGCGAGCGCCGCGAGGTTGGCTTCGTTCTCGACCCGCACCGGGACGTCGTCGACACCGAGCCCGGCCGCGATCCGCGCGCCGACGGGTACGTCGGACCAGTGCAGGTTGGGCGCGAGGACGACCTGTCCGGCGGCGACGTCGACCAGACCCGGGACCGCGACGGTCACCCCGATCGGCCGTGCGCCGGCACGGGACATCGCGGCGAGCGCGGACCGGCCCATCCCGGCGAGCCGGCGCAGGACGACGGCGGGGCGTGACCGCGACCGCGTCGAAGCTCACCCGCCGGTCGACGAGCACCCGCCCGGCGAGGTCGGTGGCGTAGGTCGCGAGGTAGTCGACGTTGACCTCGAGGCCGAGCACACCGAGCCCGGCGCCGTCGAGTTCGATCAGCTGCGCCGGCCGGCCGACCACGCCCTCCACGCGGCGGCCCGTCTCGCGGATCAGCCCGCGCGCCATCAGTTCGCCGACCAGGCTCGAGACGGTCGCCTTGTTGAGGGCGGTCTCGGCGGCGATGGCGGCGCGGGAGCGGGGGCCGTGGTCGTGCAGCCGGCGGAGCACCAGCGAGAGGTTGTTGCGGCGTACCGCTGCGGAGTCCGCCCGGCCGCCAGGGTCAGTGGTGGCTGCGGCGCGCTGCTGCCCGGACGGCCGATGAGCGTCGTACTGCCCGCTCCGACCCATCCTGCGGCGCCTCCGCTCACGATCCCTCGGCCATTTGGTCTGGTGGCCCAACAAACTATGGGGTCGGCGACGACGTACGCAAGACCCGCCCGGCCGACCCCCCTGGACAAAACCCACTACTAGTGGGTTTTGGGCACGTCCACCGGCGTGTCGCCGTACAAAACCCACTAGTAGTGGGTTTTGTCCACGGAGCTACCGGGTCGTGGTCAGCAGACCCAACGCGTCGTCGCGCACCGATTCGTACGCCGACCGCACGGCCGTCGCCGGCGGCGCCTCCGGAAGGGCCCGCGCCGGGACCGGCCACGCGGGCGGTTCCGCGCCGCCGCCGAGCACCCACGCCGCCTGCCGCGCAGCGCCGAGGGCGACGTACTCCCCCGGCTCGGGCACCTCGACCGGCGCGCCGAAGATCGCCGGTGCGAGCGCCTGCACGGCGAGCGAGCGGGCGGCGCCGCCGATCAGCAGCACGCGACGTACGGCGACGCCCTGTGCACGCAGCGCATCGATCCCGTCGGCCAGCCCGCACAGCATTCCCTCGACCGCGGCCCGGGCCAGTCGCGCGGGCGAGGCGTTGCCGCGGGTGAGCCCGTAGACCATGCCGCGGGAGTTCGGCAGGTCCGGGGTCCGCTCGCCGTCGAGATAGGGCAGCAGCACGAGCCCGCCGGAGTCGGGGACCGAGGTCGCGAGGTCGTCGAGACGGGTCAGGTCGACGCCGAGCAGGTCGGCGACCGACGAGAGCACCCGCGCGGCGTTGAGCGTGCAGACCAACGGAAGGAAGCGGCCGGTCGCATCGGCGAAACCGGCCACCGCGGCGCTGGCGTCGCTGGTCGGCGCCTCGGCGACGGCGTACGCCGTCCCGCTGGTGCCGAGCGAGACCACGACGTCACCGGCGGCGGCGCCGAGCCCTAGAGCGCCGGCCATGTTGTCGCCGGTCCCCGGCGCGATGCGGGCACCGGCGGCGGTCTCACCGACCTGTTCGGCGGGCGCGGCGACCCGCGGCAGGTCGAGGTCGCGGCCGAAGGCGAGCCGGACCAGGTCGCCCCGGTATTCGCCGGTCGCGGGAGAGAAGTAGCCGGTACCCGACGCGTCGCCCCGGTCGGTCGTCGGCGCCGACGCTCCGGCGGAGAGCCGGCCGGTCAGCCAGTCGTGCGGCAGCACGACGCCCGTCGTACGCCGCGCCGCGTCCGGTTCGTGCTCGGCCAGCCAGCGCAGCTTGGTGACGGTGAAACTCGCGAGCGGCACCGACCCGACGGCCTCCGCCCACTTCGCCGGCCCGCCGAACTCCTGGACCAGCGCCGTGGCGGCGGGCGCCGAGCGGGTGTCGTTCCACAGCAGGGCCGGGCGGACGACCGCGCCGGACTCGTCGAGGGTGACCATGCCGTGCTGCTGACCGCCCACCGCGATCGCGGCGACCTCGTCGAGCAGCCCGTCCGAGGCGCTGGTCCAGGCCTGCCACCACACCTCCGGATCGATCTCGGTGGTGTCGAGGTGCGGTGCCGAGCCGCTGCGCAGCACCGCCCCGGTCTCGGCGTCGCACACGAGCACCTTCGTGGACTGGGTCGAGCAGTCGACCCCGGCGACCAACGTCATGGCCGCCATCTTGCCGCGACCGCGCCGCAGCGGGCCAGCCAGTCACTGTCCACTGTGGACCGGCGACTCATCCGACGGCCGGAAACGTCTGTTGCGCCTGCGCGACCAACTCGGCGACCCGCGTCTTCACGTACGCCGAATCCTGGTCGGTGCCCCGGTCGTAGCGCACCTGCCAGAAGACCCCGTCCCGACCCGGCACCCGGCGCCCGACGATGCGCACTCCCCCGCCCGGCTCCAGCGGAAAGTGCTCGGAGTAGGCGACGCTGCGGGTGACCCTCGTCCGTACGACGGGCGGGAGTCCGCGTGGTTCGGTCAGCTGCCACCGCAGCGGCGGGCCGTCCTCCACCACCTCGACGTCGGTGCCGGCGGCGGAGACGACCCCCATGTCGGTCGCCGGGATCACGGCGAACTCCGGGTCCCGCCAGGTCGCCTTGTCG
The DNA here is from genome assembly GCA_963775655.1 of uncultured Actinomycetota bacterium. Lineage (GTDB taxonomy): Bacteria > Actinomycetota > Actinomycetes > Mycobacteriales > QHCD01 > DASXJE01. The sequence goes on along the minus strand of CAVZJT010000005.1, from coordinate 586,865 downwards.
ACGCGGTGCCACCCGAGCCGTCGACGACCGGCGTCCCGGTCCGCCGCCGGTGGGACCGGGAGCCACAGCCCCTGCGGGGTTGCGGCGATGACGGAGTCTCCCTCGGCGGTGGCCCAGGCCAGCACACGTTCGTCGCGGTCGAGTACGGCGACCACGTCGGCCGGCGGTTTCTCCCGGCGGAGCCACCTCATGCCCGGCCCACCTGCGGTCGGCGCACTACTCGCCCATCCCCTGCTCCCGCAGGCCGCGGCGGTGCTGCTCGAGGGTGACCAACTCGCCGAACATCCGGCTGTACTCGTCGGCCCGCTCGACCGGGTTGATCCGCTGCACCCGCGACCGCAACTGGGCGATGGTGCGGTCGACGGCCAGCTCCTGCAGCCGGGCGAGATTGCGGACGACGTAACGACCGTCCGGGTCACCGGAGGTGCGCAGGCCCTCGACGGCGAGCTCCATCGCCACCGACCGGGTGACGTCGTCGGTGCACTTGTCGCGCACCTGCTCGACCCAGCCCGGTCCGATCGAGGCGCCCTGCACCCCGCCGGCGGCGGCGACGGCCTCCCGGATGGCGACGTAGACAGGGTTTGTGTAAGCATCGGCGCCGACTGCGTCGAAGACCGGCCCGGCCAGGCCGGGGACCTGCATCGCCAGCTTCAGCGACTCGCGCTCGACCGCCAACCGTGGGTCGTCGGGCCGGGGCCGCTCGACCGTGCCGCCCGCGGCGGCCGCGCGGGTCGGCTTGCGGGCCGGTGCGGCCTTGCGGTTGGTCACCTCGGCGACCCGGCGCAGGATGAACGCCTCGTCCAGCCAGCCGAGCCACCGGTCGAGCGCGACGGCGTAACGGTCGCGCAGCCCGCGGTCCTTGATGGCGGCGACGATCGGCGCCGCGGCGTCGAGCGCGGCCAGCCGTCCCTCGGTCGTATCGAGGTCGAAGTCCTCGATGCGGCTGCGGATCGCGAACTCGAACAGCGGCTGCCGCCGGGCGACCAGGTCGCGCACCGCCGCGTCGCCCTTGGCCTGACGCAACTCGCAGGGATCGAGGCCGGACGGTTCGACCGCCACGAACGTCTGCGAGGTGAACCGCTGCTCGTCGTCGAACGCGCGCAGCGCGGCCTTCCGCCCGGCCGCATCGCCGTCGAAGGTGAAGATCACCTCGCCGCGGAACGAGTCGGAATCCATGAGCAGCCGACGCAGCACCGTGATGTGCTCCGACCCGAACGCCGTACCGCAGGTCGCGATCGCGGTCGGTACGCCGGCCAGGTGGCAGGCCATCACGTCGGTGTAGCCCTCGACCACGACCGCCTGCCGCCGCCGGGCGATCTCCCGCTTGGCCAGGTCGACGCCGTAGAGCACCTCGGACTTCTTGTAGAGCGGCGTCTCCGGGGTGTTGAGATATTTCGGGCCGTCGTCGTCGTCGAAGAGCTTGCGGGCACCGAAGCCGACCACATCGCCGGGCAGCGATCGGATCGGCCAGACCAGGCGGCGACGGAACCGGTCGATGTGCGAGCCGCTGCGTGCCTGCAGGGACAGCCCGGCGGTCACCAGTTCGCGCGTGGTGAAGCCCGCGGCGAGCAGGTGCTTGGTGAGCACGTCCCACCCGCCGGGCGCGAAGCCGCAGCCGAACGTCTTGGCCGCCTCGGCGTCGAACCCGCGGACGGCGAGGAACTCGCGGGCCGGCTTCCCGTCGGCACCGGCCAGCTGCTCGGTGTAGAACGTGGCGGCCGCCACGTTGGCCGCCAGCATCCGGGCCCGTTCGCCACCGCCCGGCCGGGTCGGCGCCGAGCCACCGCGCTCGTAACGCAGGGTCACCCCGCCGCGGCCGGCCAGCCGCTCGACGGCCTCGAGGAAGTTGAGGTGCTCGAGCCGCTGGATGAAGTCGATCACGTCGCCGCTCGCGTCACAGCCGAAGCAGTGGTAGAGCCCGACGCTCGGCCGGACGTGGAACGACGGCGTCTTCTCCTCGTGGAACGGGCACAGCCCCTTCAGCGAGTCGCCACCGGCGCGGCGTAGTGCGACGTACTCCCCGACCACGTCGGCGACCGGCGAGCGGTCGCGGACCGCCGCGATGTCTGCGTCAGGGATACGGCCGGGCACGTCGGGAGTCTAGTCCGCGGCTAGCCCGCCAGATCCTCCAGCGGCACCGACGGATCGGCCAGTCGCGACCGGTCGACCGGCGCGCCGGACCGGATCGCCGCGACGATCGGATCGGTGACGTCCCAGATGTTGACGTTCATCCCGGCGAGGAGCTTGCCGCCGCCGACCCAGAAGGCGAGGAACTCGCGGCCCTTCACGTCGCCGCGGAACACCACCTCGTCGTACCCCTCCGGCCCGACGTAGCCGGAGTACTCCATGCCCAGGTCGTACTGGTCGGAGAAGAAGTAGGGGATCTTGTCGAAGGTCACCGGCTGCCCGAGCATCGACTTGGCGGCCGCCGGGCCGCCGTCGAGCGCGTTGGCCCAGTGCTCGACCCGGACCGGGTCGGCGTAGAGCGGGTGGTCGGCGCGGGCGACGTCGCCGGCGGCGTAGACGTCCGGGTCGGCGGTGCGCAGTGACGCGTCGACGCGCACGCCGTTGTCGACCGTCAGCCCGGCCGCCTCGGCGAGCTCGGTGGCCGGCCGGATGCCGACGCCGGCGACGACGACGTCGGCCGGGAGTTCGGTGCCGTCCTCGAGCAGCACGGTCTCGACCGATCCCGATCCGCGGATCTCGCGTACGCCGGACTTCAGGTGGAAGTCGACCTCGTGCTCGCGGTGCAGGTCGGCGAAGACCTGGGCGACCTCGTCGCCCAGCACCCGGCGCAGCGGAAGGGTGTCCATCTCGACCAGGCTCACCGCGGCGCCGCGGGTGCGGGCCGCGGCCGCGATCTCCAGGCCGATCCAGCCGCCGCCGATGATCACGACCCGGCTGTCCGGCTTGATGTCGGCGTTGATCCGGTCGGAGTCGGCCAGCCGGCGCAGGTAGTGCACGCCGGCGAGGTCGCCGCCGGGCACCGGCAGGGTGCGCACGATCGAGCCGGTGGTGAGCAGCAGCTTGTCGTAGTGGATCCGCTCCCCGCCGTCGAGCTCGACCTCGTGCGCGCCGGTGTCGAGGGCGGTGACCCGCGTGCCGAGCCGGAGCTCGACGTTGTTGCGCTCGTACCAGCCGGCCTCGTGCACATAGACGCTGTCCCGCTCGGCGTTGCCGAGCAGCAGATCCTTCGACAGCGGCGGGCGTTCGTAGGGGCGTTCGGTCTCCTCGCCGATCAGGACGACGCGTCCGTCGAAACCCTCGTCGCGCAACGTCTGCGCCGCCTTCGCGCCGGCGAGACTGGCTCCGACGATGACGAACACCGCGTCCTTCGGCATGGATCCTCCCCTGATTCACTCCGGTCAGTGACGGTGCTGATCATCCTCGGCGTACGGGTACGTCGATACCCCGGGGCAACTTGTCCTCGTCCCAGTCGAGCACGGCGAGCGCCGTCTGGAAGGCGTATCGGTCGGTCATGCCGGCGACGTAACCGACCGCGGCGCGCACCGCATCGTGGCTGCCGGGGTCGGCGGCGGTGGGCTCGGGCAGGGCGTGCGGCCGGTCGGCGTAATACTCGACCAGGGCGCGCAGCACCGCGACGACCGCGCGTCCCTGCGCGACCGACTCCGGCCGGGTGTAGATGCGCCGGTAGTTGAACTCACGCAGGGCGGCGAGTGCGGCCGCCGGCTCGGCGCGCATGCCGACCACGCCGTCGTCGGCGATGCAGTCGACGAGCGCGCCGACGAATACCGCGAGCTGGCGGCCCTGGGTGTCGCCGCACACCTCGCGCACGACCGGCGGCAACGCGTCGACGCCGACGATGCCGGCGTGTACGGCGTCTTCGAGGTCGTGCGCGGTGTAGGCGCACCGATCGGCCCAGCTGACCACCGCACCCTCCGGCGTCGCCGGCGCGGGCCGCGACCACGAGTGGTTGCGGATGCCGTCGAGGGTCTGCGCGCACAGGTTGAGCGGCTCCAGGACGACCGCCCCCCAGACCGCGTGGTCGTAGCCCTCGTCGAGGAAGAGGTCGAACGCCTCCTCGCTGGCATGCCCGCCCGGCCCGTGGCCGCAGTCGTGGCCGAGCGCGATGGCCTCGGTGAGCTCGACGTTGAGGCCGGTCGCCCGGGCGACGCTGGTCGCGACCTGGGTGACCTCCAGGGCGTGGGTGAGCCGGGTCCGCTGATGGTCGGCCGGATAGACGAAGACCTGCGTCTTGCCGGCCAATCGACGGAACGCCGTGGAGTGCAGGATCCGGTCGCGGTCGCGTTCGAAGCAGGTGCGGTCCGGGTCGGGCCGCTCGGCGCGGGCCCGGTCACCGGCTCCCTCGGCCCGGGTGGCGCCGGGCGCCAGCAGCCGGCCGGCAAGGGTCTCCCGCTCCTCGCGCCGCAGCCGAGGACGCGGATCGATGTCTGGCCCCGGCTCGCGGTGAGCCACCACGATCCCGTCCGGGCGGGCGGTGCCGGTCATCGTGGCCGCCCAGGCCTCGGAGCGGTCCGGGCGGTCTGGTTGTTCGGAGTGGGGCACGCCCCGATTCTGCTCCCGCCCGCCGACACCCCCGTGATCAAGAGTGGATTTCGGTGCGAGACGCCGTACGAATCCCCTCGTGATCATGGATGGGGGCGGGAGGTGACGGCGCGCGGCCGGTGGGCGAGACTGCCGGAATGGACGACTTCGACGCACCACGGCTCGCCGACCTCCGGCAGCGGCGCAGTGCCAAGTGGCGGCAGTACGGCGACGACGTGCTGCCGGCCTGGATCGCCGAGAGCGACGTCCCGTTGGCCGAGCCGGTCGCCCGCGCGCTGCACGAGGCCGTCGACCGAGGTGACACCGGCTACGCACACCCCGCCGAACTCCGCGACACGGTCGTCGACTGGATCGGGCGGGTCTACGGCTGGCGAATCGCGCCCGACGACGTCCTCGTCCTGCCGGACGTGATGACCGGCGTCGCGGAGGTGCTGCGGGTCGTCACCGCGCCGGGCGACGGGGTGGTCATCAACACGCCGGTCTACCCGCCGTTCGCGGCCACCGTGGCGCAGGTGGGCCGGCGGGTGGTCGAGGTGCCGCTGATATCCGGTGCGGACGGCTGGTCGCTCGACGTAGACGGCCTGGAGCGGGCCTTCGCCGACGGCGCCCGCGCCTTCCTGCTCTGCAGCCCGCACAACCCGGTCGGTGCGGTGTGGCCGGCCGACGTCCTTGCCGACGTCGCCCGCCGCGCGGCGCGGTACGACGTCACGGTGCTCGCCGACGAGATCCACGCGCCGCTGACGCTGCCCGGCGCCGACCACACGCCGTACCCGCTGGTCAGCCCCGAAGCGGCCGGGCAGTCGGTGCTGCTGACCTCGGCGTCCAAGGCGTGGAACCTGGCCGGCCTGAAGTGCGCGGTCGCCATCGCCGGGTCGCCGCGGATGCGGGCCGCTCTCGAGCGGACCGACCCTCATCTCCAGTGGAGCGTGGGACATCTCGGTGCGCTGGCGATGATCGCGGCACTACGCGACGGCGCGGAGTGGCTCGACGGACTGCTCGCCCACCTCGACCGCAACCGGGCGCTGCTCGGCAAGTTGCTGGGCGATCACCTTCCCGGCGTCGGGTACCGGCCGCCGCAGGCGTCGTACCTCACCTGGCTCGACTGCCGCGCTCTCGGCCTCGGCCCCGACCCGGCGGCGGCGTTCCTGCGGGCCGGTGTCGCGCTGAGCTCCGGTCCCGACTTCGGCTCGCCCGGCGAGGGCTTCGCGCGGCTCAACATCGCCACCACGGAGACGCTGCTCGAGGGAGCGGTACGCCGCATGGCCCGCGCCGTCGCCTCCTGACCCGCCGCGGAGACCCATGATCAAGAGGGGATTCGTACGGCGTTTTGCATCAGAAGTCCCCTCTTGATCATGAAAGGGGGGAGGGAGGCGACCAGGGGTCACACCGCGCTGGGGCCGGCTTCGGAACTGGCGTGGAACAGCCGGTAGTAGAGGTAGGCCGCGGTCTCCCGGATGATGTAGCGCAACTCCGTGCCGCGGGTGCGCACCGCGGGTCCCTCGTGCGTCGGCGACGTACTCGCCTCGATGCCCTGATCCCTGGCCATCGTCTGCGACCGCAACTCATGCCAGGGATCGGTGACGAGTACGGCGCTCTTCCAGCCGTTCTTGGCGAAGACGACCCGGGCCGCCTCCATGCTCTGCAGGGTGTCGTTGCCCTTCCCGACGACGACGACCGCGGACGCGGGTACGCCGCGTTCCTGCAGCCACTGCGCACCCGCCCCGGCCTCGGTGAACCGGTCGCCGGGCTGCTTGCCGCCGACCGTCACGATGCGCGGCGCGACCCCCAGGTGGTAGAGGGTCAGCGCGTGCTGCAGCCGGAACGCGAACACCTCCGATGGGCGGCCGTCGAACTGCGACGCGCCCAGGACGACGATCGCGTCCGAGTGCGGCCGCTCGTCGGCGCGGGCCACCTGCCACACCCGGACCACCGTCGAGCCGACCACGAGCGCCACGGCCAGCACGATCGCGCCGACCGCGCGGCCGAGCACGCCTCGGACGGTCACCGGCACATCCGGCGACTCGGCCGGGCCACCCGAAGGATCACCGGCTGTCCGAGCCTCCGGACTCCACGACCGCCCGACCGGCCTCCAGCCGGGCCACCGGGATCCGGAACGGCGAGCAGGACACGTAGTCGAGCCCGACCTCGTGGAAGAAGTGCACCGAGTCCGGGTCGCCGCCGTGCTCGCCGCAGACCCCGAGGTGCAGGTCCGGACGCGCCGCCCGACCCTCCTCCACCGCGATGCGCACGAGCCGGCCGACACCGTCGCGGTCGAGTGACTCGAACGGCGAGACGCCGAAGATGCCGAGCTCGAGGTAGCGGGAGAAGAACGACGCCTCGACGTCGTCGCGGGAGAAGCCCCAGCCCATCTGGGTCAGGTCGTTGGTGCCGAAGGAGAAGAACTCCGCCGACTCCGCGATCTGCCCGGCGGTCAACGCGGCGCGCGGGACCTCGATCATCGTCCCGATCAACGCGGGTACGTCGACGCCGCTGGACTCCGCGACGTCGCGCAGCACGCCCTCGGTCTCCTCCTTGATGACCTCGAGCTCCTGCACCGCACCCACGAGCGGGATCATGATTTCCGGCCGCGGGTTGCCGCCGGCCTTCTTCCGCTCGACCGCGGCCTCCGCGATCGCCCGCACCTGCATCGCGAACAGGCCGGGGATCACCAGGCCCAGCCGCACACCGCGCAGACCGAGCATCGGGTTCTGCTCGTGCAGCCGGCGTACGGCGTCGAGCAGCGTCTTCTCCCGGGACGCGTCCTCGCCGCGTTCCTCCGCGAGGGCGACGCGCACCGACAGGTCGGTGAGGTCGGGCAGGAACTCGTGCAGCGGCGGGTCGAGCAGCCGCACGGTCACCGGCAGCCCGTCCATTGCGTCGAAGATGCCGATGAAATCGCCGCGCTGCAGGGGAAGCAGGGCGCCGAGCGCCTTGTCCCGCGCGTCGTCGCCCTCGGCCAGGATGAGGTCTTCGACCAGCTGACGGCGTTCGCCGAGGAACATGTGCTCGGTGCGGCACAGGCCGATGCCCTGCGCGCCGAACCGGCGGGCCCGCTCGGAGTCCTCCGGGTTGTCGGAGTTGGCCCGCACCTTGAGCCGGCGCAGCTCGTCGGCGTGGCTGACGAGCCGGTGTACGGCGGCGACGAGCGGGTCGGCGTCGGCGGCGAGTGTGCCCTCGAAGTACTGCACCACCGGGGACGGCTGCACCGGTACCTCGCCGAGGAAGACGTCACCGCTGGTCCCGTCGATGGAGACGACGTCGCCCTCCTTGACGACGATGCCGCCGGGTGCGGTGAACTTGCCGCCCTTGATGTCGACGTCGAGCTCCTCGGCGCCGCACACGCAGGTCTTGCCCATGCCGCGCGCGACCACGGCCGCGTGCGAGGTCTTGCCGCCGCGGGAGGTGAGGATGCCCTGCGCGGCGATCATGCCGTTGAGGTCGTCGGGGTTGGTCTCCCGGCGTACCAGGATGACCTTCTCGCCGTTCTTGGCCTGCTCCTCGGCGATGTCGGAGTCGAAGACCACCTTGCCGACGGCCGCACCGGGGCTGGCGTTCATGCCCTTGGCGATCTTCTGCCGGTCGGCCTTCTCGTCGAACGCCGGGAACATCAGCTGCGCCAGCTGCGCACCGGTGACCCGGGTGACGGCCTCGTCGAGGTCGATCAGGCCCTCGTCCACGAGCTGGGTGGCGATGACGAACGCGGCGGCCGCGGTGCGCTTCCCGACACGGGTCTGCAGCATCCACAGCTTGTTGCGCTCGATCGTGAACTCGATGTCGCACAGGTCGCGGTAGTGGTTCTCCAGCGTCGACATGATGCCGATCAGCTGGTCGTACGCCGGCTTGTCGATCCGCTCCAGCTCGGTCAGCGACAGCGTGTTGCGGATGCCCGCGACGACGTCTTCGCCCTGCGCGTTCTGCAGGTAGTCGCCGTAGATGCCCTGGTTGCCGCTGGCCGGGTCGCGGGTGAAGGCGACGCCGGTGCCGGAATCCATGCCGATGTTGCCGAAGACCATGGCGACGACGTTGACCGCCGTACCGAGATCGGCCGGGATGCGCTCCTGCCGGCGGTAGAGGATGGCCCGCGGCGCGTTCCAGGAGTCGAAGACCGCGCGGACGGCGAGGTCCATCTGCTCGCGTGGCTCCTGCGGGAAGTCGCGGCCGGCCTGCTCGCGCACGATCTCCTTGAACGTCGCGACGAGCTTCTGCAGGTCGTCGGCCTGCAGGTCGAGGTCGTTCGTGGTGCCCTTGGCCTTCTTCGCGGCCTCGATGGCCTCCTCGAAGTGCTCGCCTTCGATGTCGAGCACCGTCTTTCCGAACATCTGGATCAGCCGGCGGTAGGAGTCCCACGCGAACCGGTCGTTGTCGGCGATCTTGGCCAGGCCCTGGACCGACTTGTCGTTGAGGCCGATGTTGAGGACGGTCTCCATCATTCCGGGCATGGAGAACTTCGCGCCGGAGCGGACCGAGACCAGCAGCGGGTCGTCGGCCTGACCGAGCTTCTTGCCCATCGCCTTCTCGAGCGCCTCGAGGTGGACCGACACCTCCGCGCGCATCTCCTCGGGCTCCTTGCCCGAGTCGAGGTAGGTCTTGCACGCCTCGGTGGTGATCACGAACCCGGGCGGCACGGGCAGGCCGAGGTTGGTCATCTCGGCGAGGTTGGCGCCCTTGCCGCCCAGCAGGTCCTTCAGATCCCTGTTGCCCTCGGTGAAGTCGTAGACGTACTTGGTCACGAAAGTCGCTCCTCGCTGGCGTCGGTCGTCCGGCTCAATCTAGTAGTCCCCGTGTCGGCCGGTCCGCGGCCCGGTCGGCGATCTGGTCGGTGGTGGCTCAGCACCCCATCAACCGCCCGGCCAGGAAGCCCTCGACCTGGTCGATGCCGATCCGCTCCTGACCCATGGTGTCGCGCGAGCGGATCGTCACGGCCTGGTCCTCGAGGGTCTCGAAATCGACCGTGATGCAGTACGGCGTCCCGATCTCGTCCTGGCGGCGGTAGCGGCGGCCGATCGCGCCGGCGTCGTCGAATTCGACGTTCCAGTGCCGGCGCAGCGCCGCGGCCAGGTCCTTGGCCTTCGGCGACAGGTCGGTGTTGCGGGACAGCGGCAGCACCGCGGCCTTGACCGGCGACAGCCGCGGGTCGAGACGCAGCACGGTGCGCCGCTCCATCTTGCCCTTGGCGTTCGGCGCCTCGTCCTCGGCGTACGCATCGAGCAGGAAGGCCAGCATCGAGCGGTTGACACCCAATGCGGGCTCGATGACGTACGGCGTCCAGCGCTCGCCGGAGTCCTGGTCGAAGTAGGACAGGTCGACGTCGGCGTGCTTCGCGTGCGTGGTCAGGTCGAAGTCGGTGCGGTTGGCGATGCCCTCGAGCTCGTCGAACTCCTTGCCCCCCACGCCGAACCGGTATTCGAGGTCGACGGTGCGCTTCGAGTAGTGCGACAGCTTTTCGGCCGGATGCTCGTAGAGGCGCAGGTTGTCGGGGTTGATGCCGAGGTCGGTGTGCCAGCGCATCCGCTCGTCGATCCAGTACTGGTGCCATTCCTCGTCGGTGCCCGGCTTGACGAAGAACTCCATCTCCATCTGCTCGAATTCGCGGGTCCGGAAGATGAAGTTGCCGGGCGTGATCTCGTTGCGGAACGACTTGCCGATCTGGCCGATGCCGAACGGCGGCTTCTTGCGCGCCGGCGGCCTGCACCAGCGCGTAGTTGATGAAGATGCCCTGCGCCGTCTCCGGCCGCAGGTAGGCGAGGCCGGACTCGTCCTCGGTGGGGCCGAGGTGGGTGCGCAGCAGGCCGTTGAACATCCGGGGCTCGGTGAAGGCGCCGCGGGTGCCGCAGTTGGGACAGACGAGGTCGGCCAGGCCGTTCTCCGGGGGCCGGCCGTGCTTGGCGGCGTAGGCCTCCTCGAGGTGGTCGGCGCGGAACCGCTTGTGGCAGGAGCGGCATTCGGTGAGTGGGTCGACGAACGCGTCGACGTGGCCGGAGGCCTCCCAGACCTCGCGGGCCAGGATGACGCTCGAGTCGAGGCCGACCACGTCGTCGCGGCCGGTGACGACCGACTTCCACCACTGGCGCTTGACGTTGTCCTTCATCTCGACGCCGAGCGGCCCGTAATCCCAGGCGGAGCGCTGCCCGCCGTAGATCTCGCTGGACGGAAAGACGAACCCGCGGCGCTTCGACAGGTTGACGAGGGTGTCGAGACGGTCTGCCACGGTAATTCTCCATCCGGCTGGCGGTCGGCGAACCTCCAGGGTATCCGCCGCCCGTGCCTGCGTGGTTGGCGCGTCAGGCCCGGCCGCTCTCCTCCACGTCCGGCGGGTGCTCACCCCCGGCGTGCAGGATCTCGAACGCGCTCGGCTCGTCCCGGGCCTCGGCGAGCAGGGTGGCCACCCGGACCCGGACGTCGAAACCGGACAAGGCGCGGCGATAGGCGCCCACACCCGCCCATTCGGTACCGAGGATCCACTCCGTCGGGTCGTCGGCGGCCCGCCCGACCCAGCCGCGTCGGTAGCCGGTCGTCGGCTGCAGCGCCTCCAGGGCGTCGCGGGCCCGGACCAGGAACGCCTCGCCGTCGTCCTCCGCGACGGTGAACCGCGACACCACGATCATCGGGCCGCCGCCTCGGCCGTCGGGTACGCGGGTGAGAATGAAGGCTCCGCTGCGTCGTGGAGGATCAGCCCGTGTCGAGCCAGGTGCGCCGTACCGTCGAGGAGCGCAGCGCCGGCCTGCTCCTGACCTTGCACCGGCTGCCGCGCTGGGTGCCGTTCGTCCTGGTGCTGGCGCTCGCCGTGGTCGGGCTGCTCGCTCACGGCGCGCCGGCCGGGATCGCGATCATCGTGGTGTTCCTTTTCGCCGGCTGGTTGACCTATCTTGCCTGGCCGCTCCTGACGCCATCGGCCCGGCTGGTACGGGTCGGGGCGCTGGTGCTGCTGTTGGCCGCGGCGGTGCTGCGCGCCACGGCGTCGTAACCGCGTCCGACCCGCATGCCCGGGGGTCATGCCGGGGCTCCTCCACGCGCCGGTGCGGCGTCGGTGGTGAGGCCGCGTGCGGTCGAGCTGGTGGCGAGTCCGGCGCCGACCAGCAGCATCGGCACGGCGGCGACGGCGAAGGCCCAGCCCGGTCCCAGGCCGGCCACCGCGCCCATCACGGCGATCGATACGGGCTCCAACACCACCCACGGCAGGACGATCACGCTGTTGACCCGGCCCAGCATCTCCGGTGGTGTACGGGCCTGGACGAACGTCGGGAGCGCCACGTCGGTCGAGTAGGCGACGCCGATCCCCAGCAGGAACAGCAGCGCGGCCGTCAGCAGGTAATGCGGTACGACGCCGAGGACGGCGAAGCAGATCCCCTCGAGGATCGTCATGCCGATGATCAGCAGCCCCCATCGCCGCGGCAGGCCGGTGACGGTCGCGGACAGGGCTCCGACGAGCTGGCCGAGTCCCCAGGCGGAGATCATCACGCCGAGTGCGACGGAGCCGTCCCGCAGCGGCCGGGCCAGCGTCGGCAGGCCGACGGCGAACAGGCCGCTGTAGCTCAGTGTCGAGGCGGACAGCAGGAGCAGCACGATCCGTACCTCGATGGTGCGCCGGGCGTAGCGAAGGCCGGCGCGCATCTCGACCAGCAGCCGACGTACCGAAAACGCCTCCCGCGCAGCCACCTCGGTCTTCGGTGCGGCACGGAGCGTGCGCGGCCGCGACGAAGAACGTCGCCGCGTTGAACCCCAATGCGACCGACGAACCGGCCGTCGCGAGCAGTACTCCGCCGAGCACCGGGCCGACGAAGATGCTGGCCTGCTCCGCGACGCCGATGAGCGCGTTCGCCCGCGGCAGGTCGGACCGGCGTACCAGGGACGGGACGATGCTCGGGGCGGCGGGCCAGAAGAACGCGTCGGCGATCCCGAACACCACCCCGATCACGAAGAACTGCCAGATCCGCAGGCCGCCGGTCGCGGCGAAGCCGGTGAGGATCGTGACCGCGACGCCGCGGGTCAGGTGCGACCCGAGCATGACCGTGCGGGGTGAGAAGCGGTCGGTGACCGCGCCGCCGACCAGCACGAGCAGCCCACGCGGAATCGTCGCAGCGACGACGACGGCGGCGAGCACGGCCGGCGACCGGGAGATCGACAGCACCAGCCAGACGAACACGACCTGATAGGACGCGTCGCCCACCATCGAGAGCGCCTCGCCGCTCCACACCCAGCGGAACGGTCGCGACCTGAACGGCCCCCTCACGTCCATGATCGTGATCGGATTCCGTCGGCGTGTCGCGGCTATTTCCGATCATGATCATGAAAGGCGCGGCGGCGGGGGCTCGCGCTACCCGGGTTGCCCGGGCTCTTCGGGCTCTCCGGAGGTGTTGGGCAGCGCGCCGCCGAACCGCCGGTCCCGCGCGGCGTAGGCCTCGCACGCCGCCCACAGCTGGCGCCGGTCGAAGTCCGGCCACAGCGTGTCGATGAAGGCGAGTTCGGCGTACGACGCCTGCCACGGCAGGAAGTTGCTGGTCCGCTGCTCCCCCGACGACCGGATGAACAGGTCGACGTCGGGCATGTCCGGGAGGTAGAGGTAACGGGCGACGGTGCGCTCGTCGATCCGGGAGGCGCGCAGCCGGCCGGCCTCGACGTCGCGGGCGATTCCGGCGACGGCGTCGGCGATCTCGGCGCGGCCGCCGTAGTTGACGCAGAACCCGAGGGTCAGCACGGTGTTGTCCTGCGACATCTCCTCGGCCGTCTCGAGTTCGCGGATCACGCTCTTCCACAGCCGTGGCCGCCGGCCGACCCAGCGCACCCGGACGCCGAGCTCGGTGAGGTAGTCGCGGCGGCGGTGGATCACGTCGCGGTTGAAGCCCATGAGGAACCGCACCTCGTCCGGCGAGCGGCGCCAGTTCTCGGTCGAGAACGCGTACGCCGACAGCCACGGCACGCCGAGCTCGATCGCGCCCTCGATGACGTCGAGCAGCGACGCCTCGCCGGCCTCGTGACCGGCGGTGCGCGGCAGCCCGCGGGCCTTGGCCCAGCGTCCGTTGCCGTCCATGACGATCGCGACGTGCTCGCGGCAACAACTCGGCCGGGATCTGCGGCGGCCGCACGCCGGACGGGTGGGGTCGGGGGGCGCGCGTCACCGCCGCCGTCCAGCTCGCATGCCCGACAACCTAGTCGGCCGGGGCTCAGTCGGCCGGAGCCCGCCCCCGCCGATCGACCAGGGGCAGCGAACGCAGGCCACGCTCGAGGTGCCACTGCAGGTGGGCGGCGACCAGGCCGCTGGCCTCGCGGCGTACCGGTTGCTCGGACCGGTCGGCGGCGGTCCAGTCGCCGCGCAGCAACGCCGTCAGCAGCGGCAACGTGCCGGCCGCCGGGTGGACCGCCCCGGCCGGGCGGCAGGTGGCGCAGACCGCGCCGCCGGCGGGGACGGAGAAGGCGCGGTGCGCGCCGGGATTGCCACAACGGGCGCAGTCGTCGAGCGCCGGCTCCCAGCCGGCGACCGCCATCGACCGCAGCAGGAAGGCGTCGAGCACCAGCCCGGGCTCGTGCTCCCCGGCGACGAGCGCCCGCAGCGCCCCGATGACGAGCAGGTAGAGCCGCATCGACGGCTCGCGCTCCTCCGCGGTGAGCCGCTCGGCCGTCTCGAGGACCGCCGTACCCGCGGTGTAGCTGCCGTAGTCGCCGACGATGCCCGAGCCGAACGGCGTGATCGTCTCGGCCTGGGTGATGATGTCGAGCGTCCGGCCGGTGTAGAGCTGGACGTCGACGTGGTTGAACGGCTCGAGCCGGGCCCCGAACTTCGACGTCGTCCGGCGTACCCCCTTGCCGACCGCGCGCACCCGGCCGTTTTTCCGGGTCAGCAGCGTGATGATCCGGTCGGCCTCACCGAGCTTCTGCACCCGAAGCACGATGCCGTCGTCCCGGTAGAGGCTCACCAGGTCATTGTCCGCGCTTCGCCGACAAAACCCTCGCGCCGCCCCGCCGGTCTCCCGCCGCCGCGTGGACAAAACCCACTACTAGTGGGTTTTGGACGCCCCGTACGGCGTGTCGTGGACCAAAACCCACTACTAGTGGGTTTTGTCCGACCCGCCGCGGGCGAGGGTCAGAAGCCGAGGCGGCGTAGGTGTCGCGGGTTGCGCTGCCAGTCCTTGAGCACACTCACGTGCAGGTCGAGGTAGATCCGGCTGCCGAGCAACGACTCGATCTGGTGCCGCGCGGTGGTTCCGACCTCCTTGAGCCGCGCGCCGTGGCTGCCGAGCACGATCGCCTTCTGGCTCGGTCGCTCGACGTAGAGCGTCGCGTAGACGTCGACCAGGTCCTTCCCCTCGCGCGGGCGCATCTCCTCGACCGTCACCGCGATCGAGTGCGGCAGTTCGTCGCGCACCCCCTCGAGCGCAGCCTCGCGGATCAGCTCGGCGACCATCACCTGCTCCGGCTCGTCGGTCAGCTCGCCGTCCAGATAGAGCGGCGGCCCCTCCGGCAGGCGCGCGACGAGCAGGTCGGCAAGAAGGTCGACCTGGAACGACGACACCGCCGAGACCGGCACGATCTCGGCGAAGTCCCCCAGTTGGGAGACGGCGAGGAGCTTGTCGGTCAGCGCCTCATGACTCACCAGGTCGGTCTTGGTCACGGCGGCGATGACCGGCGTACGGCGCAGCTCGGCCAGCTCTGCGGCGATGAACCGGTCGCCCGGGCCGATCCCCTCGTCCGCCGGCAGGCAGAACGCCACCACGTCGACCTCCGCCCACGTCGACCGCACGACGTCGTCGAGGCGCTCGCCCAACAAGGTGCGCGGGCGGTGCAGGCCGGGCGTGTCGACGACGACGAGCTGCGCGTCCGGCCGGTGGACGATGCCGCGCACCGCGTGCCGGGTGGTCTGCGGCCGGCCGCTGGTGATCGCGATCTTGCTGCCGACGAGGGCGTTGACCAGCGTCGACTTGCCGACATTGGGACGACCGACCAGACAGCCGAACCCGGACCGGTGCCCGGTCTGCTGGCGCGTCGTCAGCGGGCGCGTCGTCGGAGGGCATCCCCGCATTGTGTCGCACCTGCGAGACCGACTCCGCTTTCTTGACTCATTCCAGATACCGGGTACGGTGCGGAGCATGGCACAGGCGACGTCGACCCAGCGGCTCACCGCCGCGGGGCTCCGCGTCACCGCGCCCCGGCTGGCGGTGCTGGCCGCGATCGGACCCGGCCAACACCTGCGCGTCGACGAGGTCGTCCGGCTCGCCCGCGCGAACCTCGGCCGGGTCTCCACCCAGGCCGTCTACGACGTCCTGCGGGCGCTCACCGACGCGGGGCTGCTGCGGCGTATCGAGCCGGCCGGCAGCCCGGCGTTGTACGAGAACCGCGTCGGCGACAACCACCACCACCTGATCTGCCGCACCTGCGGCGCCATCGTCGACGTCGACTGCGTCACCGGCGCGCGCCCCCTGCCTCGACCCCTCGGATCCGGCCGGCTTCACCCTCGACGAAGCCGAGGTCGTCTTCTGGGGCACCTGCCCGGCCTGCGTGAGTGAGCAGGCCGCACCGAGCAGCAACCGTCCGACGCCCCACCGGGAAGAGAGCACGTCATGACCGACATCAGGCCACCCGTGACCACCACCGACGCCGGCATCCCCGCCGCCAGCGATGAGTTCTCGCTCACCGCCGGACCCGAACGGCCCGATCCTGCTGCAGGACCACTACCTGATCCAGAAGATGGCCGCAGTTCAACCGGGAACGCGTACCCGAGCGGGTGGTCCACGCCAAGGGCGGCGGCGCCTTCGGCTTCTTCGAGGTCACCGAGGACGTCTCCGCAGTACACCAAGGCCGACCTCTTCCAGCCGGGCAAGCGCACCGACGATGCTCGCCCGTTTCTCCACCGTCGCCGGCGAGCTGGGCTCGCCGGACACCGTGGCGCGACCCGCGCGGCTTCGCGCTGAAGTTCTACACCGAGCGACGGCAACTACGACATGGTCGGCAACAACACGCCGGTCTTCTTCATCCGCGACCCGCAGAAGTTCCAGGACTTCATCCACTCGCAGAAGCGCCGCGCCGACACCAACCTGCGCGACAACAACATGCAGTGGGACTTCTGGACGCTGTCGCCGGAGTCGGCGCACCAGGTGACCTGGCTGATGGGCGACCGCGGCATCCCCAAGACCTGGCGCCACATGAACGGCTACTGCCAGCCACACCTACCTGTGGGATCAACGCCGGCGGCGAGAAGTTCTGGGTCAAGTACCACTTCAAGACCGACCAGGGCATCGACTACCTCACCCAGGCGGAGGCCGACGCGACTGGCCGGCGAGGACCCCGACTCCCACCATCCGCGACCTCTACGACCGCGATCAAGAGCGGCGACGCACCCGTCGTGGACGCTCAAGGTGCAGATCATGCCCTTCGAGGACGCGGCCGACTACCGGTTCAACCCGTTCGATCTGACGAAGGTGTGGCCGCACAGCGACTACCCGCTGATCACGGTCGGCCGGATGGTGCTCGACCGCAACCCGGACAACTACTTCGCCGCAGATCGAGCAGGCCGCGTTCGAGCCGTCCAACCTGGTGCCCGGGCATCGGCCCAGTCCCGGACAAGATGCTGCTCGGGCCGGCTGTTCAGCTACCCCGACACCCACCGCCACCGCATCGGTCCCAACTACCTGCAGCTGCCGGTCAACCAGCCGAAGGTCGCCGGTGCACAGCTACAACCGGGACGGCGCGATGCGCTACCGACAACCCGCGGCGACCCGGTCTACGCGCCGAACTCGCTACGGCGGCCCGGCGGCCGACCCGACGCTTCGAGCGACCCGGCGTGGCAGCGTCGAGCCGGCGAGATCGTGCGGACCGGCCTACACGCTGCACCGCGAGGACGACGACTTCGGCCAGCCCGGCACGATGGTACCGCGCGGTGCTCGACGACGCGGCACGGGACCGGCTGGTCGACCAACATCGCCGGTCACCTGAAGCAAGGGCGTCGAGGAGCCGGTGCTCGTCCGCGTCGCTCGACTACTGGCGCAAGGTCGACGACGACCTCGGCGCCTAGGTGGCCAAGGCCCTCGGCAACGGCAACTGACCGACGGCTCGGCCCGCCACCCTCATGATCAAGAGGGGATTCGTACGGCGTTTCGTACCTGAATCCCCTCTTGATCATGGGGATCCGGCGGCCGGCTCCGTCAGCGGAGTAGGTCGCCGCCGAAATCCAGGGTGGGGTCGCGCCACACGCTGTGCGCGTGGTTGGCCCCGTCCTGGGTGTTGTCGTATTCGATGAGCAGCCGGTCGGCCTGCACCCGGTAGTAGCGCGCCCGGCCGGCCGGGTCGCCGGCCCACGCGAAGTACACCTCCGCCAACGCCGGCTCCGCGACCCGCGCCATGACGTCCTCGGCCAGCGGTGCCGGCAGCCGCTCGGCGTACTGCCTGATCAGTCCGGAGAGTACGGCGCGCTGCGGGTCGGTCATCGCCTTCCCGGCAAGGCCCGGTGGCGACCACCGTTCCGCGGGCACCGACGGCCGGTTGGTCTGCAGGATGTCGGCCGGGGCCTCGGGTGCGACGATCGCGTCCGTGCGCTGGTCGGTGTCGAGGCTGCGCACCAGCTCCTCGGCCAGGGCGGCCTCGTTCGCGAGGGGGCGCAGGGTGGTGTTGGCGCCGGTCACCGTCACGTCCGGGCGGGCGCCGAGGAAGATCGGTCCGGCCGCGATCCGGCCCTCGACGAACGTGTAGTTGATCGACACATGGTGCCCGCCGAAGCGCCATCCCCACACCGGGCCGGCGGGGTCGCCGAACACCGCGAGGAAGTACAGCTGCGGATCGCGCCGGCGACTGTCGGGCGGCAGCCCGGAATAGCTCCCGGTCCATCCCTCCTCCGCGTCGATGAGGTTCTCCAGACCCATCACCGCGGCCAGAACCGCGTAGCCCCGGTCGCTCAGTGCGGTCGCCACCAGGCGGTGGGTCGCCCGCTGCTGGGTCGCGGTCATGTCGGCGAGGGTCAACCCGGCCTGGACGTTGGGCGTGTAGAACCACTCGCGCCGCTGCGGATCGTCGAAGGGGTACTGGGCGCGGTCGAGCTGGTCGGCGCGCAACACGCCCAACCAGTCGGCCGCGGCGGTCCCCATCCGGGTCGCCAAGTCACTGACTGCCGGCACCGCGCTCACCAGATCTCCTCTCGCGACGTCCTCATCCGTCGAGCACCACGACTGCGGTGGCGCGTGCCCGCACCAGGCACACCCGCACCAGGTCCACCCGCACCAGGTCTACCCGACGACGGCCTGCACCGATCCGGCCGGGTCGGCGAGCACCACCGACGACAGCCCCAGGTCGCGTACGGCGGCCAGTGCGGCGGCGTCCACGGTCGAGGATCCGCTCACGACCGCTGCCGCCTCGAGGCTGCGGACCCCGCTCGACACTGCCGCCACGACGGCGGCCTGCAGCGCGGACAGGGTGAGCGACGGGAGCGCGACGGTCGCGGCGGCGTAGGTCCGCCCGTCGCTGTCGCGCACCGCCGCACCCTCGTCGGCGCCGGTGCGGGCCGCGCTGGCCCGGGCCAGGGTGATCAGCTTGGTGTCCTCGGGGTCCAGCACCACATCGGCCTCAGCCATCGACGGTCTGCTCCTGTTCGGACCGGCCGGGTCCGCCGGCCTCGTCTGATTCGGTCGGTAGCCGGTGTACCAGCACGCTGTCGACCCGGTTACGCCGGCCACCGGCGCTCTCGGCGACCAACTCCAGCCCGCACACCTCGGCCCGCGCCCCCGGGATCGGCACCCGGCCCAGCGCCTGGGCGAGCAGCCCGCCCACCGTTTCCACGCCGTCGTCGGGCAGCGTGCGAGCGAAGAGGTCGCCGAGGTCCTCGAGCGTCAGCCGGGAGGTGACCCGCGCGGTGTCCGCGTCGATCCACTCGACCGGCGGCTGCTCGTCGTCGTACTCGTCGGTGATCTCGCCGACGATCTCCTCGAGGATGTCTTCGATCGTGACCAGGCCTGCGGTCCCGCCGTATTCGTCGATGACGACCGCGAGGTGGATCCGCTGCGCCTGCATCTCCCGCAGCAACTCGTCGACCGGCTTGGACTCCGGCACGAACGTCGCCGGACGCATCACGTCCTCCACCTTCGTCGACCGCAGGCCCTCCTGACGGTCCTGCGCCCGCCGGGCCAGGTCTTTGAGGTAGACGAGACCGACGACGTCGTCGACGTTTTCGCCAATCACCGGGATCCGGGAGAAGCCGCTGCGCAACGCCAGCGCGAGGGCCTGACCGATCGACTTGGTGTGCTCGATCCACACGACGTCGGTGCGCGGCACCATCACCTCGCGCACGATCGTGTCGCCCAGCTCGAACACCGAGTGGATCATGTCGCGTTCTTCGTGTTCGACGACACCGCGCGCCTCGGCGAGGTCGACCAGCTCGCGCAGCTCCACCTCGGTGGCGAACGGTCCGTCGCGGAAGCCGCGGCCCGGCGTGATCGCGTTGCCGACCAGGATCAGCAGCGACGCCAGCGGGCCGAGCACCCGGCCGAGCATCCGGGTGATCCCGGCGGTGGCCAGGGCGACGCCGTAGCGATGCTGGCGGCCGATCGTGCGCGGCCCCACGCCGACGAGGACGTAGCTGACGATCGTCATCACCGCGGTGGCCAGGATGACCGCCCGCCAGCCGATGCCGAAGACGTCGATGAGTACGACGGCGACGAGGACCGTCGCGAGCATCTCCGCACCGACCCGCAGCAGCAGGAGCAGGTTGGTGTGCCGCGCCTTGTCCACGACGATCAGCGCGAGGGTGTGGGCCCGGCGCGACGTGGCCTCCCGGTCCATCTCGTCGACCCGCGCCGGCGACACGGCGGTCAGCGCAGCGTCGACGGCGGCGAAGAATCCGGCGAAGGCCACCAGCACGGCTGCGACGACGAGCAGGACAACGTCGGTCGCGCTCACCCGAGCCGGTCCCTCCCGGAGTCGACCGACGACTGCGCGGGGTCGGGCCGCCACGCCTGCAGCAGCCGGTTCTGCAGCGCGAACATCCGGCGCTCGTCGTCGGGCTCGGCGTGGTCGTAGCCGAGCAGATGAAGCACGCCGTGGGTGGCGAGCAGATGCAACTCGTCGTCGAGCGAGTGCTTGGCCTGCACGGCCTGTCGGCGGGCGACCTCCGGACAGAGCACGACGTCACCCAACAGCGCCGGCGCCGGCTCGTCCTCCTCATCGGGACCGCGGGCGGTGTCCAGCTCGTCCATCGGGAAGGCGAGTACGTCGGTCGGGCCCGCCTCGTCCATCCACCGGATGTGCAGTGAGGTCATGTACTCCTCGTCGACGAGCAGCACCGACAGCTCGGCGAGCGGGTGCACGTTCATCTCGGTCAGGACGTGACTCACCACGTCGGCCAGAGCGGTCTCGTCGATGGTGACGCCAGACTCGTTGGCGATCTCGATGCTCATCTCAGCCCTGTCTGCGGGACCTCGGGTCGCGGGCCGGTTCCGACGCCGGCCGGTTGGCCGTCTGGGTGGCATCCCACCGCTCGTAAGCGTCGACGATCTCCCCGACCAGCCGGTGACGAACGACGTCGTTGCTGGTCAGCATCGTGAAGTCGACGTCGTCCAAGCCGTCGAGGATCTCGCGCACGACCCGCAGGCCGGACCGCTGGCCGCCCGGCAGGTCGATCTGGGTGATGTCGCCGGTGACGACGACCTTGGACCCGAAGCCGAGCCGGGTAAGGAACATCTTCATCTGCTCGGGCGTCGTGTTCTGCGCCTCATCGAGCACGATGAACGCGTCGTTGAGGCTGCGCCCCCGCATGTAGGCGAGCGGAGCGACCTCGATCGTGCCGTCCTGGGTGAGCCGAGGGATCGACGTCGGGTCGACCATGTCGTGCAGGGCGTCGTAGAGCGGCCGCAGGTAGGGGTCGATCTTGTCGAACAGGGTGCCGGGCAGGTAGCCCAGCCGCTCGCCGGCCTCGACCGCGGGACGGGTGAGGATGATCCGGTTGACCTGCTTGGACTGCAGCGCCTGCACGGCCTTGGCCATGGCGAGGTAGGTCTTGCCGGTGCCGGCCGGCCCGATGCCGAAGACGATCGTGTGCGTGTCGATCGCGTCGACGTAACGCTTCTGGTTCAGCGTCTTCGGCCGGATCGTGCGTCCGCGGCGGGACAGGATGTTGAAGCTGAGCACCTCGGCCGGACGCTCCGACACCCCGCTGTTCATGATCGACAGCGTCCGTCGTACGGCGTCCGGGGTCAGCGTCTCGCCGCGGTCGAGAAGGGTCAGCAGCTCCTCGAAGAAGCGCATCGCGAATGCGTTGTCCGACGGTGCACCGGTCAGGGTGATCTCGTTGCCGCGGACCAGGATGTCGCTGGTCAGCTGGTCTTCGTAGAGGCGGAGCAGCTCGTCCCCGGAACCGAGCAGGGACACCATGGCGTGGCTGGCGGGGACGACGAGCGTGGTCTGGGCAGCAGCTCCGGCGATACCGGGGGTGCCGGCCGAGCCGGCGGACGTGTCTGGCACGGGTGGCGCAGCCTGCGCTTCCTGGGGTGTGACGACAGGGGACGTACGTGTGACAGATCGACTGTACCTGGCAGGTGGACCAGCCGTCTGCCGACAAATGCGGACGGTGCCACCGCCGCCGGTGCCGACCCCAGATCCATCGCTCTGCGACGTATGCCCTCGACGGGGCCGCCTCGGGCTAGCGAGGCGGCCTGGGCTAGCGGGGCGGCGTGGGCTGGTCTCCGCCGCTCCACGGGTCGTCGGCCGGATCGGGCAGTGGCGGGACGCCGTCGCCCTGACCCACCCGTTCGATGAACACCTCCGGCCCGACCGCCCGGCCGGCGATCGCGTGCTCGCCCCACCGGACCAGTCCGGTGCTGTCGCGGCGGGCGAGTTCGTCGAGGTAGGACTGGCGTTCGTGGACGAGCCGGAGGCGGTCGGGCACCGAGCGGCACCGGCCGAGCTCCACCGAGGTGCGTTCCCAGGCCCGTCCGATCTCCGCCGTACTCGCGTGGGCCGGATCGTCGCGCACCGCCGCTCGCCGCCGGCGGCGGCCCCACAGACCTCCGGTGAGGACACGCAGCCAGCGCGATCTACGGTTTTCCCCGGCCATGTCCACCGCTTACCCACGTGAGCGGGACTTACGCGCCCGATGTGGTCATCGGCCGAACTGATGGTGCTCCATGCGGGTGGGAGTCAGCCCGGCGGCCAGCCCATCGGGCGACCCCCCAGCAGATGCAAGTGCACGTGGTTCACCGTCTGGTTCGCCTCGGCGCCGGTGTTGAACACCAGCCGGTAGCCGCTGTCGGCGACACCGAGATCGGCGGCGACCGCGCCGGCCTCCCGCATCAGCTCGGCCATGACCGCGGGCTCGGCGTTGGCCAGTTCCGCGGCGTTGTCGTAGTGGTTGCGCGGGACGAGCAGCACGTGGACCGGCGCCTGCGGCGTGACGTCGCGGAACGCGTAGGTGAACTCGGTCGAACGCACCGACTCCGACGGCACCTCGCCGTCGACGATGCGGCAGAACAGACAGTCGGCCATGCGGCGATGGTACGGAGTGGCGCCGGCCGGGTCAGCGTCCGTTGAACGCATCCCGCATCCGGGAGAACAGCCCGCCGGCGCCCGCCTTGGACACCGGGCGTTCCTCGTCGCGCAGCTTGGCCAGCTCGCGCAGCAGCTTCTCCTGCTCGGGGTCGAGCCGGGTCGGCGTACTGACCTCGACGTGCACCAGCAGGTCGCCGCGGCCCACCCCGCGCAGGTGCGGGATTCCGCGGGCCCGCAGCGTCACCACGGCCCCGGACTGCGCACCCGGGCGGATGTCGATGTCCTCCTCGCCGTCGAGCGTGTGCAGCGTCAGGCTGGTGCCCAGCGCCGCCGCCGTCATCGGCAGCGTGACCCGGCAGTGCAGGTCGTCGCCGTCGCGGCTGAAGACGTCGTGCGGGCGCTCGCTGATCTCGACGTAGAGGTCGCCGGCCGGACCGCCGCCCGGCCCGACCTCGCCCTGCCCGGAGAGCCGGATCCGCATCCCGTCCTCCACTCCGGCCGGGATCTTCACCGAGATCGTCCGCCGGGTCCGGACCCGGCCGTCGCCGGCGCACTCCGGGCACGGGTTGGGGATCGTCTCGCCGACCCCGAGGCAGGTGGGGCAGGTCCGCGCGGTCATCACCTGACCGAGGAACGAACGCTGCACGCTCTGCACCTCGCCGCGGCCGCCGCAGGTGTCACACGTCCGGGGCGCCGTACCGGGGGCGGTGCCCGCTCCCGAGCAGGTCTCGCAGCGCACGGCGGTGTCGACGGACAGCTCCTTGCTGGTGCCGAACGCCGCCTCGGAGAGGTCGACGTCGAGTCGGATCAGGGCGTCGGCGCCCTGCCGCGACCGGCCCCGGGTCCCGCGGGCGGTACCGCCGCCGAAGAACGCGTCCATGATGTCGCCGAAGCCCGCGAAGCCTCCGGCGAACGGGTCGCCGCCGCCGCCACCGGCGGGGGCGAGCGGGTCGCCGCCGAGGTCGACCACCCGCCGCTTCTCCGGGTCGCGCAGCACCTCATAGGCCGCCGCGACCTGCTTGAACCGCTCCTGCGCCTCCGGGTCGGGGTTGACGTCGGGGTGCAGGTCGCGCGCCTGCTTGCGGTAGGCGCGCTTGATCTCTTCAGGAGACGCGTCGGTGCGCACGCCAAGCACGCCGTAGTAGTCGGTTGCCACGTTCCTCAGCTTCCTGCCAGCAGCTCGCCGACATAGCGTGCAACAGCTCGGACAGCACTCATGCTCCCCGCGTAGTCCATGCGGGTCGGGCCCAGGACGCCGATACCGCCGAGCGCGAGACCACCGGACCCGTAGCCGGTGGAGATGACCGACGTCGACCGTAGCCCCTCGTAGGTGATCTCCTCGCCGATGCGTACCCGCACCGTCGGCGGCGCCTCGGTCTCACCGAACAGCCGCAGCAGCACCACCTGCTCCTCGAGGGCCTCGAGGACGGGGCGCAGCGAGTGCGGGAAGTCGAGCACGTCGAGGTTGGCCCGCCCGCCCAGCACGACCCGCTCCTCGGGACGCTCCACGAGCGTCTCGAGCAGCACCGACGACAGGCTGGTCACGATCGGGCGGAGGTCGGGGTCGACGGCGTCGGGCATGGTGGCGACGATGTCCGGCGCGTCGGCGAGGAGGCGGTCGCGCAGCCAGCTGTTGAGGGTGCCGCGCAGATCCACCACCTGCTCGTCGGTGGTGTCGCGGGGCAGCTCCACGATCCGCTGCTCGACCCGGCCGGTGTCGGTGATCAGCACCAGCATCAGCCGGTTGGCGGCCAGGTGGACCACCTCGAGGTGCCGGACGGTGCTGATCGACAGGCTCGGGTACTGCACGATCGCGACCTGGTGGGTGATCTGCGCCAGCAGCCGCACGGTGCGGCGCAGCACGTCGTCGAGGTCGACCGCGCCCGCGAGGAACGAGTGGATCGCCCGCCGTTCGGCGGGCGAGAGCGGCTTGACCGCGGACAGCCGGTCGACGAAGAGCCGGTAGCCCTTGTCGGTGGGGACCCGGCCGGCACTGGTGTGCGGCTGGGTGATGTAGCCCTCTTCCTCGAGCACCGCCATGTCGTTACGGATCGTGGCGGGTGAGACGCCGAGATTGTGGCGGTCCGCGAGCGCCTTGGACCCGATCGGCTCATTCGTCGACACGAAGTCCTCGACGATGGCACGCAGGACCTCGAGCTTGCGCTCCTCGAGGCTCATCGCCACCTCCTCTGGCACTCCGGTTCACAGAGTGCCAAGTGTACGTCGGCCCCGCGAGTCGACGGCCCGGCGCGGCCGTGGACTCTGCCCGTCGGGCCCGCGAAAACTCGACGGATTGCTCCGACGGACTAGTCTCGGCGGGTCCGTACGCGAGAGTCAGGGGCCTGAGGTGATCTTCAAGGACGTCCGGGAGGGACGCCCCTATCCCGAGCACGGGTTCTCCTCCCGCGACTGGGCGACGATCCCGCCCCGGCAGGTCCGGCTGGACGAGCTCATCGCGACCAAGCGCGAGCTGGCGCTGGACCGGCTGCTGGAGCAGGACTCGACGTTCTACGGCGACCTGTTCCCGCACGCCGTCCAGTGGAACGGCGACCTCTACCTCGAGGACGGGTTGCACCGGGCCCTGCGCACGGCCCTGCAGCAGCGGCACGCCCTGCATGTCCGGGTGCTCGACCTCGACCGGCGCGAACCGGCCTGAGCTTTCCTCACAGCCAGCCCTTGTCGCGGGCGGCGTGCACGGCCGCGACCCGGTTGCGGGCGCCGGTCTTCTGGATGGCCGACGACAGGTAGTTGCGGACGGTGCCTTCGGAGAGGAAGAGCCGCCCGGCGATGTCGGCGACGGTGGATCCGTCCGAGGACGCGCCGAGCACCTCCCGTTCCCGGGCCGACAGCGGGTTCGGACCCTCGGTGAGCGCGGCGGCGGCCAGGCCGGCGTCGATCACCCGCTCCCCGGCGAGCGCCCGCCGGATCGCGTCGGCCAGCTCTCCGGCCGGGCCGTCCTTGACGAGGAAACCCGCCGCGCCGGCCTGCATCGCCCGGCGCAGGAAGCCCGGCCGGCCGAACGTGGTCAGGATCAGCACCCGGCATTCCGGCAGGGCGTCGTGCAGTTCGGCGGCCGCCGTCAGTCCGTCCATGCCGGGCATCTCGATGTCGAGCAGGGCGACGTCGGGCCGCAGCTCGAGTGCGGCCGGGACGACCGCATCCCCGGTCCCGACCTGCGACACCACCTCGAGATCCTCTTCGAGGTCGAGCAGCGCGGCGATGGCGCCGCGCACCATCGCCTGGTCCTCGGCCAGCAGCACCCGGATCACGGGCTGCATTCTGCCCGCCGTACGAGCGGCCGACGCTCAGCGGGCCGGGGCCGCCTGGGCGTCCCGCCCGGCGGGTCGCGGCGCGGTGGCGTAGGAGGGCGCGTCGAGCGGGACGTTCACCGCGAGCTGGAACCCGCCGTCGGGCCCGGCCCCGGCCCGTAGCCGGCCGCCGGCCGCCGCCATCCGTTCGGCGAGGCCGGCCAGCCCGTGCTGCCCCGTCTCGGTCCCGGCCGGGCAGTCCTCGGCCGGGCCGACGCCGTCGTCGCGCACCACGAGCCGGGCATGGTCGGGCGCCCGGTGCAGCTCGATGCGGACGTGCTCGGCGTGGCTGTGCCGCAGGATGTTGGTCGTCGCCTCGCGGACGGTCCAGCCGAGCAGCGACTCGACCGGCGCCGGCAGTGGTGCGCCCGGCGCGGGGAGTTCGACGGTCACCCCGGCCGCCTCGAGTGCCGCGCGGGCGCCGGTGAGCTCCTCGTCGAGCGACCGCCGGTAGCCGCTGACCGCCTCCCGCACCTCGACGAGCGCCTGGCGCGCCACCGCTTCGATGTCGCGGACCTCCGCCTCGGCCCGTTCGGGGTCGCGAGGGATCAGCCGCTCGGCGAGCTCGCTCTTGATCGCGATGAGCGACAGGCTGTGGCCGAGCAGGTCGTGCAGGTCGCGGGCGAAGCGCAGCCGCTCCTCGGACACCGCGAGGCGGGCGTTCTCCTCCCGGGTGCTGGCGAGCTCACGGATCAGCGCCGCCATCCGCCCGATGCCGAACATGCCCACCGGGCAGAGCAGGGTCAGCAGCGAGATGCTGAGCACCGTGCCCGCGTCGGCACGGTCGACGAGCAGGATGCCCAGGGTCGCCGCGGCGAGGATGACGATCACCCGGAAGCCGGTCCGCGGCGTCACCGACACCACCAGCGCGCAGCTGGCGTAGATCATCAGCTCGGCGAAGTTCTCCCCGAACGCGAGCGGCATGGCGAGCGCCAGCACCATCAGCACCACGGCGTAGCGGAGCGGGCGGGCCGGGTCGCCGTTGTCCAGCGGGCGCATCAGGCGCCGCAGCGAGACCAGCCGGAGGTACAGCGCCACGAACGCGACCAGCGCCACCGACGCCACCACGATCTGCCAGACCGGACGCGGCGTCGTCGCGAGGTCGATGACCGGATAAGCCAGGAAGACGAGGTAGACGGCGCCCCAGGTCAGGCCGAGCCGCGATCCCCGACCCGTACCGGGCCAGAACCGGTCGACCTTCTGCCCGTCTGCCATGCCACCTCCTCGCGCGAACCCCGATCACCGTACGGGAGCGCGGGCCGCAGTCGGCAGTGCCGGCGATCCGGTCCTTGACGTGACGGATGTCACTCGACGAGGTCGCGGACGACGGCGTCGGCGAGCAGCCGGCCGCGCAGCGTCAGCACCGCGCGGCCCTCGTCGTACGCCGCCCGGTCGAAGAGGCCGTAGGTGAGCATGCGGTCGGCCTCGGCCCGGCGGGCGGCCGGGATCTCCTGCAACGCGAGGCCGTCGGAGAGCCGGATCCGCAGCAGGACCCGTTCGGTACGGCGCTGCTGCGGGTCGAGCACCTCCCGGGCCTGCGCCGGGGTCTCGCCCGCGGCCAGCCGGGCGGCGTAGGCGGCCGGGTGCTTGACGTTCCACCACCGCACTCCGCCGACGTGGCTGTGCGCGCCGGGGCCGATCCCCCACCAGTCACCGCTGGTCCAGTAGAGGAGGTTGTGCCGGGCCCGGGCGGCCGGTTGCCGGGCCCAGTTCGACACCTCGTACCACGCGAAGCCGCCGGCGGAGAGCGTCTGCTCGGCCTGCGCGTAGCGGTCGGCGAGGACGTCGTCGTCGGGGGCGGGCAGCTCGCCGCGGGCCACCTGTCGGCCCATCCGGGTGCCCTCCTCGACGACCAGCGCGTAGGCCGAGACGTGGTCCGGCCCGGCACCGATCGCCGCGTCGAGCGAGTCCTGCCAGTCGTGTTCGGTTTCCCCTGGCGCGCCGTAGATCAGGTCGAGGTTGACGTGGCTGAACCCGGCCTTGCGGGCGTCCTCGACGGCGTCGACGGCCCGGCCCGGGGTGTGCTGGCGGTCGAGGACGGCGAGCACGTGCTCGGCCGCGGACTGCATCCCGAGGCTGACCCGGGTGAAGCCGGCCTCGCGCAGCCGGGACAGGTAGGCCGGGGTCACCGACTCGGGGTTGGCCTCGGTGCTCACCTCGGCGTCGGGCGCGAGCCCGAACAGCTCGCGGACCTCGCCCAGCAGCGCGGACAGGTGCTCGGCCGGCAGCAGGCTCGGCGTACCCCCGCCGACGAAGACCGTGTCGACCTGCGGCGTGCGGTCACCGAGCACGTGCCGCGCCAACCGGATCTCGCTCAGCGCGACGTCGACGTAGGACGATGCGGAGATGCCCGGCAGCTCCAGCGCGGTGTAGGTGTTGAAGTCGCAGTAGCCGCACCGGGTCGCGCAGAACGGCACGTGGATGTAGAGGCCGAAGGGAACCCGGCCGACGCCGGTGCGGACGTGTTCGGGTAACGAACCGTCCCGAGGGACCGGCTCGCCGTCCGGCAGCGCGGGGCTCACGGGTGCAGTGTTTCAATGCCGGACGGATCCGGCCAGCTGCCGGTGCCGGCGGCGCGCCGCCGAGCCGACCCGAAGGAGACCTCGTGGCTGACGAGCTGGTGCATTACGACGTACGTCGTGGGACGGCCGTCCTCACCCTCGACTCGCCGGCCAACCGCAACGCGCTGTCCCGGTCGCTCATGTCCCGACTCGGCGACCTGCTGACCCGGGCGGGCTCCGATCCGCAGGTGCGGGTGATCGTGCTCGCCCACGCCGGCCGCGTCTTCTGCTCCGGAATGGACCTGACCGAGGCCCGCGGCGACGCGGCGACGATGCCGGTCACCGAGCTGCCCCGCATCCTGCAGGCGGTCTGGGAGTCGCCGAAGCCGGTGGTCGCTCAGGTCGGCGGGCCGGCCCGGGCCGGCGGTCTCGGCCTCATCGCGGCCAGTGACATCGCGGTGGCGGCGCGGTCGGCGACGTTCGCCTTCAGCGAGGTGCGGATCGGCGTCGTACCGGCGACCATCGCTCCGACCGTGCTGCCGCGGGTCGCGCCCCGCGCGGTGCAGGAGCTCTTCCTGACCGGTTCCGTCTTCGACGGCGACCGGGCCGCCGAGATCGGCCTGGTCACCGAGGCCGTCGACGACGGCGACGTCGAGTCGGCGGTCGCGCGTTACGTCGACCTCCTCGCCCGCGGTGGCCCCGAGGCGCTGGCCGAGACCAAACGCCTGCTGCGGGAGGCGAGCGCACCGGCGTTGGCCGAGGAGTTCGCGGCGATGTCTGCCGTGTCGGCCCGGCGGTTCGCCTCAGCCGAGGGTCAGGAAGGGATCGCGGCGTTCCGGGAGAAGCGTGCGCCCCGGTGGGCGGCCGACCTCTGAGATCGGCTCAGCGGTCGGTCAGCAGGACGGTCAACGGCCGCGGGCCGTCCCGCGACTCCTCGACCGCCCGCGCCAGGATCTCGCCGACGGCGGAGTGGGTCGCCTGGTCGGCCGCGCGCAGCGTCTCGGGCCGCTCCCAGACCAGCGCAAGCGGCCCGGGCGGCAGCCAGGACAGGTCACCGACGCTGTCGGCCAGCGCGTCGAGGTTGCGGCCGAACCAGCCCGGGAAGGACAGCGCCGCGGCGACGGCATCGAGGAATCCGGCCTTCGACGACTGCTCCGCGACGACGTACGGCGTGAGCGCATGCGCCGTCGCCGCCGCGACGGCCTCGACGACGCCGTCCTCGATGCGGTAGACCCCCGGCCCGGTGAACGTCATCGGTCCGGGTCCACGCGCACGAACGACACGTAGTGGTTGGCGGTGTAGTAGAACTGCCCGCCGCGGCCATGGATGATGCGCCGCGGCCCGCGGTCGGACTCCCCCGGCGTGATCACGGTGTACTCCCGGTAATAGCCGGTCGGCTCGGCCGGCAGCAGGTGCTCGCGGTTGTCGAAGACCACGCCGTCCCGAGAGAACGGATACGGGCCGCCCCGCTCGACCAGGGCGATGGTCGCCTGCGCCTGCCCCGGCAGGCCGGTCGCGGCGACGGTCCGCGGATGCGGGGTCCCGGGGCCGCCGCGCGCGGACTCGACGAGGTAACCACCGCCGAGCAACGCCGCCAGCACGATCAACGCCAGCAACGGCCGACGGATCCCCACCACGTCGACGACTGTACGGTCGTTCGATGCTTGCTGCGTATGCCACCGCGCCCAACTCGGACGACCCGCTCGCGGCGCTCGCCGTCGGCGACCGGCCCGACCCGCAGCCGCCCGAGGGCTGGACGACGGTCGCCGTCGAGGCCGCCTCACTCAACCGGCACGACGTCTTCACCCTGCAGGGCGTCGGCCTGCCGGCCGACCGCTACCCGATGATCCTCGGCTGCGACGCCGCCGGGGTCGACGAGGACGGCAACGACGTCGTCGTCCACGGGGTGATCAGCGACCCGGGCTGGTTCGGCGACGAGACCCTGGACCCGAAGCGCACGCTGCTCTCCGAACTGCACCCGGGCACCTTCGCTGAGCGGGTCGCCGTACCCCGGCGCAACCTGCTCCCGAAGCCGGCCGACCTCTCCTACGCCGAGGCCGCCTGCCTGGGCACCGCGTGGCTGACCGCCTACCGGATGCTGTTCGGCAAGTCCGGACTGCGGCCGGGCGGCACCGTGCTCGTCCAGGGCGCGACAGGAGGGGTGTCGACCGCGGCGATCGCGCTGGGGCGCGCCGCCGGCTACCGGGTGTGGGTGACCGGCCGGACCGAGGCCAAGCGGGAGGCGGCGCTGCGGATCGGCGCGCACGCGGCATTCGAGCCCGGTGCCCGGCTGCCCGAACGCGTCGACGCCGTACTCGAGACCGTCGGCAAGGCGACCTGGGACCACTCGCTGAAGTCGCTGCGCCCGGGCGGGACCGTGGTCGTCTCCGGTGCCACGACCGGGCCCAACCCGCCGGCCGCGCTCAACCGGATCTTCTTCCTCCAGCTCAACGTCGTCGGCTCGACGATGGGCACCCGCGACGAGTTCGCCGCGCTGATCCGCTTCCTCGACACATCCGGGGTGCGGCCGGTGATCGACACCGAACTGCCGCTGGCCAAGGCGGCCGACGGCGTCGCCGCAATGCTCTCCGGCGACCCGGTCGGCAAGATCGTCTTCACCACTTCCTGACCGCCGCCCCACCCCCGTTCGGCCGACTCCCCATTCCGCTTGAACGTCACGTTCAAGCGCTCTATCCGCATCAACGTCACGTTGATGCGGAATGGAGCGCGCGGAACCGGGGGTTCGGGCGCCGTCGGGTGCGCCGTACGATCTTGTAGTAGGTCTGTAGTAGCAGCCGAGGAGGTCAGTCACCCGTGAGCGGACTGTCGTACGCCGGGGAGCAACACCGGTGAGCGCCGTCTTCCTCGTCGCGGCGGTGTTCCTCGCCTGCGCCGTCGAAGCCGTCGAAGCGTTGACGATCGTCCTGGCGGTCGGCGTGACCCGCGACTGGCGTTCGACGATGATCGGCGTCGGCGTCGCCGCCGTCACCCTGGCGGCGATCGTCGCGGCCCTCGGCCCGGCGCTGACCGTGATCCCGATCAACGCCTTGCGCCTGATCGTGGGTGGGCTGCTGCTCGTCTTCGGCCTGCAGTGGCTGCGGAAGGCGATCCTGCGCGCCGCCGGCGTCAAGGCCGTGCACGACGAGGCGGCGATCTACCAGCGGCAGGTCGCCGACGCCGAGAGCGCGCAGCGATCCGCCGGGACCACCGACTGGTACGCCTTCACGGTCGCCTTCAAGGGCGTCCTGCTCGAAGGCCTCGAGGTCGTCTTCATCGTGCTGACCTTCGGCGCCAACCAGGGCAGCATCCCGCTCGCCGTCGTGGGCGCCGCGGCGGCGGTGGTGCTCGTGGTCGCCGTCGGCGCCGCGGTGCGCGGACCGCTCGAGCGGGTCCCGGAAAACACGCTGAAGTACGTCGTCGGCATCATGCTCACCAGCTTCGGCGTCTTCTGGGGCGCCGAGGGCGCCGGCGCGCACTGGCCGGGCAGTGACGCGGCGATCCTCGTCATCATCGCGGTCCTCACCGTCACCGCGCTCGCGCTGACCCGCATGCTGCGCCGGCAGCAGGATCTGCTCGCCGGCCGGGTCGGCGCGGACCGGGAGGTCACCCCGTGACCCGGCGCCTGGCCGCCTTCGGCGCGTTCTGGTACGACTTCGTCGTCGGCGACGACTGGCGCCTCGCCGTCGGCGTCGTGATCGCCCTCGGGCTCACCGCGATCCTCGCCGCCGCGTCCGTGGCCGCCTGGTGGGCGACGCCGGTCGTCGTCATCGTTCTGCTGGTGGTGTCGGTGACCCGCGCGGGCCGCCCCCCGCGCTGACCCGTCAGACGGGTCGGTAGACGCCGCGCAGCAGAGCGACGACGCCGGGCGCGGACAGCACGTCGGTGGAGTCGGCGAACTGGTCGACCGAGCCGATCAGCGGCAGCGCCCGCAACGTCGGGTCGGACACCTCCGCGAGACAGGCCTCGACGAACCGGTCGGCCATCAGCACCCGGAACGGCCGGTCGTGGTAGCTCCGGATCGACGGGTCGACCGGCGCGGTCACGGCGGCGGCGTTGTGCCGGCGGGCCAGCGTCTCGTAGGCCTCCGCCAGAGCCTCCTCGCGCGCCACGTGGTCACCCGCGTCCACGACGCGGTCGAGGATCGGCGCGAGCTCCGCGGCTCCGGCCAGGCGGGAGAACGCCGTACCGAACCACTTGGTGTAGGGCCAGTACTGCCGCTCCAGCAGGAAGGTCAGGCGCATCACCTCGGTGGCGAGCCGCGCCGCGAGCAGCCTCGACCCCAGGCCGTCACCGACCTCGGCGGCGCGGCCGACGAACGCCTCCTCCTGGGCGATCCGCCGCCACTGGCTGGCGAGCAGCCACAGCCACACGTCATGCGGATACCACCGCACGAGATCGCGGACCCGCGCCACCTCGTGCCCGTCGTCGGCGTAGACGGCACCGCCGACGACCCCGAGCAGGCGCTGCTGCGGGAGCAGCAGCCAGTCGACCGGGCCCATCGGATCCCGCGGGTCGAGGCCGAGCTCGCCGCGCAGCCACCCGCTCAGCGTCGAGACCCCGACCCGGTGGTCGACGGCGGCGTTGTCCCACCCGTAGCGGACCGGCCAGCCGCCGAAGGACTCGGGCAGGCCGGCATCGACCGTCGTGCGGACGTCGTCGACTTCGGCGGCGGCGACGAAGATCTGCAGCCGGGGCCCCCACCCGTGATCGGTCGACCGGGCGGTGTCGTAGCCCAGCACGTCCGACCCCCAGCCGAGCAGCGCCGCGGCGTGCGACCGGTCGCCGAGCAGCGGCGCGATGACCTCGCGGTAGAACGCCTCGTTCAGCGCCCGCCCGGACCGGTGCCCACTGCCCGGCATCACCGCTCCGCGTCGACGAGCGCGGCGATGCGCTCGCCGACCGCCGCGATCGGTACGTCGTCTCGGGTCCCGCGACCCCGGTCGCGCAGCTCCACCGTCCCGTCGGCGACCCCGCGGCCGACCACCAGGATCGTCGGCACCCCGATCAGCTCGGCGTCGGCGAACTTCACCCCGGCCGACACCGGCCGGTCGTCGAGGATCACCCGCACGCCGGAGCCGTCCAGGTCAGCGGCGATGCGCTCCGCCGCGCCGGCGACCTGCTCGTTCTTTCCGGCGACCACGAGGTGGACGTCGGCCGGTGCGACCGCACGCGGCCAGACCAGACCGCGCTCGTCGTACCGCTGCTCCGCGAGCGCCGCGACGGCCCGGGAGACTCCGATCCCGTAGGAACCCATGGTGATCCGAATGGGTGCGCCGTCGGGCCCGAGCGCGTCGAGGGAGAAGACGTCGGCGTACTTGCGGCCGAGCTGGAAGATGTGGCCGATCTCGATGCCCTGCGCGACCACCAGCGCACCGCCGCAGCGGGCGCACCGGTCGTCGGCGCGGATCGTGGCGGCACCGATCTCGCCGTCCGGGATGAAGTCGCGGTCGCGTATGACGTCGGCGGCGTGCTGGTCGCGCCGGTTGGCGCCGGTCACCCACCCCGTGCCCGCGGCGACCAGCGGATCGACGAGGTAGCGCACGCCGAGTTCGCGCAGGATCTGCGGACCGATGTAGCCGGGCACGAGCCCGGGCTGCGCGGCCAGGTCGGCCGGCTCGGCGTAGGCGACCTCGAGCGGCTCGAGGCCCGCGGCCAGCCGCTTGAGGTCGACCTCCCGGTCACCCGGGACCCCGACCACGAGCAGCTCCCACTCCGGCTTGGTCGCGTGCCGGGTCTTGAGGACGACGTTCTTGAGCGTGTCTCCGGCGGTGAAGTCCCGGCCCAGGTCGAGCGCGTTCAGCAGCGCGACGAGGGTGTCGATGGTCGGCGTGTCCGGGGTGTCGAGCACGGCGGTGGCCGGGTGGGCCTGCGGATCCCGCGCCGCCGGGACGGCCACCTCGGCGGCCTCGGCGTTCGCGGCGTAATCGCAGCCGGTGCACCGCACGAAGGTGTCCTCGCCGAAGTCCGACGGCGCGAGGAACTCCTCCGACGCCGAGCCGCCCATCGCGCCGGAGACCGCGGAGACGATCCGGTAGTCGAACCCGAGACGGTCGAAGATCCGGATGTAGGCGCCGCGGTGCCGGGCGTAGGACTCCCGCAGCCCGGCATCGTCGAGGTCGAAGCTGTAGGAGTCCTTCATGACGAACTCGCGGCCGCGCAGGATCCCGGCGCGCGGGCGGGCCTCGTCCCGGAACTTGGTCTGGATCTGGTAGAGGGCGAGTGGATAGTCCTTGTAGGAGCTGTACTCGCCCTTCACCAGCAGGGTGAACAGCTCCTCGTGCGTCGGCCCGAGGACGTAGCGCGCGTCCCGGCGGTCGGCGAGCCGGAACAGCAGGTCGCCGTAGTCCTCGTCCCGCCCGCTGTCCCGGTAGAGCTCGCGCGGGAGCAGGGCCGGAAGGCCCACCTCCTGGGCGCCGATCGCGTCCATCTCCTCGCGGATGATCCGTTCGACGTTGGCCAGCACCCGGCGGCCGAGCGGCAGCCAGGCGTAGATGCCGGGCGCGACCCGGCGGACGTAGCCGGCCCGGACGAGCAGCCGGTGGCTCGGTGTCTCGGCGTCGGCCGGGTCCTGGCGGAGGGTCCGCAGGAACAGCGTCGACATCCTGGTGATCACGGTGGTCCCCTCGTACGTCGACCGTCGCGACGCCGGCCGGGAATGCCGACGATCCGCGCGGGCTTGAAATCGAAAACTGTCACACCCTGATGGGAGCGTCGTCGCCGGGTCGAGTGAAATTCCCTGCGCTGCGACCCGCGAGATGGAAAAGTTAGTTGCGGCTCGCCGACCCGGCGTCTTACCGTGGACTAGCAAAACGAGACCGTTTCGTTTCTCCGGAGTCGGCATGCTGAACAGATCGTCACGTTCCTCGGACGGCGGCGCCTCGGGCCAGGAGGCGCCCCGGCCCGGTCGCCCGCTCGACCATTCCCGGGACGAGGCGATCCTCACCGCCGCACTCGAGCTGGTCGGCGAGGTCGGCTACGACCAGACGTCGATGGATGCCATCGCGGCGCGGGCCGGTGTCAGCAAGGCGACCATCTACCGGCGGTGGGATTCCAAGGCACCGCTGGTCGTGGAGGCGGTCCGATCCCGCCACCACCACACCCCGGTCCTCGTCGACACCGGCGACGTCCGCTCCGACCTGCTGGCCGGGGTCCGGGCGATGACGGCGTCGATCTGTCACGAGGACGTCGAGCTCATGGCCGGCCTGCTGGTCGCCATGCGGTCCGATCCGGAGCTGGCCGACCTCCTCCGGGAACAGATGCTTCTCGGCAAGCAGGACGCCTCCCGAGCCTGGACGAGGCGATGTATCGAACGCGGCCAACTGCCGCCCGACGCCGACGGTGATCTGTTCCACGAGGTCGCGCCGGCAATGGTTTTCATGCGGCTCCTGATCTCCCAGCAGCCGTGCGACGAGGCGTTCACCGTGCGCATCGTCGACGACGTGTTGCTGCCCCTGCTCACCCGGTCCACCGGACACACCTCACCTGCGACGACAAGGACCTCGGAATGACCAACAGCATCGACGCCGCGCACTCCGGCGGTCGACATCGCTCCGGCGCCGAACCCGGCTCACGCCGCTGGCTCGCGCTCGCCGTCATCGCGGTGGCGCAGCTCATGGTGGTGCTCGACGCCTCCATCGTGACCATCGCGCTGCCGTCGGCACAAAAGGCGCTGCAGATCTCGGACGTCAACCGGCAGTGGGTGGTCACCGCCTACACCCTCGCCTTCGGCAGCTTGCTGCTGCTCGGTGGCCGGATCGCCGACTACGCCGGACGCAAGCGCACCTTCGTGATCGGGCTGCTCGGCTTCGCGGTGGCCTCCGCGCTCGGCGGCATCGCGCAGAACGCCCCCATGCTCTACGGCGCCCGCGCGCTGCAGGGCGCCTTCGCCGCGCTGCTCGCCCCGGCCGCGCTGTCCCTGATCACCGTGACCTTCACCGACGCCAAGGAGCGGGCCCGCGCCTTCAGCGTCTACGGCGCGATCGCCGGCGGCGGCGCCGCGATCGGCCTGATCCTCGGCGGTGTCCTCACCGAATACGCCTCCTGGCGCTGGTGCCTGCTGGTCAACACGCCGATCGCCATCGTGACCGCGATCGCCGCCGTCGCGATCGTCGGTGAGAGCCGGGCGCACGGCAACACCCGATACGACATCCCCGGCGTCCTGCTGGGCACGGGAGGGTTGCTTGCGCTGATCTACGGGTTCACCGAGGCGGCCAAGGTCGGCGCGGGCTGGACCGCGCCGCTGACCCTCGGGCTGCTGGTGCTCTCGGTCGTGATGCTGATCGGATTCGTGGTGGTCGAGGCTCGCTCGGCCGAGCCGCTGCTGCCGCTGCGGATCGTGCTCGACCGCAACCGCGGCGGCTCGTTCCTCGCGTCCCTGCTGGTCGGCGCCGGGCTGTTCGCGATGTTCCTGTTCCTGACCTACTACTTCCAGATCAACCTGCACTACAGCGCCCTGAAGACCGGGTTCGCGTTCCTGCCGTTCAGTCTCGGCATCATCTTCACCGCCGGGCTGGTGTCCAACATCCTGCCGCGCACCGGTCCGAAGCCGTTGATGGTGATCGGCACCGCCATGGCGACCGTGGGCCTGCTGACCTTCCTCGGCATCTCGGACACCTCGTCCTGGCTGACCCACGTGCTGCCCGGCGAGATCCTGATGTCGGTCGGCCTGGCGCTGGTGTTCGTCCCGCTGTCGAGCCTGGCCCTGCTCGGCGTCAGCAACCACGACGCCGGCGCCGCGAGCGCAGTGCTCAACACCACCCAACAGGTGGGCGGCTCCCTCGGCACGGCGTTGCTCAACACGATCTACGCCAGCGCGGTGGCGGGCTACCTGGTCGCCAACGTGCATGCGCCGTCGCAGCTCGCCGCGGAGCAGCCGCTGGCGTTCATCCACGGCTACCACGTGGCGTTCGCGATCGGGGCGGGCCTGCTCGCGCTGGCCTGCCTGGTGATCATCGTGCTGGTCAAGGCGGGCAAGGACGACACTCCGACCGCCATGCCGGTGCCGGAGCCGCAGGCGGAGGCGGTGGGCACCGCCTGACGGCGTCAGTCCCCGCGAGTCCCTGACGACGGGCCGCCGGCCGCGATGAGTTCGATCGCGGCCAGCGGCCCGTCGCAGGTGTGGTCGGGTTTGTAGGCCGGCTCTTCCCAGGCGCGGCCGAGGTCGATCCAGATCGACCGCAACCCGGTGAGGACGGCGCCGCCGATGTCGGCCACCGGGTTGTCGCCGACCATCCAGGTGTCGACGCCGAGCGGCTCGCCGCAGGCCCGCGCCGCCCGGCGGAAGATCTCCGGGTAGGGCTTCGGGACCTCCTCGACCTCGGAGATGGCCCAGCCGTCGACGACCTGGTCGAGCCCGGTGCCGGTGATCTTGTCCAGTTGCGACGGCGCGCCGTTGGTGACGATCCCGACCGCCCAGCCGGCCGACCTCAGCCCGGCCAACGCGACGCGCACCGCCGGATCGCAGCGGTAGCCGGCGACGTAGGCCGGCGTGTAGGCCTCGGTGAGCTCAGCCACCGTCGGCGTCAGCCCGAGCCGCTCCCTGGCCATGGCGAAGAACTGCGGCCGGGGTCGCAGGCCGGACTCGTCGATGTCGAGGAGGTACGCCGACCCCTGGTCATCCACCCGGTGCTCGGCGGCGAAACCGCGGACCCACCGGGCGAACGCGTCGGCCCGGTCGCACAGCGTGTCGTCGAGATCGAAGAGGGCGAGCGGCCTCATCTCTTGGCTGCGCTGTCTGCGGTGGACAGTGCCGCGATGAACGCCTCCTGCGGCACCTCGACCCGGCCGACGACCTTCATCCGCTTCTTGCCTTCCTTCTGCTTCTCCAGAAGCTTGCGCTTGCGGGTGATGTCGCCGCCGTAACACTTCGCGAGCACGTCCTTGCGCATCGCGCGGATGTTCTCCCGGGCGATCACCCGCGATCCGATCGCGGCCTGAATGGGAACCTCGAACTGCTGGCGCGGGATCAGCTCACGCAGCTTCTGCGTCATCTGTACGCCGTAGGTGTAGGCCTTGTCCCGGTGCACGATCGCGCTGAACGCGTCGACCGGCTCACCCTGCAGCAGAATGTCGACCTTGACCAGGTCGGCCGGGGCCTCGCCGCCCGGCTCGTAGTCCAGTGACGCGAACCCGCGGGTGCGCGACTTCAGGGTGTCGAAGAAATCGAAGATGATCTCGCCGAGCGGCATCGTGTAGCGCAGCTCCACCCGGGACTCGGACAGGTAGTCCATCCCCAGCAGGGTCCCGCGACGCGACTGGCACAGCTCCATGATCGCCCCGATGTATTCACTCGGCGCGATCAGCATCGACGTGACCATCGGCTCGTACACCGCGTCGATCTTGCCGTCCGGCCAGTCGCTCGGGTTGGTCACGACCCGCTCGGTGCCGTCCTCGAGCACGACCCGGTAGACGACGTTGGGCGCGGTCGAGATCAGCTCGAGGTCGAACTCACGCTCCAGCCGCTCCCGCACGATCTCCAGGTGCAGCAGGCCGAGGAAGCCGCACCGGTAGCCGAAGCCCAGCGCGGTCGAGGACTCGGGCTCGTAGACCAGGGCAGCGTCGTTGAGCTTCAGCCGGTCGAGCGCGTCGCGCAGCAGCGGGTAGTCCGAACCGTCGAGCGGATAGAGCCCGGAGTAGACCATCGGCTTGGGGTCGCGGTAGCCGCCGAGGGCGTGCTCGGCCGGGCTCCGCGCGTCGGTGACGGTGTCGCCGACCCGCGAGTGCCGGACGTCCTTCACCCCGGTGATCAGGTAGCCGACCTCCCCCATCGACAGTTCCGTAGTGGCCTTCGGCTCCGGGGAGATCACCCCGATCTCGAGCAGCTCGTGGGTCTCGGCGGTGGCCATCATCTTGACCCGCTGGCGGGCGTCGATGTGCCCGTCGACCACCCGGACGTAGGTGATGACCCCGCGGTAGATGTCATAGATCGAGTCGAAGATCAGCGCGCGAGGCGGCGCGTCCGGCTCGCCGGTCGGCGCCGGCACGTCCCGCACGATCCGGTCGAGCAGTTCGACGACCCCCTCACCCGTCTTCGCACTCACCCGGAGCACCTCGTCGGGCTGGCAGCCGATGATGTGCGCGAGCTCGTCGGCATAACGGTCCGGCTGGGCGGCCGGGAGGTCGATCTTGTTCAGCACGGGGATGATCTGCAGGTCGTTCTCGAGCGCGAGGTAGAGGTTGGCGAGGGTCTGGGCCTCGATCCCCTGCGCCGCGTCGACGAGCAGGACGGCGCCCTCACAGGCGGCCAGCGAGCGGGACACCTCGTAGGTGAAGTCGACGTGGCCGGGCGTGTCGATGAGGTCGAGCACGTGGCCGCGCCAGGGCAGGCGCACGTTCTGCGCCTTGATCGTGATCCCGCGCTCGCGCTCGATATCCATCCGGTCGAGGTACTGCGCCCGCATGTTGCGGGCCTCGACGATGCCGGTCACGTCCAGCATCCGATCGGCCAACGTCGACTTGCCGTGGTCGATGTGGGCGATGATGCAGAAGTTCCGGATGACGGTCGGGTCGGTGTGCGGCCCGGTCTGCGCAGCGGAGGTCACGGGTTCCATCTCGTCGGTCGGAGGGTCCGCCACCATCGTCGCACGGCCGTCGGGCCGTCCCGGCGAGCGCGGCGTTCCGGACAAGTAGGCTATCTGGAGCAGCGAACGCTTTTGGGTGACCCGTCGGCCGGCTGCTATCCTTGCTCCTCGGCGCAGCACCTGTGCGCGTCATGACCATCCCAGACCATCTGACCGAGGCTGCCGCGTGGCGAATATCAAGTCCCAGATCAAGCGCAACAAGACCAACGAGAAGGACCGGCTGCGCAACAAGTCGGTCAAGTCCTCGTTGCGGACCGCCGTACGCCGCTTCCACGAGGCCGCGGAGTCCGGTGACGCCGATGCCGCCCGGACCGCCGAGCGGCGGGCCGCCCAGATGCTCGACAAGGCCGCCAGCAAGGGCGTCATCCACAAGAACCAGGCGGCCAACCGCAAGTCCGCGATCGGCAAGCGGGCCGCCTCGCTGTAAGGCACGCCTGCGCCACCGGCGCCGTTCCCGATCCGGGAGCGGCGCCGTTTTGTGTCCCGGGTCCGCGCACGGGTGGCAGGCCGGGCCAGGTCTTGTCGAGACGCGATGCAGTGGGACGTATTCCTGCGGCGGCTGGATTGCGCGTGTGATCCTCGTGGGGCAGCCGAGTCGGGAGGAATGTGCCGGATGTTCCTGTCGCTGGTCAACGCGGTGCCGATCGGCGTGCTCGTCGCGATCGTCGTGGTCCTGGTCGTCGGCATTGTCTCTGCTGGGTGTCTGGCT
This sequence comes from uncultured Actinomycetota bacterium, assembly GCA_963775655.1. GTDB lineage: Bacteria > Actinomycetota > Actinomycetes > Mycobacteriales > QHCD01 > DASXJE01. The sequence continues at coordinate 545,785 of CAVZJT010000005.1, read as the reverse complement.
GGTCCGGCGATTCGTCCCTGCCACGAGAGACGGTTTCGACGCCGAGGTCTCGTCCCAACTGCTCGGCGTGGTCGCCACCCTTTTCGGGCTGCTGTTGGCCTTCGTCGTCGTACGTCACCTTCCAGGCCTACGGTGACGCAGGGGCCAACTCGCGCCAGGAAGCCGGGGGCATCGCCCAGATCGTCCGCGACAGCCAGGCCTTCTCGCCGGCTGACCGGGCGGCCGTGAGCGCCGCATCCGGGACATACGTCCGCGCCGTGGTCGACGACGAGTGGCCGCAGCTGCGCAACGGTGGCAGCAGCAGCGCCGCGCAGCGGCCGCGATCAACAACCTCTACCGCGCCATGCAACAGGTGAAACCGACCACCGCGGCAGCGTCAGCCTTCTACCAGGACGCCGTCGGAAGCCTCAACGATGTCCTTTCCGCCCGCCGCAACCGGCTCGCCAATGCGGCCGGGGGCCTGTCCGCGCCGATAGTCGGGCTCATCCTGCTCGGCTCGGTCGTCATCCTCGGGTACACCAGTCTCGTCGGCTCGCGAAGCGCCTTCTTCCACGCCGTTGGCGCCGGCGCGATCGCCCTTCTGGTCGTCTTCTCCCTCGTCGTCCTCATCGCCTACAACTACCCCTTCTCCGGCAGCCTGGCGATCGGCACGACTCCCTATCGCAGCGGCATCCTCGCCCAGTACTTCCCGCCCCACCCATAGGACCACCCATTGGACCCCACCCATAGACACGGAGCGTCCTATCACCCTCTTGGGATGAGTTAGGCGGGCACGCGCTCGCGTTACGGTCGGGTCCGGGAAGGGAGCAGGTGATGAGTATTCCGACCGCGGGTGCGCCGCCCAGACGCCGGACCCACTATCACCTCGAGTCGGGCCTGGACCGGATGACCCGGGCGGAGCGGGTCGCGCGGGGCAAGGTTGCGCGGGCCGCGGTCCCGCGGGACGGTCATGCGTTCTTCGAGCCGCGGCCGGACCGGCCGGATCCGGTGGAGCTGCTCGAGGAGCAGGCGCAGTCGCGGCTACCGGAGCTGGTGCCCGTTCGGCGGAGCCGGATGATGGTCTCCCCGTTCACCTTTTTCCGCGGCGCGGCGCTGCCGATGGCCAGCGATCTGTCCAGCACTCCGGTGACCGGGCTGGCAGTGCAGGCGTGTGGGGACGCGCACCTGTCCAACTTCGGCGTCTTCGGCTCCGCGGAGCGTCGCCTGGTCTTCGACGTCAACGACTTCGACGAGACAACGCCCGGCCCGTGGGAGTGGGATGTCAAGCGGCTGGCCGCCAGCCTGGAAGTGGCCGGGCGGGAGAACGGATTCGGCCGCAGGGACCGCCGCGCGGTGGTGATGGCCGCTGTGGCCAGCTACCGGCAGGCGATGCGGGCGTTCGCCAAGATGACCAACCTGCAGGTCTGGTATGCGCGCGCGGACATGGACGGGCTGCGGGCGGAGTACGACGCACAGATGAAGGCGCGGCAGCGCAAGATGTGGGACAAGAGCATCGCCAAGGCGCGGACCAGGGACAGCATGCAGGAAGTGGCCAAGCTGTGCCGCGACGTGGGAGGTCGGCCGCGGATCGTCTCGGACCCGCCGCTGCTCGTGCCGATCGACGAGCTGATGCCCGAGGCGCAGGACGTGGCGGCGTTCCAGGCGCAGCTGGCCGGCCTCATCGGCAAGTACCGGCGGACGTTGGAATTCGAACGGCGATATTTGCTGGAGCAGTACGAGTTCGTCGACATGGCTCGCAAGGTCGTCGGTGTAGGCAGCGTCGGGACCCGCTGCTGGATCATCTTGATGCTCGGCCGCGACGATTCCGATCCGCTGTTCCTGCAGGTCAAGGAGGCCGAAGAATCGGTGCTCTGCCGTTACGTCGGCGCCGGCAAATTCGCCAACCAAGGCGAGCGGGTGGTCGTCGGCCAGCGCCTGATGCAGGCGGCCAGCGACATCTTCCTGGGCTGGCAGCGGATGGAAGTCGGGCTGGACGGCAAAGCCCACGACTACTACGTCCGCCAACTGCGGGACTGGAAATACTCCCTGCCCATCGAATCCCTGGTACCGCGCGGTCTGCGGATCTACGGCGAAGCCTGCGGCTGGACGCTGGCCCGCGCGCACGCCCGCTCCGGCGATCGGATCGCCATCGCCGCCTACCTCGGCGGCTCCGACGTCTTCGACAGGGCCATCACGTCGTTCTCGGCCGCCTACGCCGACCAGAACGAACGCGACCACCGGTCCCTGGTCGACGCCGTCGTCTCGGGGCGGCTCACCGCCGAACGCGACGTGTGAGTCCATGGCGGAGGGACTGAACCCGATCGAGTCCGGCAAGAAACTGCATGAGCACGGCGAGAAGGCAAGTCGGTCAACAGACGGCGGTCATGATCGGACCGAGGACCGTCACCGGATCATCCAGGTCTGCGAGGCCGCGCTCCTCGCGCTCGTCACGATCACGGCGGCCTGGGCGGGGTATTCGGCGGCGAGGTGGGGCACTGCATCTCGCGTCGATATCGCTCAGTCCTCCACGCTGCGCAACCTCGCTACCCGGGCGGACCTGAGCGCTCTGTCCACGCGCAACTTCGACTCCTCGACCTTCGACGCATGGTTCACCGCGTTCACCCTGGGCAGCCCGCAGAAGGAAGCGATCGCGGAGCACCGCTTCCGGCCCGGGTTCCGGGTCGCCTTCAATGCGTGGATGGCGACCGACCCGCTGCACAATCCGCATGCCCCGCCCGGCCCGACCTACATGCCTCAGTACAAGCTGGCCGCCCAGGTGAAGGCCAATGGGTTCGACCACGCGGCCAACGTGAAGTTCGTGGCAGGCAACCACGATGGGCTCGTTTCCGACAACTACGTCCGCATCACTGTCTTCCTCGCCGCGGTCTTGTTCCTGGTCGGCATCGGCAGCTCGTTCAAGCTGGCCGGTGTCCGCTACGCGCTGATCGCGTTCGGGTCCGTGTTGCTGATTTTCTCGGTCGTGCTGATCCTTCAACAGCCGGGGCTTCCGAGCTGACCCCCGGCCGGGCCGACTGGGGCGCACGGACTAGGCGCGGCTGCGCCGGGCCGCGCCGATCCGGCGGATGGCCTGCTCGAGCGCGTAGGACGGGTCGGCCGCCACCCCCTTGACGTCGGCGTTGACGTCGGCGACCACCCCGAGCGCCCGGGTCAGCCCGCCCTCGGACCAGCCCCGGGCCTGGCTCAGCGCCCGCCGCACCTTCCACGGCGGCAGCCCGAGGGTCCCGGCGAGCGCGTAGGGGTTGGCCCGGCCGGCCGAGCTCACCCGGGCGATGGTGCGGACACCGTCGGCGAGCGCATCGGCGACCAGGACGTGCGCGACCCCGATCGACAGCGCCCAGCGCAGCGTCTCCAGCGCCCCGCCGACATCGCCGACCACGGCCCGGTCGGCGACCGAGAAGCCGGTGACGTCGGCCCGGCCGCGGTGGTAGCGGGCCACCGCCTCGGCGTCGATGTGGCCGCCGGCGTCGAACACCAGTTGCGCGCAGGCGGCCGCAAGCTCCCGCAGGTCGCCGCCGACCGCGTCGAGCACCGCGGCGGCGGCCGACGGCGTGATGGTGGCACCGGCCCGGGCGATCTCCCCGCGGACGAAGTCGATCCGCTCCTCGGCACGCGTGACCCGGCGGCACTCGACCACATCGGCGTCGGCGGCCTTCATCGCGTCGACCAGTGCCTTGCCCCGCGCCCCGCCGGGATGCACGACGACCAGGCTGATCGTGTCGGCCGGGTCGGCGAGATAGGCGGTGAGTGCGGCGACGGCGTCGGCGCGCGTCTCGTGCGCGCGTTCGACGACCACGACCCGGCTCTCCCCGAAGAGCGACGGGCTGAGCAGGTCGAAGACGTCACCGGGCTCGATCGCGCTCCCGAGTAGGTCGCGGACGTCGCAGCCGGGGTCGGCGGCCCGGGCCTGCGAGGTCGTCTCGGCCACTGCGCGCGCCACCAGCAGCTCCTCGTCACCGAGGACGAGACGGAGCCGGGGCGGGGCGGGCGCGGTCACGGATCCATCGTGGCACGCGCCGCCGACGACCTCCGCGGTCGGTCACCGGGCCGGCTCGGTCAGCGGGGTAGTCCGGCAGGCGTGTGGGTCACGACGACCAGCGCGCCCTGCTGTACGCAGAACGCGACGTCGCCGTCCCGGTCGGTGCGCAGCACCCGCATGCCGAGCCCGTCCAAGGCACTCAGCAGGACCTTGGCCGGCAGGCCGTAGTCGTTGTCCGCGCCGACCGAGATGACACCGACCCGCGCACCGACCGCCGCGAGGAACTCGCTGTCGGAGTACGCCGACCCGTGGTGCGGCACCTTGAGCACCTCGGCACGCAGGTCGAGACCCGAGCGCAGCAGAGCCCGCTGCGCCGCGATTTCGGCGTCCCCGGCGAGCAGGACGGTGTGGCCGCCGACATGGGCCCGCAGCACCAGCGACGAGTTGTTCGGATCCGATCGCGTGCCGTGGTAGGCGATCTCCGGGCCGAGCACCTGCAGCTGCACGGAACCGATGTGCCACGTCTGCCCGGCGGGCGGCTGCCCGACGGTGATGCCGCGGCTCGCGGCCGCGGCGAGCAGGTCGTGCCAGGCCGGCGCCGGTTCGTCGAGCGGTCCGGTGACGATGGCGCCTACCTGCCGCCCGCGCAGCGCTCCGGAGAGGCCACCGATGTGGTCGGCGTGCAGATGGGTGATCACCAGCAACGGGATCCGGTCGACGTGCAACCGGCGCAGGCACCCGTCGGCCAGCGCCGGATCCGGCCCGGTGTCGACGACGACGCCCGCGCCGGGCCCGGCGTGCAGCACCAACCCGTCGCCCTGACCCACGTCGCAGGCGACGAACAGCCAGCCCGGGGGCGGCCAGCCAGGGGCGACCACCCGCACCGGTACCGCGATCAGGGCTGCGCCGAGGGTGGCCGCCAGCGCCGCCCGCCGCGCCGACCGGGACCGGGCGAGCAGGGCACCGCCGTAGAGCAGCACGGCGAGCAACACGGCGCCGCGGGCGCCGGCGGGCCAGCCCAACGCCGCGTCCGGGACGCCCGCGCCGTGCTCCGCGACGCCGACGATCCACCGGACCGGCCACCCGGCGAGCCAGGCCAGGGAGCCGGCCGCGCCGCCGGAGAACGGGGCAGCCACCGCCGCGAGGACGCCGAGGACGGTCGCCGGAGCCACCGCCGGCGCGGCCAGCAGGTTGGCCGGGATCGCGACCAGGCTGACCCGTCCGCTGACCGCCGCGATGAGCGGCGCGGTCGCCAGATGAGCCGCCGCCGGGACGGCCAGCGCCTGCGCCGCCAGCGGTGGCACGCCGCGTGCGACGAGCGCCGCCGACCACACCGGCGCCACCAGCAGCAGGGCACCCGTGGCGACCACCGACATCGCGAAGCCGGCCGACCGAGCCAGGTCGGGTGCGACGAGCACCAGGCCGAGCACCGTGGCGGCGAGCGCCGGCAGCCCGGCCCGCGTCCGTCCGGTCGCCAGCGCGACCAGTGCGAGGCCACCCATGGCCGCCGCCCGCAGGACGCTGGGCGACGGTCGGGCGAGGACGACGAACCCGATCAGGGCGAGGCCGGCGGCGACCGCCGACGTCCGGGGCCCGATCCGCAGCGCGCGCAGCAGGACCAGCACCGCCCCGGCGACGATCGCGCAGTTGGCGCCGGAGACCGCGACGAGGTGGGTGAGCCCGGTGGTCCGGAAGTCGGCCTCGAGGGACGGGTCGAGCTGCGACACGTCGCCGACCACGAGTCCGGGCAGCAGGCCGCGCGGACCATCGGGCAGGTCGTCCGCTGCGCGGCGCAGCCCGGCCCGAAGCCGCTCGGCCGCCCGCTGCACCAGCGACGGCGCTCCGACATCCTGCGGCGGCCCGCGGGCGGAGACGGTCGCGACCGTCAGGTCACCGGCCAGTGGCGGAAGGAGCCGGCCTTCGACGGTGAGGTGCTGGCTCGGGAGCAGCCGGCTCCAGCCGGCTGCGGGTGCCAGGACGAGCACCCGGCCGGACAACCGCCAGCTCCGCTCCCCGGCACGCACCGCGCTGACCCGGGTGGCCAGCGCGACCCGGCGCTGCCCACCGGGTCCGCCGACGATCGGCTGCGGATCCTCGGTCACGACGACCCGCAGCCGGGCGTCCTGCCGGTCGCGGGCGAGCCCGACCAGAGGTGACGCATCCCGGGCGGCGACCCGTACCCCGACCGCGACGGCGGCCGCGGTGATGCAGCCGAGGGCCAGCGCGAGCGCCGGTCCGCCCCGCCACGGGGCGACGAGCGCAGCGACCGTGCCCGCTCCGGCCGCTGCGGCCAGCCAGAACGACATGGCGGGCGAGACCGTCAGCCCGAGCCAGGTGACCAACCAGCCGGCGAGGGCCGCGGGGAGGAGCCGGAGATCGACCGCGGCGGCGGGCGGTTTCACACCGTCACCTTGTTCTCGAGGGCGGCGAACTTGACGTCGCCGATCCCGCCGACGTCGCGGAGCTGGTCGATGCTGCGGAACGGCCCGTGCGCCGTCCGGTAGTCGAGGATCTTCGCCGCGGTGACCGGGCCGACCCCGGGCAGCGCGTCGAGTTGCTCCAGGGTCGCGGTGTTGAGGTTGACCGGAGCGTCCGGGCCCGGCGTCGAGCCGGGGTCGGCCGCAGCGGGCGCCGGCAATGCCGGGTCGGGCGTGGCACCCGGGATTCCGACCAGCACCTGCTCGCCGTCGGAGAGCCGGCTCGCGAGGTTGAGCAACCCGATGTCGGCGCCGGGCAGCACCCCGCCGGCCGCGGCGATCGCGTCGGCCACCCGGTCTCCGGCGGGCAACCGGACCAGCCCGGGTCGGCGTACCTTGCCGGCCACGGCCACGACCACCACCGCGGTGCTCGTGGGGCCGGTCGGCGCCGCCCCGCCGGGGGGTTGCGGGGCGGCGCCGCCGGCGGCCGCCGAGGCGAGGTCCGAGCCGGCGGGATCGTCGGGAGTCGCGGCGTCGGCACCGTTCGGCCCGCCAGTCGACGGACTCGTCCGGGTCGTGGCGCCGACGGCCACCACGCCGACCGGCCGCGCCACCGGCCGGGCGCGCCAGACCAGGACCCCTGCCACGGCCGCGGCGAGCAGCGCGACCGCCACGACGGTGAGCGCGCCGGGCCGGCCGGGGTCCATCCGGGCGCGGCGCAGCGTCTCCGGCATCCACCGGGCCATCCCGCCCGCCGGGCGCCGGCCACCGGCGTCGCGGTGGCGTCCGACGACCCGACCGGCATCGCGCTCACCACCGGCGACAGGTTCCGCCTCGGCGAGGTCATCGTCGGCCCCGTCGTCGCGACCATCCCTCTCGACGACCCTGCCGTCCACATCGACACCTTCCTGCGCCGGTCGGCCGCCGGCTGCGTGCCGCGGCCTGCGGTGCCCGGTCTCCGGCTCGCCGTCCCCGGCCGGCGGAGCCGCGTCAGCGTGCGGGACCCAGCCGGTCGGCCGAATCGCGGTCAACCGGTCGGTCACGACCGCGGTCTGCCTGCGGGCCGATCGTGTGCGCGGCATCCGGAAGACCACGCGGCCGACGCTAGGACGCGAACTCGGCCGATCGGCGCGCCGCCGCCGATCTGTGGACGACCCGCATTCCTGTGGATGGTTGGATTGACACGTGACAAGGGCGGGACCAGGGCAGCCGACTGCACCGACCCGGCTCCCGCCGCAGCCGGCGGCGGGCGGGTCGGACGCCTGGAGAATGCTGCGGCAGAACCCGACGGTCCGGGCCGTCGGCGCCGCGACGCTGGTCGCGGTGGCGCTGGTGATCGTGTGGCTCGCGCTGCCCCTGATGGGCACCGACCTGTCGGCGCAGGTCGAGCGGGCACAGTTCTTCGCCCAGCACGGGCTGCGCCCGATCGACTTCGGGTGGTACGGCGGAACGAATCAGTTCGGCTACAGCCTCGTGTCGCCGGCCGTGATGGCGGCGATCGGGGTCCGGCTGACCGGCGCGCTGGCCGCGGTCGCGGCGGCGATGGCCTTCGCCGCACTCCTCGCCCGCACCGGCGCGCGGCGGCCGATCCTCGGCGGTGTCGTCGGAGCGGTGTGCATCGCCGCAAACCTCGCCGGCGGCCGCATCACCTACGCGCTCGGCCTCGCCTTCGGGCTGGCCGCCATCCTGGCGCTGACCGACCGCAATCCGCGGCGCCGCCTCATCCTGGCGTCGATCGCCACGCTGCTCGCCTCCTCGACCAGTCCGGTCGCCGGTCTCTTCGTCGGGCTGGCCGGCGCCGCGCTGCTGCTCACCGGCCGCCGACGCGAAGGCCTCGTGCTCGGGATCAGCGCCATACTGCCGATCCTGCTCGTCAGCGGGCTGTTCGGCGAGGGCGGCTGGATGAACATCAGCCGGGCCGACGCGGTGCACGCGGTGGTGCTCAGCCTCGTGGTCCTGCTCCTGGTCCCGCATCGCGTGGTGCGCGTGGGCGCGGCGCTGTCGGCGCTCGGCGTGCTCGCCGCCTTCGCGATCCACACTCCGGTCGGGCTCAACGCGATCCGGCTCTCCGTGATGTTCGCCGTGCCGCTCATCGTGGCTCTCTCGCGGGGGCGGCTCGTCGTCGTCGCCGTCATCGCCGCGCTGCTGGTGTGGTGGCAGCCGCCGGTGATGACCGGCGATCTGCGCGACGACGGCAACCCGACCGCGAGCGCGGCGTACTACGCACCCCTGCTCAGCGAGCTGAACCAACTCCCCCCGACCGGACGCGTCGAGATACCGCCCACCCGCGACTACTGGGAGGCCGACTACGTCGCCGCGCAGGTGCCCATCGCGCGCGGCTGGCTGCGGCAGATCGACATCGACCGCAACCCGCTGTTCTTCGACGGTCCCGTGAGCGCCGTCGCCTACCGGCACTGGCTCGATATCAACGGCGTCAGCTACGTCGCGCTCTCCGACGCCACCCCGTCGTGGGTCGGTGCCACGGAGGCGGCGGTGATCCGCGGCGGCCCCGGCTTCCTGCATCCCCTCTGGCACGACCGGCACTGGACGCTCTACTCCGTGCTCGGCGCCCCGGGAATCGTCGACCCGCCGGCCAAGCTGCGTGCGGCCACCCAGACCGGGGTGACTGTCTCGGTCGGACGCCCGGGTCTGATCAACCTGCGGGTGCGGTTCAGCCGCTGGCTGACGGTCGACCATGCCGGGGCGTGCATCGAACCGGGCAGCCACTGGAGCGTGCTGAAGGTGACGACGCCGGGCACCTACCAGGTCAGCAGCAGACTGCAGTTCGGCCAGCCCGAGCGGTGCCCCTAACCGGTCTTCCCCAGCGGTTTCCTGGGCTACGGTGCACCGATGACGTCACAGATCGGCCTCATCACCTTCGACAGCGTCGACGCGGCCCGGCTGGCCGGCTTCTGGGCCGCCGCACTCGACTGGCGGGTGCAGTCCGGAGCCAGCGCGGGGATGGCGATGGTCGCCGACCCGAGCGGCGATACCGCACAGCGGCTGCTCTTCCTCGCGGTGCCCGAAGCCAAGCAGGCGAAGAACCGCTGCCATCTCGACCTGCGGCCGACCGACGGCGACGTCGACCGCGAGGTCGCCCGGCTCGAAGAGCTGGGCGCCACCACGCTCTACGAGAAGGTGGAGTACGGGACGCGGTGGCGGACCATGCACGACCCCGACGGCAACGAGTTCTGCATCGGCGGACCCGCCGAGGAGTAGCCCGTCAGCCGACGACGAAGTTGACCAGCCGGCCGGGTACGACGATCACCTTGCGCACCGTCGCATCCTGCAGGTGGTGGCCGATCCGCTCGTCGGCGCGGGCCGCCGCCTCCATCGCCGCGCGGTCGGCGTCGCCCGGGATCTGCACCGTGGCACGGACTTTCCCGTTGACCTGGACGGCGATCTCGACCGTGTCCTCGACCAGCCACTGCGCGTCGGCCTCCGGGAACGCCTGCCAGGCAAGCGATTGCTCGTGTCCCAGCCGCGACCACAGCTCCTCGGCGATGTGCGGCGCCAGCGGGGCCAGCAGCAGCACCATCGGCTCGGCGACCTCGCGCGGCACCGGCCCGGACGGGTACCGCTGCGTCAGGTGGTTGGACAGCTCCGTCACCCGGGCGATCGACGTGTTGAACCGCAGCGTCTGCATCCCGTCGCGCACCGCGGCGATCGTCTTGTGCAGGATCCGGCGGGTGTCGTCGTCGACGCGGTCGTCGCTCACCCGTAGCTCGCCGGTCTCCTCGTCGACCAGGTTGCGCCAGACCCGCTGCAGCAGGCGATACATGCCCGAGACCGCCTTGGCATCCCACGGCCGGCTCTGATCCAAGGGGCCGGTGAACATCTCGTACAGCCGGAAGGTGTCCGCACCGTACTGCTCGATGATCGCGTCGGGCGTGACGACGTTCTTCAGGCTCTTGCCGATCTTGCCGAACTCCCGCCGGACCGGCCGGCCCTCGAAGGTCAGCTCGCCGTCGCGGTCGACGACCTCGGACGCCTCGACGTAGAACCCGCGCTCGTCGGCGTACGCCGGCAACTGCACCATGCCCTGGTTGACCAGCCGGTGGAACGGTTCGCTCGAGGACACGTAGCCCAGGTCGAAGAGCACCTTGTGCCAGAAACGGGCGTACAGCAGGTGCAGCACCGCATGCTCGGCACCGCCGACGTACAGATCTACGCCGCCGGGGTCACCGGGCGAGCGGGCGCCCATCCAGTAACGCTCCAGCGCCGGATCGACCAGCCGCTCGGTGTCGTCGGGGTCCAGGTAGCGCAGTTCGTACCAGCAGGAACCGGCCCAGTTGGGCATGGTGTTGGTGTCGCGCCGGTACATCTTGGGACCGTCACCCAGGTCCAGCTCGACCTCGACCCATTCCTTCGCGCGCGACAGCGGCGCCTCCGGAGTGCTGGTCTCGTCGTCGTCGGCGAAGGTCTTCGGCGAGTAGTCGTCGACCTCGGGCAGGGTCACCGGCAGCATCGAATCCGGTACGGCGTGCGGCAGTCCGTCCTCGTCGTAGACGATCGGGAACGGCTCACCCCAGTAGCGCTGCCGGGAGAACAGCCAGTCGCGCAGCTTGTAGGTGATCGCGCCGCGACCGCGGCCGCGCTCCTCCAGCCACGCGATGATGCGTTCCTTCGCGTCGTCGACCGCCAGGCCGTTCAGGTCCAGCCCGCCGTCGACCGACGAGCCGCCGGCCGGCGAGTTGATCGCCGGGCCGTCACCGGTGTAGGCCTCGCCCTCCCAGCCCTCCGGCGGCGCGACCGTCCGGACGATCGGCAGCCCGAAGACCGACGCGAACTCCCAGTCGCGCTCGTCCTGTCCCGGGACGGCCATGATCGCGCCGGTGCCGTAGCCCATCAGGACGTAGTCGGCGACGAAGACCGGGATCCGGTCGCCGGTCACGGGGTTGGTCGCGGCGGACGCCGGTGAAGACGCCGGTCTTCTGCCGACCCTCGGTCTGCCGCTCCATCTCCGAGCGACGACTCGCGGCGCGCCGGTAGGTGGCGACCGCCTCGGCCGGGGTCGCCGCACCGCCGGTCCATGCCTCCGGCGTCCCCTCCGGCCAGCGATCCGGTGTCAGCCGGTCGACCAGCGGGTGCTCGGGCGCCAGCACCATGTACGTCGCGCCGAACAGCGTGTCCGGCCGCGTGGTGAAGACCTCGATCGGGTCGACCTCGGTGGGGAATCCGACGGTGGCACCGGTCGATCGGCCGATCCAGTTGCGCTGCATCAGCTTGATCGACTCCGGCCAGTCGATCCCGTCCAGGTCGGCGATCAGCCGGTCGGCGTACGCCGTGATGCGCAGCATCCACTGGCGCAGCGGACGGCGGAACACCGGGAAGTTTCCGCGTTCGGACCGGCCGTCCGCGGTGACCTCCTCGTTGGACAGCACGGTGCCCAGCCCGGGACACCAGTTGACCGGCGACTCGTGCACGAACGCCAGACGGTGGGCGTCGACGACCTGGTCGCGCTCCTTGTCCGTCAGCTCCGCCCACGGCCGGCCGAACGGGTTGGTGCCCGCCGCCGGCACGCGGCTGCCGTCGTCGAAGTCGGCGATCAGTTCCTCGATCGGGCGGGCCCGGTCGGCGTCGACGTCGTACCACGACCCGAAGATCTGCAGGAAGATCCACTGGGTCCAGCGGTAGAAGCCCGGATCGATCGTCGAGACCGACCGCCGCCGGTCGTGGTCCATCCCCAGCCGGCGTAACTGCTGGCGGAAGATCTCGATGTTGGCCTCGGTCGTCACCCGCGGGTGCTGCCCGGTCTGGACGGCGTACTGCTCAGCCGGCAGCCCGAACGCGTCGAACCCCATGGTGTGCAGCACGTTGTGCCCGGTCATGCGGGCGTAGCGCGCGTAGACGTCGGTGCCGATGTAGCCCAACGGGTGCCCGACGTGCAGACCCGCCCCGGACGGGTAGGGGAACATGTCCATCACGTAGAGCTTGGGCCGGTCGGCCACCCGGTCGAAGCCCTTCGACCTCGGCCCGACCGGGTCGGGCGCGGCGAAGGTCTCCTCCCGCGCCCATCTGTCCTGCCAGGCCGTCTCGATCCGGTCCGCCATCGCGGCGTTGTACCGGTACGGCGGCACCTGCGGGGTGCTGGTCATGGTGTGGGCTCCTCGTCGGGGTGTTTCGGGGGCAGAAATGCCACGAAAAAAGCCCCTGCTGTCGCAAGGGCTCGCCGCACTGCCGGAATGTCGCCGGTCAGCGCGGCCCGATAAGGAGCTGGCGAGTTGCTGCGATCACCACCACACACTATCGCTAGTCCTCCCATACATCGACTCTGGGCAGCCCGCGGTCGTCCCGCGCCCGGTCGATCAGCCCCACTCCCCTCTCCATGATCAGGAGGGGATCCGTTCGGCGTTTCGTATCGAAATCCCCTCTTGATCATGGGGGACGGCCGCACCGGACTCGATCACCTCCGCCACCTCGATCACGGTGGCCATCCTGACCCGGGTCCCGCTATCTGTCGTCGCTCAGCACCGGCTCGGGCAGCGTGCCGGCGTTGTGCTCGAGCAGACGCCACCCGGTCAGCCGCCAGCCGGCCGGCGCTTCCCCGGCCACGGACCAGGCGCAGTTGGCCAGCGGGCCGAGCCGGTCCCAGGTCGCCGGGTCGAGGCCCAGCATCGCCGCCATCCCGGCCCGGATCGCGCCGCCGTGGCTCGCCACCACGAGGGTGGCCCCGGCGGGCAGGCCGGCGATGGCCTCCTGGACCGCCGCGACCACCCGCGCGGCGACGTCGACCTCGGCCTCGCCCTCCGGCGGGTCCCACCGGGCCCACTCCTCGGGATAGCGCTCCCGGATCTCGGTGCCGGTGAGGCCCTCCCACAGGCCGCCCGAGCGCTCCTGCAACCGCGGATCGGTGGCCACCGACAGCCCGGTCAGCTTCGCCAACTCCGCCGCGGTCTCGGTGGCCCGGCTCAGGTCGGAGCAGATGATCGCGTCGGGCCGCAGGCCAGCCAGGAGCTTGGCCGCGCGCACCGCCTGCTCCCGGCCGACCTCGTCGAGAGCGATGTCGGTGCTGCCCTGGAAGCGGTGTTCGACGTTCCATCGGGTCTGCCCGTGTCGCCACAGAACGACCCGACGGTCGCCGGTCAGGAGCGGTCTCCGTCGCCGATTCCGCTGGCCACGTTCTCCGGCAGCGGGAGGACCGGACAGTCCTTCCACAGCCGCTCGAGGGCGTAGTAGGTCCGCTCCTCGGCGTGCTGCACGTGGACCACGATGTCGACGTAGTCCAGGAGCACCCACCGACCATCCCGCTCGCCCTCGCGACGGACCGGTTTCGCCCCGACCTGGCGCAGCCGCTCCTCGATCTCGTCGACGATCGACGACACCTGCCGCTCGTTCGGCGCGGAGGCGATGAGGAAGACGTCGGTGATCACGAGCCGGTCGCTCACATCCAGAGCGACGATGTCGTGGGCCAGTTTCTCGGCGGCGGCCCGGGCCGCCACATCGGCGAGATCGCGGGCGCGGTCAGATGCGGTCACACTGGCAAGCCTCTCACGCGCGGTAGAGCCGACGCTTCTCGATGTACTGCACGACCCCGTCGGGCACGAGGTACCAGACCGGGCGGCCGGCGGCGACCCGGGCCCGGCAGGCGCTGGAGGAGATGGCCATGGCGGGCACCTCCAGCAGGCTCACGCTGTCCGGCGGCACATGCGCGTCGGTGAGCGAGTAGCCCGGGCGGGTGACCCCGACGAAGTGGGCGAGCCCGAAGAGTTCGTCCACGTCCTTCCAGGACAGGATCGCGTCGAGCGCATCCGCCCCGGTGATGAAGAACCGCTCGCTGTCGGGGCGTTCAGCGGCGATGTCGCGCAGAGTGTCGATGGTGAACGTCGCTCCGCCGCGGTCGATGTCGACCCGACTGACCGAAAAGCGCGGATTCGACGCGGTCGCGATGACCGTCATCAGGTAGCGGTCCTCCGCCGGGCTGACCGTCGCGCCTTCCTTCTGCCACGGCTGGCCGGTCGGGACGAACAGCACCTCGTCGAGCGCGTAGAGGTCGGCGACCTCGCTGGCCGCCACGAGGTGGCCGTGGTGGATCGGGTCGAAGGTGCCGCCCATGATGCCCAACCGCTGCTTTCCCGCGTCGTGGGCGCTTCGTTCGATCATCAACTCGATGCTAGTGGGCCGACGTTAATGGGCCGACGCCAAATGGTCGGTGCTTATGGGGCGGGTCTCGCAGTACCCCCATGGCCGCGAGACCCCGCCACCTGCCCCGGTGCTCCCCCGACCACCGCGTGCAGAGAAGACACGACGCAGGCGCGCGGTTATGACGCGGTTTTCGCAAGATTTTCTTGGGCCGGTCCGGCCGGCCGTCAGCGCACCTGACCGTCGCCGGTGACGACGTAGGTCGTGCTGGTCAGTTCCGGCAGGCCCATCGGCCCGCGGGCGTGCAGCTTCTGGGTCGAGATGCCGATCTCGCCGCCGAAGCCGAACTCGGCGCCGTCGGTGAACCGGGTCGAGGCGTTGACCATGACCGCGGCGCTGTCCAGGTGTGCCACGAACCGCCGGATCGCCGGCTGGGAGTCGCTGACGATTGCCTCGGTGTGCCCGCTCCCCCATCGCCGGATGTGGGCCACCGCATCATCGAGCGTGTCGACGACGCGGACCGCCAGGTCGAGGGAGAGGTATTCGGCCGCCCAGTCCTCGTCGGTGGCCGCGATCGCGCGCGGGTCCTGCCCGCAGACGGTCTCGTCGCCGTGGACGGTGACTCCGGCGTCGTGCAGGGCGGGCAGGATTCGCGGGAGAAATGCTCCGGCGGCGGCGCGATGCACGAGCAGGGTCTCGGCCGCGTTGCAGACACTCGGCCGGGAGACCTTGGCGTTGACCGTGATGGCCAGCGCCATGTCGAGGTCGGCGGCCGCGTCGACGTAGACGTGGCAGTTACCGATCCCGGTCTCGATCACCGGGACCACCGCCGCGTCGACGACGTGACGGATCAGACCGGCGCCACCGCGCGGGATCACGACGTCGACCAGGCCGCGGGCCTTGAGCAGCGCGGTGACCGAGGCGCGGTCGGCGCCGGGCACGAGTGTGACGGCGTCGGCCGGCAGCCCCGCCTTCTCCCCCGCGGCGGCGAGCACGTTGACGAGCGCCGAGTTCGAGCGGTACGCCGACCCCGAACCGCGCAGCAGCACGGCGTTGCCGCTCTTCAGGCAGAGCCCGGCCGCGTCCACCGTGACGTTGGGGCGGGCCTCGTAGACGATCGCGACGACGCCGAGCGGGACGCGCCGCTGCTCGACGGAAAGGCCGTTGGGGAGGGTGAATCCGCGGATCACCTCGCCGACGGGATCGGGCAGCGCGGCCATGTCGCGCAGTCCCTGCGCCATCGTCTCGATCCGCTCGGCGGTCAGGGTGAGCCGGTCGAGCAGGGAGTCGCTGAGGCCGTCGGCCCGCCCGGCGTCGACGTCGGCGCGGTTGGCGGCCAGCACGTCGGGGGTGTGTTCGACCAGGGCGTCGGCCATCGCGCTCAGGGCGCCGTCCTTGACCGCACGGGTCAGCGGCGCCAACTGGGCGGCGGCCTCCCGGGCACGACGCGCCGCGTCGTGCACCTGATCGGCGACCTGCGCCTCGTCCATGGCCGCGCCCCCTTCCGTGCCGTCCAGCCTAGAGCGCCCGGGCCGCGGTCAGATCCGACCCTCGGCCACCGCCTGCGTGATCCACGGGATGACCTCGTCGAGCATCTCGTCGAGGGTGGTGGTGCACGCGAAGTCGAGCACCCGCTCGGCCTTCTCCACCGACGGCACCCGCTTCTGCACGTCGTACTCGTACGCCGGGTCGTGGACGATGGTCAGCGGCGCGTCGCCCTTCACCTTGCGCCAGATCGTCTCGGCCAGCGCCTGCACGGACGTGGACTCCGCGGTGGAGATGTTGAAGTCGTCGTTCTCCGCGGCGGGCGACTCCATGCAGGTGACGATCCCGCGGGCCAGGTCGCCGCCATAGGTGTAGTGCCGGATCTGGTTGCCGTCGCCGAGGATGTGCAGCGGGTCCTGGCCCTTGACGATCTTCTGCACCAGGTCCGGGACGACGTGGCTCATCGCCAGCTTGACGTTGCCCGACGCGACCTCCACGTCGCCGAGCGCGCGGCCTTCACCCGTCCCGACACAGTTGAACGGCCGCACGATCGTGTAGGGCAGTTGGTATTGGTCCCACGCGGCGCGGGCGAAGTACTCCACGGCGAGCTTCTGGAAGCCGTACGACGAGAGCGGCGGCGCAATTCGACGTTCATCGCCCTCCGCCGAGGGCCAGTGGTCGGTCGACTCGTAGACCATCGAACTGGACAGGTAGGTGACCTTCGCCAGCCGGCCGTCGCGGTGCGCGGCGATCGCCGCGTCGCACTGTGCCGCCATGATCCGCTCGTTGGTGGCCAGCAGGTCGTAGGCGTAGGCGTGGAAGTAGGAGATCCCGCCGATCATCGCCGCGCCGGCGATGAAGTGGTCGCAGTCGGAGAGGAGCCGGGTCATCAGCTCGGTGTCGCGCGCGTCGCCCTCGACGAGCTGGTAGCTCGGGTGGTCGTCGTAGGACTTGGCGACCCGCCCGTACTTGGAGAAGTTGTCGACGCCGACGACGGTGTGCCCGCGCCGCAGCAGTTCCTCGACGACGTATCCGCCGATGAAACCGGACGAGCCGCTGACCAATACCTTCACAGTGCCAACTCCTGGGAATCCATGGGCGTGAGCGACGCGACGGCTCCGAATCTGCCGCTAGGCATCTCGGGAGTCCGTGGCCGCCTTGGTGATCTCTTCGAGGGTGAGGGAGGGACCGAACGCGTATCGGTACCAGTGGAAATACCGCGGGATCCACCGGGTGAGGTCGAAGTGCGAGTCGCCGACCTGCCGATCGAGCCAGATGGTGGGGATCTCGGCGATCGGACGTCCGAGTCGCTTCGCCTTCGCGGTGAGCTCGAGTCCGATCTCGAAGCCGTGCCGGCTGTCGATGCCGACGTCGCGCACGAACTGCGTGTTGTAAGCCTTGTAGGAGTTGGTGGCGTCGCGGGTGCCGACCCGGGCGAGGGCGTGCAGCGATATCCCGGCGGTGCGGGACAGCAGCGACTTGAGGAGCGGTCCGCCGACCTGTTGACCGCCGGGCATGTACCGGGAGGCGGCGGCGATGACGACGCCGCGTTCGACGAGTCGGACGAGTTCGTCGATCTGGCGGGGATCGTCGCTGCCGTCGGCCATCGTGACGACGACCGTGGGGGCGCACGAGACGTCGATGCCGTAGCGGATGGCGTTGGCCGGTCCTGGCCCGTAGGTGTTGACGACGCAGCGCAGCCGCGGCTCTGCCTCGGCGTAGCGTCCGACGACCGGGATCGTGTTGTCCTGCTCGGTGTCCACGACGATCAGCACCTCGCAGTCGAGGGTGACCGATTCGAAGAGCCGGTCGAGGAAGGGCACGATGCCCGGGCCCTCCTGATACGCGGGTACGACCACGGACACCCGCGGCCGGTTCGACGTACTCACACCTGTGTCCCGTGGCCGAGCAGGTTCCAGATGTCGATGACGGGTTTGTGGGTGGACAGATCGGCGTAGTCGGGGTGCGGGGTGGCGATGATGAGAAGGTCGGAGTCGGTGAGAACCTGATCGAGCGGGAGAAGGCTGGCGTCGGTCTTCACGTAGGGGTCGGTGGTCAGCACCCGGGCGGCCTTGAACGCCAGGACCCGTTTGAGCTTGTAGGACAGGCTGGAGCGGGTGTCGTCGGAGCGGGCCTTGAAGGCCATCCCGAGGATCCCGACGGTCATCCGGGCCAGGTCGTAGCGCTCTGCCAGCCGGCTGACCAGATAGAGCGGAAGGCCCTCGTTGACCAGCATCGCGGCGTGCCCGAGACCGAAGTTGTTGTCGCTGAACGCCGCCAGCTGCATGGTGTCCTTGAACAGGCACGGGCCGGCGGCGAACCCGGGCCCGGGCATGTCCGCGGCGCGCGGGTAGTCGGTCATCAGCCCGGTGCGGATCCGGTCGAAGTCCAGGCCCCGGTCGTTGGCCATCATGAACAGCTGGTTGGCGGTGGCGAACTTGATGTAGCGCCAGGTGTTGGTGAACAGCTTCGCGAGCTCCGCCTCCTCCGGCTCCAGCTGCACCAGCGTCGAGGTGAGCCGGGAGAACAGCGCGCTGGCCCGCTCCCGCGCCGAGTCCGACCGGGCCGCGATGATCTGCGGCAGGCTCACCAGCTCGGTCATCGCCTGATGCTCGGCGATCCGCTCCGGGCAGAACGCCACCTCGATGTCGCGGCCCCACTCCGCGACCATCGACTCCACCAGGGCGGTCACCCCGGGGTAGACGGTGGACCGCAGGATGATCAGCTGACCGTCCCGCAGGTATTCCGCGCAGGCCGCCAACGCCACCGGGATCGCCTGCGGGTCCGGGTTGAGATGCTCGTCCACCGGGGTGCCGATCACCACGACGACGTGCTCGGCGTCGCCGACCGAGGCCGGATCGGTGGTGGCGACCAACGACCCCGCCGCCCGCACCCGCGCCAACACGTCGGCCGCGCCGGGCTCGTCGAACGGCATCACCGCGTCGTTGACCAGCTTCACCGCTTCGTCGCTGACGTCGTAGATCGTCACCGACGCGCCCCGGTCGGCCAACGCGATCGCCAACGGCAGGCCGACCCGACCGGCGCCACCGATCACTACGACATCCCGCTCGAAACCGCCCACCATGGATCGAATCCCCTACTCGGTTGTGTGGTCCGTGCAGCTCATCCGGGGCGCCGACACCGTCCGTGTCTGCCTCAGGGTCGCACACGGCCGGACCGCGACGGCGCCCGTCAGAGCCCGGTCAGAGTAGGACGAGGTCATCGCGGTGCACCACTTCGCGTCGGTGGTCGGCGTCGAGTTCGCGGGTGGACCGACCGAGCATCGCCGGGAGCTCCCCCGCGTCGTAGCCCACGAGGCCGCGGGCCACGGCCGTGTCGTCGGGTCCGAGGAGTTCGACGGGCTCACCGGCGGTGAAGTCCCCGCGGACGGCGGTGACCCCGGCCGGGAGGAGTGAGGCGCGGCGGCGTACGACGGCCGCGACGGCCCCGGCGTCGAGCACCAGGGCGCCCCGCGCGGTGGTGGCGTGCCGCAGCCAGAACAGCCGGGAGGTCGCCCGCCGCCCGGTCGGCGCGAAGACCGTGCCGACCTCCTCGCCGGCCAGGGCGGCCGCGGCGTCCTCGGCCGAGGCGAGCAGCACGGTGATCCCCTCGCCGCCGGCCACCCGCGCCGCGTCGAGCTTGCTGGCCATCCCACCGGTGCCGACGCCACCCGCGCCGGTCCGCCGGGCGCGGACGTCGGCGAGTTCGGCCTCGCTCCGCACCACGGGGATCCGCCGGGCGTCGGGTTTGCGCGGATCGTTGGTGTAGAGCGCGTCGACGTCGGAGAGCAGGACGAGCGCCTGCGCCGTGACGAGGTGGGAGACCAGCGAGGCCAGCCGGTCGTTGTCGCCGAACCGGATCTCGTCGGTGGCCACGGCGTCGTTCTCGTTGATGATCGGTACGACGCCGAGCCCGAGCAGGCGGTCGAGGGTGCGCAGGGCGTTGCGGTAGTGGGCCCGGCGGACCAGGTCGTCGACCGTCAGGAGTACCTGACCGACCGTCAGACCGTGGCGGGCGAAGGACGCGGCGTAGCGCTCGACCAGGACCATCTGGCCGACACTGGCGGCGGCCTGCTGGGTGGCGAGGTCGCGCGGGCGGCGCGGCAGCCCGAGCGGCGCCAGCCCGGCGGCGATCGCGCCGGAGGACACCAGCACCACCTGGTGCCCGGCCCGGCGGCGGCCCGCGACGGCGTCGACGAGCCGGTCGAGGCGGGCCGGATCGAGACCGCCCTCGACCGTCGTCAGCGAGGACGAGCCGATCTTGAGCACGACCCGGGAGGCGTCGCGGACCGCTCGCCGGCCGGCGGCGTCGGCGCTCACGGCTGGTCGGGGCGTCGACGGGCCCGCTTGGCGGCCAGCCGCTCGTCGGCGCGGGTTCGGGTCGACCGATCCAGCCGGGAGTCCTCCCCACGCGGCCCCGGGGTGAGCTCCTCCTCGACACCGCTGCTGGGCTCCCAGTCGAAGGTGACGTCGTCGATGCGGACGGCGTCCCCGGGGTGCGCGCCGGCCTCGGCCAGCGCCGTCTCGACGCCGAGCCGGGCCAACCGGTCGGCGAGGTAGCCGACCGCCTCGTCGTTGGAGAAGTCGGTCTGCTGCACCCAGCGCCGGGGCTTGTCACCGGTGACCAGGAAACCGTCGGGGACCTCCGGGTCGGCCACGACGGTGAAACCGACCTCGTCGACTGCGGCCGGGCGGAGCACGATCCGGGTCGGCTCCTCCGACCGGGTCGCCGCGCGGTGCTCGTTGACCCGCTCGGCCATCGCGTAACGCAGCGCCGGCAGCCCTTCGTGCGTCGCGGCGCTGATCAGGAACACCGGCAGGCCACGGGCCTCGAGTTCGCTGCGGGCGAGCTCGGCCAGGTCCCGCGCCTCGGGCACGTCGACCTTGTTCAACGCCACGATGCGCGGCCGGTCGGCCAGGTCGGCGGACAGGTCGCCGACGTACTGTGTGAGTTCGTGCTCCACGGCGTCGACGTCGGACACCGGGTCGCGGCCGGACTCCGGGCTCGCGCAGTCGACGACGTGGACGAGTACGGCGCAGCGCTCGACGTGCCGCAGGAACTCCAGCCCGAGGCCGCGCCCGGTCGCCGCACCGGGGATCAGCCCGGGCACATCGGCGGCGGTGAAGATCGTGTCGCCCGCGGTCACGACGCCGAGGTTGGGCACCAGCGTGGTGAAGGGGTAGTCGGCGATCTTGGGCCGGGCGGCGGACAGCGCGGCCACGAGGGAGGACTTTCCGGCGCTGGGGAAGCCGATCAGGCCGACGTCGGCGACGCTCTTGAGCTCGAGGACCACATCGAGTTGCTCGCCGGCCTCTCCGAGCAGCGCGAAGCCGGGGGCCTTACGCCGCCGGTTGGCCAGCGCCGCGTTGCCGAGGCCGCCCTTGCCGCCGCGGGCCAGGACGTAGCGGGTGCCGGCGCCGACCAGGTCGGCGAGCATCGTGCCGGCGGGGGTGTGCGCGACGGTACCGTCCGGCACGCGGAGCTCCAGCGATGTGCCGGCCGCGCCCCCGCGGTTGCTGCCCTGCCCGCCGCGCCCATTCGTCGCCCGCTGGTGCGGGTGGTGGTGGAAGTCGAGCAGTGTGTGCACGCCCGGGTCGACGACGAGGACGACGTCGCCGCCGTCGCCGCCGTTACCCCCGTCCGGACCACCCAGCGGCTTGAACTTCTCCCGGTGCACGGACGCAGCGCCGTGCCCGCCGTTTCCGGCGGACACGTGCAGCACGACGCGGTCGACGAACGAGGTCACTGCTCACCTCATGGACGTCGAGGGATGGTGTGGTGGATCAGTTGTCGGCGGCGGCCGGGACGATATTGACCGTCTTGCGGCCGCGCTTCAGCCCGAACTGGACGGCGCCCGCCGAGAGGGCGAACAGCGTGTCGTCCTTGCCCCGCCCGACGCCGACACCGGGGTGGAAGTGGGTGCCGCGCTGCCGCACGATGATCTCGCCGGCGTTGACTTCCTGCCCGCCGAAGCGCTTGACGCCGAGCCGCTGCGCGGAGGAGTCGCGACCGTTACGGGAGGACGAAGCGCCCTTCTTGTGTGCCATGTCGCGACCTACTTTCCGCTCTCGATGCCGGTCACCTTGACGCGGGTGAGCGCCTGGCGGTGCCCCTGCCGCTTGTGGTAGCCGGTCTTGCTCTTGAACTTGTGGATCTTGATCTTCGGGCCCTTGGTGTGGCCGACGACCTCGGCGGTCACGGTGGCCGCTGCCAGCGCGTCGGCGTCGGCGGTGACGGTGCCCCCGTCGACCAGCAGCAGCGCGGGCAGCGTGACGCTGCTGCCCGGCTCGCCGTCGAGGGTGTTGACCTCCACCTCGTCGCCGACCGCGACGCGGTACTGCCGTCCGCCGGTCTTCACGATCGCGTACACCGCGGGACCTACTTCCTTGCTCGTCGAGGTGCGTGCCCTGCGTGCGGCACGTGCAGAAGGGGCGCGTCGAGCGCACCGACCGTCTACGTTACCGGATCGGGGCCCGGCAGCCCATTCCGGGCATCCACCCGGTGGCCTTCCGGGTCATCCGGGACGCCCCGCCACCACCGCGTGGGCCAGGTCTCGAGGCGCCAGGCCGAGTCCCAGAATAGCCATTCGTACTCGCAGCCGCGGGTGAAGGCCGCGCTCATCCGGTCCGCGAGCGGCCGGTCAGCCCCGGCCGCGAGCCGGTCGGCGACGTCGCGGGCCCGCCGTACCGACTCGGCGAACTCCTCGTCGGCGTAGGTGGCGATCCAGCGGGCGTAGGGATGGCCGGACAGATCGCCCGCCTTGTCGCGGATCGTCGTCCCGACGTGCTCGTAGACCCAGAAACAGGGCAGCAGCGCCGCGACGAGCACCTGGTGCGGCTCGGTGAGGGCGACCGAGTGCAGGTAGGACGTGTAGGCCTCGCACGCCGGTGAGGTCTCGATGCCGGCCGTCTCGGCCGCGGACACGCCGAACTCGGCCAGGTACTCCCCGTGCAGGCTGCGCTCGACGGCGAGTGCGGTCTGGGCGCTGCCGGCGAAGAAGGCCGCGTCGGCGGGGTCGGGCAGCCGGGCGGCGGCCACCGCGAGTGCCTTCGCGAAGCCGACCAGGTAGCGGGAGTCCTGCACAAGGTAAAAGGCGAACCGGTCCTGGTCGAGCGTCCCGGCGGCGAGCGCGACGTTGAAAGGGTGCTCCAGGATCGCCTGCTGCAGGTCGGCGGTGCGCGACCACGCCGCGGCGCAGAAGCTCACCGGTGCCCGCTCACTGGCGCGCCCAGAGTTCGTGGAAATGGTTCACCGGCCCGTGGCCGCGCCCGACGTCGAGCCGGTCCGCGGCGCGCAGCGCGCCGGTGAGGTAGCGCTTGGCGTCGGTGATGGTGCTCCCCCAGCCGGGTCGCTGGGGGCGCAGCGCCGCGATGGCCGAGGAGAGCGTGCACCCGGTGCCGTGCGTGTTGCGGGTGGGGATCCGGGGGCCGGTGAAACGGCGGATCTCGCCGTCCTCGTAGAGCAGGTCGACGCTGGCCGCGCCGTAGAGGTGGCCGCCCTTGAGCAGCACCCGGCGGGCGCCGAGCTTGACCAGGCGGGCCACGTGGTCGGCCATGACGGCCTCGTCGGTGGCCGGGTCGGTGACCTCGTCCTCGCTGAGCAGGTCGGCGGCCTCGGGGAGGTTGGGTGTCACCAGGTCGGCGCGCGGCAGCAACTCGTCGCGGAGCACGGCGACCGCGTCGGCGGGGAGCAGTCGGTCGCCGCTCTTGGCGACCATCACCGGGTCGAGCACGACGTACGGCGGGTGGTAGCGGTCGAGCGCGGCGACGACGGCCGCGACGACCTCGGCGCTGCCCAACATGCCGATCTTCACGGCGTCGACCCGCACATCGGCGAACAGGGAGTCCAACTGCGCGGTGACGAAGTCGGCCGGGGGCTGGTGCACGGCGTCGACACCGACGGTGTTCTGCGCGACCAGGGCGGTGACCACGGCCATCCCGTAGCCGCCGAGCGCCGAGAAGGTCTTCAGGTCGGCCTGCACCCCGGCTCCGCCGCTCGGGTCCGTCCCGGCGATCGACAGCACGTTCGGGATCCTCATACGGCGACCTCCCGGCGTAGTGACCTGGCCATCTCTTCGGGGTCGGGCGCAGTGCACAAGGCCGAGACCACGCACACCCCGGCGACCCCGGTGTCCGACACCGTACGGGCGTTGTCGACGCCGACGCCCCCGATGGCGACGCACGGCAGGGTCGATTTCTCGCAGAACTGCCGCAACGCGGTGAGTCCGAGCGCGGGACCGGCGTCGGGCTTCGTGGGAGTCGCGAAGACCGGGCCGACGCCGAGGTAGTCGATGGTCCCGGCGGGCATCGCCACCGCCGCCGCGAGCTGCTCCGGGGTCGACACCGACCAGCCGATGACCAGCCGCGGACCGGCGATCCGCCGGACCGCTTCGGCCGGGAGATCGGTCTGTCCGAGGTGGACGCCGTCGGCCCCGGCCGCCAGTGCGACGTCGAGCCGGTCGTTGACGAGGAGCGGAACCCCCGTGCCGTCGAGCTCGGCGGCGATCGTCCTGGTCTGCTCGTAGAGTTCCCGGGTCGTGGCGCGGGGGTCGCGCACCTGGACCGCGGTGACCCCGCCGGCGACGGCGGCCCGCACGGTCGCCGGCACGCCGCGACGCCCGCACAGGCCGGTGTCGGTGGCGAGATACAGGGAGAGGTCGAGCCGGGTCACGACGCGCCCTGCCGGGCGGCCAGGTCGTCGGGGTCGACGAGGTGGAGCTGGTCGAGCAGCGCGGTGGCGAAGGAGCCGGGTCCGGCGGTGCGCTCCGCGGCCGCCTCACCGGCGGCGGCGAGGACGGTCGAGCCCGCGACGCTGGCCGACACGGGGTCCGGGTCGACGGCGAGGAAGGCGGCCAGCAGCGCGCCGAGCGCGCAACCCACCCCGGTGACCCGGGTCATCAGGGGATGCCCGCCGGCCACGGCGATGACGCGGTCGCCGTCGGTCACGTAGTCGACGACGCCACTCACCGCCACCACGCACCGGCGCGCAACGGCGAGCGACCGGGCGGCGTCGAGCGCCTCCCCCGAGTCGGCCCGCGAGTCGACGCCCCGGCCGGACACCCCGCCGGCGCCGGCCAGGCTCATGACCTCCGACGCGTTGCCCCGCACCACCGTGGGCCGGCGGTCGAGCAGCTCGACCGCGAAGTCGGTGCGGAACCGCAGCCCGCCGACGGCGACCGGGTCGAGGACCCACGGCGTACCGGCCGTCGTCGCCCCGTCGACCGCGGCCCGGATGCCGGCGACCTGGGCCGCCGACAGAGTGCCGAGATTGACCAGTAACGCGTCGGCGACGGCGGCGAACTCCCCGGCCTCTTCGACCGCCTCCACCATCGCCGGTGAGGCACCGACCGCGAGCAGCGCGTTGGCGGTGAAGCCGGTCACCACCGTGTTGGTGATGCACTGGGTGAGCGGATTCTGCCGGCGTACGGCGGCCAGGTCGGCGGCCACCAGCGAACCGGGCAGCACGGTCGCGGCATCGGCCACAGTGACGTCCCTCCGCTAGCGCGAACTAGAGCAGGTTCGACGGGTCTGTTCTCAGCCCTGGGGACAGGGCACCCCGCGTCAGTACGTGGACTCTACTGAACTCTCCGCCCACGGTCAGCCGGCGTCGATGGGGGCCGGCGGTCCGGCGGGTCGGCTCGCGGCCCGTCGGCGGCCCCGGCGTCGGGCACCGGGCGTCGGCTCGAGGTCAACCGGCTCGGAGACGGCCGGGCTCACCGGATCGTCGTCGTCGCCGGCCGGGTCGGGCATGTCGTCGGTGTCGCTGTCGGCCGACTGCGCCGGCTCGCGCAGGGCGGCCGCCAACTCCGGCTCGACGTCGACCCGGCCGTTGGGCGAGGTGGCGTCGGGTCGGGCCGCCTCGGCGGCCGGCAGGGCGAGCTGCGCGGTGTCGGACGCCGAGCTGTCGGACGCCGCCCGGTCGGGCGTCGCACTGTCGGAACCTGGGCCCTCCGAGGCCGAGCTGTCCGCAGCCGGGCGGTCCGAGTGAGTGCCCGCCTCGTCGCCGGACGCGGACTTCGCCGTGTCCCTGCCGCCCCCACCGGAGCTCCTGCCCTTCGCGGCGGCGATGCGCTTGGTCGCGGTCTCGGACTTGCTCCGACCGTTCTGGCCCTTCTCGTCGACCGGCTCGCTGTGCACGATGATGCCGCGGCCGCCGCAGTGCTCACAGGGCTCGGAGAACGCCTCGAGCAGACCCTGGCCGACCCGCTTGCGGGTCATCTGCACCAGACCGAGCGAGGTCACTTCCGACACCTGGTGGCGCGTGCGGTCGCGTCCGAGACACTCGGTCAACCGGCGCAGGACCAGCTCCCGGTTGCTCTCCAGCACCATGTCGATGAAGTCGATCACGATCATCCCGCCAATGTCGCGCAGGCGGAGTTGCCGGACGATCTCCTCGGCCGCCTCGAGGTTGTTGCGGGTGACGGTCTCCTCGAGGTTTCCCCCCTTGCCGGTGAACTTGCCGGTGTTGACGTCGATCACCGTCATCGCCTCGGTGCGGTCGATGACCAAGGATCCGCCCGAGGGCAGCCACACCTTGCGGTCGAGCGCCTTGGCGAGCTGCTCGTGGATGCGGGTTTCCTCGAAGATGTCGGCGTCGCCGTCGTAGCGCTTCAGCCTCGGCCGCAGCTCGGGAGCGACGTGGTCGACGTACTGCTCGAGCGTGTTCCACGCCTCGTCCCCGGACACGATGAGGCTGGCGAAGTCCTCGTTGAACACGTCGCGGACCACGCGGATCGCGAGATCGGGCTCCTCGTGCAACAGGACCGGAGCCGACCCCTTCTGCTTCTCCGCCTTGCTCTCGATGACCTCCCACTGCGCCTGCAGCCGGGCGACGTCACGGGTGAGCTCGTCCTCGGTCGCGCCCTCGGCAGCCGTCCGGATGATCACGCCGGCGTCGTCGGGGACGACCTTGCGCAGGATGGTCTTCAGCCGCGCCCGCTCGTTCTCGGGCAGCTTGCGGCTGATCCCGGTCATCGAGCCGTTGGGCACATAGACCAGGTAGCGGCCCGGGAGGCTGATCTGGCTGGTGAGCCGGGCGCCCTTGTGGCCGATCGGGTCCTTGCTGACCTGCACCAGCACGGTGTCGCCGGACTTCAGCGCGTGCTCGATCGAGCGGGCCCGGCCTTCCAGGCCGGCCACGTCCCAGTTGACCTCGCCGGCGTAGAGCACCGCGTTGCGGCCCTTGCCGATGTCGATGAACGCCGCCTCCATGCTCGGCAGCACGTTCTGCACACGGCCGAGGTAGACGTTGCCGGCGTACGACGAGCTCTTCGCGGTCGTGACGTAGTGCTCGACCAGTACGCCGTCCTCGAGGACGCCGATCTGGGTGCGGTCGCCGCGCTGCCGCACGACCATCGACCGGTCGACGGATTCGCGGCGGGCGAGGAACTCGGCCTCGGAGAGGATCGGGGCCCGGCGGCGACCCTGGTCGCGACCGTCGCGGCGGCGCTGGCGCTTGGCCTCGAGCCGGGTCGAGCCTCGGATGGCCTTGACCTCGTCGTCGCCGTCGGACCGACCCTCGGACCGGCCGCGCGTCGGCTGGTCGTCAGCGGCTGCCTCGCCGTCGCCGCCTCCGGAACGGCGGCGCCGGCGCCGGCGGCGACGGCTGGTGCCGCCCGCGCCATCCTCGTCCGCGTCGCCGGTCGGGGCATCGTCGGTCCCGGAGTCCTGGGTCGCCGTGGCGTCGCCCGGGTCGGAGTCGGCCTCGCCAGCCGTCTTCTTCGTCGCCTTGCGGGACCGGGTGGCCTTGCGCGGCGTCTGCGCGGTGTCGTCGGACGTCGAATCGCCCTCGGCGGCCGGGGCGTCACCGGAACCGGTGGCCTCCTCGCTGTGGGCGCGGCCTCGGCCGCGGCGACCGCGGCGGCGGCGCCGGGTGCCGTCCTCGGCTTCGTCGCCGTCCGCGCGGCCCGCCTCGGGCTCGGCCGGTGGGGTCGCGGCCTTCGCGGCCTTGGACGCCTTCGCCGGGCGGCCGCGGGTGGCCGGCTCCTGGTCGTCGGTCGCCGCCGGCGCAGCCGGCTCGACCGGGGGCGCCATGAACGTCATCGAGGTCGCCGCGCGGCGGCGGGTGGCCTTGGTGGGAGCGGCGTCCCCGCCGGACTGGTCGGTGCCGGCGTCGGCGGCGGGCGGCGCCGGTGTGGTGGCGGGGCCGGCGGTGGCCCCGGGGGCGGCATCGGGGGCGGCATCGGCGGCCGCCGCCTTCGTGGCCTTGGACGCCTTGGCCGCTTTAGTCGCCTTCGTCGCTTTGGTGGCCTTGGTGGCCTTGGTGGCCTTGGTTGCTTTGGACGCCTTCGTGGCCTTCGCTGCCTTGGTGGCCTTCGCGGTCGTCGGCTCAGCGGTGGTCGGTTCGGTGGTCGCCTTGCTCGCCGGGCTTCGGCGGCGACGCGTGGCCTTCGCGGGCGCGTCCCCCGTGTCCTGCGGTGCTGGACTTTCCGGTGTCGCTGTCGTCGGTGTGGCCGGTGGGCCGGTGGTGGGCTCGGAATCGAGCATCGGCACATCTCCGTTCGGCCCCGGGACGTTCGGCCTGAGCCGACATCCGCACGGGGCGGGTCATCGTGGCCGCCGGAGGCGGACACGCAAGTCTGTCGTCGTCCGCCGGCTAGGCGACTGGATGCGTCAGCCCGCGGATGGTGCGTGCAACGACGGCGCCGGATCCTCGGGCACACCGACCGCAGGCGGGCCACCGGGTGTGGTGGTCGCGCGGTCAGGCGCGAGCGGGTCGGCGAGCCGGCCGCCGTCATCGAGTCGGCCCTGCGCCA
The DNA here is from genome assembly GCA_963775655.1 of uncultured Actinomycetota bacterium. Lineage (GTDB taxonomy): Bacteria > Actinomycetota > Actinomycetes > Mycobacteriales > QHCD01 > DASXJE01. The sequence continues at coordinate 517,071 of CAVZJT010000005.1, read as the reverse complement.
GCCGGGTGACCAGAGCGGGCACCGGCGGCGAAAAGTCCGCCACAATCCTTAACGCGGCGAGCACGTCGTTCGGTCGTACGGCCGGTGTCACCAGACGTACGACCATTTCCAGTATCGCACAGTCGCCCGATGGGCCTCCTGATGACGCGCTCGGATCGGGCTCGGCGACGACCGCCGACAGCACGGCCGCCCGGGCGTCGACCTCCCGCCGGCCGCTCTTCGTCACCCGCGGTACGGCGACGTGCTCGGCCGCCAGGAAGATGTCGACCGCCCGCCGCAGCACCTCGACCGGGACCCCGGGCAGGTCGAGCCGCCAGGAGGTGCCGTCGATCCGCTCGGCGAGCGACCCCGGACCCGCGACCACGCACTCGAGCACGTCGATGCCGGCCGGGAGCGCCGCGTCGAGGGCCTCCCCCAGCGCCCGGGAGTCGACCGAGCGGACGAGGCCGATCTCGAGGTATTCGGCCTCGCTGGCGGCGCCCGTGGGCGCGGCGCCGACGTAGGAGATCTTGGGGTGCGGGTTGAAGCCGGCCGAGTGCGCGACCGGCGTGCCCGCGCGGCGCAGGGCGCGTTCGAGGGCCCGGGCGACGTCGCGGTGGGATGTGAACCGCAACCGGCCCCGCTTCGCGTAGCGGATCCGCACCCGCGCCGCGACCGGCGCCGGCGGCGGTCCGTCCGGCGTACGCGCCATGGATGTCGTCCTTACCGGGTCTTCGTCATAGGGGGGTGACCGGGAGCAGTTTGCGGCCGGTCGGGCCGATCTGGATCTCGGTCCCCATTTCGGGGCAGACACCGCAGTCGTAGCACGGCGTCCACCGGCAGTCGTCGAGTTCGGTCTCGTCGATCGCGTCCTGCCAGTCCGACCAGAGCCACTCCTTGTCCAGGCCGGCGTCGAGGTGGTCCCAGGGCAGGACCTCCTGCTCGCCCCGCTCGCGCGTCGTGTACCACGCGAGGTCGAGGCCGTACGCCGGAAGAACGTCGGCGCAGGCGCTCTCCCAGCGTTCGTAGGAGAAGTACTCCCGCCAGCCGTCGAACCGGCCGCCGTCCTGCCACACCCGGCGGATCACCGCCCCGATCCGCCGGTCGCCGCGGGAGAGCACGCCTTCCACGATCGACGGACGGCCGTCGTGGTAGCGGTAGCCGATCTGGCGACCGAGGCTGCGGTCGGCGTTGATGGCGTCGCGGAGCAGCCGCAGCCGGCGGTCGACGGTCTCGGCGTCGGCCTGCGACGCCCACTGGAACGGCGTATGCGGCTTGGGTACGAAGCCCCCGATCGACACGGTGCAGCGCACGTCGCGACCGCCGGTCGCCGTACGCCCGGCGCGGATCACCTGGTGGGCCATGTCGGCGATCGCGAGGACGTCGTCGTCCTCCTCGGTCGGCAGACCGCACATGAAATACAGCTTCACCTGCCGCCAGCCGTGTTCGTAGGCCGTCGTGACGGTGCGGATCAGGTCCTCGGTGGAGACCATCTTGTTGATGACCCGGCGCAGCCGTTCGCTGCCGCCCTCCGGGGCGAAGGTCAGCCCGGACCGGCGGCCGTTGCGGGACAGCTCGTTGGCGAGGGTGACGTTGAAGGCGTCGACCCGGGTGGACGGCAGCGACAGACTCGTGTTGGTGCCGTCGTAGCGGTCGGCGAGGCCCTTGGCCACGTCGCCGATCTCGGAGTGGTCGGCGCTGGACAGCGAGAGCAAGCCGACCTCCTCGAAACCGGTGGCCTGCAGCCCCTTCTCGACCATCTCGCCGATCCCGGTGATGCTCCGCTCACGGACCGGGCGGGTGATCATCCCGGCCTGGCAGAACCGGCAGCCGCGCGTGCAGCCCCGGAAGATCTCGACGCTCATCCGCTCGTGCACGCTCTCGGCCAGCGGGACCAGCGGCTGCTTCGGATAGGGCCAGGCGTCGAGATCCATCGTGGTGCGCTTGTGCACCCGGAACGGCACGCCGGACCGATTGGGCGCCACCCGCCGGATCCGCCCGTCGGGCAGGTAGTCGACGTCGTAGAACCGCGGCACGTAGACGCCGGACACGCCGGCCAGGCGGAGCAGCAGGCCGTCCCGCCCCTCCGGCCGCCCGTCCGCCTTCCACTGCTTCACCGTGTCGCTGATGTCGAGGACGGCCTGCTCGCCGTCGCCGAGCACCGCGGCGTCGATGAAGTCGGCGATCGGCTCGGGGTTGAACGACGCGTGCCCGCCGGCGATCACCACCGGGTGGTCCGCGGTGCGGTCGGCCGCGTCGATCGGGATGCCGGCGAGATCCAGTGCGGTGAGCAGGTTGGTGTAGCCGAGCTCGGTGGAGAAGGAGACGCCGAGCAGGTCGAACGCGCCGACCGGCCGGTGGCCGTCGACGGTGAACTGCGGCAGGTGATGCTCGCGCATCAGTGCCTCGAGATCGGGCCACACGCTGTAGGTGCGCTCGGCGAGCACGTCCGAACGCTCGTTGAGCAGCTCGTAGAGGATCATGACGCCCTGGTTGGGCAGCCCGACCTCGTAGGCGTCGGGATACATCAGCGCCCACCGGACGTCGACGGCATCCCAGTCCTTGGTCGTCGCGTTGAGCTCGCCGCCGACGTACTGGATGGGCTTGTGCACCCTCGGCAGGAGCGGCTCGAGACGCGGAAAGACCGACTCGACGCTCATGGACCGAGGGTAACGGTGGTGGCCGCCGGAGATCGTGTCGCACCGGAGTGGTAGGCATTCGGGCATGTCATTTGAGGATCCAGCGGCCCGGCCGCTCCGCGTCGGCGTGGTCGGGCTCGGGTACGCCGGACGCACCCATCTCACCTCCTACCTTCCGATTCCGGGCGTCGAGGTGGTCGCACTCGCCGGCCTCGAGCCGGACCGGCTCCAGGCCCTCGGTGCCGAGCACGGAGTCCCCCACCTGCACGCCCACTGGGAGGACCTGGTCGCTCGCGACGACCTCGACGCGATCAGCGTCTGCTCCCCCACCCACCTGCACGCGCCGATCACGATCGCCGCGCTGGAGCGGGGCCGGCACGTGCTCTGCGAGAAGCCGCTGGCCCGCACCGGCGCCGAGGGCGAGCAGATGGTGCGTGCGGCCGCGAAGGCCGGCCGGGTGCTGCAGATCGCGTTCAACCACCGCGAGCGCGGCGACGTGCACACCCTCAAGCAGCACATCGACGACGGCGGTCTCGGCGACATCTACTACGCGAAGACCCGGTGGGTACGCCGCAGCGGCATCCCCGGCCTGGGCAGCTGGTTCACCAACAAGGAGATGTCCGGCGGCGGCCCGATGATCGACCTCGGCGTGCACATGCTCGACCTGACCCTCTTCCTGCTCGGCGAGCCGCAGGTCACCAGCGTCAGCGCCAACACCTACTCCGAGCTCGGCTCCCGCGGCCGCGGCGGCAGTGCGGGCACCGACAAGCAGCAGGTCGGGTCCGGCTTCGAGGTCGAGGATCTCGGTACGGCGTTCCTGCGGCTGGCCGGCGGTGCGACGCTGCTGCTCGAGGCGAGCTGGGCGACCTACCGGCCCGACGGCGACGACTTCGGCGTGACGCTCTACGGCACCGAGGGCGGCGCGGAGATCAACGTCCCCAACTACGCCTGGGAGGACACCCTGCGGCTCTACTCCGACGTGGCCGACGCGCCGGCCGTGATCGCGCCCCGGGTGGGTCGTGGCGAGGGTCACCGCGCGGTCGTCCGGTCGTTCGTCGAGAAGGTCCGCGGCGACGACTGGGCGCAGCACATCGGCACCGACGCTCTGGCCCGGGCCCGCATCATTGACGCCTGCTACGCCTCGGCCCGGGAGGGCCGCGAGGTCGCGGTGGCCGCCGACTCGATCGGCGTGGGGTAGGCCCGCCACCGGCGGGCGACCATCGCGGCGAGGACGGGTGCAATGCCCAGAGCCAGCGCACCCCTGTTCCGCGGAAACGGGCGGATCGAATACGTCGAGCGCAGCTATCGCCGGCCCGGCGCGGGCGAGTTGCTGGTCTCGCCGCGCGCGAACGCGCTGTGCGGGACCGATCGCGGCTTCTGGAGTCACGGAGCTGACCACGTGCCCGGTCACGAGACGGCCGGCGTGGTTCTGGCAGCCGGCGACGCGACCACGACGCCGGTAGGCACCCGCGGCGTGGTGTACCTGATGGACTTCTGCGGTAACTGCCGCAGTTGCCGGCTGGGCGCCACGAACCAGTGCCTGGCCAAACGCGGCGACATGGGCATCGCTGACGACGGCGGTTGCGGGCCGTACGAAGTGGTCCACGAAAGCAATTTCTTCCCCGTCACCGATGACATCGACTTCGCCACCGCCACGACGCTGCTCGACGTGATGGGCACCAGTGGCCACTCGATCACGCGCGCCCGGCTGCTGCGCACCGACATCACATCGGTATACGTCGCCGGCGCCGGACCGATCGGGCTCGGTCTGCTGGTGATGTCGAAACTCCTGCTTGGCCACGACATCCCGGTCTACATCAGCGATGTTTCGGCCTGGCGCCGTGAGTTCGCGGGCACCCTCGGCGGCATTCCGGTCGACGTCACCGACCTGTCGCCGGTCGGTAGTCCGGACGTCGCCTTTGACGCCTCAGGCAAGGAGGTGGCCCGCCGCGACGCGCTCGATGCCCTCGGTCCGCGTGGCGTGTTGGTCTGTGTCGGCCACGGCGAGCAGGTGACGCTGGACGTCTCCCGCGACCTGATCGCGCCCGAGCATGCGGTGCTGGGCAGCGAGTACTTCCCGTTCGACGACCTGCCGCGCAACCTGGATCTGTTGCGCGTCCACACCGACTACATCTCCCAGGTCATCACCCACCGGATGCCGATCGCCGAGCTGGAGCGCGCGTTCGAACTGTTCTTCGCCGGCGAGACGGGCAAGGTCGTCGTCGAGCAGGATGCGCTATGACCCAGGACCTGCTGCGCGTTGCCGTCGTCGGGCCGGGCGGTTGGGGACGCCAGCACACCCGGGTCTTCAGTCAACGCCGGGACACCGAACTGTGCGCTGTCGTAGGTCGCGACCTCGGGCGCGCGTCGGCCGAAGCGCGCCGGCTCGGCGTCGATGCATACACCGACATCGGCGAAATGCTGGAGAAGGTGCGGCCCGACCTGGTGACGGCATCGCTGCCGAACGAGCATCATTTCGAGCCCACCATGCGGCTACTGGAATCCGGAGTGCCGCTGTTGGTGGAAAAGCCGCTGGTCTTTGAGCTCGAGCAGGCCGACGCGCTGCTGGCCAAGGCGCAGGAACACAACACATTCTTCGCCATCCATTTCAACCACCGATACGCCGAACCGGTGTTGCGGACCCGAACGGCGATCGAGGACGGCTCAGTGGGCGAGCCGGTGTTCGCCACCTGGCGTTTCGGCGGCGAGCCCAACCGGGGCGTCTCGCCGCACAAGAACCTCATCGAGACGCAGTGTCATGCCTTCGACATGCTCGAATATCTGCTCGGGCCGATCACCTCGGTGATGGCGCAGATGACGAACAGGACCTACGGGGCATGGAGCACCGTGGCGTTGGCCCTCGAATTCCGCGGCGGCGCGATTGGCACGCTGCTGGGCTCCTACGACTCGTCCTACGCGTATCCCGGCGCGCACCGGCTTGAGGTCAACGGCACGGCCGGACGGGCCGTCGCGATCGACACCGTGCAGTCCTTCGAGCTGTCCCGGGTCGGCGCGGAAGACACCATCGTCTGGCGCCCCGGATATTTCGACGACGCCGCGCGCAGCTTCCACCACACCGTGGACCGATACGTCGACGACATGCTGGCGGCACTGCGGGCGGGCGAGCCACCGCCGGTGCCGGCCACCGCCGGCCGACGGGCGCTGCTGCTCGCCTACGCGGCGATCGAGTCGCACGAGACCGGCCGGCGGGTGCCGGTCGGCGCGGAGGGGATCAAACCCGGCTGACTGCTAGCCGCACCGACTCGCCGTCGCCGACCTCGGTCGCCGGGGCGTCGGCGACCGGCCCGAAGCTGATCCCGGTCGCCAGGGTCTCGGCCATGACGAAGGCCCGATGTGCCTCGACCGCAGCCTGCACGGCCGGCGGACGCGTCGATCGTCAACCCGATCCGGTCGGACACGTCGAGCCCGGCCGTGCGCCGGGCCGCCTGCACCGCGCGGACGACGTCGCGGGCCGTGCCCTCGGCGGCGAGTTCCGGACCGACCCCGGTGTCGAGCAGCACGACGCCGGCCTGCCCGGGCAGCGCCGCGGCGGCCTGCCCGGATGCCGGCTCCAGCCGCACGGTGTATTCGCCCTCCTGCAGCGGCACGCCGCCCGCGGTGACCACGCCGTCGGTCTCCGACCAGTCGCCGGCCCGCACCGCGCCGATCACCCGCTGCATGTCGCGGCCGAGCCGCGGGCCGAGCACCCGCGGGACCAGCGCCAGCACCCGGGTGCACAGCGCGTCCACGTCGGCGGACAGCCGGACCTCCTTGACGTTGACCTCGTCGGCGATGAGGTCGGTGTACGGCGCCAGGGCCTGCGCGTCGGGCCCGGCGACGGTCAGCGACGCCAGCGGCTGACGCACCCGCAGTCCGAGCGACTTGCGCACCGACAGCGCCGCCGAGCACACGTCGCGGACGGCGTCCATCGAGGTCACCAGGTCGGGGTCGGCGGGCAGCCCGCCGGCGTCCGGCCAGTCGGTGAGGTGCACGCTGCGCCGGCCGGTGAGCCCGCGGTGCACCTCCTCGGTCTCCATCGGCAGCAGTGGTGCGGCGACCCGGGTCAGCACCTCGAGGGTCGCGAACAGGGTGTCGAATGCGTCGCGGTCCGAGCCCCAGAAACGGCTCCGGCTGCGGCGTACGTACCAGTTGGTCAGCACGTCGAGGAAGCTGCGCACCGCCGCGCACGCCCCGGCGATGTCGTAGCGGTCGAGCCGGGTCGTGAGATCGGCCACCAGGTCGTGCAGCTTCGCCACGATGTAGCGGTCGAGGACCTGCGTCGAGTCGGTGCGCCAGGTCGCCTGGTAGCCGTCGGTGTTGGCGTAGAGAGTGAAGAAGTAGTACGCGTTCCACAGCGGCAGCATCACCTGGCGGGCGGCGTCGCGGATCCCCTGCTCGGTGACGATGAGGTCGCCGCCGCGCAGGATCGGCGACGCCATCAGGAACCACCGCATCGCGTCGGCGCCGTAACGGTCGAACATCTCGTAGACGTCGGGGAAGTTGCCCAGGCTCTTCGACATCTTCTGCCCGTCGTCGCCGAGCACGATCCCGTGCGTCACGGCGGTGGCGAACGACGGCCGGTCGAAGAGCGCGGTCGCCAACACGTGCAGCGTGTAGAACCAGCCGCGCGTCTGGGCGAAGTACTCGACGATGAAGTCGCCCGGGTAGTGGTCCTCGAACCATTCGGCGTTCTCGAACGGGTGGTGCACCTGCGCGAACGGCATCGACCCGGAGTCGAACCACACGTCGAGCACTTCCGGGACACGACGCATCGTCGACCGGCCGGACGGGTCGTCCGGGTTGGGTCGGGTCAGCTCGTCGATCGCCGGCCGGTGCAGATCGGTCGGGCGCACCCCGAAGTCCCGCTCAAGCTCGTCCAGCGACCCGTAGACGTCGATCCGTGGATAGGCCGGGTCGTCGCTGCGCCACACCGGCATCGGGTTGCCCCAGAAGCGGTTGCGCGAGATCGACCAGTCCCTGGCGTTCTCCAGCCATTTGCCGAAGAGACCGTCGCGGATGTGCTCGGGCACCCAGTCGATCTGCTTGTTGAGCTCGACCATCCGGTCGCGGAACGACGTGACCGACACGAACCACGACGACAGCGCCTTGTAGACCAGCGGGGTGTCGCAGCGCCAGCAGTGCGGGTAGCTGTGCTCGTAGGTCTCGTGCCGCACCAGCATCCCGCGGGCCTTCAGGTCGGCGATGATGCGCGGGTTGGCGTCGAAGACGTGCATGCCGGCGTAGTCGGGGACGACGTCGGTGAAGTGAGCCCGGTCGTCGACGGTGAGCACGACCGGGATCCCGGCCGCCGCGGAGAGGTTCTGGTCGTCCTCGCCGTAGGCCGGCGCCATGTGCACCGCGCCGGTACCGTCCTCGACCGTGACGAAGTCACCGGCCAGCACCTGGAAGGCGTTGTCGGTGTCGGCCAGGAAGTCGAACATCGGCCGGTATCGGCGGCCGACCAGCTCGCGTCCGGTCAGTGTGCCGACCCGCCGCGTGCCGGTGTCGTCGCCGAACTCGCGGGCGTACGCCGGCAGCCGGTCCTCGGCCAATACGTAGCGCTCGCCGTCGCGCTCGATGACGGCGTAGGACACGTCCGGCGCGACGGCGACGGCGAGGTTGCTCGGCAGCGTCCACGGGGTGGTGGTCCAGGCGAGCAGCCGCTCGCCGCTCTCCAGCTCGAACCACACCGTCACCGCCGGGTCGGCCCGTGGCCGGTAGACGTCGTCGTCCATCCGCAACTCGTGGTTGGACAGCGGGGTCTCGCACCGCCAGCAGTACGGCAGGACGCGGAAGCCTTCGTAGACCAGACCCTTGTCCCACAGGCGTTTGAACCCCCACAGGACGCTCTCCATGTAGGAGAGGTCGAATGTCTTGTAGTCGTTGTCGAAGTCGACCCAGCGCGCCTGCCGGGTGACGTAGCGCTCCCATTCCTTGGTGTAGCGCAGCACCGAGCGTCGGCAGGTCTCGTTGAACTTCGCGATGCCGATCTCGAGGATCTGGCGCTTGGTGGTGATGCCGAGTTCGTGCTCGGCCTCCATCTCGACGGGCAGCCCGTGGCAGTCCCAGCCGAACCGGCGCTCCACCCGCCGCCCGCGCATGGTCTGGTAGCGCGGGACGAGGTCCTTGACGTAGCCGGTCAGCAGGTGACCGTAGTGCGGCAACCCGTTCGCGAACGGCGGTCCGTCGTAGAAGACGAACTCGTTGCTGCCGCTGTCACCCGCCGGCCGGTTGGCGATCGAGGCGCGGAAGGTGTCGTCGCGCTCCCAGAAGTCGAGGACCCGCTCCTCGAGATCCGCGAATGACGGCGACGGCTCGACATCGCGGCCCGAGCCGTCCAGGGGGTATGCCACCGCTCGCTCCTTCCTCGTCACCTCCACCACAGTGCAGGGACGAGGCGCAGGCCCCGCGGTACCACCCCGCTTGGCGATCCGCCCGGAGACCGATCGCCCGCTCGTCGCCGGCTATGACGGGCCGGACCCGCCCGGTTCTACTGGGGCGCCACTCGGGTCAGCGGCGCCCGTTCTTCCGGAGGCTCACCGGTGATGGCCGGGTCAACGCCATGGTGAATGCAGCATACGGGGTGCGCGCCAGCGGATTGCCGACCGACACCGGCACCGTCGCCCGCCTCACCACCCCCAGCGTGATCAAGAGGGGATTCCGGTGCGAAACGCCGTAGGAAGCCCCTCTTGATCAAGGGATTGGGGTCACAGGGCCGCGCGGACCCGCCCGGTCTCCTGGGTGCGCATGTGCACGTTTTCGAGCAGGCCGACCGCCAGGAAGCTCGCGAACATCGACGACCCGCCGTAGGACATGAACGGCAGTGGCAGCCCGGTCACCGGCATGATGCCGAGCGTCATCCCGATGTTCACGAAGATCTGGAACGAGAACCACGCGACGATCCCCACCGCGACCAGTCGCCCGAAGGGGTCGGGTGAGCGCCCGGCGATGCGCAGGGCCCGCCACATCATGATGCCGAACAGCACGATGATGCCGCCGGCGCCGAGCAGGCCGAGTTCCTCGCCGGCGACGGTGAAGATGAAGTCGGTCTGCTGCTCGGGCACGAAGCGGCCGTTGGTCTGCGAGCCGTGGAAGAGGCCAGTGCCGGTCAACCCGCCCGATCCGATCGCGATCCGTGCCTGGGTGACGTTGTAGGTCGCGGCGTTGCTGACGTTGGGGTTGGCGAACGAGCGGAACCGGTCGAGTTGGTAGCTCTTGAGCAGGTGCAGGGCGACGGCGGCGTAGGCCACCAGCGCGCCGAGAGCGATCAGCCCCAGGATCCATTTCCACGAGACCCCGGCCACCGACAGCACACCGAGGATCGTGAAGACGAAGACCATCACGGTGCCCACGTCGGGCTGCAGCATGATCAGCGCCATCGGTACGGCGGCCAGCGCCAGCAGCAGCGGCACGTCGGCGGCCGGGCGCCGGTTTTCCCGCTCTCGGCGTTCGGTCAGCAGCATCGCCATTCCGACGATGAGCGCGACCTTCGCGAACTCTGACGGCTGGATGGCGAAGCCGGCCGGCAGCAGGATCCAGGAGTGGGCGCCGTTGACCGTCGAACCGACCGCAAGCACGGCGACCAGGCCGATGCACGACAGCACGTAGACGATCGGCGCGTAGGTGCGCAGTGCGCGGTAGTCGACCACCGCGACGACACCGCCGATGAGCAACCCGATGGCGAGGTTGATGAGGTGTTTCTTCAGGTAGTACTGCGGGTCGGCGTGCAGGTCGATCTGCTGCTGCCGGGTGGCCGCCCAGATCAGGATCCCGCCGAGCAGTGCGAGCACGATGGCGGTGCCGGCCAGCACCCAGTCGACGCGGTGCCAGGTCGGCTCACGGCGTACCGGCTCCGACAGCGACCGCAGCCCCCGCGACGGTGACGACCGGATCAGCTGGACCATGGCGGCACCCCTCTCCCCCGTCGGGGTGGTCCGCGGCGTCGGGCTCGTCGGCCTGACCGGCGGAGGGTGGAGCGCAGCGGCGGCAGCGCGAGGATCGCCTCCGGCAACACGGGCGTCGGTTGGACCTGGCGGTCCGGCGCCGCGCCTACCGACGGGGTCGGGGTCGCCGCCTCGTCACCGGATCCGACGATGTCGCCGGGGGGAACGGACTGCGCGTAGGGCGCGATCTTCGGCAGCGTCGACGGCGGCTTGCTGCCCGCGATGACCGGGGTGTGCTTGCTTCCGGTCAGGCCGTAGATCCCGTCGTAGATCTGGCGCACCATCGGTGCCGCGGCGCCGGAACCGAGGCCGGCCTGCTCGATCATCCCGACGACGACGAACTGCGGGTCCTTCACGGGCGACCACGAGGCGAACCAGGAGGTGTCCTGCTTGCCGAAGACCTCGGCGGTGCCGGTCTTGCCGCCGATGGGGTCCTTCGCGAACGGGAAGCCGACGAACGCGGTCTCTCCCGACACCCCGCCCTTGCCGAACGTCAGCGAGTTCTTGATGTAGTTGAGCACGTCCTGGCGGACCGGCACCTTGCGGCGCACCGTCGGGGTGATGCGCTTGACGACCTTCCCGTGCGAGTTGACGATCGCCTTGCCGATGGTCGGCTCGAAGAGGGTTCCGCCGTTGGCCATCGCGCTGTAGGCGGTGGCCAGCTGCAGCGGGCTCACGGTGGTCTCGCCCTGGCCGATGGCGAGGTCGGCGGCCTCACCGATGTTGTAGCGCCAGCCGTCGGAGCAGTTCTCCTTCGCGAGCAGGGTCAGGAACGCGCGCCGCGCCGGGTCGCTGACCTGCGGGTAGCCCTTCTTGGCGTTGCCGCAGTACTGCGCCTTGTTGGCCTCCCACCGCTGCTTGAGGAAGGTGCGGCCGACGATCTGCCCGGCGGTCTGCTGTCCCGCGGGAAGGTCGATGCCGGGCTTGCTGCCGAATCCGAACTTGCGGGCCATGTTCTGCAGGTTCTCCGCCGGCTTCTTCCCGGCCAGCGCCTGGTTCTGGTCGGCGTACCACGCCTGCATGGCGTAGCGGTAGAAGAACGTGTCGCAGGAGAAGGCGAGCGCCCGGCCGAGGTTGATGGGTCCGGAGATGCTCTCACTGTCGTAGTTGGTCTTGAGCTGGTTGCCGACCTGCAGTTTGGGGGGACAGTTGCCGGTCTGGTTGAGCGTCGACTGCCCGTCCATGACGATCGCCGACGCCGTCGACAGCTTGAACGTCGACCCTGGCGCGAACTGGCCCTGGGTGGCCCGCGACACCATCGGATCGCCGCTGTTGGGACCACTGATCTGTTCGAATTCCTTCTGGCTGATTCCGCCGACGAAGACGTTGGGGTCGAACGTCGGGTAGCTCGCCAGGGCGAGGACGCGGCCGGTGCGCGGATCCATCACGACCGCCGCACCGCTGGGCGCGGCGAAGTTCTTCCCGCTCTTGGGGTCGAAGGTGGCCCGGCTCTTCTTGATCTGCGCGGCGAGCGCCTGGTCGGCGAGCGCCTGCACCTTGGCGTCGATGCTGGTGACCAGCGTGTCGCCGGGACGGGGGGCGGTGGTGGAGGCGGTGCCGGTGACCTGACCGGAGTTGTTGACGGTGACGGTCTTGATCCCGTCCACGCCGCGCAACGTCGAGTCGTAGCTCTCCTCGAGACCGCTGCGGCCGACCAGGTCGCTGGAGTTGAGCGTGGATTTGCCGTCGGCGGCGTTGGTGTCGAGTTCCTCCTGGGTGACCGGCCCGACGTAACCCAGTTCGTGGGCGGCGACGGTGTGCTCGGGGTACTGGCGCACCTCCTGCGCGTCGGCGACCACGCCGGGGAAGTCTTCGCGGTGCTCGGAGATGTGCAGCACCGCGGCCGGTGAGGCGTTGTTCAGCACCGGCACCGGCTGATACGGCGACCCGGTCCAGCAGGGCTTCGGCACGTGCGGCGCGCACGGCGTCACCTGCCGGGCCAGGTGCTGCGCCGGCACGTGGATCAGCGCGGCCAGGCGGGCCAGCACAGCCTTGCCGCCGTCGGCCTGACGATCCAGTGCACTGCGGTCGACCGCGATGACGAGCGCGGTGCGGTTGTCGACCAGCGGCCGGCCCACGTCGTCGACGACCGAACCGCGCGGCGCCGGCACGACGATCTGCCGGGTGTGCTGGGCGTTGGCGGTCTGCGTCAGCTTGTTCTTGTCGAGCACCTGCAGGTAGTACAACCGGGCGCCGAGGGTCAGCAGCAACGACAGGACCAGCACCCGCAGCACAAGAAGCCGAAGCCCCGCGGCGTCTCTCATCGACCGATCCTCACCGGTAGCTCGCCGCCCGTAGCCGACGCTCGACCATCGCAACGAGTGGTACGACGACAGGTGTCAAGATCACATCGTAGAGAACCGTGGTCGGAAGGTCGGCCAGTTGGGACGCCCATTGCACACGGTCGGGTCCGATCAGGGCGAGCAGCCCGACGTAGAGAGCGAACGACCCCACCGCCGAGAGGGCGACCGCGACGATCCCGCGGAGCACCAGGTGGGTCCCGTCGGCCTCGACCAGACCGACCACCCACCCCACCAGCAGGAAGACCAGCGCCAACAGGCCGGCCGGGTGGTTGCTGAGCAGGTCGGCGGCGAGCCCGGTCGTGAAGCCCATCCCGACGCCCCACGGCACTCCCCCGACCAGCGCGCAGGCCACCACGAGGACGAGGAGCAGGCTCGGCGTACCGCCGGGTAGCGGCAGCCGGGAGAAGACCGTCGTCTGCAGCGCCAGCGCCACCACGATCGTCAGCGCGGCGACCAGCAGCCGGGCCGGGCGGCCGGTCACGACTGGTGCTTCTTCGGTTTCGTCGATGGCACGGGCACCCGCGCTACCGGTCGGGGGGCGACCAGGACGACCGCCACCACGTCGAGGCTGGTGAAGTCGACGTCCGGGGAGATCTTGGCCGTGGGGGTCGACGTCGTGCCGCCCCGGATCACCTTGGTGACCTTGCCGAACGGGACGCCGGCGGCGTAGGTCGACGCGCCGTAGGGGCCGGTGACGAGCTCGTCGCCCACCCGGAAGGTCGAGCCCGGGTTGAGCGGCACGTAGGACATCGACTTGAGTCCGGCACCGGTGACGATCCCGAGTTCGCCGGTGCGGGCGACCCGGACGCCGACCGACGATCCGGGGTCGACGGCCAGGATGACCGTGCTCGTGGTGGGGCCGACCATCTTGATCCGCCCGACGAGGCCGTCGGCGTCGATCACGGTCATCCCCGCCTTGACGCCGTTGCGGCTGCCCGCGTCGATCTGCGCGGTCCACTCGTAGCCGAGTGACGGTCCGAGCCCGAGGACGGTCCCGGTCACGGCGGTGAAGTGCGAGGCGCCGACGAGCAGGCCGAGTCGGCGCAGCTCGGCCGACCGGGCGCCGTCCAGCGAGGCGGTACGGAGCCGGCTGCGTAGCTCGGCGTTGCGGCGCCGCAGCGAGTCGATCGTGGCGGTGGTGCTGCCGATCTTGGGCAGCCCGGCGAAGAAGCGGCCGACCGGCATCACCACGGTGTTGAACCCGCGCTCGACCGGCCCGAACGCGCTGGTCGCCGCATGCCGCGCGCCGCCCAGCCCGTTGCCGCCGTAATCGAGGGCGAGCAGGCTGATGCAGACCAGGAGCAGGACGACGGTGACCCGCCGCTGTCGTCGGGTGGGCCGGTTCATCGTGGAGTCTTCACGTTGATATGGCCCGCCCGACCAGATCGCCGGGCGGTCAGCGCCGCAGCTCGCGCCGCGGCTCGGACACCAGCACCTGCCGGAGAGCGTCGAAGTCCTCCACGCACCGACCCGAACCCAGCGCGACCGAATGCAGCGGGTTGTCGGCGACGATGATCGGCATCGCCGTCTCGTGCCGCAGCCGCTCGTCGAGCCCGCCCAGCAGCGCGCCCCCGCCGGTGAGCACGATGCCGCGGTCCATCACGTCGCCGGCGAGCTCCGGCGGGCACTTGTCGAGCGTGGTCTTGACCGCGTCGATGATCGAATTGACCGGCTCCTCGATCGCCTTGCGGATCTCGGCGTCGCTCACGACGATCGTCTTCGGAAGCCCGCTGACCAGGTCGCGGCCCCGGATCTCGGCCTGCTGCTCCTCGGCGATGGGGAAGGCCGAGGCGATGGCCATCTTGATCTCCTCGGCGGTGCGGTCGCCGAGCATGAGCGAGTATTCCTTCTTGATGTACTGGATGATCGACGCGTCGAGCTCGTCGCCGGCGACCCGGATGCTCTGGCTGGTCACGATCCCGCCCAGCGAGATGACCGCCACCTCGGTGGTCCCGCCGCCGATGTCGACGACCATGTTGCCGGTCGGCTCGCTGACCGGCAGGCCGGCGCCGATCGCCGCCGCCATCGGTTCCTCGACGATGAAAACCTTGTTGGCGCCGGCGTTGTAGGTCGACTCCTTGACGGCCCGTTGCTCGACTCCGGTGATCCCGCTCGGCACGCACACCACCACCCGCGGGCCGCGCACCAGGTGCCGGCGGCGGTGCACCTTGCGGATGAAGTAGCGGAGCATCCGCTCGGTGGTCTCGAAGTCGGCGATGACGCCGTCCTTGAGGGGTCGGACCGCGACGATATTGCCCGGCGTCCGCCCGATCATGCGCTTGGCCTCGCTGCCGACCGCGAGGATCTCGCCGGTGTTGGTGTTGATCGCCACCACCGACGGCTCGTTGAGCACGATGCCGCGGCCCCGGACGTAGACCAGCGTGTTCGCGGTGCCCAGGTCGACGGCCATGTCTCGACCGAGGAACGACAGTGAGCTTCGTGTCATTGCGGGACCCCCGGCGGCCAGATCTCGTCAGTCAGCGGCGGTCCGATCGTACCGTCGGATGCCGATATTGCCGGGGAACTACCCGATCTGCGCAAGTCTCGGTCCGGTCACACGCCGGGCCGCCGCGGCGGTCACCGCAGCAGCAGCCGCTCGAGCCGCCGGGAGGTGACGGCGAGGCCCGCCAGACCCATGATCATCAGGTAGGCGACGTGCCCGAGCAGACCCCAGCCGACGCCCACTCCGGTGGTGAGCGCCCGGATCAGCTCGACGCCGTGGTAGAGCGGCGTGCACTCCACCACGATCTGCAGGGTCCGGGGGTAGGTCGACAGCGGATAGAACGTCGTCGCGAACAGGAACATCGGCAGGATGGCCAGTTGGACGAACTCGAAGTCCTGCCAGCTGCGCATGTACGACGTCGCGGCCATGCCGACCGCGCCGAACGCGAAGCCGATCACGGCGGTCGCCGGCAGCGCGAACACCGCCCACCATGAGTCGACCAGCCCCATCGCCAGCATGACGATCAGGAACGCGGCGGAGTAGCCCAGCCCGCGCAGCTGGGCCCAGGTGATCTCCCCCACCGCGACGTCGCCGGCCCCCACCGGCGTGGACAGGATCGAGTCGTAAAGCTTGGCGTAGTGGAGCTTGAAGAAGAGGTTGGTCGAGTCGTAGACCGCGCCGTTCATGGCCGAGGAGGCGAGCAGCCCGGGGGCGACGAAGGTGGTGTAGCCGATCGAGTGCCCGGCCACGGTGACGTGCCCGACCAGGGCGCCGATACCGACGCCCACCGAGAACAGGTAGAAGAGCGGCTCGAAGAAGCCGGACACGATGATCAGCCAGGCCCGCCGGTAGACCATCAGGTTGCGCTCGACCATCAGCCAGGCCCGGCTGCTCACCGGGGGCAGCGGTGCGATCCGGGCGAGCAGGGTGGCGGTCCCACCGCCGGCCGGGCCGGCTCACCGGACCAGCCTGGTGCGGTAGGCCCAGCGGGCCAGGGCCACGCCGAGGACGACCCAGACCAGCAGGTAGCCGATGTGCAGCAGGCTGGCGCCCGGGGTCGCCGTACCGAGGGTGAACGTGCGGCAGAGGTCGACGCCGTTCCACAGCGGCGTGGCGTAGGCGATCGGACGGAGCACCGCGGGGAGCTGGGAGACGGGGAAGAACACCCCCGAGAACAGGAACATCGGCACGATCACGAAGCGCAGCAGCGCCGCCAGGCCCGCGTCGTTGCGGCGGGTCGCGGCGTAGGCCATGACCGGTGCGGCGAACGCCAGCCCGGTCAGGACGCCCGCCGGCACGGCCAGCAGCGCCAGCGGCGAGCTGACCGCCCCGAACGCGGCGATCACGGCGAGGTAGATCGTGCAGGTCGAGAGCAGCCGCACCCCGATCCAGCCCAGGTGGCCTAGCATGACGTCGGCCGCGCCGAGCGGTGTCGCCATCATCGCGAAGTAGGTCTTGCCCCAGGTGACGGCGTCCATGACCGGGTAGGTCGCCTCACCCGTCGCGGTCTGCATCGCGGTGGCGGCGAGCAGCCCCGGTGCGATGAAATCGATGTAGCTGACCCCGCCGAGCGAGGCGGAGCTGCCCGGATGGTGGTTGACCAGGGTGCCGAGGCCCAGCCCCATCGCGGCGAGGAAGAGCACCGGGCTGATCACGCTGGAGACGACCGAGCCACGCCAGGCCCGCTTGTACTGGTAGGCCCAGTGCCGCATGGAGCGGAAGGCGAAGGTCGTCGACATGCCCGTCACTCCACCAGGCTTCGACCGGTCAGCCGGAGGAAGACGTCCTCCAGCGAGCTGCGGCGGACCAGGATGCTCAACGGCCGCAGACCCCGGCGGTGCACCGCGGCCGCCGCGGTGTCGCCGTCGTCGGTGTAGAGCAGCAGCCGGTCGGGCAGCACCTCGACCCGCTCGGCGAGCCCGTCGACCTTCCCGGCCATGTCCTCGTGCTCGCCGGGGTCGAAGCGGAGTTCGAGCACCTCCCTGGTGCTGTAGCGGGTGATCAGGTCCCGCGGCGAACCGTGCGCGACGATGCGCGCCTTGTCCATCACGACGAGCCGGTCGCACAACTGCTCGGCCTCGTCCATGTAATGCGTGGTCAGCACCTGGGTCACCCCCTGCTGCTTGAGCCGGAACAGCCGGTCCCACAGCGCATGCCGTGCCTGCGGGTCCAGTCCGGTGGTCGGCTCGTCCAGGAGCATCAGCTCGGGCTCGTTGATCAGCGACCGGGCGATCGTCAGCCGGCGTTTCATGCCGCCGGAGAGCGGCTCGACCTGGTCGTCGGCCCGCTCGGTGAGCTGCACGAACTCGAGCAGCCGGTCGCAGCGCTCGCGGATCGTCGCCCGCGGGATGCCGAAGTAGCGCCCGTAGATGTAGAGGTTCTCCCGCACGGTCAGGTCGCGGTCGAGGGTGTCCTCCTGCGGCACCACGCCGAGCCGGGCCCGGATCGCCGGGCCGTCGGCGGCCGGATCCATGCCGAGGATGCGCAGCAGTCCTTCGTTGACCGGGGAGACGCACCCGATCATCCGCATGGTGGAGCTCTTGCCCGCGCCGTTGGGGCCCAGGAAGCCGAACGCCTCGCCGCGGTCGACCGTGAAGTCGATGCCGTCGACCGCGACGAAGTCACCGAAGCGCTTGGTCAGCCCTTCGGCACGGATCAGCGGTTCGCCGCGATCGGAGGCCACAGAAGAAAAACCTAACCGGGCAGCGATCCACTTTCGGTCAGGTTGGTGATCTTTCCGGCCGGCGAGCCGCCGGGGTCAGTCGCCGAGGTCGGGGAAGAAGAGCTTGATCTCGCGGGCTGCCGACTCCGGGGAGTCCGACCCGTGCACGATGTTCTCCTGCACCTCGAGGGCGAAATCTCCCCGTACGCTGCCGGTCGCGGCCTTCAGCGGGTCGGTGGCGCCGGCGAGCGCGCGGAACGTCGCGATGGCCCGCGGGCCCTCGACGACCATCGCGACGAGCGGGCCCGAGGTGATGAAGTCGACCAGGTCGGTGAAGAAGGGCTTGCCGTCGTGCTCGGCGTAGTGCGTCTGCGCGGTGTCCCGATCGAGGGTGCGCAGCTGCAGCGCCACCAGGGCGAGCCCCTTGCGCTCGCATCGGCCGATCACCTCCCCCACGAGGCCGCGGCGGACACCGTCGGGCTTGACGAGGACGAGAGTGCGTTCGGTCACGGGGCGGACAGTAACGGGTGGGTGGGCCGTCCCAGACAATGGGGGCATGCGCTCCGAGCTGATCACCGTGCGGACCGGGTCCGCCGAGACGGTGTACGACCTGACCGGCGAGTGCCGGGCCTTCGTGGCCGGCGGCGGGGACGGCCTGCTGCAGGCGTTCGTCCCGCACGCGACCGCGGGCCTGGCCCTCATCGAGACCGGAGCCGGCAGCGACGAGGACCTGCTCGCCGCCCTCCGCGACCTGCTGCCCGCCGACGGTCGGTGGCGGCACCGGCACGGGTCGCCCGGTCACGGCCGCTCCCACGTCATGCCGGCGCTGATCCCGCCGTACGCGACCGTTCCGGTGCTCGACGGGCGGCTGGCGCTCGGGACGTGGCAGAGCCTGTGCCTGGTGGACCTCAACGTGGACAACGCGACCCGGGAGGTCAGGCTGTCGTTCCTCGCCGGCTGAGCCCGCCGCTGTCAGACCGACGTCGCCTGGGCCAACTCGAACAGGGCGTGCACGTCGTGGGTCGCCGCGGCGACCGCCACCGCGGCGAGAACCAGGGGCACCGCGGCGGCGAGCAGCAGCAGCGGCCGGGACCGTACCGGCTCGGCGAGCAGGGCCCGCACCCGGACGACGACGTCGGCCCCGCCGGCCGCCATCGCTCCGACCGGCATCCGGGCCGAGGGCCGGCCGAGGAGCGCGGCCCGGGCCAGGGCGGCGGCCGCGACCTTCCGGTCGCCGGCAGCGCGGGCGGCGCTCTCATCGGCCCAGCGCTCGGTGGCGAGCCCGACGGCGGCCGGCAGCGCGGCGAGCATGGGGTTGAGGGCGGCCGCCACCGAGACGACGGTGTTGTGCCAGTGGTGGTGATGCTCGAGATGGGCGCGTTCGTGGGCGATGACCACTCGGCGGTGTTCGGGCGGCAGGGTGGCCAGGAGTTCGCGCGAGACGACGACGCGGCCCGGCCGCCCCGGGACGGCGTAGGCGTTCATCCCGGCGTCGGCCAGCACGAGCAGCGGGGTCGACGGATGCGGCAGCCGGTGACAGGTGCGATAGGCCTCGACCAGCGCGCGGAGGCGCCGGACCAGCGCGGTCAGGGCCAGTACGCCGACGACGACGATGCAGGCCAGCGCGACCCACCCCACCGGGCGCCCGACCGGATCGGCGTGCCGAAGTGCCGCGACCGTCCAGTGCCCCGCGACCGCGATGTCGGGCACCTGGCCGATGATCGTCAGGGCGAGGATCCCGAGGGCCGCCGCCGCGCCCAGCGCGGACGTCACCGCGCCGACGGTCAGCAGCCAGGTGCCGTGGGCGGGCGGGAGTCGGCGCGCCACCCACGGGCCGCCGAGACCGAAGACCAGGGAGAGCGCCAGGGGCAGGTAGACGTCGACCCGCATCAGCCGGTCCCGTCCGTCCGCTCCGCCCGGCGGATCAGATCGGTGAGCACCCGCTCATCCTCGCCGCTGAGCCCGTCGACGAACAGCGCGAGCACCGACGCCCGATCGGCGCCGTGATCGAGCAGGGCCCGCATCTGGGCCGCGGCGATGCCGGCCTGGTCGAGGACCGGGGCGTAGGCGTAGGCGCGGCCACTGCGATGCCGCTCGACCACCGCCTTGTCGTGCAGCCGGGTCAGGATCGTCATCACGGTGGTGTAGGCGAGATCGCCGCCGAGCGAGTCGCGGACCTGCGCGGCAGTCAGCGGCGTCGCGGCGGCCCACAGCGTCGCGAGCACCTCGGCCTCCAGGGCACCGGCCGGCCGTCGACCCTCGCTCACCGCACGCACCTCCCGGACGTGGCACCGTCACCCTGCGCGACAGCACCTCAGACGTCCATTCTCCCGCACCGGAGCACCGTCACGCCGCCCGACCCGACCGGCCAACTACATCACTGTCGTAGCTCAGCGGCGTAACAGCTGCGACCGCACCCGCAGCTCGTAGAGCCAGATCGCCAGGAAGATCACGCCGAGGACATACATCGCGAGGGTGAGCACGCCGCAGGCGATCACCGCGAACTGCAGCACCGTGCCGAGGATCAGCCCGGCTCGGCGCGGTACGAGGAACGCCGCGACCAGCAGCAGCGCGAAGAGGACCAACAGGATCACCAACCGCCCGGTGGTCAGCCCCGCGCCGGTCTGGGCGATCGCCCGTGGCACGAAGAGCACCATCAGGGCCTCGAGCCCGAGGGTGCCGGCCAGCACACCGCGCACGGCCCGCTCGGCACGCTTCGTGCGCTCGGCGTGCTCGGTGCCCGGGTCGCCGGTCATCGTCCGGCGAGCAGCAACCGGGCGTCGCCGGCGGTGATGACCGATCCGGTGACGAGTACGCCGGCCCCGCCGACCATGTCGGCGTCCTCCTCGGTCAGTGCGACGGCCGATTCGATCGCGTCGTCGAGGCGCGGCTCGACGGTGACCCGGTCATGTCCGAAGACGTCGACCACCTGGTCGGCCAGCTCGTCGGCCGACATCCGGCGGTGCGAGGAGTTCTCCGTCACGACGACCGCATCGAGCACCGGTTCGAGCACCTCGAGCATGCCGCGGACGTCCTTGTCGGCGAGCATCGCCACCACCCCGACCAGCCGGCGGAAATGGAACGACTCCTCGAGCGCCGCCACGGTCGCGCGCATGCCGTGCGGGTTGTGGGCCGCGTCGATGAGCACGGTCGGCGAGCTGCGGACCGCCTCGAGCCGGCCGGGCGACGTCGGCCGCCGCGAAACCCTCCCGCACGGTCTCGACGACCAGGGCGCGGTCCTGACCGGCGCCGAAGAACGCCTCCACCGCGGCGAGGGCGGTGACGGCGTTCTGCGCCTGGTGGGCGCCGTAGAGCGGGAGGAAGATCTCGTCGTAGGTGCCGCCGAGGCCCTGCAGGGCGAGCATCTGACCGTCGATGGCGACCCGGCGTTCGGTGACCCCGAACTCCATCCCTTCCCGGGCGACGGTGGCGCCGACCTCGACGGCGCGCGACAGCAGCACCTGCGCCGCGGCCGGTTGCTGCTCGGCGAGGATTGCCACCGCGTCGGGCTTGATGATGCCGGCCTTCTCGGTGGCGATCTGCTCCACGGTGTCGCCGAGATAGTTGGCGTGGTCGATCGCCACCGGCGTCACGACGGCGACCCGCCCGTCGGCGACGTTGGTGGAGTCCCACGAGCCACCCATCCCGACCTCGACGATCGCGACGTCGACCGGCGCGTCGGCGAACGCGACGAAGGCCATGGCGGTGAGGACCTCGAAGTAGGACAGCGGGATCGGCAGCTTGGCGTCGACCATCTCCAGGTAGGGGGCGATGTCGTCGTAGATCTCGACGAACCGGGCCGGGCTGATCGGGTCACCGTCGATGCTGATGCGCTCGGTGACCGACGCGAGGTGCGGGCTGGTGCTGCGGCCGGTCCGCAGCCCGAAGCTCCGGAACAGTGCGTCGATGATCCGCGCCGTCGAGGTCTTCCCGTTGGTGCCGGTGATGTGGACGACCGGGTAGCTGCGTTGCGGCGAGCCGAGTACGTCGACCAGCGCCTCGATCCGCTCCAGCGTCGGGTCGAGCCGCGACTCGGGCCACCGGGTCGCGAGCTCCGCCTCCACGCGGGCGAAGCCGCCCCGCACGGCCGCCTCGTCGGGCAGCTGGCCCTCGCCGGTCACAACGTGACCTCGTACTGCGGCGGCGCGGCGTCGGAGGCGGCGAGCTCGACCGTGGCGACCCGGCCCGCGGCCTTCACGTCGTCCAGGACCGTCCGCAGCGCCGTCAGCGACGCGTCGTCCCCCGAGACGACCAGCTTGACGACGTCGGCCCGCATCGACAGCTTGGCGTCGGACTTCGCCTTGCGGACCGCGGCGATCGCGTCGGCGGCCGCGGCGAGCATGCCGGGCACGATCTCGCCGGCCGCCTCGCGCAGCGGCGCGGCCTCGGGCCACGACGCCAGGTGCACCGACCCCTCCTGCCACCACGACCACACCTCGGCGGTCACGAACGGCAGCACGGGGGCGAAGAGCCGAAGCAGCGTGGCCAGCGCGATCGACAGCGCGGCGCGGGCCGACGCGGCGTCGGGCTCGCCGCGTTCGCCGTAGGCGCGCGCCTTGACCAGCTCGAGGTAGTCGTCGCAGAAGGACCAGAAGAAGGCCTCGGTGCGCTCGAGCGCGGCCGCGTAGTTGTACGCGTCGTAGGACGCGGTGGCGAAGTCGACCACCGCGGCCAGCTCGGCGAGCAGCGCCCGGTCGAGTGGAGAGGTGACCGTGGCTGCGTCCGCGGGCTGCGCAGTCACCCCGGTGCCGAGCGCGAACCGGCTGGCGTTGAGCAGCTTCACGGCGAGCCGGCGGCCCACCTTGATCGCACCCTCGTCGTAGGCCATGTCGGTGCCGAGGCGGCCGTTGCAGGCCCAGTAGCGGAAGGCGTCGGTGCCGTGCCGCTCGAGCGGCTGCATCGGGGTGACCGCGGTGCCCTTGGACTTCGACATCTTCTTGCGGTCGGGGTCGAGGATCCAGCCGGAGAGCGCGGCGTCGGTCCACGGCAGGCTGTGGTGCTCGTGGTGCGCCCGCACGACGGTGTCGAAGAGCCAGGTGCGGATGATGTCGTGCGCCTGGGGACGCAGGTCCATCGGGAAGACCCGGGCGAACAGGTCGGGGTCGCGCTCCCAGCCGCCGGCGATCTGCGGGGTCAGCGACGACGTCGCCCAGGTGTCCATGACATCGGGGTCGGCGGCGAACCCGCCGGCCTTGCCCCGCTGGTCCTCGGTGTAGCCGGGCGGGACGGCGCTCGCCGGGTCGATCGGCAGCTCCGACTCCGCCGGCACGATCGGGTCGTCGTACTGCGGCTCGCCCAGCTCGTTGACGCGATACCACAGCGGGAACGGCACGCCGAGGAAGCGCTGCCGGCTGATCAGCCAGTCGCCGGTCAGGCCCTCCACCCAGTTCTCGTAGCGGTGCCGCATGAACGGCGGGTGCCAGCGCAACTCGCGGCCCCGCTCGATCAGCGCCGCCCGCAGGTCGAGGTCGCGGCCGCCGTTGCGGATGTACCACTGCCGGGTGGTGACGATCTCCAGCGGCCGGCTGCCCCGCTCGTAGAACTTCACCGGGTGCGTGATCACCCGCGGCTCGCCGTCGAGGTCGCCCGAGGCGCGCAGCAGGTCGAGGATCTGCGCCTGCGCCGACTTCGGGGTCTTGCCGGCCAGCTGTTGGTAGGCCGCGCGGCCCGGCTCCGACTCGAGCCAGGGCGGCGTGTCCGGATGCAGCCGGCCGTCCCAGCCGATGACCGACCGGGTCGGCAGCGCCAGCTCGCGCCACCAGGTGACGTCCGTGGTGTCGCCGAAGGTACAGATCATGGCGATGCCCGAGCCTTTGTCCGGCTCGGCGAGGTGATGGGCGACGATCGGCACCTCGACGTCGAACAGCGGCGTGCGCACGGTCTGGCCGAACAGCGGCTGGTAGCGCTCGTCGTCGGGATGTGCGACCAGGGCCACGCAGGCCGGGATCAGCTCGGGCCGGGTGGTCTCGATGTGCACCGGCCCGGCGGGGCCGTGGAACGCGACCCGGGCGTAGGCACCCTCGACGTCCTTCTCCTCCAACTCGGCCTGCGCGACGGCGGTGCGGAACGTGACGTCCCAGAGGGTCGGAGCCTCGGCCTTGTAGGCCTCGCCGCGGGCCAGGTTGCGCAGGAACGCGCGCTGCGACGTGGCCTGGGCGATCGGGCCGATCGTCTGGTAGGTCAGGTCCCAGTCGACCGACAGTCCGACCCGGCGCCAGAGCTCCTTGAACGCCGTCTCGTCCTCCGCGCTGAGCTGCACGCACAGCTCGACGAAGTTACGCCGCGAGATCGGCAACTCCTGCTTGCCGGGCTTGGCCGGCGGGGTGAAGTCGGGGTCGTAGGCCACGCCGGGGTCGCAGCGCACGCCGTAGACGTTCTGCACCCGCCGCTCGGTGGGCAGGCCGTTGTCGTCCCAGCCCATCGGATAGAACACCGCTTTGCCGCGCATCCGCTGATACCGGGCGATCGCGTCGGTCTGGGTGTAGGAGAAGACGTGCCCGGGGTGCAGCGACCCGCTCACCGTCGGCGGCGGGGTGTCGATCGAGTAGACCTGGTCCCGGCTGCGGCTCCGGTCGAAGCGGTAGGTGGCCTCTTCGTCCCATACCGCGAGCCACTTGTCCTCGAGGCCGTCGAGGCTGGGCTTGTCGGGCACGCGGGGCTGGGTCATGACCTAAATGCTAACGAGCGCCGTACGCAGGTCCGACCGGGTAAGCCGGCGCCCGGCGACGGTGGCCCAGCGACATCGTGCGTCCTCCTCGCATCATCGGCACCAGAATGCGAGTACGGCGCACGATGTCGCCTCCCCGGCAGCCGTCAAGTCGCCGTCCACAGCCTGGCGCTGGGTCCCCAAATGGTCCCGGAGCCCGCGTCCCTGCGCCCGATCATCGGATGGTCGACCGGTGAACCCCGATGTCGGCAGGCTGGTCAGCGCCCGCGGCGGCGTACTCCATCGCGACGATCTGCTGGCCGAGCAGCCGCACCACTCGCTCGACCGGTCGGTCAGCGGTGGTCACCTCGTCCGGGTCCTCCCCCGCACCTACGTCGGCGCCGGGGAGATGACCGACCTCGCCCTCGCTCGGGCGGTGGCCCGGTATGCCGACGGCCGTGGAGCGCTGAGCCACCTGACCGCGCTGTGGCTGTGGGATCTGCTGGACGCTCCCGGCCGGCCGATGCACCTGACCGTCCGCCCGACCAGCGGGCTGCGACCGACACCGGTGTTGCGGGTGCATCGCGCCTACGCGCCCCCGCTCGATGACGCTGACCGCCGCCTGCGCCGGGGGTTGCCGGTGGTCGGGCTCGAGCGGGCCGTGGTGGCGAGCTGGCCGCTGCTGGCGCCCGAGCAGGCCCGCGCGGTGGTGCTCCGCGCGGTCCGCGATCGCCGGACCAACGCGGATCGGCTGACCGCCGAGCTGGCGGTGACACCGCGCCTGGCCCGCCGGGCGGCGCTCGCGGCGATGCTCGACCTGCTGGCGGCCGGATGTCAGAGCGAACTCGAGCTCTTCGGCCTGCGCCACGTGTTCAGTGGGCCGGCCTTCGCCGGGATCCGGGCGCAGTTCCCGGTCCGCCTGGGCAGCCGCGTGGCCTATCTCGATCTCGCCGTCGACGACGTTCGGGTCGGTGTCGAGCTGGACAGGGCCGCCTACCACGACGGCGCCGCGGCCCGGGAGCACGATCGCCGGCGCGACGTCGCACTCGCCGTCGCCGGCTGGGTGGTGCTGCGGTTCGGCTACCGGCGGGTGGTGGACGACCCGGACGGAGTGCGAGACGAGGTCACTTCGGTGATCGCCGTCCGGCGGCGACAGCTGCTCGGGCGCGCTTGACCCGTCGACGCCGCGGGGCGGGGAAGCGACGGTCAGGCGGACTTTTCGCGACGCTCGCGCTTGGGTGCCTGGCGCGGGACGATCGTCGGGTTGACGTGCTCGAGCACGACCTTGCCGGTGATGACGACCCGGGCGACGTCGTCGCGGCTCGGAATCTCGTACATCACCGACAGCAGAACCTCTTCCATGATCGCCCGCAGGCCGCGCGCACCGGTGCCCCGCCTGATCGCCTGGTCGGCGATGGCCTCCAGCGCGTCGTCGTTGAACTCCAGCTCCACGCCGTCGAGCTCGAAGAGCTTGGCGTATTGCTTCACGAACGCGTTGCGCGGCTCGGTGAGGATGCGGATCAGCGCGGCCCGGTCGAGGTTGCTGACGGTCGTGATGACCGGCAGCCGGCCGACGAACTCCGGGATCATCCCGAACTTGAGCAGGTCCTCCGGCATGATCTCGGAGAACGCGTCGGCGGTGGTGACGTCGAACTTGCCGCGGATCTCGGCGCCGAAGCCGATGCCGTTCTTGCCCACCCGCGACTCGATGATCCGCTCCAGCCCGGAGAACGCGCCACCGACGATGAACAGCACGTTCGTGGTGTCGATCTGGATGAATTCCTGGTGCGGATGCTTGCGGCCGCCCTGCGGCGGCACCGACGCGGTGGTGCCCTCGAGGATCTTCAGCAGCGCCTGCTGCACGCCCTCACCGGACACGTCGCGGGTGATCGACGGGTTTTCGCTCTTGCGGGCGATCTTGTCGACCTCGTCGATGTAGATGATCCCCGTCTCGGCGCGCTTCACGTCGTAGTCGGCGGCCTGGATGAGTTTGAGGAGGATGTTCTCGACGTCCTCGCCGACATAGCCGGCCTCGGTCAGCGCCGTAGCGTCGGCGATCGCGAATGGGACATTCAGCATCTTGGCCAGCGTCTGGGCGAGCAGGGTCTTGCCGCAGCCCGTCGGGCCGAGCAGCAGGATGTTGGACTTGCCCAGCTCCACCGTCTGGTCGTCGCGGTGGGCGCCCGCGGGACGCTCGCCACCGGCTCGGACCCGCTTGTAGTGGTTGTAGACGGCCACGGCCAGCGTCTTCTTCGCCGGCTCCTGGCCGATCACGTATTCGTTGAGGAAGTCGTAGATCTCGGCCGGGCGGGGCAGCTCGTCGAACTTGAGCTCAGCGGACTCGGAGAGTTCCTCTTCGATGATCTCGTTGCACAGGTCTATGCACTCATCGCAGATGTAGACGCCTGGTCCCGCGATGAGCTTTTTGACCTGCTTCTGCGACTTGCCACAGAAGGAGCACTTGAGCAGGTCTCCACCGTCGCCGATGCGTGCCACCTACACCCTCTCCCTCTCCCATCGGCGGGTCGCGGCCGATGCGTTGGCCCGACGGTACCCCGTCCGGCCAGGTACGCACCTCCCTTTCTCGGGGGGCGCGCGCCGCCGCCGTCAGCCGGACTTGGCTTCCGACAACTTCCGGGTCCGGATGACCTCGTCGATGAGGCCGTAGTCCTTGGCTTCGCTTGCGGTGAAGATCTTGTCGCGCTCCACGTCCGCCTTGACCTGATCGAGCGTCTGGCCGGTATGCCGGGCCAGGATCGTCTCCATCAACGTCCGCATCCGGCCGATCTCCTTTGCCTGGATGTCGAGGTCGCTGATCTGCATCGGCCCCTCGACGCCGCCGGAGGGCTGATGGATGAGGATCCGCGAGCTTTCCGTCGCCGCCCGCTTGCCCGGGGTCCCGGCGGCGAGCAGCACCGCAGCCGCCGACGCGGCCTGACCCATGCAGTAGGTCTGGATGTCGGGCCGGACGAACATCATCGTGTCGTAGATCGCGGTGAGCGCGGTGAACGATCCACCCGGCGAGTTGATGTACATCAGGATGTCGCGGTCCGGGTCGTTGCTCTCCAGGACCAGGAGCTGGGCCATGACGTCGTTCGCCGAGGCGTCGTCGATCTGCACTCCGAGGAAGATGATCCGCTCCTCGAAGAGCTTGTTGTAGGGGTTGGACTCCTTCATGCCGTAGCTCGTGCGCTCGACGAACGAGGGCAGCACGTAGCGGCTGGTGGAGTGCAGTGGGTCGCTCACTTGTGTCGTCCTCCGAAAGTTCGGTACGCCGGCCCGGGTAGCCCGCTGGCTACTCCGACGGAGCCACCCCGCCGGGCACGTCCTGCGCCCTGCTCACGACGTGGTCGATGAATCCGTAGTCGAGTGCCTCCTGCGCGGTGAACCAGCGGTCGCGGTCGGCGTCCTTCTCGATCTGCTCGACGGTCTGACCGGTCTGCTGGGCGGTCAACTCGGCCATCTCGCGCTTGGTGAGGTTCCACTGCTCGGCCTGGATCGCGATGTCCGATGCCGTACCGCCGATGCCGGCCGATCCCTGGTGCATCAGGATGCGGGAGTGCGGCAGGGCGTAGCGCTTGCCGCGGGTGCCGGCGCTGAGCAGGAACTGCCCCATCGATGCGGCGAGCCCCATCGCCCAGGTGGCGACGTCGCAGGGGATGAGCTCCATCGTGTCGTAGATCGCCATCCCCGCCGTCACCGAGCCGCCGGGTGAGTTGATGTAGAAGTTGATGTCGCGCACCGGGTCCTCGGCCGAGAGCAGCAGCATCTGTGCGCACAACTGGTTGGCGGTTGCGTCGTCTACCTGGGAGCCCAAGAAGATGATCCGCTCGCGCAGCAGCCGATCGAAGACCGAGTCGTTGAGGTTCATGCCGCCCGCGCCCCGCGACGAGGGCGCCCGCAGCGACGGCGAGGTCGGGCCGGACGTGAGGTCGGTCACGATGCTTCTGCCTCCACGGATCGGGATCTTTCTCTTACGGCGACCCTAACGCGCGCTCGACCCCGGACAATCCGGGTTCGGTCCTTGTTCGCTCAGGGCGTGGACCGACAGCGTAGAGCGGAGGCCGAGGCTCAGCTGCGCTGCTCCGCCTCGGACTCGCTCGCGTCGTCCGCAGCCTGTCCGGCCTCGGCCGTCGGACCCTCGGCGTCCGCCTGGGCCTGCTCACCCGTCTGCTCGTCCGGCACGGTCGGGTCGGCGGTGCCGTCGGCGGCCTCGTCGTCCTCGTCCGGCCCGAGCAGCGGCGTCAGGTCGACCGCGTTGCCGGCGGAGTCGGTCACGGTCGCCGCGGCGAGGGCGTGCCGCATGGCCTTGTTCCGGCGTACGTCGGCGACCAGGGAGGCGAGGTTGCCGGACTGCTGCACCTGCTGGGCCAGCTGCTGCGGCGCCACGCCGTAGCGCTGGGCCTCGGCGACGATGTGCTCGGTGAGGTCCTGGTCGGAGACCCCGATCTGCTCGGCGTCGGCCAGCGCGTCGAGCACGAGCTGGGTCTTGACCGCCTGCTCGGCGCTGCTGCGCATCTCGGCGTCGATGTCGGCCTCGCTCTGCTCCTGCGCCTTGAGGTAGTCCTCCCGGCTCATGCCGGCCTCGGCCAGCTGCCGGTCGATGTTCTCCTGCCGCCAGTTCAGCTCGGTCTCGACGACGGAGTCCGGCAGCGGGACGTCGGTCGCGGCGAGGAGGGCGTCGAGCACCTTGTCGCGCGCCTCGCTGCCCTGCTGGGCCTGCTTGACCCGCTGCAGCCGGGTCCGGATGTCGTCGGTCAGCTCGGCCAGCGTCTCGAACTCGCTCGCGGTCTGGGCGAAGTCGTCGTCGAGCTCAGGCAGCTCCTTCTCCTTGACCGACCGCGGGGTCACCGAGACGTCGGCGGTGCGCCCGGCATAGTCGCCGCCGACGAGCTCGGTGGTGAACTCCTTGGTTTCCCCGGCGGACATTCCGGACAATGCGTCGTCCAGGCCCTCCATCAGCTCGCCGCTGCCCACCTCGTAGGACATTCCGGTCGAGGCGGCATCCGGTAGCGGCTCGCCGTCGACGCTGGCCGAGAGGTCGATCGAGACGTAGTCGCCCGACTGCACCGGCCGGTCGACGCCCTGCAGCACCGCGAATCGGTCGCGCAGGGCGGAGATCTGCTCGTCGACGTCGGAGTCGGCGACGTCGACCTCGTCGACGGTGGCGGTCAGCCCGGCGAGGTCGGGCAGGGTCAGGTCGGGCCGGACGTCGACCTCGGCGGTGAAGGCGAGCACGTCGCCGTCGTCGATCTTGGTGACCTCGATGTCGGGCTGGCCGATGACCTTGGCGCCGGTCTCCTGGATCGCGTCGGCGTAGTAGCGCGGGACGGCGTCCTGCACGGCCTCGTTGAGCACGGTGCCGCGACCGACCCGGCGGTCGATGATCGCGGCGGGTGCTTTGCCCGGCCGGAAGCCGGGAACGCGGACCTGTCCGGCGATCTGCTTGTAGGCCCGATCGAGGCTGGGCTTCAGCTCGTCGAATGGCACCTCTACGGCCAGCCGGACCCGGGTCGGGCTCAGGCTCTCGACGGTGCTCTTCACGGCAGGATCTCCTCGATCGTCGGGGGGCGGTACGACGCGGACCGCCGCACCGGCGGTCACCGCAACCGAGTCTAGGGGAGTCCTGGGGACCGCCGAGCCAGACGCCGGAGGACGGTCGGTCCGCCTGCGGTCGATCGGCCGATCGGTCGGGGTGGCGGGATTCGAACCCACGGCCCCTCGCTCCCAAAGCGAGTGCGCTACCAAGCTGCGCCACACCCCGGCGGTGCGACGACGAGTCTAGGCGACCCGGCCCGGACCAGCGGCTACGCTGTGACCGCGTCGCACCTCGGCGTACGCGGGCGTAGCTCAATGGCAGAGCCCCAGCCTTCCAAGCTGGACATGCGGGTTCGATTCCCGTCGCCCGCTCCACCAAGAAATCCAGCTGGCTCATCGAGTGAGGAGCCCTGATGACAGGCGCACCGACGAGCGATCCTCAGTCAAGCGGCGGCGCCGGGACGGTCGACCGCAGGCACCTGCTCCTGGTCGGCGCTGGGCCAGGTCTGGGCATGGCCGTCGCCCGCCGCTTCGCGGTCGGAGGTTACCGAGTCACGTTGGTCGCTCGGAGCGCCGACCGGCTGGGCGACCTCGCGCGCAGCTTGTCCGACACCGGCGCCGAGACCGCCACGATCGAGGCGGACGCCAGCGATCCCGACGGCCTGGGTGCCCGAATGGCCGAGCTCTACCGCGGCGATGGTGCACCGGGTCTCATCACCTACAACGCGGTGATGGGTGCGCCGGATCAGCTGTCGAGTGCCAGCGTTGCGCACCTGCAGACCGCCACGCAGTCGACGTGATCGGCGCCATCGTCGTCGCGCAGGCCGCCGCCCCGGCGATGCGGGCCGCGGGGTTCGGCACCATCATCGCCACGGGGGGTGGATTTGCCGATCATCCGATCCCGGCCCTCGCGACGGTCTCTCTCGGCAAGCCGCTCTCCGGTCGGCCGCGACGATGGTCGGGGCCGACCTGGCACCGGACAGCATCCGCGTCGCGACGCTCACGATCGCCGGACAGATCATTGCCGGTACCGCCTTCGACCCGGAGCCCATTGCGGAGCGCTATGGGGACGTTGTCCACACCGACGACCCGTGGCAGGCGGAGTTCCGCTTCACCGGCGAGCAGCCGAGGTGACCAGAACCATGGATGGTGACGCGCAGACCCGGGCCCGGCTGGAGCAGCACTGGGAGGCCTCCGACCGCGGGGACATCGAGACCGAGCACGCGATCTACGCTCCGGACGCGATCCTGGACTACCCGCAGTCCGGCGAGCGCTTCCGGGGTCGGACGAAGATCGAGGCGCAACGCGGCGGGCACCCGGCCGAACGCCGCTTCACCATCCTCCGGATCCGGGGCGGCGCCGACCTCTGGGTGAGCGAGTGCGTGATCACCTACGACGGCGTGCCGACCAACACGGTGAGCGTGATGGAATTCAGCGACGGTGTCGTGGCGCACGAGACCCAGTACTTCGCCGACCCCTTCCCCGCCCCTTCCTCACGGGCGGCGCTGGCTGAGCCGATCCCGGGCCGAGACTGACGAGTGACCGTCGCGGCGTCGCTCGGTGACGTTGTCAGGACCGGATGAAGGCGAGCAGATCGGCGTTGAACTGGTCCTTGAAGGCGGTGGTCTGGGCAAGTCCGTGCGGTGCGCCGGCGTAGACCTTGAGGGTCGCGTCCTTGATGATCTTCGACGAGTGGTACGCCGACGCGCCGATGGGCACGATCTGGTCGTCGTCGCCGTGGATGATCAGGGTCGGGATGTCGAACTTCTCGAGGTCCGAGGTCTGGTCGGTCTCGGAAAAGGCCTTGATGCAGTCGTACGCGCCCTTCAGCCCGACCTGCATGCTCAACAGCCAGAAGGAGTCCCGGAGCCCCTGCGACACGGTCGAGCCCGGCCGGTTTGCGCCGTAGAACTGCGCGCTCAGGTCCTGGTAGAACTGCGACCGGTCTCCGGCGACGCCGGCCCGGATGCCGTCGAAGGCCTCGATCGGCAGGCCGTCGGGATTGGCGGCGGTCTTCAGCATCAGCGGCGGGATCGCGCCGAGGAGCACCGCCTTGGCGACCCGTGAGGTGCCGTGCCGGCCGATGTAGCGGGCCACTTCTCCCCCGCCGGTCGAGTGGCCGACCAGGACGATGTCGGTCAGGTCGAGTGTCTCGATGACCTCCGCGAGGTCGTCGGCTTAGGTGTCCATCTCATTGCCGGCCCACGGCTGACCCGAGCGGCCGTGGCCGCGGCGATCGTATGCGA
Organism: uncultured Actinomycetota bacterium; assembly: GCA_963775655.1. Taxonomy (GTDB): domain Bacteria; phylum Actinomycetota; class Actinomycetes; order Mycobacteriales; family QHCD01; genus DASXJE01. The sequence goes on along the minus strand of CAVZJT010000005.1, from coordinate 484,672 downwards.
CGGCGCGGAAGCCGTTGGAGGCGACCGGCTGACCGGAGCCCCAGTCCTTGTAGAAGATGTCGGTGCCGTCCTTGGTGGTGATCGTTCCCATTGTGAGTCGTCTCCGTGAGGTGGAGTGATGTACGACGGTGTCCGACGAGGACGTGGACAAGAGACCTATCCGCTCACCCCCCGGTGGATTCTCGGCGAGCTGGATGGGACACAGCACAAGCGCCGAGGATCTCGACAACAATCGCAGCGCCGTCATCGATTGGCAAGGGATGGCTCGGTGCCGTTCGCCCCGGCGTCACCTGACGGTCACCTCGTCGTCGCTGTGCGGGCCGACGACGTTCGATGTCGCGTCGTATCCTGCGGCGCAGTAGCCGCCGCAGACGGCTCGGCGAGGCGGTCCTGGATGGGCATTCCACCAACCCGGACGAGTTCGATGACGGTGTCGCTCAAGCACCAACCTGCGGCGATTCGCGTGGCCCGGTCGACCGTGCACGACGCGTGTGCGGCACTGAGCGCGACAGCCCGCGAGACCGCCGTGCTGCTGACCTCCGAACTGGTCACGAACGCCGTTCTGCACGGTCAACCGCCGATCGGCATCACGATCGAGCGCGATCGGCAGGTGCTCAAAGTCACGGTCACCGACACCAATCCGGCCCGCCCGGTGCTTAGCCCGCGTCGGCTCGCCGCGAGCGACCACTGGGGACTGCAGATCGTCGACGCTCTCGCCGCAGCGTGGGGGGTGCAGGACCGGCCGGTCGGTAAAGCCGTCTGGTTCTACGTCACCGACGACGACCCGCTCGCGCTTTGAGCCGACGACCGCGCGGGAAGCATCGCCGCGGCCACCAGCCCGGCGAGGCTGATCACCGCCAGCACGATCAGCGCGAGGACGTACGAGTACTGGGGTCCTGACTTCAGCTCGATCACGAGGATGGTGCCGGCGATTGCGGCACCGAGCGAGGACCCGAGGTTGGACACGCTTCGCGACAGCCCCGAGATATCGCCCTGGAGTTCGTCCGGGAAGCTCGACTGCACGATGTTCACCGACGGCGTCAGCATGGCCCCGACCCCCAGTCCGATGAGGAAGAGCCCCGGCAGGAACGCCCAGACGGCCGAGGAAACGCCGACCAGAACGAGGAAGACGACGATGCCGGCGACCGTCAGAACGAAACCCGCGACGATGAGGGTGCGTTGTGCGTACCGCTTGGCGAGGCGCTCGGCGGCGATCGACGAGATCAGCAGGCCGACCGTCGAGGCGGTGATGATCAGGCCGGTCTGGACCGAGTTGTAACCCCGCACGACCTGCAGGTAGGCCGAGACGACGAACGAGATCCCGATGAGCACGAGCCACTGGATGTTCTGCGTGACCAAACCGATGTTGGAGGTGCGGTTGCGGAACAGCGCCGTCGACAGCAGCACCTCCCGGCCCGCACGTTCCCTCGCGCGCACCCGGTAGAAGAACCACACGAGGACGAGGGCGCCGGCCAGGATCAGTCCGAGCATGAGCCACACGTTGTTGTCGGCGGCGAGGATCCCCAAGACCACGAGAACGAGTCCGACGGCGCACAGAACCGCTCCTCCGATGTCGAAGGGTCGGGTGGGGTCCGCAGGCAGCGGGTCGCGGACGTTGCGCCGGCTCAACACCACGATCAGCACGATGACCAGTGCCTGGAAGACGAACGATGCCCGCCAGGTGATTGCCGTGGCGATCAGGCCGCCGATGAGAGGCCCGGTGGCCGCACCGACCCCGCCCATCCCGTTGATCGTGCCGAACGCGCGGGCGCGTGACCCGGTGCTGGTGAACAGCACCGTGGTGAGGATGTAGACGGGCGGGATCAGCAACGCCGTGCCGACGCCCTCCAGAATCGAGTTGCCGATGATGAGGACCGGCAGGCCGGGAGCAAAGGCGCTCAACAGGGCGCCGACGCCGTACACGGCGAGGCCGAGATTGAGGCACCGCTTCCGGCCGTAGCGGTAGGTCAGCTTGCCGCCGGGGATCATCAGTGCCGCCATGACCAACAGGAAAAGCGTGATCGCGATCTGCACGCCCTGCACCGTCGTATCCAGGTCCTCGCTGATGTCGTTGATCATCACGTTCATGTTCGAGCCGGCGAAGCTGCAGATGAACTGGGCGAGAGCGAGCGGGACGAGCACCCGTCGAAGGGCCTCCGACGGTCGTCCGGTCGCGGCATCCTCAGTCATCTGGGCACCTGCTCTCCGCAAAGCCCGCTCATGCAGTCAGAGTGGCGCAGTCCGCGCCGCACCGACCGGATTGTGGCAGGCCGCGGCGTGCCTCCTGGAGGGTTTCACCCGCTGAGGGTGAGGAAACCCTCGCCGGCGGACAGCAGGATGTCCGAAGACGACAACGAAGAAGGGGGAACACCATGGCTGACCTGATCGCCATCGGATATCCGGACGAGACCACTGCGGATGCCGCCGCCGCCGAGGCGCGCCGGTTGGCCCAGGATCTGATCATCCAACCGGACGCGATCGCGGTGATCGTGCGGGACCAGGACGGCAGCTACCACGTCCACACCAGCCATCACCCGGTCGGAGGCGGGGCGACCTGGGGCATGTTCTGGGGATTCCTGTTCGGCCTGCTGTTCTTCGTCCCGGTCTTCGGTATGGCGATCGGCGCGGGCATGGGTGCGCTGATGGGCAAGATGGCCAAGACCAGCATCGACAGCCAGTTCCGCGACCAGGTCCGCGACATGCTCAAGCCCGGCAATTCGGCGTTGTTCCTGATGCTGGAGAAGGCGACGCCGGACAAGGCGGTCGACGCGATGAGCAAGTTCGGTGGCACCGTTCTGAAGACGTCGCTGTCCAAGGATGACGAGAAGGAGCTTCAGGACGCCTTGCACGGGAGCCAGGGCACCGAGTAGCCGGCGGGGGGAGCATCGCCGCGGAGCGAGCAAAGGGGGCCGGCGTGACAGCGGTTCCTCGATCGGACGCGGGGGGCAGGGCGGACGGGCCGCGCAAGACTGACCGACGAGCGCAGGCACGGCGGCTCGTCGACGCTCTTCGCGACAGTGATCTCGCGGCGGTCGATGAGGTGGTGCTGCGGCTGAGCCGCTCGCGGCGGTGGCTTGCGCCGCTCGCGCTGGCCGTCGGCGCGTTCGGCATGCTGTTTGTGGGTCTGAAGCTCCTGGTCACCAACTGGCGGCTCACCCTGATCCAGGTGCTTCCGGCGATGTGGATCTGGCTCGCCATGCTGGACCTGAAAGCGCACGTGTTTCGGGGCAAGGCCTTTCATGTGTTGACCGGCCCGGCAGTGATCCCGGTCGTGTTGGCCATCGCGGCAGTCACCGCGGCGGCCTTCTTTCTCAACGCCGTGTTCGCGTTCGCGATCGCCGGCCCGGGGCCGCCCCTGATCCGGCCCGCGTTCACGCGGGCCCGGTCGCACATGGCTATGGTCCTCGGATCGGGCGGGACCGTGGGGCTGTTGCTCGGTGTGGCGGCGGTGGTGTTCTCCCGCTGGGGCCTGGCGTGGTTCGGGGTCTCGCTGAGCATCGTGATCGCCGTGATGATGATCTGCTACGTCGCCGTCCCGGCCCGCGTCATTGGCATGAAGACCACGTCGTCCAAACGCGACAAGCTGACCGCCACCGCGGTGGGCGGGGCGATCGGCGCGGTGGTGTGTACGCCGCCGTACGTGCTGGCCCGGGTCGGTCTGCTCATGCTCGGCTCAAGCACGCTCTACATCGTGGGCATCATCCTGCTGGTCATCGGTTTGGTCCTGCAGGCCGGCGCAACCAGCGCGGTGAAGACGATCAAGTTGAGCGCCAGCCTCATCGCTGGGCACCAGCCGGCAGGCGTCCTCGAGACCAACCGTCAGGGGTAGTTCTTGTGGTCGGCGACGAGTTCGTCGAGCCCACGTCGGGCGTCGGCCGCCCGGGCTGGATCGGCGTCGGACAGATCGTCGGGAGCGGGTAGGCAGGCCGCCAGCCCCCAACCGCGACCACGGGCCCACGTCGCGTCGTCGAGCGTGAGGGCGGAGCGGAAGACGTCGCGGTCGGGCGCGGAACGGAACCACGTCCACGCGGCGATCAGGTCGCAGGCGGGGTCGCCCACGGCCACGGTTCCGAAGTCGATGACGGCGCTGAGCCGACCGTCGACGGACAGCACATTCCCCGGAGCCGGGTCGCCGTGGATCCAGACGGGCGGGCCGTCCCAGACCGGCGCAGCCAGAGCGGCTTCCCACACTGCAGTGACGGCGTCGGTGTCGACCAGTCCGGACAGGGCCGCGATCCTGGGACGCATGCGACTCTCGACGACCGGGGAGTCGCGCCGGTCCTGCAGCGCCACGCCGCGGAAACCGTTGCTCCACTCCGGAGCCGGGCCTGCGGTGGAGTCGATCCGCTGCAGGGCGGCGATGAACTCCCCCAGGTCGGTCGCCGTCCGGCGCGGATCGGACAGCCCCATGGGGGTCGCGGTCTCGCCGTCGAGCCACCGGTAGACCGACCACGGGAACGGGTAGCCCTCGGCGGGGACTCCCACTGCCAGCGGTTCGGGCACGGGCAACGGGAGATGCGGGGCCAACCGAGGCAACCACCGTTGCTCCCGCTCGACCTGTCCGACCCACCGCGGAAGACGGGGAAGCCGCACCGACATGTCGTCGCCCAGCCGATAGGTCGCGTTGTCCACTCCGGAGCGGGCGACCGGGGTGATCGCCAGGTCGGCCCAGTGCGGGAACTGGGCGGCCACCAACCGACGGACGAGCGCTCCGTCGATGGGCACCTCGTCCGGGCGCAGCTCACCAGCGGACACCGGGCGACTCCTTCACCGTGCTGTCAGGGATCGGTCGGCGCCCATCTCACCGGGACCGGGACGCGCCCGTCTACCCATTTCCGACCCGGACGGTGTGACGTCAGGCATGATCCATACGACGTCGGCGGAGAGGCCAGCTGATGAAGTTCGAGACCCTCGATGCCGCCTTCGTCATCGACACCTTCCTGCTCCTCCTGATCGGGGTCGGGCCCAAGATCGCCCTGGTGCCGTTCCTCGAGGCGACCTCCGGAATGCCCGAGGAGACCAAGCGCCGAGTGACCCGCAAGATGCTGACGACCGCCGCCGCGACGTCGGTGGTTCTCCTCGTGCTCGGGGGGCTGCTGACGAACCTGTTGCACTTCTCGCCGGGCGCGCTGGGCGTCTCCAGCGGGATCATCCTGCTCATCATCGCCGTGACCATGGTGCTCGGGAACCAGAGCCGGGACAACGGTGACCACCCGACCGACACGCAGGATCCGATGAAGCTGGCGGTCTATCCGCTTGCTGTTCCCTATCTGCTCAACCCCGCCGGAATCGTCGCCCTCGTCACCGCATCGGCGGAATCCAGCTCGATCGCCGTGTTGGCCGTCGTCGTCGGCATACTCGTCGTCGTGCTCGCGCTCGACGTCGCCGTGTTCCGGTGGGCCGCCCAGGTCGGCGATCGTCTCGACGAAAGCCGGATGCTGTTGACGGAGAAGGTGTTCGGCTTTCTTCTCGCTGCGCTTGGAGTGCAGTTGGCACTCCAGGGGCTGGCCGACGTCGGCGTGATCCACCTGACCGGCCATTGACCGACCCGGATCGTCTCAGGCGCTCCGTACTCCGTGCGCGAACCGGTCGATCTCGGCCGCCACCGCGCCTGGTGTGCGGCCGTCGGTGTCCACGACCAGATCCGCGCGAGCGCGCATCCACACCTTCGATGACGCGTAGTGATCGAGATGATCCAGCCGCCATCCGCGAGCCTCATCCGACAGGTCGATCCGTCGGCGCAGCACCTGGTCGGGGGCATCGAGGAGCACGTGCAGAATCTCCTGCCCGGCCGCCCGGATCGCGCCGAAGATCTCGTCGGCGTACTCCTCGATCAGAATCGTTTGGCTGACGATGAGATCGTCGCCGGTGTAGTCGGCGAGTGCGAGCGCCGTGTCGACGACGAGCCTCCGCCACGGGGGCCAGTGCTGGAAGTCGCTGACCGGGTGGTCGGCGAGCGGCCCGCGCAGCATCATGCCGACCGTCTCGGGATCGAAGAGTCGCCAGCCGGGCAGTTGCTCGTGCAGTGCCGCGGCCGTTGTCGTCTTTCCTACGCCGAACGTCCCGTTCAACCAGATGATCACCGAGAGAACGTATCCGGTCGATCCGCCGCTCAGCGGCTCCCATTGGTTGGTGCGAGGCAAGCATTGCGAGTTTGGGACGGCATCGCCCAAGAGGGGTGAACTCGCATTGTCGGGCGCGGGAAGGATTACGGTTTGGCCACCGGAAATTCACCGCGGTGCCAGCATGTAGGGGTGATGGCCTCAGCTGACGAAGCCCGCATGATCGACCGCCTCGCGGACCGTTTGGCTGAGCAATTCCCGAACACTCCCCGAGAGACGGTCCGGGCGATCGTCGACTCCGCCTATGCCGAGTTCGCCGACCGGCCGATCAGGGACTTCGTCCCGATCTTCGTCGAGCGGACGGCGCACCGTCAGCTGAACACCGCCGCTGCGGTCGGCTGAACCGGTAGATCGGGTCAGGTCGCCACCCGGGCGGCCGCCCACGCCTGCACGATGTCGACGAACCCGCCGGCGAACTGGAAGTGATGATGCCGGTAACCGGCCTCCTCGCTCGTCATCCCGACCTCCGAACCCAGCTCGACCACGTTCATTCCATGACCGGTGTTCGGGAAGAGCAGCACGGTGGCGGCGTGGTTGCCCGCGTCGTAGAGCGTCTTACCGACCCGCTTCGCACTGAACAGCGCGGGGAGATTCGAGTCGTGATCCCCCACCAGGTACAAGACAGGCACCGTGATGTCGCGGTACGAGTCGACGGGGTCGCAGGTCCACTCATCGGAATCCGTGGGGTGGTTCGGCAGTTCGTCGACAAGGTCCTGGTAGGTCGGGTACGGCGGCACCGGGCCGAGGAACGGCACCTGGATCGCATAAAGCTGCACGGTGATCGCCGCGAGCTCCGCGCTGCTCCGCACCTGCGCCGACAACTCGTCGAAGCGAGCCGCGGCGGCCGGGTCGGGGCGCCGAGACAGCAGGAGGTCGTAGACCAGTCCCCAGAGTTCGGCGACCTGGTCGATCTGCGCTTCCGGGACACCCTGCTCCCGCAGATCGAAGGTACGGCGGTGGATCTCGGTCTGGACCGCCGTCGTCCCGGAGGCGCCGATCACCGCCACGAAGGCGATGTCGCGGCGGCGTGCGGCGACCATCGGCGCCACCCAGCTTCCGTTGCTGAAGCCCCACACCCCGACCCGGTCCGGCCGGATGCCCGGACGCGCCTGCAGGTGGTCGACCCAGGCCTCCGCGTCGTAGGACTTGTCGAGGAAGGACATGCCCGGGTCGCCGGTCGACTCGCCGTGACCCCGGCGGTCGTAGACCAACGCGGCCATGCCGGCATGGACGAAATGCTCGGCGTAGGCCCGGTAGTAATCGCGCCGCCCGCCGGCCGCGCCGTGGATCATCACGATGGCCGGGTGTGGGCCCGGCCCGAGAGGCGTCATCAACGTGCCGGAGAGCTTTCCGCCCGGACCGTCGATGCTCACGGCTTCCTCGGTCCAGCTCTCGAGCCGCTGCACCTTCTGCGCAGCCGCCCCGCCAGGCACCAGAGACCGGACGTCGTGGATGCCGGCGTCGTCCGGGGCGAGGGAGAACAACTCCAGCGACTCGGAGAGCATCGTCTTGCTCGTGTCCGGGTAGATGCGCACGAAGCGATCGTGTTCGGAATAGAACAAGACCGGTGTGCCGACCCAGTCGTCGGCGTTCACGTGAATGGAGATGCGCCGGCCGTCGGTGAGGCCGTACTGCGCGCTCAGTGCGCGATAGGCCGGGATGTCCCACAGCGCCACCCGCCGGAGTTCGACCTGTCCCGACGCTGTGCCGGCCGTCGCCCGCCCGACGAAGCGGTGTTCGTCCAAGGTCCCGGAGAATGTCCACTGCTCGTCCGCGTAGGAGGCGCTGCAGGAGATCACCCCGTCCGGATCGGCCCCGGTCGTCACGGCAAGACCGAAGAGCCGCCTGTTGGGCAGATCGAGGGTGACGTTGCCCGGAACGGTGATCGGCCCGTTCAGTTTGAGGAATTCGACCCGGTCGTCGATGTGGAAATGCCCCACCCACTCCTCAGGCGCATCAGCCATGTTCGAAGCTCCTCGTCCCCGGTCGCCGCCGAATCGGCAGGTTAACACCCGGAAATCGACCGAATATCTGCCGGCGTCCGGATTTCGACGGCCCACACCCCGACGTACGCCGGTAGGCTTCGCCACCGTGGCGTTCTTCACGTTGACGCAGGTCTACGGGCCCAACTGGGACCATTCGCGACCGCGCCGCGAACAGGATTCGTGGGACGAGCACGCGACCTTCATGGACGGGCTCGTCGACGACGGCTTCATCATCCTCGGCGGTCCCATCGGTGACGGGGAAGAGGTTCTGCACGCCGTCGAAGCCGCGGACGAACACGAGGTCAGGGCGCGGCTCGAGCCCGATCCATGGGGGACGATGGGGCTGCTGCAGATCGGTGAGATCCAGCCCTGGACGGTCTGGCTCGACGGCCGGCACCGCAAGCGGACGAGCTGAGCGGAACGGCGGCGCATGACCGGGACGGGTCCGAACCCACCTCTGTTCCGCGACGAACGCGCATCCACCGGCACCGAGCGCGAGGTCCTCGAGGCGTTTGTCGAGCTCTACCGGGGCGTGGTCGTCGCCAAGGTGCAGGGAGTCTCCGAGGATGACGCCCGGCGGCGTCTCGTGCCGTCGCTGTCGACGGTCGGCGGCATCCTCAAGCATCTGCGCTGGGTCGAGGTCGGTTGGTTCCACCTGCTGCTCGGCGACCACACCGCGGACAACCTCCGACCCCATGACCGGGAGTGGGAGTTCACGCCCGAGCCGGCCGAGACCGTCGACGTACTCATCCGCGACTATCAGGCCGCTTGCGAGCGGTCCCGGACGATCGCCGCGGCCCACCAACTCGAGGACAGCGTCCCGCACAAACGGATGGGCGAGGTCTCCCTGCGCTGGATCTACGTGCACCTGATCGAGGAGACCGCCCGCCACGCCGGCCACCTCGACATCCTGCGCGAGCAGCTCGATGGAACGACGGGTTTCGACTGACCTGTTGACCTTGTCCCTGGGGCAGACCGCACGGTGGAGGTGCCCGGGTGAGCCGCATCCGGCGGAGCCGAAAGAGGTGTCGGGATGTACGACGTCAAGGTGCGTGAGGTGCCTGAGCAGCCGGTCGTGAGCGAGGAACGGACCGTGACGCAGGCCGAGCTCGTGGAGTGGCTTCCGGGAGCGATGGGCCGGGTCGCGAAGTCGGCCGAGGGTCTCGGCGGCGCGCTGGAGACGCCGGCGCTGCCCTACCTCGCCCGCGACGGTCACAAATCGGCTGGGGTGTTCATCGTGCTCTACGAAGGCAACCCCAACGAGGGACCGGTCCCGGTCGAGACGTGCGCGCCGATCGCCCGGGAGCAGGGTGCGGGGACCCGCACGATTCCGGCCCACCGGGAGGCTTATGTGCGGCTCACCCGGGCGCAGTGCGAGCCCATGTCGAAGATCGGCGCGGCGTACGAAGCGGTGGAGCGGTGGATCGGCGCCAACGGCCACGAGGTCTCCGCCGCCCCGCGGGAGACCTATTTCACCGACTTCTACGGGGCCGCCCCCGAGGACGACGTGTTCGACGTGTCCTTCCCGATCCGGTAGTCCGGGAGAAGATGTGTCGGTGGGTGTGACGGAGAAGGCCGGCCGGGCCGCGACGGAGCCCGACCGGCTGCTGAGCATCGGCACCTTCGCCCGCCGCTCGCGGTTGTCGATGAAGGCGCTGCGGATCTACGACCGGCTCGGCCTGCTGACCCCGGCCTTCATCGATCCGGCGAACGGCTACCGCCGCTATCGGGAGAGCCAGCTGGGGACGGCCCGGCTGGTCGCCATGCTGCGCAGGCTCGACATGCCGCTGGCCCAGGTCGCCGAAGTCGTGTCGGCGCCGGCCGACACCGCAGCGGATCTGATCACCGCCTACTGGGATGCGGTCGAGAGCCGGGTGGCCGGCCAGCGTGCGCTGGTCGCGCAGGTGCGGGCCGAGGTGCTCGGCGCGGGCGGGTCCGCCACCGGGTTCACGATCGCGGAGCGCGAGGTCCCTGAACAGCTGGTGCTCACCGCACAGCAACACCTCGTGGTCTCCCGACTGTCCGACTTCATCAGCTCCACCGCGCGTCGCCTGAACGCATCCGCGCAGGCCTACGGTGGCCGGACGGCGCCGTTGTTCGTCGTCTTCCACGGTGAGGTCAACGAGGAGAGCGACGGGCCGGTCGAGGTCTGCGTACCCATCGACGGCAGCCGCGAGGTCTCCCGCGACATCGCGACCCGGCGCGAGCCCGCACACCGGGAGGCCTACGTGCGGCTGCGCAAGGAACAGGTAGTGTTCCCGCAGATCCTGACCGCCTACGACGCCGTCCATCAGTGGACCCACGAGCAGGACAGGTCGATCACCGCAGCGCCGCGCGAGGTCTACTTCGCCGACTTCCTCGCCGCGGCCCCGGCCGACGAGGTGTGCGACGTCGCCTTCCCGATTCGCTGACACCTCCCCGACCGGCGATTTCACCACCCCGATCTCCCATGATCAAGAGGGGATTCCGGTACGAAACGCCGTACGAATCGCCTCTTGATCATGGGAGATCGACGGGCCGTCCGCGTCTCGTGATCGTGATCGGATAAAGCCGCGAAACGCCGTACGGTTCCGATCACGATCATGAGATGGGGAGCGGCGAGGAGAAGACTCGGACCATGCCCAACATCGATCCGCTACTCGAGCGCAACAAGCACTTCGCGACGACGCCTGCCCGTGACGGCGCCCTGATCGTCCCGCGGGTCCCGGTCTACGTGATCACCTGCCTCGACCCGCGCACGGATCCGTCGGCGTTCCTCGAACTCGACGTGGGCGACGCGGTCGTCGTCCGCAACGTCGGCGGCCGCATCACACCGGACGTGCTCACCGACCTCGCCTACATCGGCTACCTGTCCCAGACGGTCTCCCCCGCCGGCCCGCGGTTCGAAGTCGCCATCGTCCATCACACCGAGTGCGGCACGGCGTTCCTGGCCAACCCCGACTTCCGCCGCGGCTTCGCCGACCTCGTCGCCGGTGACGACGCCGCCCTCGCGGCGAAAGCCGTCGTCGACCCCGTGCAGACCGTGCGCGCGGACGTCGAGCTGGTGCTCACCAGCACGCTGCTACCCCGCACGATCACCGTCTCCGGCCACGTCTACGACGTCACGACCGGACTGCTCACCACCATCGTCCCGGCTCGACCCATGCCGACCAACGACCCATCGGAGTGAGGGCACATGTGCGACACGACAGCCAGTCCAGGTCAGGTCGGCCGAGCGGTTCCGCGGCCCGGCACCGGTGAAGCGGTCGACCCGATCGCGCTCGAGCCGGTCGACGAGGTGGTGGTCACGACCCTGGTCGACAACGTGTTCGACGCACTGCTGACCGGCGACGAGCGCACCACCCGGCCGTCGTTCGGCGTCGGTGCGACTCGCGCCCCGCAGTTCGAGTCCGGGTCGACGGCGGTCGGGTTGATGGCCGAGCACGGTTTCTCCGCGCTCGTCACCGTGCGCCGCGGATCCGCCACGACGACGCTGCTCTTCGACACCGGCCTCTCGCCCGAGGCGATGGTGGTCAACGCCGACCGACTCGGCGTCGACCTCACCCAGATCCAGGCGGTGGTGCTCAGCCACGGCCACTTCGACCACGCCGGCGGCCTGGCCGGGCTGGCCGGCAGATACGGCGCCCGACTGCTCCCGATGGTGGTCCACCCGCTGATCTGGACCCATCGACGCCTCGCGGTACCCGGCCGCGAACCCGACGAGCTCCCGACGCTGAGCAAGCGGGCACTGGAGGGCGAGGGCATCGTGGTGATCGAACGCCGCGATCCCTCACTCCTCGTCGACGGAAGCGTCCTGATCACCGGCGAGGTCGACCGCACCACCGAGTTCGAACGCGGCATGCCGCCCGCCCACCAGGCGTGGACCGGCTCGGCCTGGGAGCACGACCCGCTGATCCTCGACGATCAGGCGCTGGTCGTGCACGTGCGCGGCCGCGGCCTGGTGGTGCTCACCGGGTGCGGGCACGCCGGCGCGATCAACATCGTGCGGGACGCGCAACGCCTCACCGGTGTGCCGACGCTGCATGCGCTGGTCGGTGGTCTGCACCTGAGCGGACCCGCGTTCGAGCCCATCATCCGTCCCACCGTCGACGCGCTCACCGACATGGCCCCGAGCCTCGTCGTACCCGGTCACTGCACCGGGTGGCGCGCCCAGCACGCCCTCGCCGCGGCCCTACCCGACAGCTGGATGGCCGGCAGCAGCGGCTCGTCCTTCACCCTCACCGCGGCCTGAACCAGCCCAAGACCCGTGATCAAGAGGGGATTCGTACGGCGATTCGTACCGGAATCCCCTCTTGATCACCGGTGGGGGTACGGCGGCGACCCGGCGTCAGCGGTGTTCGAGTCGCCCGGGCCCAGGTGGCCGACGATCGGCGTGAGCACCGCGACGCCCAGCGCGACGTAGGCGCCGACCCGCAGTACCGCGTTGATAGGCCCGGCGGTGTGCACGGCCTGCGGGCCGGCGAGCTCGTCAATGGTGGTCGCCGCGAAGGCCACCGCGATGCCGCCGATGGTGACGAGCGAGGTCAAGGTGATCCCGGAGGCGACCGCCGCCGCGTCGGGAGATACAACGACCTGGGTCCCGACGCTGGCGTAGGCCCAGCCCAGTCCGAGCCCGATCCCGACCAGGGCGAAGGCCGGCAGGTAGACCGCCCACGACTGCGAGGCGGTCATCATCAGGACCGCGCCACCGCCGACGGCAAGCGCGGAAGCGGACACCCACTGCGGTGGAGCCCGGTTGAGCCGCCCGGCCAGTTGGCCGGAGGTCGCCGCGCCGACGGCGAGCGCGAGGAAGACGACGGCCGCCTCGCCCGAGCTCAGACCGCGCACGTCCTGCAGGTACAGCGTCGCCCCGAAGATAACGACGCAGTAGACGCAGTTGGCGACGGTGCCGGCGGTGACGATGACGGAATACGCCCGGTTGCGGAACAGAGAGAGGTCGACGAGCGGGTCGCGTACCCGCAACTCGGCAAAGACGAAAACAACAAGCAAGCCGAGTCCACCCCCGAGCAGGATGAGGGTGCGCGGTGCACTCCAGCCCACGGCGTCGGCGTCGTCGACGGCGACGGTCATGGCGATCAGCCCGCCGGAGACCAGGGCGACGCCCAGCCAGTCGATCCGCTTCCCGTGCGCCTTACGGGTTTCCGGCACGGAGGTGTGCACGAGCAGCGCCGCGACCGCGGCCAGCGGGACGTTGACCAGGAACACCCAGCGCCAGCTGATCTCGGAGAGCAGCCCGCCGACGAGCGGCCCGAGTGCGGTACCCAGGCCCGCGAAGCCGTAGACGACGCCGAGTGCGCGCTGCACCCGGTCGGCCGGGTAGACCGATGTGATCAGCGCGATGCTGACCGGGAAGCACAGCGCCGCGCCGACGCCCTGCACGACCCGGAAGACGACGACGACGGTCTCGTTCGGGGCGAGGCCGCACACCGCCGACGCGCCGCCGAATACCGCGACGCCGATGACCACGACCCGACGTCGTCCCACCAGATCCGCGACCCGGCCGGCCGGGATCATGAAGGCACCGAGGGCGATCAGGTAGCCGCTGATCACGAACTGGAGATCGGTCGGAGCCACGCCGAATTCACGCGCCATCGGGGGCAGGGTCAGGTTAAGCGCGAAGAAATCGATGACGACCAGAAGCTGGGTCAGCACCACGGCGATCAGGACACGCCGTAGCCGAACGGAGTCCGAGCGCGGCGCGGACACGGTCGTCCGGGTCATAATCCCCCGGATGTTGATGTTAGTCGCCACCCCGGCACCGGATGCTCGCTTCGGCGGCCACCGGGACATCTGCGGGGACATCAGCGGGGACATCAGCGGGCGCGGGACGCCCGGGTCGCGGGTTCGGCGGCCGACCACACTACAGTCATGTAGTACGCGGTCGCCGTCGACCTCCGGGGAGCCACCGGGACGGCGGGCGACCACAGACCGGACGACGACTCGAACGGCCGAGGTGCCCGGGTCACCACGGGAGGGTTACCGGTGAAGACGGGCACCGACGAGGCACCCGCGAGCGACCTCGCCGTGGGTAGTGCCCGCCCGCTGCCGTTACGTCGACGCCGCGCCTACCTCGCCGCCGCGACCGGGGCGGTCGCGGTCATCGCGATCCTCGTCGTCGGCGGCCGGGTCGGCCCCGTCCCCGGCGCCCGGCCGGTGTCCACCTGGTTCGGGATCCTCGCCGACGCGTCGGCGCTCACCCGTGGGTCGCTGGCTCCCGGCCTGCTGCTTGTCGGGGCAGTAGCCGTTCTCGCCCTGTCCTGGCTCGCGGTGCTCCGCTCCGCCCAGCGCGGCGTGGTCGGCACCCGGTGGCTCGCCGGTGTCGGTGCGGTCTGGTCGGGCCTGCTGCTGGTCGGGCCGCCGCTGTTCAGCTCCGACCCTTACAGCTACGCCGCGCAGGGCCTGCTCATGCTGCGTGGCTTCGACCCCTACCACGTCGGCCCGTCCGCGCTCGGGCACACCGCGGCGGCGGCGGCGGTGGATCCGCGCTGGCGGGACACGGCCACGCCGTACGGTCCGGTCGGCCTGCTCACCGAGCACCTGTCCGCCTGGCTCGGGCACGGCAGCCCGCTCGCCACCCTGCTGATCCTGCGGGTCATCACCTACGGCGCGATGGTGGCCGCGACCGCACTGATCCTGCGGGTGACGCCCCGGCCGGAACGACCGACCGTCCTGGCCTACCTGTTGCTCAGTCCGCTGGTGCTGCTGCAGATCACGTCCGCGGGACACCTCGAGTCGCTCATGGTGCTCGCCCTCGCCACCGCTCTGCTGGCGGCCCGCCGCGGCGCGTGGACGCTGGCGATCGTCGCCGCGACCGTCGCCGTCATGACGAAGGCCCCCGCGCTCCCGGCCGTCGCGGCGATCGCCTGGGCGCACGCCGCCGCGATGCCGTCGACCCGCCGCCGGATCCGCGCCCTCGCCGTCGACATCGCGGCTTTCGCCGTCACGGCGGTCACGCTCGCCAGCATCGTGCCCGACGGCTGGGGCTTCATCCGCGCGCTGACCACCCCGGGACGCATGCTCACCCCGGCCGCACCGACCGCCCTCTTCTTCCGGCTCCTGCGGACCCTGCGCCGCGGCGGACTCGCCCTGCCCGACGACCACCTCCTGCTCACGGCCAGCCGGATCACCGGCCTGACCGTGGCCGCGGTCGTGTGCGTGGCCCTGATCGTGACCTCTTCGCGCCGGCCACTCGCGGCGACGGTCGGCTGGTCACTCCTGGCGCTGGGCCTGCTCGCCCCGGTGCTCTACCCCTGGTACCTGCTGTGGGGTCTCGTGCCGCTCGCCCTGCTGGCCACCCGGTCGCGTACGGCGCTCACCATCGGGATGGGGCTCGGCCCGCTGCTCGCCATGCCGGGTCTCACCTTCGGCCCGTGGGCTCCGGTTGAGGTCGCCGGCACCGCCGTGGTCTTCCTCGCGGCGGCATACGGCCCGGCGGTCCTGCGCCGGCTGCGGATCGGGCCCGCACCCGCTCCGGCGCCGCGCCGGCGCGCACCGCTGGTCACCGGTGAGCCGGCACCGGCCACGGAGGTCGGCTCCGGCCGGGTGATCGTCCCGCCGTACCGCTCGACTCAACTGACGCCGGGCCCCCGCCGACGTGGATGATCCGCTCACGGCGGCCCGGGTGCTCGTCGTCGAGGACGACGACGTCATCGGAGCCGCGCTCGAGTCGACGTTGCGCCAGAACGGCTACCAGGCACTGTGGGTCCGCACCGGCCGGAGCGCGCTACGGGCGGCCACCGCCGAGGAGTTCGACCTGGTGCTGCTCGACCTCGGCCTGCCCGACCTCGACGGCGTCGAGGTGTGCCGACAGCTGCGCGCCGCCCAGTCGTCGTCCGTCATCGTCATGCTGACGGCCCGGCAGGACGAGATGGACGTCGTGGTCGGACTCGAGGCGGGCGCCGACGACTACCTGACGAAGCCGTTCCGCTCCACGGAGCTGCTCGCCCGGATCCGCGCCCACCTACGGCGCGGACCGACCATGGCGGCCCTCTCCGACTCACTGTTCGCCGGGGATCTGCAGATCGACACCGCGGCCCGCCGCTGCACCCTGCACGGGACGGCGATCCCGTTGCGCACCAAGGAGTTCGACCTGCTCGCCCGGCTCGCCTCGGAACCCGGGGTCGCCGTCAGCCGGGAGGCGCTGATGGCCGACGTGTGGGACGCGCACTGGACCGGGTCGACCAAGACGCTCGACGTGCACGTCGCGACCCTGCGCCGCCGGCTCGCGACCGCAGCGGAACAGAATCCCGGCTCGTGCCCACCGACGATTGTGACGCTCCGTGGCTTCGGCTACCGGCTCGACGAACCCGCCGGCCGCTGACGGCGCCGGCCGGATGACGGCGCGGCCGAAGCTGGGCCTGCGGCATCGGATCGTCCTGCTCGCGGTCACCGCGGCCACGCTCGCCACGACGCTGTTCGGGCTTCCGCTGGCGGTCGCCGCCGCGCACAACTACCGCAACGACGAACGCCACGAGCTCGAGCGGCTCGCCGACCGCGCCGCGATCACCGTGTCGGCCGACGTCGTCCGCGGCCGGAACCGCCAGGCGCTGCCAGACGGGTCCCGCACGACGCCCGTCGGGCTTTACGACGACGACGGGCGCCGGACCCGGGGCACCGGCCCGGCCCGCGCGGACGCCGTGGTCCGAAGCGCACTGCGGCGGCACCGTCGCCAACGGGCAGGCCAACAGCGAACTGCTGGTCGCCGTACCGATCAGCGACGGCGGACGCGTCGTCGGCGTGATCCGGGTCGGCACCCCGACCAGCGAGGTCAACCGGCGTACGGCGATCACCTGGCTGCTGATGTTCGGCCTCGGCTGCGTGGCCATCGGCCTGACCTGGCTGCTCGCGCGGCGGCAGGCCCGCCGGCTGGCCACGCCGCTGGAGGACGTCGCCGCGGCCGCTCAGCGGCTCGGCGAGGGCGACTTCAGCGCCCGCGCCGGGGCGACGGCGATACCCGAGATCGACGCGGTCGCCGGCGCGGTCAATACGACCGCCCAACGACTGGGCGATCTCGTGGCCCGCGAACGCGCGTTCTCCGCGGACGCCTCGCATCAGCTTCGGACGCCGCTCACCGGGCTGCGGCTCGGCCTCGAGACCGCGCTGTCCGGACCCGACGACGAGTTGCGGCCCGCGATCGGCGCGGCCATCGACGGCGCGGACCGGGTGTCCCGCACCGTCGACGACCTGCTCACACTCGCCCGCGACACCACCGGCAGCCGCGGGACGGTCGACGTCGCCGTCGTGGCGCGGGAGGTACGCCGGGCCGCGGCTCCCCTGCTCGCCGGCGCCGGTCGCACGATCGAGACGTCGGTCGAGGACGGCGTGGCGGCGGCCCAGGCCTCGCCCGCGGCGATCCGGCAGGTGCTCGCGGTGCTGGTCGACAACGCCGTCCGGCACGGTGCCGGCACCGTGCGGATCACGGTGCGGGACGCGGCGGACGCGGTCGCGGTCGACGTGGGCGACGAAGGCCGCGGCATCACCGGCGACACCGAGGCGATCTTCCGCCGCCGCACCCGCGCCGACTCCGGGCACGGCATCGGCCTGGCGCTCGCGCGCACCCTGGCCGAGGCGGAAGGCGGCCGGCTGGAGCTGAGCAATGCGGTGCCGCCGCGGTTCACCCTGCTGCTGCGCGCGCACGACACCGTAGGGGACGCACCGGACGAGGGGTGAGCGGTGGAGCACCGGATGTAACCGCTCGCCGTCCGTTTACCGCGCGCTTACCTTGCGCGAGCCAGCCTGGAGAGCGTGACGCAGATGCGGCTCTTCTTCGCCGTCGCCGCCGGTGCGGTGGCGGGGAGGCTCTCGAGGCTGGCCCGGCGCGGCCGCGGGGTCATCATCAGTGGGCGGGTCACCCTCGCGATCGACCCCGACGCACTGCGCAAGCTCGCCCGTGACCGGCTCGTCGTCCTCGTCTCGGGTACCAACGGCAAGACCACGACCTGTCACCTGCTGGCCGCGGCCTTCGCGACCGACGGACGGGTCGCCACCAACCGCTCCGGCGCCAACATGCCCGACGGTCTGGTCGCGGCGCTGAGCCGTGACCAGCACGCACCGATCGCCGTACTCGAGGTGGACGAGCCGCACCTGCCGCAGGTCGTCGACGCGGTCGACCCGGCCGCCGTCGTCCTGCTCAACCTCAGCCGGGACCAACTCGACCGGGTCGGCGAGGTACGCCGGCTCGAGGCACGGCTGCGGCGGGCACTCGCCGGGCCGGCGACCACCCTCGTGGTCGCGAACGCCGACGACGTGCTCGTCACCTCGGCGGCCTGGGATGCCCAGCGCACGCTGTGGGTCGGGGCCGGCGCGCCCTGGGACCAGGACGGGCGGATCTGCCCGCGCTGCGCCGCACCGGTCCGGTGGTACGGCGGCTCATGGTCGTGCACATGCGGACTCGGCCGGCCCGCCGTCGGGTGGGCGCTGGACGAGGACAAGGCCCTCACCCCCGACGGCGGCCGACTGCCGCTGGACCTGGCACTTCCCGGCCGCGCCAACCGGGCCAACGCCGTCATGGCCCTGGCTACCGCGTGCGCCCTCGGCGTCGACGCAGAAACCGCCCTCACCGCGATCGGCGACGTCGCGGAGGTCAACGGCCGCTACCGCACGGTCGACCGGCGTGGGCGTGCGGTCCGGCTGCTCCTCGCGAAGAACCCCGCCGGGTTCGCCGAGATCCTCAGCCTGCTCGACGACCTGCCCGGTCCGGTCGTGGTCGCCGTCAACAGCCGGGAGGCCGACGGGCGCGACGTCTCCTGGCTGTGGGACGTGCCGTTCGAACGGCTGCGCGGCCGGCACCTGATCGCCTGCGGCGACCGGGCCGACGAGGTCGCCACCCGACTGCTCTACGCCGAGGTCGCCCACCACACCGTCGCCGATCCGCGGCGCGCACTGGACGGTCTCCGACCCGGCCCGGCGGTCCTGGTCGCGAACTACACGGCGTTCCGGGATGTCGCCCGGGCGCTCGATCGTGCCGCCTGACTCCGCGGTCCGCATCGCGATCCTGTTCCCCGACATCCTCGGCACCTACGGCGACAACGGAAACGCGGTGGTCCTCGAACGACGGCTGCGGTGGCGGGGCATCGCCGCGCGGATCGATCGGATCGGAGTGGGTGACCCAGTGCCGACGGGGTGCGACGTCTACGTCATCGGCGGCGGCGAGGATCAGGCCCAGGCGCTCGCGGCCGCAAGGTTGCGCGCCGACCGCGGGCTGGCCCGCGCGGTCGACCGCGGTGCGGTGGTCCTGGCGGTGTGTGCCGGGCTGCAGGTCCTCGGCCGGTGGTTCGCCGGCTCCCGGGGTGCACGCCACGAGGGGCTCGGCCTGCTCGACGTCACCACCGTCCCCCGGCGCCGGCGCATCGTCGGCGACATCACCGTGCGCCCCGATCCGGCGCTGCTGTCCGACGCGCTGACCGGCTTCGAGAACCACCAGGGGGCGACGAGCCTCGGGCGCGACGTGAAGCCGCTCGGGACGGTGATCCGAGGCACCGGAAACGGCGCCGGCCGGGCGGTGGACGGCGCGGTGCAGGGCCGTGTGGTCGGCAGCTACCTGCACGGCCCGGTCCTCGCCCGCAACCCCGCGCTGGCCGATCTGCTGCTCGAGTGGGTCACCGGCGCGCCGCTCCCCGCGCTTCGCGTGCCCGACTTCCGGCAGAAATAGCCGCTGCCCACGACGACAACCGCCGGGTGCTCGCGGTGCTCGCCTACCTCAACGACTGACCGGCCGCCCGAACTGGACATGCGTGGCCCGGTTCGCAACGCTGGGGCCATGTCGAGCCCCAGCCGATACGACCTGTGCCCGTGGTTGTTCTGGAAGTCCGCCACCGAGGAGGAGCAGGCGGCGCAGCTGGAGCTGCAGCACCGCCTGGCCGAGGGTGCCGACGTCAAGCTCGGTGAGCGGGTCTTCATCTCGCCGTACGCCGGGGTCCTGCCACGCCGACTCGTCGTCGGCGACGACTCCTACCTCGCCGCGCACACCTACGTCACCGACGAGGTGACGATGGGCGCGCACTCGACGCTCAATCCCTACGCGACCGCCCGCGGCAGCCGTGCGGGTCGGCGACGGCGTACGCATCGGCGCGCACTCCTCACTGCTCGGCTTCAACCACTCCTTCGAGCCGGATCGGCCGGTCTACCAGCAGCCGGTCACATCCCGGGGCATCGTCGTCGGCGACGACGTCTGGATCGGCTCGCACGCCGTCGTCCTCGACGGCGTCTCGGTCGGCTCGCACGCCGTCATCGGCGCGGGGGCGGTGGTCACCAAGGACGTTCCGGCGTGGGCGGTGGTGGCCGGCAATCCGGCCCGGGTCCTCCGCGACCGGCGGGTCGCGCGTCGCCCGGCCACCACCGATCTCACCGTCCGGCTGGAGACCTTCGCCGACCATGCCCGGTCCGATGTGGACGCCGTACTGGCCCGCTGCTGGGAGGACGACGGTGCCGACGGCCGCTTCGTCGACCGGCCGGGGGCGGCACCGACGGTGCGGGCCTGGTGCGACGCCGTCGAGATCGCCGATCTGCTCACCGGCTCGACGCCGCCACCGGCGCCGGCGTCGTCGCTGGTGCCGTTCCTGCAGTCGATGCAGGACCCGGCGACCGGCCTGGTCCCCGAGATCGGCGGCGGCGCGCCATCGGTCACCGACGGGCCCGCGCCGTACCACATTCTCGCCGTCGGCTACGCGCTCGACCTGCTCGGCGCGCGCTTCCCGCATCCGATCACCGCGGTGTCGGAGGTCGACGCCGACGCGCTGGTGGCGCGGCTGGAGAAGCTGCCGTGGCACGACACGGTGTGGTCGGCGGGCGGCTGGATCGACTGCTTCGCCACCGGTCTCTACCGCAACCTGGTCGACTTCCAGACCCCCGGCACGATCGACACGCTGCTCGGCTGGCTGCTGCTGAACGCCGACCGCTGGCACGGCATGTGGGGACGGCCCACCGACCGCTTCGGCTGGCAGCAGGTCGTCAACGGGTTCTACCGGCTGACCAGAGGGACGTTCGCGCAGTTCGGCGTACCGCTCCCCTACCCCGACACCGCGATCGACACGGTCCTGCGCCACGTCCGCGACGAGCGCTACTTCGGCGACCATCGCGGGACGGCGTGCGACGTCCTCGACGTCGTCCACCCGCTCTGGCTGGCCGGCAAGCAGACCGACCACCGCCGGGCCGAGGCGCAGTCCTGGGCCCGGTGGCAGCTCGACCGCGTCCTGACCCGCTGGCAGGACGGCGCCGGCTTCAGCTTCGCCCTCGAGTCGGGCTCGGATCCGGCCCGTACGCCGGGCCTGCAGGGCACCGAGATGTGGCTCGCGATCGTGTGGCTGCTCGCCGACCTGGTCGGGGACAGTGAGGCGCTCGGGTACCGGCCCCGCGGCGTCCACCGCCCGGAGCCGGCCCCGAGGCCGCGCTGACCGCGCTCCCCTAGCCGCGGCGCAGCGAGTGCTGGGTCACCTCGCCGCCGCGGATCTCGAGGATCGTGTCGTCGCCGCCGACGATGCGGTACCGCCCGGCCCGCAGCGCGGGGAAGAGGGCCGAGTGGACCGTCGCGTCGTTCGGTGTGCGATGCGCCCGGACCACGGTGTGCGTGCGGTGATGCGGGTCGGCGAGCGGACTGACGTGGATCTCCTCCTCGTCCCGGTCGGCATCGACGTGCAGCAGCAACGCCCCGGTGTCACCGCCGATGTCGAGCACCGCGCCGGCCTCGGGACTCTGGTGGATCTCGGTCATGGTCGACCTCCGGTCTGCGGCGGTCAGGACGACGGCGTGCTGAACCCGCTGTGGGGAACGCCGAGGTAGGGGAAGTGCGCCAGGTACGGGATGTCGAGGTCGTCCGGGGTCACCCCGTCGTCGACGACCGACGCAGCGCCGTCCGGCGTGAACGACTTGTCGACGAGCCCGTACGTCGCACCCGCCAACGCCCGCAACTCGATCGCGACGACGTCGTCGGCGACCCGGCGGCCGTTCGGGAAGCCCGCGAGGTCGCCGCCCAGCAGCCCGTCGATGTTGGGCTTGGCCGCCGGCGGGATCGCCATGTTCAGCCGCAGCAGATCCGCTTGGTGCGTCCCGGTGAAGTTCTGGAACCCGGTGATCAGCCCGGACGGGATCCCGGTGAGCAGGATCGCGAGCAGGTCGGCCCGCGGCTTCTTGCTGGCGTTGAGCTTGGCGAGGTTGGGGAAGACGCCCGGGTACAGCCCCGGCAGCAGTGCGGAGACCTCGGGATGGGCGACGTACTTGGCGAACTGCGCGTCCTTGTCGGGGGTCACCGCGTTCCACCGGTCCTTGTCGCCGAGCGGCACGATGACCTCGTTGAACAGCGGGTTGCCGAGGCGGGAGACCTGCACGAACGGTCCGAGGTCGACGTTCTCGCCCTGCCCGTTGTGCCGGACGGTGACGCGGTTTCGGCTGGCGGTGGCGTAGACGCCGACCACGGAACGACGGTCGGCCGGATCGGTCGGTGTGCCCCATCCGGTCAGGTCGCTCTTGGGCACCTGGATCGCGATGCTGTGCACGTTGAGGCTCTTCGTGGCGTTGACGCCGGGCTCGGCGCCGAGCATGGAGCCCACGTGCAGCTGCTGGAACGGCCGCAGGTCGAGCAGGTCGAACACCGAACCGAGGTCGACGTAGAAGCCTTCCGCGCGCTGGCCGGCGAAGACCTTGATGTGGCCGGGCAGGTTGTGTACGGCGGCCTGCGCCAGGCCCGCGTAGTTCGGTGTCGACAACGGACCGATGTTGCAGGGCGGGCAGGCCAGGCCGCGCCCGAGGACGTGCCGGCCGTGCCGGTCCACCCGGGTCAGCGTGTAGAACTGGCGCCGGTTCCAGTTCTTGTCCGACAGCGAGCCGATGGGGCCGACGTTGTAGAGGAACGTCTCCTCGTTACGCACCCGCGTGTCGAAGCGGAACTGGTAGGAGACGTCGGGCTTTCCGTCCCCGTTGTTGTCGACGTTGATGGAGTACAGGACGTCGTCGCCGAACTCGTAGAAGTTCGGCCCGCCGGCCGGGCCCTGCAGCCCGATGTAATTGGCGATGAGCGTGACGGTGTCCGGGTTGTCCGGGCTGACGAACGCGTAGACGTCGGTGTTGTCGGCGACCGGATCCTTCGAGATCTCCGGTGCTTCACGGTGAGAGGACATGCCTGAACCTCACAGGGTGGAAGTGATAAGAGTGGCGGTCGGTTCAGTCGGCGATCTCGAGCAGGCGGGCGGCCAGGTCGCGGTCGTGCACGGTGACCTGGTGCTCGCCGGAGAAGACCTCGATCTCACCGGTGCGGGCATTGCGGACGTGCGCGACGACCGGCTCGTGTGCCGACGGCGCGCGTCGGGATGCGGCGGCCGGAGTGGCGTCGATGACGACGCCCGCGGCGGCGACCGCCAGTCCGGCGCCGGCGGCGCCCTTCAGCACCGAACGGCGCGGTACCGCGCCCGAATCGGTGGTGTCGACGCTGTGGGTGACCGGTCGGGCCTGGTCTGGACCTTCGGGATGTGCCATCGCGACCTCCTGCGGTGATCGAGCGGAATGTGCCGATGACGGATGGATCACACCCTGTCTTCGCGCCACCCGCCCGACCGGTTCATGCCATCCGGGCCGGGTAGCCGACTTTCGTCGATAGTCTGTCGCGGCTGTCGGCCCGGCAGGGTAGACACAGGGGCGTGGATGACAGCCTTGACCTTCGCCCCATCGACGCCGACGAGTTCCCGGCGTTCGCCCATTCGATGTATCAGACGTTCGGCGGTGACCTGCGCGACGACGACCTCGAGGCCGATCGGTGGGTCTTCGAGCCCGACCGCAGCCTGGCGACGTTCGCCGACAAGCGGGTCGTCTCGACCGCCGGCATCTTCAGCCGCCGGATGACGGTGCCGGGCGGTGAGCTCCCGGTCGCGGCCGTGACGATGGTCTCCGTCTCCCCGACCCACCGCCGGCAGGGCATCCTCCGGTCGATGATGCGCCGCCAGCTGACCGAGCTGCACGATGAGGGTCGCGAGCCGGTGGCCGCCCTGTGGGCGTCGGAGGGCCCGATCTACGGGCGGTTCGGCTATGGGCTCGCAGCCCGTCGGGCGCGGCTCACCGGCGACACGCGATCGCTCACCGTGCCCCGCGAAGCCGCCGCCGGAGACGGTCAGATGCGCATGGTGAGCCTGGACGAAGCCCGGCCGCACATGACGTCGATCTATGACGCGGTCCGCACCGGGCAGAACGGCTGGCTCGACCGGCGGGGACGCTGGTGGGATCACCTGCTCTTCGACCCCAGCCACGCCCGCGACGGGGCGACCGCGCTGCGCTGCGCGATCTACGAGCAGGCCGAAGGTGCCGTCGCCGGCTTCGTCGTCTACCGCATCAAGCAGGAGTGGGGCGAGGCCGGTAGCCAGAGCGTGGTGCAGGTGCACGAGCTCACCGCGACCACGCCGCAGGCCTACGCCGCGATCTGGCGGTTCGTCCTCGACCTCGATCTGATCCGCCGCGTGGTCAAGCGCATCGTGCCGGTCGACGAGCCGCTGCAGCACATCGTCACCGATCCCAACGCCGTGCAGCTCAGCGTCGGCGCCGGGCTGTGGGTGCGGCTGGTCGACGTCGACCGGGCGCTGTCCGCGCGCCGCTACTCGCGGGAGGTCGACGTCGTTCTCGACGTCACCGACGAGTTCTGCCCGTGGAACACCGGCCGCCTGCGCCTGTCGGCCGGCCCCGAGGGCGCGGCCTGCACGCCGACCAAGGACGCCCCGGATCTGGAGCTGGCCGCGGTCGACCTCGGCGCCGCCTACCTCGGCGGCACGACCCTGGCGACGCTGGCCGCCGCCGGTCGGGTCCGGGAGCGCCGGCCCGGCGCCCTGCGCGCGGCGTCGCAGGCGTTCGCCGAGGTCCGTGAGCCGTGGTGCCCGGAGGTGTTCTGAGCATGGCCGAGGAGCCGAAGGCGCGCCGGCGGATACGCAGCCGCAAGCGGCAGGACCCCCCGGCGCCGCATCCGCCCGACGCGACCGCGTCGCCGGAACCGCCCGCCTCGAATGCGCCGGCCGGTCGTCGCGCTCGGCGCGGCGCCGACCGCTCCGAGCGTGGGCTGCGCGGGCTGGTCGGCGCCGGCCCGACCCAGCTCGGGGTCACCGCGGCGATGCGGGCCCGCGATGCGAGCCGGCCGACACCCGCCGACCTCGCCGCCGCCGAACGCGACCTCGTCATCGTGCACCGCAACTACGTCGCCCCCGACGACACCGGAGCGGCGCAGCCCGGCCCCGCCGGAAACGGCCCGGATCAGACCGGGTCGGGAATCTCGCCCGACGCCTCGTAGTCGGCGACCTGCTCGATCCGCCGCAGGTGGCGCGACTCGCCGCTGAACGACGTGGCCAGAAAGATCTCGACGTAGCGGATGGCGGCCTCGGCCGGCTGCATGCGGGCGCCGATGCTCACGACGTGGGCGTCGTTGTGCTCCCGGCCGAGCCGCGCCGTCTCGTCGCTCCACGCCAGGATCGCCCGGATGCCGCGCACCTTGTTGGCCGATATCTGTTCGCCGTTGCCCGACCCTCCGATGACGACCCCGAGGCTGCCGGGGTCGGCGATGACCCGGGTGGCGGTCGCCAGGCAGTACGACGGGTAGTCGTCGCCGTCGCGGTAGGTCGCCGGACCGCAGTCGACCGGGTCGTAGCCGAGCTCCGGAAGCCGCTGCAACAGCTGAGACTTCAGGGCGAAACCGGCGTGGTCGGAGCCGAGGTAGACGCGCATTGACGAAGTGTCCCAGGAGGCGGCGTCAGGGTGGGCGACGTGGGGCCTCCGGCACGCCCGGGCGCGTAACGTCATGATCATGCCGGAGCAGTGGCGGGAGGTGGGTGCCAACGTCTTCGTACGCCGCCACCAGTCCTTCGACGTCAACGTCGGGCTCGTCGTCGGGGACGGCGGCTGCCTGGTGATCGACACCCGGGCGACCCACGGTCAGGCCCGGGAGCTCATCGAGGCGATCCGCACGATCACCTCCGACCCATGGACCGTGGTGAACACGCACGGGCACTTCGATCACTGCTTCGGTAACAACGTCTTCCGGCCGGCCGAGATCTGGGCGCACGAGCGGTGCGCCGCCGAGCTGCGCCTGCATGGCGAGCAGCAACGACGGGCACTCCGCCAACGCGTCGAGCAGGACGGCCGGGCGCATCTGGCCGCGGAGCTCGCCGAGGTCGTGATCGACCCGGCCGACCGGGTGCTGTCCGAGTTCGCCGATCTCGTCATCGGCGGCCGCCCGGTCGAGCTGCGCTTTCTCGGCCGCGGGCACACCGACCAGGACATCGTCGTCGTCATCCCCGACTCCGACGTGATCTTCACCGGCGATCTGGTCGAGGAGGGCGCGCCGCCGGACTTCGACGACTCGTTTCCGCTGAACTGGCCGGCGACGGTCGCGGGCATGCTCCCGTTGGGCCACGCGGTGTTCGTCCCCGGGCACGGCGCGGTGGTCGATCGCGACTACGTCGAGCAGCAGGCGGGTGACCTCGAGCAGAGCGCGATGTTCGCGCGGGCGGCGCACGCCGCGGGTCGGCCGGCCGACGAGGTGTGGGCCGAGCTGCCGTTCCCCGAGGCCGCGGCACGTACCGCCGTCGCCCGCGCCTACCTCCAGCTCGACGACCCGGCGACGACCGCCGCAGAGGGCTGACTCCGCCCCGGCCTACAGCTGCAGGGACTTGACCTCGCAGAACTCCTGCAGCCCGTACCGGCCGAGTTCGCGGCCGTTGCCGGACTGCTTGAAGCCGCCGAACGGCGCGAGCGGGTTGAACCGGCCGCCGTTGACGTCGACCTGCCCTGTCCGCATCCGCCGGGCCACCGCGACCGCCCGCTCCTGGTCGCCCGACCAGACCGCGCCGGCCAGGCCGTAGTCGGTGTCGTTGGCGATGTCGACCGCGTCGTCCTCGTCGGCGTAGGGGAGGATCGACAGCACCGGGCCGAAGATCTCCTCCCGGGCGATCGTCATGTCCCGGCGTACGCCGGCGAAGACGGTCGGCCGCACGAAGTAGCCGCGGTCGAACCCGTCCGGCGCCTCGGCTCCCCCGGCGGCCAGCCGGGCACCGTCGGCGAGTCCGCGCTCGACGTAGCCGCGCACCCGCTCGCGCTGGGCCGCCGAGGCCATCGGCCCGATCCGGACCCCGTCGTCGAACGGGTCGCCGACCCGGTAGGAAGCGGCCGCGGCGACCGCCAGGTCGACGATCTCGTCGTGCCGGTCGGCCGGCACCAGCATCCTCGTCCACGCCGTGCAGGTCTGGCCGCCGTTGAGGTAGCAGTTGGCGACACCGACCTTCACGGCCTTGGCCAGGTCGGCGTCGGGCAGAAGCACGTTGGCCGACTTGCCGCCGAGTTCGAGGGCGACCCGCTTGATCGTCCCGGCGGCGAGCGCGCTCACCCGGCGCCCGGCCCGGGTCGACCCGGTGAAGGAGACCATGTCGACGTCGGGGTGGCTGGCGAGGCGTTCCCCGACCTCGGGTCCGGTGCCGGTGACGACGTTGAGTACGCCGGGTGGCAGGCCGACGGCGTCGGCCAGTTCGGCGAGGTGGTAGCACGCGAGCGGGGCGACCTCACTCGGCTTGAGGACGACGGTGCAGCCGGCGGCGAGCGCACCGGCGACCTTGGCCACGGCCTGGTGCAGCGGGTAGTTCCAGGGCGTGATCGCGGCGACCACGCCGACCGGCTCGGTGATGACCAGCGAGTTGCCGATGGTCTCCTCGAAGGCGAATCCGGGCAGCAACTCGGCGTACGACGTGAGCACGCTGTAGGGCAGCCCGGTCTGCACCGCCAGCGCGAGCTTGCTGGGCGCCCCCATCTCGGTCGAGATGGTGCGGGCGATCTCCTCCTGGCGCGACTTGAGGGCGTCGGCGAGGTTGCCGAGATAGGTGGCGCGTTCGCTGGGCTCGGTCGCCGACCAGTCCGGGAGGGCGGCCCGCGCGGCGGCGACGGCCGTGTCGACGTCCGCCGCGGTGGCGGCCGGCACCGAGGCGATCACCGCTTCGGTCGTGGGGTCGATCACCGCGATCGTCTCGGCGGACCCGGGGGCGACCCACCGGCCGCCGACGTACAGGGAATCGGGGTGCTGCACCGACACCTCGTGCTCGCCCACCACTACCTCCAGGCTCGACGTCGTCGTCGGCTCAGCCTAGGACGCCCCGCTCCCGCCCCGCCCGACCCGCCCCGCCTGCCCGCGTGCCCGCTGCCCGACCCCATGATCGTGATCGGATAAAGCCGCGAAACGCCGACGTAATCCGATCACGATCATGGAAGGGATCGGGGGTCAGGGGCCAGGGGCGGTCAGCTGAAGTCGGGCTTCTCCGTGCGGGTGCGCTTGAGCTCCCAGAAGTGCGGGTAGCCGGCCAGCGCCTTCGCGCCGTCCCAGATCTGCCCGGCCTCCTCGCCGCGCGGGATCACCGAGAGCACCGGGCCGAAGTAGGCGATGCCCTCGACGTGGATGACCGGTGTCCCGACCTCCTCGCCGACCGGGTCCATCCCCTCCTTGTGGGAGCGGCGGATCTCGTCGTCGTACTGCACGGAGTCCCAGGCCTCGGCCAGTTCGGCCGGCAGCTTGGCGTCGGCGAGCGCGGCGACCACGGTCTCCTTGGTGCGCTCGGCCTTCTCGTTGTGGAACTTGGTGCCGATGGCGGTGTAGAGCGGCCGGAGCGCGTCCGAGCCGAACTTCTGCTGCGCCGCCATGCAGACCCGCACCGCTCCCCAGGCCTTCTTCAGGCCTTCGCGGTATTCGTCGGACAGGTCAGTGCGGTCCTCGTTGAGCACCGCGAGGGACATCACGTGGAAGGTCACGTCGATGTCGCGGACCTTCTCGGCCTCGAGAACCCATCGGGACGTGATCCAGGCCCAGGGACAGGCCGGGTCGAACCAGAAATCGACCGGGGTGCGCTCACTCACCGCATTCCTCCTTGTTTGAGGACAGCTAAGTCTCTCACGCCTTAGCACGCCGGGCCCGTCCCGCATTCCCGCGGTGCCGTCGGCCACTCCGCGTGACAGACTGCAACGACGACCCATCCGACCGTTCCGCACACGGTCACCGTGTCCGTCTGAGGGAGTACCCGCTGTGCCCGTGCCCAACCTCACCCGTGTCGACGCCCAGGCCAGGGCGGCGCTCCTCGACGTCTCGTCCTACGAGGTGGAACTCGATCTGACCGACGGCGGCGGGAAGCCCGGGGAGCGGACCTTCCGGTCCCGGACGACGGTGCGGTTCAGCTGCCGCCGGCCCTCCGCGTCGACGTTCATCGACGTGATCGCCGACGGCTTCCACGAGGTCACCCTCAACGGCGACCCGGTCGACGTGTCCGACTACGCGCAGGACCGCGGCATCGGGCTGACCGGTCTGGCCGCCGACAACACCCTCGTCGTCGACGCCGACCTCCTCTACACCAACACCGGTGAGGGCCTGCACCGCTTCGTCGACCCGGTCGACGGCTCGGTCTACCTCTACACCCAGTTCGAGACCGCGGACGCGAAGCGGATGTACGCCTGCTTCGACCAGCCCGATCTGAAGGCGACCTTCACCCTGACCGTGACGGCGCCGGCCGACTGGAAGGTCGTGTCCAACGGCCGGGCCAGCACCGTCGAGCAGGCCCCGGGCGGTGCCGACCTGGTGCGGTTCGCGACCACGCCGCGCATCTCGCCGTACATCACGGCGCTCGTGGCCGGGCCGTATCACCAGGCGACCGCCGAGCACGACGGCATCGATCTCGGCATCTACTGCCGCGCCTCGCTCGCCGAGTATCTCGACGTCGACGCGATCGTCGAGGTCACCCGGCAGGGGTTCGACTTCTACCACCGCGCCTTCGGCTACCGGTACGCGTTCGACAAGTACGACCAGCTGTTCGTCCCGGAGTTCAACGCCGGGGCGATGGAGAACGCCGGCTGCGTCACCTTCCTCGAGGACTACGTATTCCGGTCCAAGATGACCGATGCGGCCTACGAACGGCGCGCCGAGACGATCCTGCACGAGATGGCGCACATGTGGTTCGGCGACCTGGTCACCATGCGCTGGTGGGACGACCTGTGGCTCAACGAGTCGTTCGCGACCTACGTGAGCACCCTGTGCCTGGCCGAGGCGACGCGCTGGACCGACGCGTGGACGACGTTCGCCAACCACGAGAAGACGTCGGCCTACCGGCAGGACCAGCTGCCCTCGACCCACCCGATCGCCGCCGACATCCCCGACGTCCAGGCCGTCGAGGTCAACTTCGACCAGATCACCTACGCCAAGGGCGCCAGCGTGCTCAAGCAGCTGGCCGCCTACGTCGGCACCGACTCGTTCCTCACCGCGATGGCCGACTACTTCCGCGACCACGAATACGCCAACACGACCCTCTCCGACCTGCTCGGTGCGCTGGAGAAGAGCTCCGGGCGAGACCTGTCGCGCTGGTCGGCGCAGTGGCTGGAGACGGCCGGCGTCAACACGATGCACGCAGACTTCGAGGTCGGCCCGGATGGTCGCTTCACGTCGTTCGACATCGTGCAGAGCGCTCCCGACGACTACCCGGTGCTGCGCGAGCACCGGCTCGCGGTCGGGCTGTACGACGGCGCGTCGCTGCAGCGCGTGCACCGCGTCGAGCTCGACGTCTCCGGCGAGCGCACCCCGGTGCCCGAACTGATCGGGACGGCGCAGCCCGACCTCGTGCTGGTCAACGACGACGACCTGTCCTACTGCAAGATCCGGCTCGACCCGCGCTCACTGGAGACGGTCACCGACCGCATCGGCGCCCTGACCGACTCGCTCCCCCGCGCGCTGTGCTGGGCGGCGGCCTGGGACATGACCCGCGACGCCGAACTGCCCGCCCGCGACTACCTGCGGCTGGTCCTGCGCGGTATCGACGCCGAGACGAGCATCGGCGTCGTCCAGTCGCTGCACCTGCACGCCCGGGCGACGCTCGGCTCCTACGCCGACCCGGCGTGGGCACCGACCGGCTGGGCGCAGTTGGCCGACCACGCCCGGACCGCGCTGTTCGCGGCCGAGCCGGGCAGTGACCACCAGCTGGCCTGGGCCCGGCTGCTGGCCGCCGCGGCCCGCAGCGACGAGCACCTCGCGACGGTGCGCGGCCTGCTCGACGGCACGGTCACCGTGCCCGGGCTGACCGTCGACACCGAGATGCGCTGGGCGTTGCTCGACGGCCTCGTCGCCAACGGCGCGGCCGACGACACCGACATCGCGGCGGAGTCCGAGCGCGACGCGACCGCCGCCGGATCGCGGCACGCCGCCACCTCCCGGGCGCTGCGCCCCACCCCCGAGGCGAAGGCCGAGGCGTGGCGGCTGGCGACCGAGGACGACGACCTGCCCAACGCCATGACCGCGGCGATCATCCGCGGCTTCACCCACCCCGCGCAGGAGAAGCTGCTCGAGCCCTACGCCGCGGCGTACTTCGACACGATCGACTCGGTGTGGGAGCGGCGTACCAGCAAGCTCGCGCAGTACGTCGTCGTCGGCCTGTTCCCGGCGGCCGTCTCGCAGTCCACCGTGGACGCGGCCGACGCGTGGCTGGCGGACGAGACGAAGCCGCCGGCACTGCGCCGGCTGGTCAGTGAGGGGCGGGACGGTATCGCCCGGTCACTGCGGGCCCGCGCCCGCGACGCCGCCTCCGGTTAGCGGCCCGCACTTCCCCATGATCAAGAGGGGATTCGTGCGGCGTTTCGCATCGGAAT
This sequence comes from uncultured Actinomycetota bacterium, assembly GCA_963775655.1. Taxonomy (GTDB): domain Bacteria; phylum Actinomycetota; class Actinomycetes; order Mycobacteriales; family QHCD01; genus DASXJE01. Next base: position 452,946 of record CAVZJT010000005.1, on the reverse strand, counting down.
CCCCTCTTGATCATGGGGAGTCGAGCGGCGAGGTCGGCCCGCGCGTCAAGCGAGGTGGCCGGCCTGGTCGGAGAGCATCCGCAGGCCGTTGACGACGCCGCCGGTGAGGTCGCCGGTGCCGAAGGCCGCCGTCATCGACAGCACGGCGAGCGCGCACGAGCGGTCCGGCAGCCGAACCGCGGAGTCGAGGCCGGTCACGATCTCGAGCACCCGCTGGCCCGGGGACAACGCGACCAGTACCGACCGCGGGGCGATGGCACCGAGCCGCGCGTGCAGCCGCTCCGCGTGACCGCGGGTCGGGATCTCGAGTGTCCCGACGTAGAGCGTGAAGTAGATGCCGGTCTCGCGGCTGGCCATGGTGAGCGCCTCGTCGAGGCGGGCGAGCTGCCGCGGAGTGAACGGTCCCGGCTTTACCGCGTCGGCGTGCGGTTCGCGCACGGCATGGGTCGACACCAGGTCGCTACCAGTCACCGTGCGCACCTCCGCGGGCGGTTCTCTCCGGTACGTCGAGCAGAGCCGCCGGGCCGCGTACGCCGGTCGACGGGTGCTCGGGCGCCTTGCCGATTCCGGGTGGCAGCGCCAGCCGGCGGGCGGCGGTGACCTCCGCCAGCGTCTCGCCGTCCTCGAGCAGGTCCTGCATGTCGTAGGGCAACGACTTCGGGTGCGGCGAATACCAGACCGGCTCGAACTCCCACGGCTGGCCGGGGCGATAGCGCGGCTTGCGCACGGCGCCGGGAACGAAGACGGCGATGGCGAACAACGCGAACAGCCCGAGGGGGATGCAGACGTAGACCAGCACGGTCTCGAGGACGCTCACCAGGCGAGATTAGCGAACCGGCCGGGTCACCACGTCGCCGGATGCCGGTCCCGCCACGGCCGGATGGCTTCCAACTGCGCGGCGAGGGAGATCAACGTCGTCTCCTGAGCCGGCCGGCCGCTCAGCATCACGCCGACCGGCAGACCGTCACCGCTCGTATAGAGCGGGACGCTGATCGACGGCTGCCCGGTGATGTTGTAGATCGCGGTGAACGGCGTGAAACGCTTCTGCCGCTCGAAATCCTCGGCCGGGTCACCGGTCTCGGTGAACCAGCCGACCGGACGCGCGCGCATCGCGACCGTCGGGCAGAGCACCGCGTCGTACTCGGCGGTCGCTTGAATCGCGCGCCGGGACGCCGCCTGCAACGCGCCGAGCGCCTGCACGTAACCCGCACCGCTCACGGCGCCGCCGCGGTCCCGCAGCCAGCGCGTGAGCGGGGTCAACTCCGCCGCCCGCTCGGGGTCGATCGGGATGCCGTGGGTGGCGACCGTCCACAGCACCTCGAACATCGGGATCAGGTCGGGCGCCAGCGGCGGCTCGATGTCCTCGACGTCGTGGCCGGCGTCGGCGAGCACCCGCGACGCGTCCTCCCAGGCCGCGCGGCACTCCGGGTCGACCACCGCATCCGGCACCGGCGGTACGGCGAACCGGCCGATCCGCAGTCTGCTGATCGGCCGCGACGCGTGCCCGAGGAAGGTCTCCCCCGGCCGCAGCGGCGGCGCCCAGTGCGGATCGCCGGCCATCGGACCGGCCATCGCGTCGAGCAGCGCGGCGGCGTCGGCGACGGTACGGGCGATCGGACCGTTCCAGGCCAGACCGGTGATGTCGCCACCGATCGGACCGTTGCTCACCCGGCCGCGCGACACCTTGATGCCGACCAGCCCGCACAGGCTGCTCGGGGTGCGGATCGACCCCCCGCCGTCACTGCCCTGGGCCAGCGACGCCAGGCCGGCGGCCACGGCCGCCGCCGCTCCGCCACTCGACCCGCCGGGCGAGAGGGCGGGGTCCCAGGGCAACCGGGCCGGCGGGGCCACGTCGTTCTCGGAGTAGCAGGACAGCCCGAACTCCGGCGTGTTGGTCTTCCCGAGGCTGATCGTGCCGGCCTGCCGCAGCTTGCCGACGACATAGTCGTCGATCGGCGGGACGAAGTCGGCGAAGAGCCGGGAGCCGAAGGTCGTCCGGACCCCCGCGGTGAGGTTGAGATCCTTGATCGCGGTCGGTACGCCGTGCAGCGGCGGCAGTTCCTCACCCGCCAGTGCGGCGCGCTCGGCCTCGCCGGCCCGTTCCCGGGCGGCGTCGGCCGCCACCGTGACGAACGCCCCCAGCGTGTCGTTGTGCCGCGCGATCCGGTCCAGGTAGTGCTCGACGAGATCGACCGGGCTGACCTGCCCGCGTCGTACGGCGGCGGCCTGCTCCAGTGCGCTCAGGTCGTGCAGCTCGGTCACGGAACCGAACGCTACCGCCGACCGGTGGTGCACGATGGCCCGGTGACCGCCGACCGCGCCCGCGCCGAGCGACTCGATGCGGCCGACCCGCTTGCCGCGTTCCGGGATCGGGTCGTGATCGCCGACCCCGGCCTGATCTACCTCGACGGCAACTCGCTGGGCCGGCTCCCGGTCCGCACCGCCGACCGGCTGGCGCAGGCGGCGCGGGAGGAGTGGGGGCGCGGGCTGGTCCGGTCGTGGTCGGGCTGGGTCGACGTGCCCCGGCAGGTCGGCGACCTGCTCGGCACCCGGCTGTTGCAAGCGCGCCCGGGCGAGGTGGTGATCGCCGACTCCACCAGCGTCAACCTCTACAAGCTCGCCGCCGCCGCGATCGACGCCCGCCCGGACCGCCGGGTGATCGTCACCGACGACGACAACTTCCCGACCGACCGCTACGTGCTCGCCGGTCTGGCCGACGAGCGCGGCCTCGGCCTGCGGCTGGTGCACACCGACGCCGACGACGGGGTCGACCTGCCGGCGCTGACCGCGGCGCTCGACGACGACGTCGCGCTGCTCAGCCTGTCGCACGTGTCCTACCGGTCCGGGGCGGTCGCGGACCTCGCTGCCGTGACCCGGCTCGCGCACCGGGCCGGCGCGTTGACGCTGTGGGACCTGTCGCACTCCGCCGGGTCGGTGCCGGTCTCCCTCACCGACGCCGAGGTGGATCTGGCGGTGGGTTGCACCTACAAGTACCTCTGCGGCGGACCGGGCGCCCCGGCCTACCTCTACGTGCGCCGCGAGCTGCAGGAGCGGCTCCGGCAGCCCATCTGGGGCTGGTTCGGTCAGCGCGACCAGTTCGCGATGGGGCCGGCGTACGACCCGGCGCCGGGCATCGACCGGTTCACCGTCGGGACGCCGTCGGTGCTGGCGATCTACGCCGTGGAGGAGGGCGTCCGCCTGGTCGCCGACGCGGGCATCGAGGCGCTGTACCGGAAGGGTCAGGCGCTCACCGGCTACCTCGTCGAGCTGGCGGAGGCGTGGCTGGCGCCGCTCGGCTTCCGGGTGGCCTCGCCCCGCGACGACGCCCGCCGCGGCGCGCACCTCACCCTGCAGCACCCGGCGGCGTGGCAGATCTGCCAGGCCGCCGCCGACCGCGGCGTCATCGCCGACTACCGGACGCCCGATCGGCTCCGGCTCGGCCCGGCGCCCCTCTACACGCGGTTCGTCGACGGGTACGACGCCCTGGATCGGCTGCGTGATCTGATCGCCGCCGGCGCGCACGAGGGCTACCCGGCCGAGCCGATCCGGGTCACGTAGTCCGAGTGGGCCGAAGAGTCAGGCGCTGGCCGATTCGCTGAGCGTGAGATTGAGGTAGGCCTGCCAGCGCGGGTCGGGAGTGCGGGCGCCCAGCACCCGCCAGGCCGATCCGGTCGGCGCCCGCGGCGTCGTGCGCAGTCGCCAGCCCAGCTCGGCGATGGCCCGATCTCCTTTGGTGTGGTTGCACCGGCGGCAGGAGGCGACGACGTTCTCCCAGCTGTGCGAACCGCCCCGGCTCTTGGGCACCACGTGATCGAGGCTCGTCGCCGGGGCGTCGCAGTAGGCGCACCGGCCGCCGTCCCGGGCGAAGACCGCCTTGCGGGTGAGCGGCACGGTGGCGCGATAGGGGACGCGGACGAACCGGGTCAGTCGCACGACCGCCGGCAGTGGCACGGCCTGCCGGACACTGTGCATGACCCCGTCGCCGTCCTCGACGAGGACGGCCTTGGCGGTGAGGACGAGAACGACGGCGCGCCGGGAGGACACGACGCAGAGCGGTTCGTACGTCGCGTTGAGCAGCAACGTGACTGACGTAGGGGTCACCGCGCACCTCCGACCGCACACAGTGAACCCGACCGGGGCCCGGAACGCACGCCCATACCGCTCCCTCACCTGCCGGGCGGCCGAACCGGACCTGGCACCCTAGACGTCGTGACCGCCCAGTACGCCGCTCTCGTCCTGTCCGCGCCGCCGCCGTGCACCCAGCAGAAAGGCACCTTCTGTCATTCCGTGTATGACATTACGGGGCAAGCCTGGCTGGCGACCTCCGCACACCTGATCGTCTCGCACGGGTCGCGGATCGTGTTGATCATCGTCGTGGCCCTGATCGCCCGCTTTCTGGCGCACCGCGCGATCCGGCGGCTCACCCGCACCACGACCGAAGGCCTCGTCCCGGACCGGCTGCGCCCGCTCGCCCACCGGGCCGCGGGCACCAAGCTGGTGGCCGGGTCGGCGGTGATGTTCGAACGCCGGCGCCAGCGGGCGGCGAGCATCGGCTCGATCCTGCGCAGCGTCGTCTCGATCGTCGTCTTCACGATCGCCCTGATGCTGGTGCTCGGCGAGTTGGGCATCGACCTCGCGCCGATCATCGCCAGCGCCGGGATCGTCGGCGTGGCATTGGGTTTCGGGGCGCAGAACCTCGTGAAGGACTTTCTCTCGGGCATCTTCATGATCCTCGAGGACCAGTACGGCGTGGGCGACGCCGTCGACGTCGGACCGGCCTCCGGCACCGTCGAGGAGGTAGGCCTGCGCACCACCCGCCTGCGGGATCTGTACGGAACAGTCTGGTATGTCCGCAATGGTGAAATTCTCCGGGTCGGCAACAAGAGCCAGGGCTACGCCCAGGCGGTGCTCGACGTGCCCGTGCCCTACTCGGTCGACCTCGACCACGCCGCCGCCCTGCTCGGCGAGATCGCCCGCGAGGTCGCCGCGGACGAGGAGTGGAGCCCGGCCATCCTCGACGAGCCGACGGTGCTCGGCGTCGAGGCGCTCAACGCCGACTCCGCGGTGCTGCGGCTGGTGGTCAAGACCCGGACCGGGGACAAGGACGCGGTCGCCCGGGAGCTGCGCCAGCGGATCAAGGCCCGGTTCGACACCGACGGGATCCGGTCGCCGTCCGGCGCAGCGGAGGTCTGAGCCCGACCGACCTGTCCGTTACGCCGGATGCCAGCGGGCAACTCCCCGGATAGCTGCATCCCCCGGTAGACCAGATGCGTCCCGCGGGTTCAGAATGTGCTCATGCAACGGGGCGATGCCACACCCGCGGGGGGCGCTGCTGCCTCGTCGCCCCGGGTCGCGGTCGACCGGGTGGATGTCACACCGCCCGGGCGCACCGACGAAGCGCCGCCGCCGCCGGCCCGCACCCGGCGCCGTACCACCACCTACCGCGAGGTCTTCGCCCCCCGCGAGTGGCGCTTCCTTTACGGCGCGTTGGTCTTCTCCCTGCTCGGTGACCAGCTGGCAAAGGTAGCCCTGTCGATCCTGGTCTACGTCCACACCTCGTCGCCGCTGCTGACGGCGGTGACCTACGGCATTTCCTACCTGCCCTGGGTGGTCGGCGGCCCGGTGCTGTCCGCCTTTGCCGACCGCTTCCCCCGCCGACGGGTCTTACTCTTCTGCGACCTGTCCCGGATGGTGCTGGTCGGCCTGATGGCCCTTCCCGGGGTGCCGGTCGCGGGGTTGGTGGCGATCCTGTTCGCCGCGTCGATGTTCACCCCGCCCTTCGAATCGGCGCGCTCCGCGCTGTTCCCCGAGATCCTCGACGGCGATGCCTACGTCGTCGGCAACGCCGTGACTACGACCACCTACCAGGTCGGCCAGCTGGTCGGGTTCATCGCCGGCGGCGCCCTCGTCGCGGCACTCACCGCCCGGGGAGCACTGGCCGTCGACGCGCTGTCCTTCCTGCTCTCCGCCGGGCTGATCTGGCTGGGCGTGCGGGCCCGCCCGGCGCCCGAGCGCAGCGACACGAAGCCGCCGTCGCTCTGGCGCGAGACCGCCGCGGGCGCGCGGCTGGTCTTCACCAACCGCCGGCTGCGGGCCATCGTCCTCATCGTGTGGGCTGCGTCGGCGTTCGCCTACGCCTGGGAGGGGCTGGCCGCCCCGTGGGCACACCAGTTCGGCGGCGGGGCCCGGACCGTCGGCCTGCTGCTCGGCATCAACCCGCTCGGCGTGATCGTGGGCAGCATCGTCATCGGCCGGTTCTGCTCGCCGGAGACCCGATCCCGGCTGACCCTGCCGCTGGCTCTCGCCGCGCCGCTCCTGCTGGTGGCGGTATTCCCGATGCGACATCTGGCGCTGGTGCTGGTCGTCCTCGCCGCCTCCGGATTCGCCTCGTCGTTCAACATCGCGCTCAACGCCACGTTCGTGCGGGCGGTCGCTCCGGAGTTCCGGGCACGGGCCTTCGGGCTCGCCCAGGGCGGCCTGATGGCCTCCCAGGGCATCGCGGTGCTGGCCGCGGGGATCGTCGCCGACTGGACCACCCCCAGCGCGTCGATCGCCGTGTTCGGGCTGGCCGGCGCCTGCATCGTCGGAGCGGTCGCACTCCGCTGGCCCCGCGACGCGGAGATCTGAGGCGCTGGCAGGATCGGGGCATGGCAGACGACCGGCCGGCCCAGCGCACCGACAACGAGTTGAGCTTCTACGACGCGGTCGGCGGCGAGCCGACCTTCACGGCGCTGGTATCCCGGTTCTACGCCGGCGTCGCCGAAGATCCGATCCTGCGGCCGCTCTACCCGGATGAGGACCTGACGGCCGCCGAGGTGCATCTGCGGATGTTCCTCATCCAGTACTGGGGCGGCCCGCGCACCTACCAGGAGCAGCGGGGCCACCCGCGACTGCGCATGCGGCACGCGCCATTTGTCATCGGCGAGCGCGAGCGACTCGCCTGGCTCGCCCACATGCGGTCGGCGCTGGACTCGCTCAACCTCGAACCGGCGTACGCCGATGCCCTGTGGCGCTACCTCGAGGGTGCGGCGCTGAGCCTGCAGAACAGCATGACCTGACCGCTCAGGCGGCCGGCTCGACGTACGCCTCGAGGAACGTGCGCTCGTCCGCACTGAGCCGGCGCACCCGCGCCGCCGACATGTCGTAGGGCACGCACAATGACCGCGCCGCGACGATCAGCAGATCGTCGTCGTAGATCTCGTAGTCGACGGTGAACGACGCGCCGGCCAGGGCGCTGCACCACAGGTCGATCCGCAGCGGCGCCGGCTTGTAGACGACCGGCCTCCGGTAGTCGATCTCGTGCCGGGCGACGACCACCCCCTGGGCGATCGTCGGCACGCCGGCAGCCCCGGCCCGGTCGAAGAACAGGTCGATCCGGGCCTGCTCGAGGTAGGTGACCAGCGCCGCGTTGTTGACGTGGCCCTGGACGTCCATATCCGCCCACCGCATGGGGCAGAAGTAGCGGTGCCGGGCCATCGTCAGTCGCGGGTGAGCTTGCGGTAGGTCGCGCGGTGCGGGCGGGCCGCCTCGGGACCGAGCCGGCTCACCTTGTTCGCCTCGTAGTCGGCGAAGTTGCCCTCGAACCAGAACCACTTCGAGTCGCCTTCATAGGCGAGGATGTGCGTCGCCACACGGTCGAGGAACCACCTGTCGTGCGCCGTGATCACCGCGCAGCCGGGGAAGTCCAGCAGCGCATTCTCCAGCGACGACAGGGTGTCGACGTCGAGGTCGTTGGTGGGCTCGTCCAGCAGCAGCAGGTTGCCGCCCTGCTTGAGGGTCATGGCGAGGTTGAGCCGGTTGCGCTCTCCCCCGGACAACACCCCCGCCGGCTTCTGCTGGTCCGGGCCCTTGAAGCCGAACGCACTAACGTAGGCGCGGCTCGGCATCTCGACGCTGCCGACCTTGATGAAGTCGAGCCCGTCGGAGACGACCTCCCAGACGTTCTTGTTCGGGTCGATCCCGGAACGGTTCTGGTCGACGTAGGAGAGCTTGACCGTCTCCCCCAGCCGGATCTCGCCCTCGTCGGGCTTCTCCTCACCGACGATCATCTTGAACAGGGTGGTCTTGCCGGCGCCGTTGGGTCCGATGACGCCGACGATCCCGCCCCGCGGCAGGTCGAAGGACAGGTCGTCGATCAGCACCCGATCGTCGAATCCCTTGACCAGCCCGGAGGACTCGACGACCTTCGTGCCCAGTCGCGGGCCGGCCGGGATCTGGATCTCGTCGAAGTCGAGCTTGCGGGACTTCTCCGCCTCGGCGGCCATCTCCTCGTAGCGGGCCAGTCGCGACCTGCTCTTGGTCTGCCGGCCGCGGGCGTTCTGCCGCACCCATTCGAGCTCGTCGGCCAGCCGCTTCGCCCGCTTGGCGTCCTTCTGGCCTTCGACCTTGAGCCGGGCCGCCTTGGTCTCGAGGTAGGTCGAGTAGTTGCCCTCGTAGGGGTAGAGCCGGCCGCGGTCGACCTCGAGGATCCACTGCGCGACGTTGTCGAGGAAGTACCGGTCGTGGGTCACGGCGAGGACGGCGCCGGCGTACTTCGCCAGGTGCTGCTCGAGCCACTGCACGCTCTCGGCGTCGAGGTGGTTGGTGGGCTCGTCGAGCAGCAGCAGGTCGGGCTGCTGCAGCAGGAGCCGGCACAGTGCGACCCGGCGCCGCTCACCGCCGGAGAGCACCGACACGTCGGCCTCGCCGGGCGGACAGCGCAAGGCGTCCATGGCCTGCTCGATCTGGCTGTCGAGCTCCCACCCGTTGACGTGCTCGATCTTGTCCATGAGCTCGCCCTGCTCGGCGAGCAACGCATCCATGTCGGCGTCGGGGTCGCCCATCTGCGCGCTGACGTCTTCGAACCGGCGGAGCAGTCCGCGGGTCTCGGCGACGCCCTCCTCGACGTTGCCCCGCACGTCGACGCTCTCGTCCAGGGCCGGCTCCTGCTCGAGGATGCCGACGGAGTAGCCGGGGGTGAGCAGCGCATCGCCGTTCGACGGGTGGTCGAGCCCGGCCATGATCTTCAGCACGCTCGACTTCCCGGCGCCGTTGGGCCCGACCACGCCGATCTTCGCCCCGGGCAGGAACGCCAGCGTCACGTCGTCCAAGATCAACTTGTCGCCGTGCGTCTTGCGCACCTTGCGCATCGAATAGATGAACTGGGCCACGGGTGAATGCCTCCGAAAGAACGTCGCTGGTGAGTCCAGTGTGTCAACAACGCGGCGCCGAGCGAAAATCCCGTGCCCCGACGACGCCCTGAGACGACCCTTTCACGCGGCGTAGCAGCGTGCTCGACCCGCAGATACCGGGTAATCCTCGTGAACCGCCGGGAGTGGCGTCACCGGCGGCCCGGAGCACCTATGGTGAGTTGGCGCTGCCGGGACTCCGGCACATTCCCCACCGGAGGATCCCCATGTTCGGCCTGATCATCACCCTCATCATCGTCGGCCTGATTTCCGGCGCGATCGCCCGCCTGCTCGTACCCGGACGCGACCCGATGGGCATCGGCGCCACGATCCTGCTGGGCATCGTGGGCTCGTTCATCGGCGGATTCCTCGGATACGTGATCTTCCACAAGGACGCGGCGGCTGGATTCTTCCAGCCGTCCGGGTTGATCGGCTCGATCATCGGGGCGGTCATCGCGCTGCTGATCTACCGGTCGGTCTCGGGCCGGCGGCGCGCGCTGCGCTGAGTCGCCGGCACCTCGCAGACCGCTCCGGCTGCCCGGTACTCGGTGGGCCCGGCGGCTACCCTTGACCCGGGTCCGCCGTCGCAGGCCCGCCCGCGCCCGTAGCTCAGCGGATAGAGCAGGAGCCTTCTAAGCTCTTGGTCGCAGGTTCGATTCCTGCCGGGCGCGCCCAACCTTTCGCGCTCACACGAGCACGCTTGTCAGGTCGAGCCGACGGCGACATCGTGCGCCGTACTCGCATCTCGGGGTCTCTTATGCGAGTAGGACGCACGACGTCGGCTGCACCTGCGAGACCGGCCACCAGCCGTCGTCACAAGCCCGGCGTGCGAGGAGGCTCTAGCGAGCCGGAAGTCGGCGTAGTCGAAGCCGGGTGCCACGACGCAGCTGACGAGAACGGGAGTCTCGTCGAGCGGCCGGGCGGTCTGCCAGACCCCGCCGGGAATGTGGACCTGGGGTTGCCGGCCGGCATCGACCGCGGCGCCGAGCACGACAGCGCGGCTGCTCGTCGGCTCGTCGCCGGTGCCCCCCAGGCGCAACTCGAGCGGGCCGCCGCCGTGCCAGAACCACAGCTCGTCGGAGCGCACGACGTGCCAGCGCGACTCCTCGCCCGGGTGCAGGAGGTAGTAGATCGCGGTCGCCGCGCTGCGCGGTCCGTCGTACCCCGCCGGGGAGAAGGACACCGGCGAGCGCCACGTCTCCCGGAACCACCCGCCCTCCGGATGCGGCCGCAGATCCAGCTGCTCGGCGAGGGAGGGCCGGCCCGTCATCGTGACTCGTCGCTCCAGTCGCCGTCGGCGACCTAGCCGGCCGTCGTCGCCGTCGCCGGCGGGTCCGTGGTCGCGGCGGCGGGCGGCGGAGGCGGGTCCGTGGTCGTCGCCGGCGGTGTCGCCGTGTCCGTCGGGGTCGGTGACGGAGTCGGTGACGGAGTCGGCGACAGCGTGGGCGACGGGGTCGGCGAGGTCGTCGGCGTCGACTGGGTCGGCGGCGATGTCGGTGGGTGCGTGGCCGGCGGCTGGTGCGTCGCGCCGGACGAACCGCTCGCAGTCGGCCGCCCCGCAGTCGCCGTCGGCGCCTGCGGCCCGGACCCGGCCTGGGAGCCTGCCCCCGGCGTCGACGACTGCCGCGGCCCGGAACCCGCGAGCGTGGACACCGGGATCTCCGTCGTCGTGATGCCGACCTGGCGGGTGGCGGTCGTCGGGGTGCCCGAGGCGGTGGCGGACCGGCCGGTCGCCGTGCTCGTCGCCTCGGCCGCCGAGGTGCCGGACGCAGTCGCCTTTCCCGACGCGGTCGCCGTACTGACCACGAACATGGGAGCGGGCGGGTCGGCCTGCGGCGAGGGCGATCCGATGACGAATGCCGCGACGACGATCCCCACCGCGCTGATCCCGGTGACGGTGGCGGCGAGGGCCGTGTCGGAGCGGCGCAGCTTCTCCCAGCCGATCGAGGTCTGCCGGGCCAGCGTGACGACCGCACCGCTGCCCGCGATCGTGCGGAGCGTCGAGCTCGCCGCGGGGACCGGGCCGCGCTCGCCGGACGAGTTTCGCCAGGCGCTTGCCCTGCACCGATTCCGGCGGACCCAGCAGATCCTTCGTCAGGCCCTGCTCATCACGACCCTGCTCATCGCGACTCTCCGGTTCGGGAGCCGAAGAGGTGTGTCGATCGGACAATGAAGCCCCCCACAGACGCATCTGAACCGTTATGTAGATGGTGCCCCTGGTACGTCTGATACGTCTGGGGAAGCCGATCCTGGCCGGAAGATTACTACAGCCGCCCGACCAACCCGTCGAATGGCGCAGATGGTGCCCACGGAGTGGCATACCGCCACGTTCGACGCCATCCCGGTCGCTAGGTCCGGCCGGCCACGGCGTCGGCGAACCGGGCGAGGCTCGAGGTCCGCCCGCTCCCGCCGCGCCGCTCCAGCGCGTCTGCGGCGTGGTAGATCCGGTAGAGGGAATGCACCCCCAGCCAGCGCAGGGGCTCGGGCTCCCAGGTGCGTACCGTCCGGTCGACCCACGGCAGGGCGGTCAGCGCGGTCTCGCGGTCGAGGATCAGGTCGCGCATCGTCCGACCGGCCAGGTTGCTGCTCGCCAGGCCGAGCCCGACGTAGCCGCCCGCCCACGCCGCGCCGGTGCGCCGGTCGAGCCCGACCGTCGCGCACCAGTCCCTGGGTACGCCGAGCACACCGCACCACGCATGGGCGATCGGAGCGCCGCGCAACGGCGGAAAGAGCCGGCCGAGCATCGCGCCGAGCATCGCGATCGTGGCGTCCTGGGTGCGTCCGGCATTGTCGGTGCGGGACCCGAAGCGGTAGGGCACGCCCCGCCCGCCGATCGCGACCCGGCCGTCGGCGGTGCGTTGGGCGTAGACGTAGCCGTGGGCGGCATCGCCGAGCGTCTCGAATCCGGCCCAGCCGAGCTCGTCCCAGAGCCGTTCGGGCAACGGGTCGGTGACGATCATGGCGCTGTTCATCGGCAACCAGGTGCGCCGCATCCCGGGTAGCTGCGGGGTGAACCCCTCGGTGGCCCGGACGATCAGCGGCGCCCGCACCGAGCCGGTCGCCGTGACGACCTGCGCCGGCCGGAGCTCGGTCACCGCGGTGCGCTCGTAGATCGGTACGCCGAGCCGCTCGACCGCCTCGGCCAGGCCACGCGCGAGCTTCGCCGGCTGGATCCGGGCGGCGCCCGGCTGGAACCGGGAGCCCAGCGCTCCGGCCACCCGGACCCGGCGAAGCGTCGCCTCGCGGTCGAGCAGCACCGCCTCCTCCGGCCCGACCCCCCAGCTCTGGCCCGACCCGCTGCTCGGCGCGGACCCGCGACCACTGCGCCGGGTTGGTCGCGACCCGCAGGATTCCGCCCTTGACGATGTCCGCGTCGATCCCTTCCCGCGCGGCGACGGCGATCACCTCGTCGACCGTCTCCCGCAGGGCCCGCTCCATCGCGACGACGGCCTCGTGCCCGCGTGCCTTCGCGTATTTCTCCCGGTTGTATTCCAGCCCGCCGGTGAGCTGACCACCGTTGCGCCCGGACGCGCCGAACCCGGCGAACTCGCGCTCGACCACGACGATCCGCATCGCCGGCGCGGCCTTCGCGAGGTAGTAGGCGGTCCACAGGCCGGTGTAGCCCGCGCCCACGATGCACACGTCGGCGACGACGTCGCCGGGCAGCGCCGGGCGGTACGCCGGCGGTCCGCCGAGACCCGCGTACCAGAACGACACCTCGCCGTTGACCCGCGCGCCGCTCACTCCGCCGGCCCGGGCGCGGGCGAGAGGGCCTGGACCACCCGCGACGGGCTCGGCCGGCCGAGGACTCCGGCCATCCAGCGGCTGGTCTCCACCAGCGCCGTGAGGTCGATGCCGGTGTGGATGCCGAGCCCGTCGAGCATCCAGACCAGATCCTCGGTCGCCAGGTTTCCGGTCGCGCTCTCGGCGTAGGGGCAGCCGCCGAGACCGCCGGCCGAAGCGTCGACGGTGCGCACCCCGCAGCGCAGCGCCGCGAGGGTGTTGGCGAGCGCCTGCCCGTAGGTGTCGTGGAAGTGCACGGCCAACCGGTCGACGCCGACACCCGAGTCGGCGAACGCCTCCAGCAGCGCGGATACGTGGCCGGGCGTGCCGACCCCGATGGTGTCGCCGAGACTGAGCTCGGCGGCACCGAGGTCGAGCAGCCGCCGGCCGACGGAGACGACCTGGGGAATCGGCACGGCGCCCTCCCACGGATCGCCGAAGCACATCGAGACGTAGGCGCGCACCGGCACACCCTCGGCCGTGGCGCGCCGTACCACCGGCGTGAACATCGCGATCGACTCGTCGACGGTGCGGTTGAGGTTGCGGCGGGCGAAGGACTCGGTGGCGCTGCCGAAGATCGCGATCTCGCGGACACCGTGATCGAGCGCCCGCTGCAGGCCGCGCTCGTTGGGGACGAGCACCGGATGGCGTACGCCGTCGGCGGGATCGAGCAGGTCGACGAGTTGCTCGGCGTCGGCGAGCTGCGGCACCCATTCCGGCCGGACGAAGCTGGTCGCCTCCACGACGCGCAGGCCGGCCGCGGCGAGCGCGGCGATGAACCGGGCCTTGTCCTCGACCGGGACGACGCGCGCCTCGTTCTGCAGGCCGTCGCGGGGGCCGACCTCGTAGACGGTGACCCGGTCGGGGAGCCCGTCCAGCGGGACCTCGGGGAAGGTCGGCATCACTGACCTTCCTCCGCGGGCGTGACCACGGCGAGTACCTGGTCCATGACCACCGATTGTCCCGCGTTCGCCGACAGTTCGGTGAGGACGCCGGCCATCGGCGCCGTGAGCGAGTGCTCCATCTTCATCGCCTCCACGGCCAGCAGCGGCTGGCCGAGGGCGACCCGATCGCCCACGGCGACGTGGACGACGGTGACGGTCCCGGGCATCGGCGCGAGCACCGATCCGGAGACTGCTCCGCCGTCGTCATGGCGGGCGGCGGCCAGGCGTTCCTGTTCGCGAATCAGCCAGGTGGCGCCTTCTCGCGTGAGCCAGGTCGTCTCGCCGTCCTCGGCGCAATCGAACGACGTGGTGACACCGCGATAGGTCAGGGTGATTTCGCCGGCGGAGGCGACCGCCCGGGCCGGCTCGACCGGCCCGTCGCCGACGGCCACCTGCGCGTCGCCGGTCGTGCCCCGCACCCGCACCTCGACGGGCGGGTGCCCACCGACCCGCATCGCCCAGCTCGCCCAGGCCGGCGCCCCGAGCCGCCAGCCGCTCGTGGCGTCGAACGGGTCGGTCACCGGGCCGGCCGGCTGCAGCGCGGCGAGGCGCACCAGTGCGGCCGCGACCAGCACCTCGTCGTCGTACCGGTCTGCGATGAGGTCGTCGATGCGGCGCTCGACGAGCTCGGTGTCGAGCCGACCCGCGACGACGTCGTCGTCGGCGAGCAGGGCGCGCAGAAACGCGCCGTTGGTCTGCACGCCGAGCACGACCGTCTCGGACAGCGCGCGGTCCAGCCGCTGCAGCGCGACGGCGCGGTCCGGGGCCCAGGCCACGATCTTGGCGAGCATCGGGTCGTAGTCGGTCCCGACCGTCATACCGGTGGCGATGCCCGAATCGACGCGCACGTGCGGACCGGTGGCCTCCCGCACCTGCAGCAGGCGACCGGCGGACGGGAGGAAGCCGTGGGCCGGGTCCTCGGCGTAGAGGCGTGCCTCGATCGCGTGACCGCTCACCCGCACGTCGTCCTGCGTCAGTGGCAGCGGCTCCCCGGCCGCCACCTGCAGTTGCAGCTCGACGAGATCGAGGCCGGTGACGAGCTCGGTGACCGGGTGCTCGACCTGCAGCCGGGTGTTCATCTCCATGAAGTAGAAGTCGTCGGGTCGCTCGGCGCCGACGATGAACTCCACCGTGCCGGCGCCGGTGTAGCCCACGGCGCGGGCCGCGTCGACGGCCGACTTCCCCATCGCGGCGCGCCGGGACGGGGTGATCAGCGTCGACGGCGCCTCCTCGACGATCTTCTGGTGCCGCCGCTGCAGGCTGCATTCGCGCTCTCCGAGGTGCAGCACGTGGCCGTGGCGGTCGGCCATGATCTGGATCTCGATGTGCCGTGGCCGTTCGATGAAGCGTTCGACCAGGAGGGTGTCGTCGCCGAAGGCACCCTGCGCCTCGCGGCGCGCCGAGGCGATCGCGGCGGCGGATTCGTCCGGACCGCTGGACGAGCCGCATCCCCTTGCCGCCGCCGCCGGCGGACGGCTTGAGCAGCACCGGGAATCCCACCTCGCGCGCGGCCGCGGCGACATCCGCATCGGTCATGCCGGCCGCGCCGAGCCCGGGTACGACGGGTACGCCGGCCGCGGAGACCAGTGCCTTGGCCCGGATCTTGTCGCCCATGGCGGCGATCGCGTCGACCGGAGGACCGACGAAGACGATGCCGGCGGCGGTCGCATGCCCGGGCGAAGTCGGCGTTTTCGGCGAGGAACCCGTATCCGGGGTGGATCGCCTGCGCCGCGGTGCGTTTCGCTGCGTCGAGAATCTTCTCGATGTCGAGATAGCTGAGCGAGGCGGCCGCCGGACCGATCCGTACGGCGACATCGGCCTCGGCGACGTGCCGGGCACCGGCGTCGGCATCGCTGTAGACCGCGACCGATCGCACCCCGAGCCCGCGGAGGGTGCGCATGATCCGCACCGCGATCTCGCCGCGGTTGGCGACCAGCACGGTGTCGAACACGTGTCATCCCCTGCCGTCGTGGGCGGTCCGGCCGGACCGCCGCAATCTACATCCGGAACACGCCGTAGCCGACCGGCGCGAGCGGCGCGTTGGCGCAGGCCGACAGCGCGAGGCCGAGCACGGTGCGGGTGTCGGCCGGGTCGATGACCCCGTCGTCCCACAGCCGGGCGGTGGCGTAGTAGGGATTGCCCTGGTGCTCATACTGTTCCCGGATCGGCGCGACGAATCGCGCTTCGGCCTCCGCCGGCCATTCCTCGCCGCTCGCCTCGATCTGCTCCCGGCGTACGGTCGCCAGCACCGACGCCGCCTGATCGCCGCCCATCACCGAGATGCGGGCGTTGGGCCACATCCACAGGAACCGCGGCGAATAGGCCCGCCCGCACATCGAGTAGTTGCCGGCGCCGAAGGAGCCGCCGATGACGACGGTGAGCTTCGGAACCCGGGCGCACGCGACCGCAGTGACCATCTTGGCGCCGTGCTTGGCGATGCCGCCGGCCTCGTAGTCGCGGCCGACCATGAAACCGGTGATGTTCTGCAGGAACACCAGGGGAATCTCGCGTTGGTCGCACAGTTCGATGAAGTGCGCGCCCTTCATCGCCGATTCGCTGAAGAGGATCCCGTTGTTGGCCACGATCCCGACGGGATGGCCGTGGATGTGGGCGAAGCCGGTCACCAGGGTCGACCCGTAGAGCGCCTTGAACTCGTGGAAGCGGCTTCCGTCGACGATGCGGGCTATCACTTCCCGGACGTCGTACGGCGTGCGCGGGTCGGCCGGAACCACACCGTAGAGCTGCGCCGGATCGACCGCGGGCTCCTCGGTCGGCCTGCACTGCCACGGTTTCGGCGCCCGCGAGCCGAGGGTGCCGACGATGGACCGGACGATCTGCAGGGCGTGCGCGTCGTCGTCGGCGAGATGGTCGGTGACGCCCGAGATGCGGGAGTGCAACTCGCCGCCGCCCAGGTCCTCGGCGCTGACCACCTCACCGGTCGCGGCCTTCACCAACGGCGGTCCGCCGAGAAAGATCGTGCCCTGGTTGCGGACGATCACGGCCTCGTCGCTCATCGCCGGAACGTAGGCACCGCCTGCGGTGCACGACCCGAGCACGGCGGCGATCTGGGCGATGCCCGCCCGGGACATCGTCGCCTGGTTATAGAAGATGCGCCCGAAGTGCTCGCGGTCGGGGAACACGTCGTCCTGCATCGGCAGGAAGGCACCGCCCGAGTCGACGAGATAGATGCACGGCAGCCGGTTGTGCAGCGCGACCTCCTGCGCCCGGAGGTGCTTCTTCACGGTGAGCGGGTAGTAGGTGCCACCCTTGACGGTGGCGTCGTTCGCGACGATCACGACCTCACGGCCGGCGACCCGTCCGACCCCCGCGATGATGCCGGCACTCGGCGCCTCTCCGTCGTACATCCCATCGGCCGCCAGGGGCGAGAGCTCCAGGAACGGCGAGGCCGGGTCGACCAGCGCGTCGATCCGGTCGCGGGGCAGGAGCTTGCCTCGGTCGAGATGGCGCCTGCGGGCTCGTTCGGACCCGCCAACCGCCGCGGCTGCAAGCTTCTCCGACAGCTCGACCGCCAGCGCACGGTGCGCGGCCGCATTGCCGGCGAAGGCCTCGCTGGTGGGATCCGCCTTGCTCGCCAAGCCCGGTGTGTCCACACCGTGATGTTAACAATCGTTAACATCACCGTCTAGCATGGTGGAATGTCGAGTCGACGCGACGAGATCCTCGCGGAGGCCGCCCGGCTCTTCGCCGGGCGCGGTTTCCACGGTGTCGGCGTCGACGACATCGGGGCGTCCGTCGGCCTGTCCGGTCCGGCGCTCTACCGCCACTTCCCCAGCAAGGACGCCATGCTGGCCGAGATGCTGGTGCAGGTCAGCGACCGACTGCTGACCGTTGGGCGTGAACGCGTCCAGGGCGCAGCCACGGCTGAGGACGCGCTGGACACCCTCGTGCGATGGCACATCGAGTTCGCGCTCGGCAACCCGGAGCTCATCACCGTGCAGGACCGCGACCTCGCCAACTGCAGCGACCCGGACCGGCGCCGGGTCCGCCGGCTGCAGCGCCGCTACGTCGAGGTCTGGGTCGGCGTACTCGCCGCCGCCCATCCCGGCTGCGATCGCGGTCGGCTGCGGGCCGCCGCGCACGCCGTCTTCGGGCTGCTCAACTCGACCCCGCACAGCGCGCTCGGGGTGGACGGGGAGGCGATGGCCGACCTGCTCAGAGAGATGGCGCTGGCGGCGTTCGCGAGCGCGACCGCCGGCGCGGGTAGCGTGCGGGGCGGTCCGGCAACGGCAGGCGGCTGAAGGGATCGGCATGGTCGAGCACGCGACCGCGGCGGAGTTCACCGCGGCGCTGGCCGAGTTCGCCAGCGGCGTCGCGGTGGTCGCCGTGCGCGATGATGACGACGACGTCGGGATCACGACCACCGCCTTCGCCTCGGTGTCGCTGGATCCGCCATTGGTTCTCGTCGCCATCAATTCGGCGTCGTACGTCGACGAGGTGCTCGCCGTGCGCGAGCGGTGGGCGGTGTCGGTGCTGGCGCGGGATCAGGAGCACGTCGCGAGCCGGTTTGCGGTGGCGGGGCGGCCGAGCGCGCGACACCTGCTGACCGATCTCGGTCATCACCGCGGCGAACTCTCCGGTGCGCTCATCGTCGACGACGGGCTCACGGCGTTGGAATGCCAGACGCACGACCGGGTGCCTGCGGGCGACCACACCGTGTTGATCGGCCGGGTGCTGCAGGTCGACTACCGGGATCCGGATCGGCCACCGCTGATCCACTTCCGCAGCAGGTACCGCGGTCTGGCGGGCCCGGGTCGCGCCGGCTGACGTTGCTCTACTGCTGGTAGGACTCGACCTCGTCGATCGGCCGGGCCTTCGCGTCGTCCGGGTTTTCGTGGTATTCCTCGCGGGCGCGACGTTGGCGAAGCAGATCCCAGCACTGGTCGAGCTGTGCCTCGACCTGGCTGAGCCGCGCCCGGGTCTGCTCGTCGCCTCCGGAGCCGACCGACTTGCTCCGCAGCTGATGCTCCTCCGCGACCAGCTCACCGATCGTGTGGGTGATCTGCGTGTCGTCCACGTTGCCTCCTAGTGCTTCGTCACCCACCTTGTCACGATCGCCCCTACCCGACCACCGTCATCACGATCGGGCGGCCAGATGGCGGAGTTGCGCCGCGCGCAGCTCGGCGGTCTGCGCCTGTACGAGCAGAAACATCGCCTCCCGCGCCAGCCGCTGCGCCGGCGCGGTCGCCGCCATCGCCCGGCCGCCGCCGGCGACGACGGCAGCGCTGGTCGCGGTCTGCATGACGTCCATCGCCTCCAGCCGGGCCGCGAGCCGGTCGGCGAGCCGCTCCGCGGCGGGCACCTCATCGAGCAGGGCGTAGGCGTCCCGGCGGACGGTCTGCAGCCGGGAACGCAGGACGCTCGCCAGCGGGGTGGCATCGTCGGTGGCGGCCCGCTCGAGCAGGTCGAGCGCGGCCCGGGTGATTCCGAAGACCGCCGGATTGACGTTCACCGTCGTACGCCGGTCGGCCGCGGACCAGTCCGCCATCGTGATCCGGTGGATCATCGCGTCGGCGCCGACCCGCAGCCCGTCGAGGCGCAGCCGCACCGTGCGACTCGCCTCGAGCGCCGCGAGGCGCATCGGTGCCGACGCCTGCAGCCCCGGTTGCTCCCGGGCGTCGATGAAGCAGAAGACGGCCTCGGCGTCAGGGGTGGTGCCCGCGAGCATCAGGACGTCGCCCAGCCCCCATCCGGTGCACCACGGGGCGGCGCCGTCGAACTGCCAGCCCCCGTCGACCGGCGTGGCGGCGACCTGCACCCGGGGGTAGGACCGCAGCTGGGAGAAGGCCACCCCGGCGAGCAGCGTCCCGTCGGCGAGCGGGCGCAGCAGCCGCTCCCGCGCCGGACCCTCGCCGCGGACCACGGTCGCCAGCGGAGAGTGGTGCTGGACCTGGACGAACCACGTGGTGGCGTCGGCCGCCGCGAGAATCTCAGAGACCGCTCGGATCACCGGCGCGGGAGCCGCGGTGCCACCGACCTCGACCGGTGCGCCCATCCCGAGCAGACCGGACGCCTTGATCGCGGCGATGTGTGACGGCGGGATGCCCTCGCGGTCGACCTGCGCGGCCTGCGGAGCGAGCAGGCGATCGGCGAGATCCCGGGCGACCCGTACCAACGGGTGGCCGTCGATCTGGTCCGCGGCGGCCGTCGGGTCGGGGGCCCCAGTCAGCGGGGCGCCATTCTGATCGCGCCGTCGAGGCGGATGACCTCGCCGTTGAGCATCGGGTTGTCGACGATGTGGGCGACCAGCGCGGCGTACTCCTCGGGTCGTCCCAGCCTGCTCGGGTGGGGCACCTGCTGCCCGAGCGACTGGCGTGCCTCCTCCGGCAGGCCGGCCATCATCGGGGTGTCGAAGATGCCCGGCGCGATCGACATCACCCGGATCTGCCGGCTGGACAGGTCGCGGGCTGCCGTGATGGTCAGGCCGACGACCCCGCCCTTCGACGCGGCGTAGGCCGCCTGGCCGATCTGGCCGTCGTAGGCGGCCACCGAAGCGGTGCAGACGATGACCCCGCGCTCCTCCCCCACCGGCTCGTACGCCGAGATGCGCTCGGCGGCCAGCCGCATCACGTTGAAGGTCCCGACGAGGTTGATGTCGATGACCCGCCGGAACTCCTCGAGCGGCAGTGGTCCCTGCCGGCCGAGCAGCCGGCCCGGGGTCGCGACGCCTGCGCAGTTGACGACGATCCGGAGGTCGCCGAGTTCCTGCGCCATGTCGAGGGCGGCGGCGACCTGGCCCTCGTCGCGGACGTCCGCGGGCGCGAAGACGGCCCGCTCCCCCAACGCCTTGGCGGCATCGTCCCCGGGCGAACCCGGCAGGTCGACGAGGGTGACCGATGCGCCGGCCGCGACCAGTCGGGCGGCGGTGGCGTGGCCCAGCCCCGACGCGCCTCCGGTGATCAGCGCGACGATCCCTTGCGTCTGCATGCGGCGGCTCCTCGATCGGCGGTGACTGCGGTCAGCGTAGTGGGGGTCTTTGTCCGGTCAGCCGGCCGAGGAGAAGTGGTGCGCGGTCGCATCGTGGTGACTGCGGTCGCCGTGTTCGCACGGGTTGACGTGGATGATCGCGTCGGTGAGCTTCGGTACGGCGTGCAGCAGTTCGTGGCGGGCGTCCTCGGCGATGGCGTGCGCCGTGATGAGCGACAGGCCGCAGTCGACCTCCAGTGACGCTTCGGCCCGTACCGTGTGCCCGATCCACCGCAGCCGCAGCTCGTCGCACCGCTGCACGCCCGTGACCCCGGCCAGCGCGTGTTCGGCGGCGTCGACCAGTTCGGGGTCGACGGCGTCCATCAACCTCCGGTAGACGTCACGGACCGCCGTACGCAGCACGAACAGGATCGCCACCGTGATGACCAGGCCGACGACCGGGTCGGCGAGCGGGAAGCCGGCGGCGACGCCGATCGCGCCGACGACGACGGCGAGGCTGGCCAGCCCGTCGGTGCGGGCGTGCAGGCCGTCGGCGACCAGCGCCACCGACCCGATCCGGCGACCGACCCGGATGCGGTAGGCCGCGACCAGTTCGTTGCCGACGCACCCGATCAGGCCGGCGACCGCCACCAGCCAGACGTGCTGGATGGGGTGTGGATGGGTCAGCCGGCTGATCGCCTCGTAACCGGCGAGAACCGAGGAGGCGGCGATCATCGCGACCACGACCACGCCGGCGAGGTCCTCGGCCCGGCCGTAGCCGTAGCCGTAGCGGCGGTTGGCCGGTCGCCGACCGATCGTGAACGCCACCCACAGCGGAAGCGCGGTGAGTGCGTCGGCGAGGTTGTGCACCGTGTCCGCGAGCACCGCGACCGACCCGGAGAGCACTACCACCGTGGCTTGCAACGCGGCCGTCGCGGCCAGGCCGCCGAGGCTCACCGCGACCGCGCGTACACCGGCCCGGCTGCCTTCCAACGCGGCGTCGACACGCTCGGCCGGGTCGTGGCTGTGCACGTGGACGACCCGGCCCAGCAGCCCGCGGCCACCGTGCGGATGGTCACGGTCGTGCGGGTGGTCGTGGCCGTGCGTGTGGTGGTGCCCTTGCGAGTGGTCGTGGCCGTGTTGGTGGTCGTGGCCGGCCGGCCCGGTCATCGTCGCCGCCGCAGATGGTCGGTCGCGGAGGCATGCGTGCGGCCGTGGTCGGGCAGCCCCCGCTGGAGGTGGTCGATGTGGGAGAGCGCGTCCTCCAGCAACTGGCGCACGTGCATGTTTTCCAGCCGGTAGAAGATCCGGTTGCCGTCCCGCCGGGTGGCGACCAGGCGGGTGAGCCGCAGCTTGGCCAGGTGCTGGGAGACCGAGCTCGGCGGTCGGTCGACGATCCGGGAGAGCTCGGCGACCGATCGCTCGGCATCGGCGAGCGCCCACAACAGTTGGAGCCTGGTCTCGTCGGCGAGCATCCGGAACGACTCGACCGCGACCGCCGCGGCGGCGTCGGACAGCTCGGCCCCGGCCGGGTCGTCACCTGCCCGCGTATCTGCGCGCATGCGCATATAGTTCCCCATCGACCCGTCCCTGTCGAGGCGGTCAGCGCAGGCGCGGCGGTCCGGTGCCACCCGGACCGGCCGGTAGGGTCGTCCCGTGAACGACAGGCTGGTGTGGATCGACTGCGAAATGACCGGGCTCGACCTGCAGCGCGACGCGCTGATCGAGGTCGCAGCGCTGGTCACCGACTCCGACCTCACCGTGCTCGGTGACGGGATCGACATCGTGGTCTCGGCCCCGGCCGACGTACTCGACGCGATGACCCCGGTGGTGGCGGAGATGCACGCCACATCGGGGCTGACCGATGCCGTCCGCGCCTCGACCGTCACCCTCGCGGACGCCGAGCGGCAGGTCCTCGACTACGTCCGCGAACACGTCCCGGAGCCGGGCACCGCTCCGCTGGCGGGGAACTCGATCGGCACCGACCGCGGATTCATCGCCCGCGACATGCCCGAACTCGACGGATACCTCCACTATCGGATGGTTGACGTCTCGTCGATCAAGGAGCTGTGCCGGCGCTGGTACCCGCGGGCCTACTTCGCCCAGCCGCAGAAGGGCATGCAGCACCGCGCCCTGGCCGACATCCACGAAAGCATCCGGGAGCTGCGCTACTACCGCCAGGCGGTCTTCGTCCCGCCGCCCGGGCCGAGCAGCGAAGAGGCCCGGGTGATCGCCGGTGAGGTGGTCGGCGAGGCGGGCTGAGCCGCTCCGCTACCATCGTCGGGGGCCGCAGCACGTGGCTCATGGTGGGTGTAGCTCAGCTGGTAGAGCACCGGGTTGTGGTCCCGGGGGTCGCGGGTTCAAGCCCCGTCACTCACCCCAAACGTCATACCGTGGCCGACGGGCCACCCGGCGACTGCTATCGTCGGGACCCGTTGTGGCACGCGCCGCTAGCTCAACTGGCAGAGCAGCTGACTCTTAATCAGCGGGTTCGGGGTTCGAGTCCCTGGCGGCGCACAAACCCCCAGGTCAGGCACCCTCACGGTGTCCGGCCGTTCTGCCGGACCGCGGTTTTCCACGGAATTGGTGGGACGGCAGATGTCCTGCGTCATGGACGGCCGCGAGTGCCCAACGCGACGCGACGAATCGGCAACCTCATGCGCTGGCCGACTCGCCCTACCGACGTTGCAGCAGCATGTCAGTCCGAGCCATGGGGTTCGTCAGCTGAGTTCGGCTTCAAGGACATGTGCTGTGGGATGACGGCTGCCGAGTCGGGTGGGCACGGCGGTGAGCATGCTCGTGACCAGCCAGGTTCCGAGGATGACGGCGAGGAATTGGGCAGCGGAGAGCGCGGTGGTCACCTGCTGGGGTCGCGCCGATGGCCTGGGCCAGGGCGGATGCCAGGACGGCGACCGCTAACGCGACGCCAATGACGACGGCGACGGTTGCCACGGTGCCCGGTGTGGCGCCGACCGCTTCTTGACGGGAGGTATTCGGTAAGATAATACTTACCGTTCGTGGAAACTTACCCAACGGTGATGGGTGGAGTGCGCTGGGCGATCGGACCCGGCGCGCCATCATCGAGTGCCTGGCCGAACGGCCCCGGGCGGTCGGCGAGCTTGCCGACGAACTGCCGATCAGCAGGCCGGCGGTGTCCCAGCACCTGAAGGTGCTGAAAGACGCCGGGCTGGTCACCGAGCACGCGGCCGGCACCCGCCGGATCTATCGGCTCAACCCGGCCGGCGTGGGGGCGCTGCGCGATCAGCTCGACACGTTCTGGAACCGGGCGCTGGCCGGCTACAAGGACGTCGTCGAACAACCGACAGAGGAGAAGTCATGACCCAGGCAGCGGCCGCCGTCGTCCGCAAGCAGATCGTCGTCGAGGCACCGATCGAACGGGCCTTCACCGTGTTCACCGAACGGTTCGGCGACTTCAAGCCGCCGGAGCACAACCTGCTCGGCGTCGCCGATCGCCGAGACCGTCTTCGAGCCGCGGGTCGGCGGCCACATCTACGACCGCGGCGTCGACGGCAGCGAATGCCGCTGGGCGCGCGTCCTCGCCTACGAGCCACCCGCATCGGGTCGTGTTCAGCTGGGACATCAGCCCGCAGTGGCAGATCGAGACCGAACCGGAGCAACACCAGCGAGGTCGAGGTCCGGTTCATCGCCGAGACCCCGCAGCGCACCCGCGTCGAGCTGGAGCACCGCAACATCGACCGGCACGGCCCCGGCTGGCAGGCGCGTCGGCGAAGGTGTCGGCGGCGACGCCGGATGGCCGCTGTACCTGGCCCGGTACGCCGCGCTGTTCGGCGAGGGCGAGCTGACATAACGCCGATCGCCTCAAGCATCGAGGTGAACCGACCGGCCGAGGACGTTTCCGCGGCGGACCTATCGGCCACTCACCGCCCTGGCGACGCGGCTGGCTGATCCACGAGGACGACAGGACTGGTTGCTGTCCCGAGTCCTTACGGACGAACGCGGATGATCGTCTTCCCCTTGCGTCGCTCGGT
Organism: uncultured Actinomycetota bacterium; assembly: GCA_963775655.1. Classification (GTDB taxonomy): domain Bacteria; phylum Actinomycetota; class Actinomycetes; order Mycobacteriales; family QHCD01; genus DASXJE01. Next base: position 428,118 of record CAVZJT010000005.1, on the reverse strand, counting down.
CGGGTTGAGGGCCGCAACGGCATCGTCGAGGGTCGCGACGTTGCCGATGTTCGTCCGCAGTCGTCCGTCCCGCACCCGCTGGACGATCTCACGCAGTTGGGCACGATCGGACTCGACAACGAAGTCGATCGCCAGGCCGTCCGCGGGCCGCGCCTCGGTCGGCCCGACGACGGACACCAGCGTTCCTCCGGCCCGGATCAGGCCTGCGGACCGCTTCTGGATGTCGCCGCCGATGACATCGAAAACCAGATCGACTCCGCCGACGTCTTCCAGGGCGTCGTTGTCGAGGTCGACGAACTCCTGCGCGCCGAAGTCGAGCGCCTTCTGGCGGTCGGCGGCGCGACCGGTGCCGATGACGTAGGCGCCGAACTCACGTGCGAGTTGCGTCACCATCGTCCCGACTGCGCCGGCCGCGCCGTGCACGAGCACGCTCTGCCCCGCTTGAAGGCGGCCGTGTTCGAACAGCCCTTGCCATGCCGTCAGTCCCGAGATTGGCAGGCTCGCGCCCACGGTGAAGTCGACGTCGCCTGGCAGCGGCGCGAGGTTGCGTGCCTCGATCGCCACATATTCCGCCAGGGTGCCGTCGCGATGCCAGTCGGCGAGGCCGAACACCCGTTGTCCCACAGACAGCCCAGTCGTGCCATAGCCGAGGGCGGTGACCACTCCGGCCAGCTCGTGCCCAGGGATCGACGGTGTTCGGTCACGGCCGGCGCGATCGGTCCAGGTCGAGGGCCACTCCATCTCAGTCGGGACGAATCCCGACGCATGAATCTGAACGATGACGTCGTTTATCGCTGCCGGCGGCTCGGGCCGCTCCGCCAGCGTCATCCCGGCCGTTCCCGCGGCCTGGTCCGTTACCACGATCGCTTTCATTTTGGACACCTCTCTGTATCAGTCCTCGCCGACCGGTCGCACCCCACTGCCGATGCTCACGCAGCGTCTCAGCAACCGCAAACCTCGAGGGCATCCGCGACCTGCCGCGGCAACGAACGCGGACGATGAGGCGGTTCACCAGCCCAGCGAACCGATCAGCCAGAAGCCGCAGGCAGGTCGCTGCCAGCCGGGTAAAGTCCTGTCCAGCCTGTGTGTTGAGCGGTCCCCACCGGGTGAGACCAGTGGAAGGGAAGCGCACGAGGGACTTCCGCTGCGAGGATCGACGACCGATCAGTCGGGAGGGGATCAGCGTGTGGTACATCTTCATGTTCGCCGGCCTGGCGATCCTTCTCGTGGTCGTCGTGCTGGTTCGAAACTCGCGCACCCAGGCCAGCGGATCCCGACTCGAGGCACCAACGGGCACTGCCAACGCGTCCCGCACCGCGCACGGCAGTACCGCTCGAAGGGAGCGCAAGCGGCGCCGCGCACAGTCCCGCAACGCCCGTCGCAAGCGACACTGACATTGGTCCCGACCTGAGACCGGGTTCGGGGTTCGAGTCCCTGGCGGCCCACAAACCGCAAGGTCGGGCACGGTCACGGTGCCCGACCGTTCTGCCGCACGACGACCCATGGAGATATTCGGAGTCGTGGACGGCGCGATTCCGGAAGCACAGCAACCAGTCTTCCGGTAACTAACGACTCACCCTCTGATTAGCTGCCATGCTTGGGCGCCGAGGACCGGGGAGGTGTCGTGGCAGAGGCCGGAACGGCGAACCTCGAGAAGGTTGACCACATCGTCGTCTTGATGCTGGAGAATCGCTCCTTCGATCACATGCTCGGCTACCTGTCGCTTGAGGGTGGCCGTCGTGACGTCGATGGTCTACGAGCAGGGCTGGCCAACGAGCACCAGGGGCGCAGGTATCCCGTCCACCATCTCGCCACCACAGTCGTCGGCGAAGATCCCGACCACTCGGCCCGCTCCGTCGACCTGCAGATCGGCGGCGGCACCATGGACGGCTTCGTCGCCAGCTACGCCACGACGCTGGAAGGCCGCGGGGTGGACAATGCAGACCCGGCACCCATCATGGGCTACTACGATGCCACGGACGTCCCGGTCTATGACCACCTCGCCGGCGAGTTCGCCGTCTGCGACCGCTGGTTCAGCTCAGTTCCTGGGGCGACCTGGCCAAACCGCCTATATGCCCTTTGCGGTCGCGCCGCCGGGAGCCGCGATTGCCACCCGCACAACTTGCCGCCGTTGTACGACCAGGCCTCGTTCGTCCGCCACCTCGACGCGCACGGAGTCTCCTGGCGCTGGTACTCCAGCGACGTCGGCACCCTGCGGATGGCTGATCAGCTCTACTGCCTTGGTCATCACGACAGGTTCGCGTACTTCACCAAGACCGGCCTGCCCTGGAAGACCCAGCTCAACTTCAGGGTCCAGAGCGAGGATCCGAGCTTTCTGGAGGATGCCGCCCGCGGTACGTTGCCGTCGGTCTCGTGGATCGACCCGAACTTCGGCAACTTCAACCCGTTCGGCTTCCACCAAAACGATGACCACCCGACCGCCGACATCAGGGACGGCCAAGACCTCGTTCTGGCCGTCTATCACGCACTGGCGACGAGCCCGCAATGGGACAGAACACTCCTGGTCATCTTCTACGACGAGCACGGCGGCTTCTTCGATCACGTCCCGCCGCCCGAAGCCGACGACGACGATCCGGAGACCTTCGGCCGCTACGGCGTGCGGGTGCCGGCACTGGTCGTCTCCCCGTGGGTCGAGCCTGCGTCGGTATCGCACACGCTCTTCGATCACACCTCGATCATCAAGTCGATCCTGCTGCGCTTTTGCACCGCCGACCTCGAACACCGAGACCGCCGCGAGCGCCTGTCCGCCTGGCTGAGGACCGGCCATCCGCGCTACATGGGAACCCGTGTCGCGCACGCCAGCGACCTGGGCGAACTTCTGACCCGGACCGTGCCCCGCCCCGCGCCGGCACACCACGGGCTGATCGCGGCGGCGGCGGCCCGGGCCGCCGAACGGGCCGGCGCAGCCGCCGCGGACAACCAAGGATCCGATCCCCAGCCGCTGACAGAGTGGCAACGGCACATCGCCACCGCGACGCACCTTCTGACGAGTCGCGGACGCCCGACAGGCCGACCCTAGCCGCCCCTGGTGAAGCCGATGATCGGGTCGCGGTTGCCGGGTCACAGCGAAATCTCGTCAAGGACCGAAGGACCATCCCGGACCGCGGGCCGACGTGTCAAACTGGTCCGAGCCGTCTCGGGAGGCTCGCCGACATGAGTCAAGCGCGATCTAATTCTCAGACAATCCGTCGGGGAGATTCGACACCAGCATGAGCGCTGAACCTCCTGCAACGGTGCATCGGGCGAGCCGGTTGCTCCCGTTTCTGCTGGCGGCGGCGATGTTCGTCCTCGTCGTGGACACCTCGTTCATGAACGTGTCGATCTCCGCGGTGGCCAAGGACCTTGATACGACGGCGAGCGGTGTCCAATCGGCGATCGCGCTGGAGGCCTTGGTTTCGGCGGCATTCATCCTTATCAACTCGAAGATGGGCGACCTCATGGGTCGCAAGCGTGCCTATGTGATCGGACTGATCGCATACGCCGTCGGTGCGTTGGCCATGACCGTCACCCAGAGCCTTACGACGGTCCTGGTGTTCTGGGCAGTCATCGGCGGCCTCGGGGCCTCCCTGCTGCTGCCGGCCATGCAATCCCTTGTCCATGGCAACTTCACGGGCGCGGCGCAGAAACGGACCTACGCACTTGTCGGCGCCTCGGCCGCAATCGCCGCTGCGATCGGCCCGCTGCTCGGCGGATTCGTGACCACCTACCTGTCGTGGCGCGTGGGCTTCGGGCTCGAAGTGGTCATCATCGCCGTCGTACTGTCCCAGATCCGCCTCGTCAATGATGTCCCATACACCGGCCCACGCAAGGTCGACCTGGTGGGCGCGGTGTTGTCCGTCGTGGGCATGGGGGGTGTCGTCCTCGGCATCCTGGTGTGGCAGGAAGGCGGTGCCTACGTCGGCCTCATCATCGCCATCGGCGCTGTGACCCTGGCCGCGTTCGCCTACTGGCTCGTCGAGCGCAAGCGTCGTGGAAAGCCGACCCTGCTGGACCCGGATCTGTTCAAGCACCTGAACTTCCGCATCGGCATCACCCAGCAGATGCTCCAACAGATCACCCTCGGCGGCGCCATGATCGCGCTGCCGCTGTTCCTTCAGATGACGCTGGAATACGACGCCATGGAGGCTGGCCTCGCCCTCGCACCACTTTCGCTGTCGATGTTCGGCGTGGCGATTCTTGCCGGCCGCAAGGCGGGCAAATACCGGCCGGCCAACATCGTGCTGGCCGGCTTCACCCTCAGCACGATCGGAATCGCTGCCATCATCCCCATCGTGCCGAGGGTGCACTCGGGGTGGTATCTCGTGATCCCGCTCATCATCGCCGGCTGCGGACTGGGTCTGCTCGTCTCTCAGCTCAACAACTTCACCCTCGCCCCGATCCCCGAGGAACGCGTCAGCGAAGCCGCCGGAGTGAACTCCGCCGCCGGCTCGTTCGGGTTGTCGTTCGGGCTCGCCATCGCAGGCGGCCTCATGCTGTGGGCACTGGCCCTGAGCTTCACCGATCAGACCAACGAGAGCACGGTGATCCCCGCGGCGCAGCAACAGCAGATCTCCGCCGAACTCGAGCACGACGCAGAAGTCATGAGCAACACCCAGCTGCAGCGGCAGATCGCCGACCAGCCCCAAGACATCCAGGACGCGGTCCTCGCCATCAACACAGACGCCCGCAACCGTTCGCTTCAGGTCGCGCTCCTCGTCCCGGCCATCGCCTCCCTGCTCGGCGTGGCCAACTCGTTCCGTATGCGGCGCCTCCCAGACATCAAACCCGCAGCCCCTACCGGCGGTCTCGACGCCGGGTAGACCGGTGGCGCGGCGCAGGCCTAAGCCCGCGGCCTGGCGCCCGGGGGGTCATGGGGACTCATCACCGGCAGCCGTCTGGCCTGAGGCCGTCCGGTCGGCGGCCGCCGTGGCCGCCGGGGCCCAGTGCGCGCCGGTCTGGTCGCGGAAGGCGGCGACGGCCGCCTCAACGGTGGGGAAGAAGTGGCGCGGGTCGATCGTCCGGGTGAGCCCGTAGCGTTCGATCTTGTCGCCGCACCGGGTCCTTGAGCTCGGCGAAGACCAGGCTGATGCCCTGGGCGTTCAGCTCCTCGTCGAGTTCCTCCAGCATGTCGGATGCGGTGGTGTCCACGTCGGTCATCGGCTCGGCGGCGATCACGATCCAGGCGGGCGGCGGGTCGGCCGCGGGCCAGCCGCCGGACCTCGTCGCGGAACGTCTTGGCGTTGGCGAAGAACAGCGGCGCGTCGAACCGGTAGATCACCAGGCCGGGCAGGTGCTCGCGCCCGGGATAGGTGTGGATGTCGTGGTAGCCCGCCAGCCCTTCCACCCGCCCGAGCTCGGTGTCATAGGGCCACCAGGCCCGGCGGAAGACGTTGAGGATCGACAGGCCGACCGCGATCGCGATCCCGGGCAGCACGCCGAGCAGGGCGACCCCGAGGAACGCGGCGATCGACAGCAGAAACTCGGCCTTGCGCTGCCGCCACAGCCGCACCGTGCCCGGGATGTCGGCCAGCGACAGCGACGCGGTGATCACCACGGCGGCCAGGGCGGGCTGGGGCAGGTTCCGGAACAGGCCCGGGACCAGCACGATCATGAGGATGATCAGGGCCGCCCCGACCACCCCGGTGAGCTGGGTCTTCGCGCCCGACCGCTCGGCCACCGCCGTCCGGGAGCCGCTGGTGCTGACCGGGAAGCCCTGGAAGAGGCCGGCGGCCAGGTTCGCCACGCCGATCCCGATCATCTCGCCGTTGCCGTGGACCTCCTGCCCGGTGCGGGCGGCGAACGCCGACGCGGTGGAGATCGTGTCGGCCAGGGAGACCAGCGCGATGCCCAGCGCCCCGGCGAACAGCGGCCCGAGATCGGACGGCCGACATGCGGGATGGTGAGCGGCGGGAACCCCTGGGGCAGCACCCCGACCAGGCTGACGCCGTGCTCGGCCAGGCCGAAGACCGTCGTCGCGGCGATCGCCGCCACGACCATGATGAGCACCGCCGGGACCTTCGGCAGCCAGCGCTGCAGCACCAGGATCAGCGACGATCCCGCCGATCCCGACCACCGCCGCGGCGGCGACCGCCTCGCCGTCCGCCAGTCCCTTGACGAAGCCGCTGACCTCGCCGATCAGGCCGTCGGCGTCGACCCTGAACCCGAACAGTTTCGGCAGTTGGCCGACCAGGATGGTCAGCGCCAGGCCGTTCATGTAGCCGATCATCGTCGGCTTGGAGATCAGGTCGGCGATGAAGCCGAGCTTGGCCACGGCCGCCACGATCATGATCGCCGCGACCATCAGCGCGAGCATCGAGGCCAGCGCGACCGCCCGCTTCGGGTCGCCGCCGGCGGCCACCAGCGGCAGGATCGTCGCGGCGATCATCGGCCCGAGCGAGGAGTCCGGGCCCAGCACCAGGATCCGGGACGGGCCGAACACGGCGTAGCCGAGCAGGCACATGATCGAGGTGTACAGGCCGGTGATCGGCGGCAGGCCCGCCAGCTCCGCGTAGGCCATGCCCTGCGGCACCAGCAGGGTGGTGAGCACCACCCCGGCGATGACGTCCTTGGCCAGCCACTCACGCCGGTAGGACCTCACCGCCTGCAGCCCAGGCACCCAGCGGAACAACGACACCACCCCCGGCTGCAGTGAGGCACCAGGGTCGTAGTCTGCCGCGCCGACACGCGCGGCATATCACCCAACGGGATGACGGCCTCCTCGACCGTAGAGTCGTCGGCATGCGAGATCAGCCGGCGGTCATCGAGGCCGAGGTGGCGCAGGCGGCCCGGGAGCTGGGCGTTCCCGGCGTCGCGGTGGGCGTCGACCAGGGCGGGAAGCGCGAAATCGTCACGTACGGCGTCACCAGTGTCGAACACGGCCGCCGGTCGACGAGGCGACGTTGTTTCAGATCGGCTCGACGGCCAAGACCTTCACCGCCACGGCGGTTATGGTCCTGGTCGAGCAGGGCCGGATCGAGCTCGACCGGCCGGTCCGTCGCTACCTCCCGGGGCTGCGCCTGCGGGATGAGCACGCGGCCGAGACTCTGACCGTCGGTCAACTGCTCAACCACACCGCGGGCTGGGACGGCGGCGATTCCTGGACCGACACCGGCGAGGGCGACGACGCGCTGGAACGCTCCGTCGCGCTGCTCGCCGACCTGCCGCAGCAGTTCGCGCCGGGGACGGGCGCGTCGTACAACAACGCGGCCTTCGTGCTCGCCGGCCGGGTGGTGGAGAAGGTCACCGGCGAGACCTTCGAGCGGGCCCTGGCCCGGCTGGTCCTCGACCCGCTGGGCTACGCCAGACGATGACGTCGCTGAACGAGATCATGACGCAGCCCTTCGCGACCGGCCATCGCCCCGTCGGCTCGGGCGACCGGACGGTGTCGGTGTGCCGGCCGTGGAGCGATCCCCGTGGCTACCTGCCCGCCGGCGCCCGGCTCGCCTCCAGCCTCGGAGACCAGCTGGCCTGGGCGCGGTTCCAGCTGGGCGACGGCCGGTCACCCGACGGCACCCGGCTGCTCTCCGAATCTCGGCTGAGGGCGATGCATACTCCGACGACGAGCCACGAGTTGATGCCAGGCGTCCGGGTCGGGATCGCGTGGATGCTCCGCGAGATCGACGGCGTGCTGCTGGTCGAGCATCACGGCGACGTGTCGGGTCAGCACTCGACGGTCACCGTGGTCCCCGAACGCGACTGCGCGATCGTCGTCCTGACGAACTCCAGCCCGACCGGCCGGGAGCTGGCGGAACAGATCGTCCGCCAGACCCTGGAAACGAGGCTCGGGTTGGTCGAACGCTCGCCCGAGCCACTCCTGCTCGGTCCGGACGAGTTGGCTCCGTACACCGGGACCTACCGCACCGACGGCATCGAGCTGAGGATCGTCGCCGCCGGCACCGGACTGGTGATCCACGGCACCCTGTCCGACGACGACGCTCCCGGCGAGACGCTCGAATTCCCGGTCAGCCTGCTGGCCGACGAACGGTTCCTGGTCGTCGACGGCCCGTTCACGGGGCTGCAGGGGGAATTCGTCCGGGAGGCCGGCGTGGTCGTCGCGGCCCGGCACGTCGGCCGGCTGGTGCCGCGGGCCGAGGATCCTTCCTGATCCCGGTGGCTCAGGCCGACACGGTAACTGTCGCTCCGATGGGTGCCCAGGAGTAGAGCCACGCCATGACCCTCGTCGGAAGGTGCACGCAGCCGTGCGAGCCGCGGGTGCGGTAATCGGAGCTACCGAACGGCATTCGCTGCCAGCTTGCGTCGTGGAAGCCGAAGTCGCCGTAGAACGGCATCCAGTAGCGCACGTAGTCGTGGTAGCCCGGCCCGTTGAGGTACCGGTTGGTCTGTTTGGCGTAGATCTCCCACGTGCCGGTCGGGGTGGCATCGCCGTTGACGACCTCCCCCGTCGTGACGGCGCTGGTCCTCACTTCGTGGTTGCGCGCGCACATCCAGGCTCGCTGCTTGCTGATGCTGACCAGGATCCGCTCCGCGTCGGTGTTGCCGGCACATCTGGAGACGACCACGTGTCGGGTCGGTGAAGGAGGATGCGGTCGGGGTCGAGCTCGCAGACCTTCCGGGCGCCCCGGCGGTTCGCGATGGGTCGCAGACCGGACGTGAGCGACCGCAGCGGATTGCGCAACAAGCGAGTGCGCGGCGCGACTGGCATGCGGTTCGATGACGACCAGGATCGTCGCCACAGATAGCACGGGTATGGCATAGGCCCGCCACCCGTAATTGTCGACAAACCTGACCAACCGCGGGACCCGTACCGACGACGCCCTCCGACCAGGGCGTTGATGCAAAGCCACGGCACGTAGCATCTCACGCCGGCTCAACGCAGCCGGCAGGGCTCGCGGTCAGTCGCCTACCGTCACAGTCTCGCCGGCCAGGAACACATAGTGCGCCCAGCGATGCTCGTCCGCGCCGTCGGTTTGGCCGGATACTTTGACCTTCCCGTCGGGCAGATGCTCGATGCGGTCGAGCCGAAGGTGCGACCCGGCAACTTCGACGACCATGCCTACGGCGATATCCCGTGCCGGCACCCAGTACACGGCATCCTCATAGCTCGATGCTGAGTCGGGCTCACGGCGGCACGGGGCCACCGGCATGGAGTCCGCCAGTGCATCGGGTGAATAGCGCAGAAGCGCGTAGATGTCCGGTGGATGACCCTGACAAGAACAACGCCCTGCCGTTCGTCAGGGTCAAGCGCCGCGGACGTCGCTAGGCGGTGTTGAGCCGGTCCATCAGCTCGGCGTCCAGGGTGATCTCGACCGCGTCCAACGCCTCGTCGAGCTGACCCAGCGACGAAGCCCCGAACAGCGGGATGACGACCGGATCCTGATGCAGCATCCACGCCAGCACGACCTGGCTGGGCGTGGCGCCCAGTTCCTGGGCGACCTCGCGCAACACCTCGAAACGCATGTATGCGGCGGGGTGCGCATACCCGAGATCGGCCGGAAACGGGCGCTCGGGGCGGCCGTACGAGCCGCCCAGCAGTGCGGCGTACGCCACCAGCGTCACGTCCCGATGCTCGTGGAGATAATCGAGGTGCTCGATCCCGACGTGCCGGAAATGCGGACTGCCGAGACGTTGGATCCCGCCCTGTCGCAACGGTTTGGGCCACAGATATGTGTGCCGCTGCTGCAGGACCGAATACGGTGCGACGCCCTGATCGACGGCCAGCCGCCGCGCGCGCTCCAACCGCCAGCTGGTGATATTGCTGCAGCCGACCAGGTCGACGATGCCATCGGCGACGAGTCGCCCGAACGCGCCGACCGTCTCCTCGAGCGGGGCGGATCGATCGTCGATATGCGCGTAGTACAGGTCGATGCGGTCGACGCCCAGCCGGGCGAGACTGGCCTTGACGGCCGCGTCTATGGCCGTCGTTCCGAGTCCTTCCCAGTTCGCGTCGTTCGTGTCACCCGGCCTCGTCGTCCTGGCACCACACTTCGTGGCAATGACCAACTGGTCGCGATTTCCCCGAGCACGCATCCAGTCGCCCAGCAGTTCCTCGCTCTCGCCACCGCTGCCGAAGATGGTTGTAGTTGTTGGCGGTGTCGATGAATGTCCCGCCGGCGGCGACGAAACGGTCGAGGATCGCGGTCGCCGTCTCAGGGCTCGTCGTGCTGCCGAAGTTCATGGCACCCAGGCACAAGGCGCTGACGGTCCGGCGATTAACGATGGTTCGGTACAGCATTCAATGCTCCTTCAGCTCATGAGTGGTCGGCGCCAGGTTCCCTGGCGCTCGGTGTGTTGCCCGGCCCGCCGGGCAGAGGACTACGCGGGTATGGCGGGTGAGACCGCTCGCCGGTATCCCGCGATCTTGCTGTTGATCACGTCCAGGTCGCGGTGGAGGTCGGTGATGTGGCTCAGGACCCGATCGCGGTGCGCCTCCAGCAACTGCATCCGCTCCAGGTCGGTGGCCGCGCCGGCCCGGGCGAGCTCGGCGTAGCGCTGCATCTCGCTGACCGGCATCCCGGTCGCGCGGAGGCGCATGAGGAGCACCAGCCGCCGCAGGTCGACCTGTGTGTACTGCCGATGGCCGGACCCGTCGCGGGCGACACCCTCCAGCAGGCCCACCCGTTCGTACCAGCGCAGCGTGTGGGTCGACAGGCCGGTCAGGCTGGCGACCTGCCCGACGGTGAGCGGTCCGTCGACGTCCGGAGTGATTTCGCCGACGCCGCAGGCTCCGAGGTCCGGTGATTCATTGGTCACGGGTTCAGGGTGCCCCTTAGAGTGCGCTCCAAGTCAAGCCGCGCCGGATGCCGACAGCTGCGGCAGACACAAACCGCGTTCCCGAGTCCATGATCGTGATCGGATTTCGTCGGCGTTTCGCGGCGAAATCCGATCATGATCATGAAGGAGGTCAGGGGCGGGGCTACCGCTGGCGGTTGGTGTCGATCTGGTCGAAGTCGCCGAAGCCGTTACGGAGACCGCCGCCGCCCGACCACTGCCACATCACGGCATGGCTGCTGGACTGGCCGACCCCGCCGAAGAAGTGCGCACAGGTCGAGGTCCCGCGCAGGCACCAGCCCGAGGGCGGGTTCTTCAGGCTGGTGGTGCCGTCGGTGTAGGTCCACTCGTCGGTATTGGGGATGGCCGCCGCCCCACCGGTGCCGAAGATGCTTCCCCAGATCCCGGGCGCCGAGTAGACGCCGGGGATGTAGCCCGTGTCGTGCTTGATGTAGTCGGAGAATCCGTTGAAGACCTGCCGGTCGAGGGTCGGCGCGACGAAGTTGGTCTTGACGCGGCCGCTGCAGGGAGAGGTGTAGACCGCATTCCAGCCGTTGTCGGGAGCGGGCGTGAAGCTGGGCGCGTCGCCGGGGATCTCGATGTCCATGAAGACGACCGGATACTTCACCGAGAAGGTCGCGATGTCGGCCCGCGCACGCGCCGCCTGCGCCCGGCCCCACGCATAGGCCTCCTGCGTCGTGCCGTTGTAGTGCGGATCGACACCCGGACCGCCCATGAACCAGTAGACGCCCGTGCCGATGCCCTTCTTGTACGTCGTGAAGTTGGTGTTGGCCTGCGCGCTGTTGGAGGCCGACCACACGAACTTGGTGCCGCAGCCCTGCCACCTCGACCAGTTTCCGACCATCCCGATGTAGCCGCCGTAGGCACCGCCGATCACCGGCTCGGAGTACGGCGCCGAGCCCGTGACCGGACACCGTGTCGCTGTCCGTGCCGTAGTAGAACCCGGTCGGGGTGTCCCCCGCCGGAGCGACGTTCGGGCTGGTCGTCCCCGCGGCGTAGACCGGCGCGGATAGGGCGAGGAGCAGCGTCGCCGACACCGACGACGGCGAGAAGCCTGCGAGTCCACGAGGTCCACGGCTTGCTGGCCGGCCGACGTATCGGTACCACATCTCCCCCTACCGAAGTTGTCGCCACAAACCTACTGCGCAGGAGGCCGGCGCGTCGGGCGGGCGCCCAGTGACCGCGGCTACCATCGGTGCGTGCCGAGATGTGCGGTGAACGGGGCGCCTCTGGCTTACGACGAGTACGGCGACGGCCCGCCGGTCGTGTTCCTGCATGCCGGCGTCGCCGACCGGCGGATGTGGGCACCGCTGGCCGACCGGCTGGCCGCACGTCACAGGGTCGTGACCTACGACCTCCGGGGTTACGGGGAGTCGACCCCGCCACTGGCGGACTTCGCGCACCACGACGATGTGGCCGGACTGCTCGACCGACTCGGCATCGATCGCGCCGTACTTGTCGGGTGTTCCTTCGGCGGTTCGGTCGCCATCGACGCCGCATTGGAGCATCCGGGCCGGGTCGCCGCGTTGGCGCTCTTCGGGTCGGTGGTGTCGGGCTATCGGCTGCCGGACATCGGCGAGCTGTGGAACCGCGTCGTCGGCGAAGTCGACGAGGACGATCTCGACGCGCTGGCGGCCGCCGAGGTGAGGTTCTGGGTCGTGGGTCCGGCGCGTCTGCCGCAGGACGTCGACACCGGGCTGATCTCGTTCGCCGAAACCATGAACCGGCAGGCACTCAGGGCCGAGGCCGCCCTCGAACAGGTTGAGGTACGGGACCTCGACCCGCCGGCCGCGCAACGGCTTGGCGATATCGCCGTGCCGACAATGGTGGCTGCCGGCGGCGCGGACATTCCCCAGATTCGTCGCCTGGCCGATCACCTCGGAGCGGAAATCCCGCAGGCGCGACGCCTGGTCGACGTACCGGACGCCGGTCATCTGCTCCCACTCGAGCGCCCGGATCCCGCCGGAAAGGCACTGATCGAGTTCTTGGCCGAGCAGGATCGGACCTAGCGACGCCGCGCGCCGCGACAGCGCGTTCGACGCAAACCCCACCGGTAACGCCGTCGGGCGAGGACACTGGTGCAGACCACTGCGAAACGGTTGACGGGGGACAACAATGAGCGCCGACCCGTTCGCGGGTCGGCCGGCGACGGCGCCATCGTCGTGGGCCGCACCCCTTGCCTTGATCGTCCTGGTCGGCCGCCGCGGGCGCGGGAGCCGACTTCGCGAGTGACACCGCGGCGATCGTGATCCGCGCAGTCAGCGGTGCCGTCGTGGTCGCCGCACTCGTCTACGGCGCCCGCAAGAACGATGCGACTCCCCGTGCGGCATGGACGATCATTGCGATCGGCGTCGGTATATGGGTCACCGGAGACGCGCTCTGGGGTGCGCTCCAGGGCAGCCAGTTCAACGCGGAATCGCTTTGGTTCATCATTCCCAATGTCCTGTACCTCAGCACCTATCCGGCCCTCTTCGTCGCAGTCGTGCTTCTTGTCGGGGGAAAGGGGCGACGGGGCAGCCTCGCCAACGTCATCGACTGCGCCATCCTCTCAATCGCCGGGGCCCTGATCCTGCGCGCATTCCTCGTCGACGCCCACTTCAACGGCACGACCCTCGACAACGTCTTCAGCGCCGCCTTCCCGCTCGGCGACGCACTGCTGCTCGGTGCGGTCGCCTGGCTGCTGTTCGAGACCGGGCTGCGCAACCCGTCCGCCTGGCTGTTCGGGGGCGGGATGGCACTGATGCTGACGACAGATGTCATCTGGGACCTGCAGGTCCGGTTCGACTCCTTCCACGGAGCGTCCTGGGTCAATCCGTCGTATCCGGTGGCCTACGCCCTCATCGCCGCGGCCGCCCTGCACCCCGCGGTCGCCCACCTGTCCGGTCGCACGCAGCCCGCGCTGCGCTACCACCATCCCGCCCGGCTCGTCTTCCTGAGCTTGTCCCTCTTCGTGGTGTCCTTCGTCGCGTGGCGCGGAAGTCGCCACGACATCCTCATCGAACTGTGCACCGTCGTGCTGGGCATCGTGATCGTGATCCGCTTCGCCGTACTCGTCCGGAGCACCGAGCGGGCCTACGAGAAGGCGGACACCAACGAACGACGGTTCCGGCTCCTGGCCACCGCGGCACCCGTCGGGATCTACGAGACGGACGCAGACTTCCGGATCGTCTTCGCCAACGAAGAAGCCGAACAGCTCGCGGGAAGCGCCGTGATCGGGATGACGCCCGACAAACTCCTGACCTACGCCGTCGACGAGCGGGATCGCGAGGCGATCCGGCAGGCGCTCGAGGATGTCGGGGCCGGCCGCCGTACCTCGGCTCAGTTCCGGGTTCGTGGCGCGGACGGCGAGAAGCATTGGGTCGCCTGGTACGGGACGCCCGTCCACGAGGGCTCCGGACCGTTCGCCGGCGCACTGGCCTCCACGGTCGACATCACCGCACTGAAGGACGCCGAGGCCAAGCTCGCGCGGCAAGCGACCCACGACCCGTTGACCGGTCTGCCCAATCGCCGCCTCCTCTTCGACCGGCTCGGCCGGGCGCTCGCCCGGTTGGCGCGGCAGCCGGGCACGATCGCGGTCGTCTTCCTCGACCTGGACAACTTCAAGCCGGTCAACGACGAGCTCGGCCATGAGGCCGGCGACGAGTTGCTCGAGCTCGTGGCCCGGCGCCTGGCCGGCACGATCCGCGACGAGGACACCGTCGCCCGGTTCGGCGGCGACGAGTTCGTCGTCATCCTCGAACGGGTGGCCGGCCGCGGCCACGCCGCGACGGTCGCCACCAAGATCATCGAGGCGATCGGTGCCCCGGCCACACTGCAGGCCGGGCGAGCCGAGGTCCAGGCCAGCGTCGGAATCGCGCTGACCGCAGACACCGGGCGGGACCCGGACGCCCTATTGCACGACGCGGACGCCGCGATGTACCTCGCCAAGGAGGCCGGCGGCTCGCGGTACCGATTCTTCGACGAAACCGCTGATTGACGACGACGGCGTGCGTGCCCGCTCGGCGACTAGCCGGCGTAGGGACTGAGCGTGATGTCGAAGGACTGCACCGCCTCGACCCACGCGACCAGCTCCTTCGGGACGCAGTAGGCGGAGATCAGCGACGACCGGTCGGCGATCGCCTTCTGCAGCGGCACCCGGCCCGCCGCGCCGGGGTGGGCGGCACCGACGCTCTTGGCGAGGGCACTCATCTCCGCCGGGGTGTTGTCACAGGTGGAGCGGGCCGCCTTCGCCGCTTCCCCCGGACCCATCAGCGGCGGGACGAGGTTCTTGTTCCGGTCGAGCTGGGCGTAGGCGGAGTAGTCGCTTCCCCGTGGTGGCTTGGCGGGCGCGGAGGCGACGACCGGGGCGGCGCTGCCGGCCGACCCGACGGCCGTCGGTGTCGCGGACTGCGCGGTCGGTGCCACCGGGTCCGTCTTCCTGGGTGTCGTCGCCGTACATCCCGGATAAGGCCGCCACCAGCACCGTTGCGGCGGCGAGAAGGGCCAGGCGTCCGTCCACAAGCTTCTCCAAGAGGGCCGCTCCCGAGACCGAACGCCCGGTCGAGCCACCCTACTGATCCTCGCCGCTGAGGTGGCTCCTGTCCAGCGGAGCCAGCTGTGCGGCCGGGCCGCACCGATAACCCCAAAACCTGTCGGAGACCGGAATCCATTGTCCGGGACGGCATTCATAATGCTCGCCCTGGACATTGTCAAAGCCCATGGCTAGGGTCCCGTCGAATCTTTTCCCCTCCGACAAAGGCGGAAGCATGCACGCGTCGCGACGGACGTTTATGAAGCTTGCGGCGGGAACAATCGCCGGCGCTGCGGTAACCGCCTCACCGGGGACGGCCGGCGCCGCAATTGCGAGCACGTCCGCATCCAAAGGCTCGGTATTGCCGCGCTTTCCGCAACCGTTGCATCTCGACGTCGTCGACATCACCGCGGCAACCGGCGCCGACCAGGCCCTGCTGACCACCCTGCAGGGAATAGTCAACCGCCGCCGCCCGCGGATCTGGACGTCGCTCGCCACCGACGGCACCGACATGACGTGGCTCGACACGTTGCGCATTCCGCGACGCACCATCGCCGACCCCCTGAGCCTGGTAGACCGGTATCGCCACGAGATCTCCGGTGCCATTGTGTATGACATCGACATGCCGGACTCGGTCAATGTCGCGACCACGATGGCCGGCCTCCGGGGAGCCGTCATCGCCGACGCCGACCAGGCGAAGTCGCTGGGACTCCGCGTCGTCGGAGACCTGCGGGGCAAGTTCACTGACACGATCGAGGCCTACACCTGGCAGCTGGAGAACCTCTGGCCGCTCTGCAGCCACAGCATGCTGACCGGGATCGGCGGCACCCAGACGGTTCCGGTGCCGGGCGTGACCTGGGCCACGGTCGGGAAGGTGACGCAGCCGGTGACGGACGGCTCCAACAAAGGCACCTTCACGTTCGACCTCACCGCGCAGCTCGGTGGTCACGCGGTCTACCTGCGGTTCCAGGATGCCTACTCCAACGACGGGTGGGGGCCGTCGGTGCAGCAGGTGACCCTGAAGGCCGACGGCAACACCATCGCGTCCTTCCAACCGACCACGGACGCCGAGCTGCCCTACCTCTTCGACGTCGACGGGTCGAGCAAGGCCGACGGTGGTTGGCGGTTCGCCGACGGCGGCAGCTACTGGATCTACAAGTTCGACCCGCCCGCCGGTACGACGGCGCTGTCGGTCGACGTTCTCATGTGGAACGAATACCTGGTGACGGCTACGGACACCGCACCCACCCAGGTGGTGCCGTTTCCGAACTTCCGTGACTACATCGTCGCCAACCGCGCGATGGTCTCGTGGCTCGAGCCCGACATCCCCGCCCAGGCCGATCTGATGAACCAGATCTTCGCGAAGGTGAAGCCGACCACGCCCTACCTCGGCTGGTTCCCCGGCGGTGTCTCGGGTGGGGAATGGGGCGGCGTCGGCTACGCCTCGCAGCACGGGATCGAGGTCCTCGCCGCAGATTTCTTCAACAACGCCACGGTACTGTCCGGCACCCGGGACCAGATCGTGCCGCGTCGCCGCCCAGTTCCTCCCGCGACCTTGCAGAACAAGGTCTACGTCACGCTGACCTTCATGGAAGGGGACAACGTCCAGTACGACGAACACCGGCTGCGCCAGATCTGGGACCACGCCGACCGCGGCAGGGTGCCGACCAACTGGACCATCGACCCGCTGCTCGCCGATTTCGCGCCGGCCATGTTCAGCTACTACCAGCGCACCGCCAGCCCGAACGACCTGCTGATCGCGGGACCGTCCGGCGGCGCATACACCTATCCAGGTGCCTGGCCGGCCGACCAGATCGACGACTTCACCCGGATGACCGGGGACTACCTGCGACGTACCGGGATCGACGTCATCCACGTCTTCAACAACATCCAGGGGAACTGGACGCCGTTGACCGACGTCATCGGGGCGTCGTACCGGCGCAATACCGATGCGCTCGGTGTCATCCTGGCCTGGGAGACGGGCAGCACGGTGAGCAGGCCCGGCGGTCTTCGGGTGGTCACCGACTACAGCCCGGGCGGCCAGCCGGCGGACTACCTGGCCGGGCTGAAGAGCAAGATCGCCGACTGGGACGGCACCAAGCCGATGTTCATCGCCTGCCAGATCCCGGCCTGGGTCTGGACGCCGGCCGAGGTCACCCAGCTTGCCGGGCTGCTCGGGGATCCGTTCCGGATCGTGCGCGGCGACTCGTTCTTCTCGCTGATCCGGCAGACCACCGGCTGAGTTACCCGGCGGCGGGGTTCGGGGCGGCGGCGAGCGCCTGGCGGGCGTAGGCCCGCACATCGGCGTCGCTGTCGTCCCGGGCGGACTCCAGGGCCGACGTCACCACCGCATCGTCGACCCACCGGGCGAGCGACCGCACCGCCGACTTCCGTACGTCGAGGTCGGCATCGTGGACCGCCGCGACGAGCGGTGCGACGGCGATGCCCGGGTCGGCGCCGCCGAGCGCTTGCGCTGCGCCCTTGCGCACCTGCCAGGCCGGATCGCCGAGCGCGGCGGCGGCCAGGGCGTCCAACGGCGGCGGGCACTTGATCACGGCGGCGGCCTCGAACGCGGCGGCCCGGACCAGCGGGTCGGAATCGTCGCTCAGGGCCGTGAGGTCCGGGCCCGCACCGGGGTCGGCGATGCTGCCGAGCCCATGTGCCACCGCCACCCGGACCTCGCGCGACGCGTCGGTCCGGACCGACGCGACCAGGTCACGCTCGTCGAGGGAGACCAGGGCGCGCACGGCCTCGATCCGCACGGCCGGCTCCATTGCCCGCAGTCCGGCGGCGAACAGGTCGCGGGAACCCAGCTTCAGCGCGCGGAGTACGTCGATGGCCGTCGCCAGGACGACCGGGTCGGGGCTGTCGAGCGCTCCCGCCAACGCAACGCCCAACTCGGCGGTCGCCGGCAGCACCTCGGCGAGCTCCCGCAGTCCCGCCGCCGCGGCGGCCCGGACCTCGCTGCTGTCGTCGTGCAGCGCGGTCGTCAGGGCGAGCTCCGCGCCCTCCGGGACGGCTTCGGTCAGCACGGAGATCGCGGCCCGCCGGACCGCCCGATCGGCATCGGTCAGGTAGGTCTCGAGCGCACCCACGCCCGGCTGTCCGTCGGCCAGTTGGACGAGTTCGAGGATGCGCGCAGAATGGCCGACCCCGGCCGTGCCGGTATCGGCCGCCTCGGGCCCTTGCGGGTCGAGTTGCGGCTGCGGAGCGTCGGCCGCGGACCGGTCGAGCAGTTCGTATTCCGCATCCCCGAGGTCGGTGTGGTCGAACCCGTCGACGGGCACGAGGTAGGGCGCGACCGGACGCCGGAGGAATTCCATCGTCCCGTCGACGGCGCGGCGCAGGTTGAGGTGGAAGAGCCAGCTCGCGTCGTCGCGTTCCGGGTGGTCAAGCCGCTGGTGGTAGAGGCCCCACCGGCTCTCGGTGCGCATGAGGGACGACCGCGCGGCCATCTCCGCGCAGTCCCGGATGAAGGTGACCTCCGCGCAGCGCATGAGCTCGTGCGGTGTCCGGCCGCCCATCGCCGCGATCTCGTCGGTCATGCGGTCGAACGACTCGAGCGCGAGCCGGAGCTTCGCCTCGGTCTTGGGCGGGGCGACGTAGTCGTTGACGAACCTGCGCAGCTTGTATTCGACCTGCTGCTGCGGCGGACCGTCGGGGTTGCGCAGTGGCCGGTAGATGAGCTCGTGCGCCGGCACGATCTGGTCCTCGGGCAGCGGGTTGGCGGCCGGTCCGGATTCACCGACGAATGCCGTCGCCGCCCGGGCGGCGAGATCGCCGAAGACGAAGGCGCCGATCATGTAGTTGTGCGGCACGCAGGCGAGGTCGCCGGCGGCGAAGAGCCCGGGAACCGTCGTGGCACCGTTCTCGTCGACCCAGACGCCGGAGGCGGAATGCCCGCTGCACAGCCCGATCTCGGAGATGTGCATCTCGACGTCGTGGGTCCGGTAGTCGTGGCCGCGGTTGTCGTGGAACCTGCCGCGGGTCGGCCGCTCGGTGGTGTGCAGGATGTTCTTCAGCGCCGAGATGGTCTCGTCCGGGAGGTGCGTCAGCTTGAGGTAGATGGGACCGCGCGCGGACGCGATCTCGCTCGCCACCTCGGCCATCATCTGGCCCGACCAGTAATCGCAGTCGACGAACCGGTCGCCCTTGTTGTTGACCTGGTAACCGCCGAACGGGTTCGCGACGTAGGCGCAGGCCGGCCCGTTGTAGTCCTTGATCAGCGGGTTGACCTGGAAACACTCGATGCCGCTGAGCTCGGCGCCGGCGTGGTAGGCCATCGCGTAGCCGTCGCCGGCGTTCGTCGGGTTCTCGTAGGTGCCGTAGAGGTAACCGCTGGCCGGCAGGCCGAGCCGTCCGCAGGCTCCGGTCGAAAGGATCACCGCCCCGGCCGACACCGTGACGAGCGCGCCGCTGCGGGTGTCGAAGCCGACGATGCCGACGGCGCGGCCATCTTCCACCAGCACCCGCACCGGCATCACCCGGTTCTCGATGGTGATGCGCTCGCGCATCGCGCGGTGACGCAGAGCCCGGTAGAGCACTTTCTTGATGTCCTTGCCCTCGGGCATCGGGAGCACATAGCTACCGGAGCGGTGCACCTGCCGGACGTTGTATTCGCCGTACTCGTCCTTCTCGAATTTCACGCCGTAGCGCTCGAGCCGCTGCACCATGTCGAAGCCACGGGTCGCGGTCTGATAGATCGTGCGCTGGTTGACGATGCCGTCGTTGGCCCGGGTGATCTCGGCGACGTAGTCCTCCGGCGTGGCCTTTCCCGGGATGACGGCGTTGTTGACGCCATCCATCCCCATGGCCAGGGCGCCGGAGTGCCGCACGTGCGCCTTCTCCAGCAGCAGTACGGAGGCCCCGCACTCGGCGGCGGTGAGGGCCGCCATCGTCCCGGCGGTACCGCCTCCGACGACGATGACGTCGCACGACTTGTGCACGCGGTCCGACAGTGCGGGCGCCTCGAAGACCGGGGCCGACATCATCCTGCCTCTCTTGACGGTTCACTTCGCTGCCTGAGCTCTTCCAGGATCTGCTGTCGCCGGGCCACGGTGTCGGGCTCGTGGCGAGCGTCGTCGTCCCGCGGCCGCGGCCGCGGAACGTCGATCGTCGTGCGAATCCGGCCCGGTCCGGCGCTCATCACCGCCACCCGGTCGGCGATCAGGAGCGCCTCGTCGACGTCGTGGGTCACGAACAGCACCGTCGTCGGCTGCGCCTGCCAGACGTCGATGAGCAGCCGCTGCATCGTCGCCCGGGTCTGCGCATCAAGAGCGCCGAACGGCTCGTCCATCAGCACGGCCCGCGGTGCACCGGCGAGTGCGCGGGCGAGCTGTACGCGTTGCCGCATGCCCCCGGAGAGCTGGCGCGGCAGGTGATGCTCGTGGCCGGCGAGGCCGACCCGCGTGAGCCAGGACCGGGCGCTCTCCCGACGGTCCTTGCGACCGACACCCTGCACGGCGAGCGGCAGCTCGACGTTTCCGAGCACCGTGCGCCACGGCAGCAGGCCGTCCTCCTGGAAGACCATCGCCCGGTCGGCCGACGCGGACGTCACTGCGACGCCGTCCGCCAGTACCCGTCCGCCGTCGGCCGCGAGCAGACCGGCCAGCACCCGGAGCAGCGTCGACTTCCCGCACCCCGACGGCCCGACCACCGCGACCACTTCGCCGGCCGGCACCTGCAGGTGCACGTCGTCGAGCACGACCGCGGGGCCGTATCGGACCGACAGGCCCTCGACCACCAGCGGCGCTGCGGCGCCGGACCGGCGGGCCTCGAGGTCACGCATCGTCGCCGTCATCGTCCGCTCCTCTGGTCTCTGGGCAGCCAGCGCACGACCCGACGTCCGGCGAGCTCGATGATCGCCGACGATCCCCAGCCGAGCAGGCCGATCGTGATCATCCCGACGATGACGCCGGGGTAGTCGATCACCGTGTACGCCAGCCACGTGCGATATCCGACACCGAACTGGCCCGAGATCATCTCTGCGGAGATCACACAGATCCACGACACCCCGATGCCCACGGACAGTCCGGTGAAGACCCCGGGCAGCGCACCGGGCAGCACCGTGCGCAGCAGGATCTTCCACCGGCTCGCGCCCATCGTGCGGAGCACGTCCTCCCAGATGACCGGCAGGCCGCGTACGGCGTGCCGGACGCTGACGACGATCGGGAAGAACGCCGCCATGAAGGTGATGAAGATGATGCCCTGCTGGTTGCTGGGGAAGAGCAGGATCGCGATGGGCACCATCGCGATGGCGGGGATCGGCCGGATGATCTCGACCAGCGGCTGCAGGACGTCGCCGCTGGTGGGCGACCGCGCGATCACGATGCCGACCGCCGTACCGACGACCGCGGCGAGGAGGAAGCCGGCAAGCACCCGCTCCAGGCTGACCCCGATGTCGTGGTAGTAGGTGCTCGTTCCTAGCTGGTA
Source organism: uncultured Actinomycetota bacterium (assembly GCA_963775655.1). GTDB lineage: Bacteria > Actinomycetota > Actinomycetes > Mycobacteriales > QHCD01 > DASXJE01. Next base: position 406,427 of record CAVZJT010000005.1, on the reverse strand, counting down.
CCAGAAGTCCCTGGCTACCTCGGGCACCGTCGGCAGCTGATCGAAGTGCAGCCACAGCCGGGTGTGCGTCGCCGCGAGCAGTTGCCAGAGCCCGAGCGCCGCGGCCAGCGACGCCAACCGGATCACCCAGTGCCGGAGCGAGCTTCGCCGCCCGGGGACCCGGCCACCCGTGGGCCGCGCCGAGCCGGCTCCCGGCGCGGGAACGAGTCCGTCGACGGGCTCCGCGACGGTGGCCGACGAGGCCTCTGCAGTCATCTGCTACTCCTCACGCGCGTGCCACGGCAGTGGAATACCTCGTGATGTGCGATCCCGGGTGCTTCGCCAGATAGGCGGTCGCCCCCGAGCGGGTGTCGAAGGGCAGGAACCGCTGATCGCGGGGGCGTGCCGGATCGTCGACCCAGCTGCACTTGTCGGCGTACCAGCGCGTCCCCGACGCGGCGTCCGGGATGTAGGCGGCCCGCACCTTCTTGCCGGCCGCCTCCGCGCTGCGGACCCGGCGCAGCAGGCAGACCGGGGTCGGTTCGGGATGGGTCGCCTGCTCCCCGGCGAGCCAGACCTCGCCGGCTCGCCGCGGGTCGTCGCGGCGGGGACCGCAGGTCGGGTCTGTTCCGGTGATGCGGCTCGGATTGGTCGTCTCCGCCATGTCCCGGCCGTAGGAGCTGCCGATGACCTTCTTCAGGTAGCTGTCGTCGATGAAGGACGGCAGGTCGAGTTGCTTGACGATGCCGAGTGAGCGCAGGAAGGGCGCATCGGTGGCGAGTGCCGCTCGTTGCATCGGCTTGATGGTCGGATCGAAGGTCACCATGCCGTTCGGGCCGTTGTAGAGGTAGACGACCTCGGGTGGCAGCCCGGTCGCCGCGGCGACTGCCTCCGCCGCCGCGAGCGGATGCCGGTGCAGATAGTTGGTCGCGTCCACCTGCGCTGCGAGGAATGCCTGCACGACCTCCGGATGCTCTTTCGCGTAGGCGTTGCGGACCACGACGCCGTGCAGCGTGGGTAGCCGCAGGCTCGCACCGTCGTAGAGCAATTTGGCCTTGTTGTCGAAGATCAACTGGCCCGGCCAGGCGGGGAACTGCGCGAGTGCCGCGATGCTTCCGGAGGTCAGGCCCGATGCGCCCACCGCCGGTTGCTGGTTCATCGCCTGTACGCCGTTGGCCGGATCGATGCCGGCCCGTTGCAGGGCGCGGATCAGCAGCCCGTCACCGGCGGACCCGACACTGGCCGACACCCGCTGGCCGCGCAGGTCGGCGAGCTTCGTCGCGGTCGAGTCGGGGGGTACGACGATCATGTTGAGGGCGCCGGTCGGGTTGTAGCCGGTCACCGAGATCATGCTGGTCGGACCGGATCCAAACTCCCGCGACCGGGATCCGTTGATGAGCATCGGGTAGTCGCCCATCGATCCGATGTCGATCTTCCCGGCCACCATTTCGCCGGTGATCGGTGCACCCGTGGAATAGTCCTGCCATTGCACGGAGTAGTGCCGGCCGTTGCGGCGACCGAGTGCGGCGAGCCGGTCCTCCAGGTAGTGCCGGGACCGCAGCAGCGTCCCGGCGGTCACGGTGTTGATCGTCTTGGACTGGTAGCCGATCACCACCGTCACCTGATTGGACGCGCCGGCCAGCCGTGCGCTGCACCCGGTTGCGGCCAGGGCGAGCAGCGCCGCGATCGCCGAGACCGCAGACAGGACCCGCTTGTGTGCCCCCACTGTGACCACGATCAACGCAGCAGATACGGCATGTTCACGGTCACCGCGTCGGTGGGGCAACGCGCGGCGCACGGTCCGCAGTACCAGCATTCGTCGACGTGCATATACGCCATGTTGGTTTCGGGGTTGATCGCCAGCGAGTCGAGCGGACACATGTCGACACACAGCCGACACCCCTCGATGCACCGCGACTCGTCGATCGTGACGGGCACGTCCGCGCGCGACTCCGTCAGTGCCATGACTACATCTCCTATCCGACTGGTCGGGATAGTGTACATAGTGGAGTCGACCTAGGCCAGACGCTGTGCCGGCCAGCGCGTCGGGAGCAGTGCGCCGTCCGGATCCCTCAGCCCTGGGTCAGCGGGCGCGGCTTCTCGGTGATCTCGGTCCCCATCTCGACCGGATGCACGCCGACGACGTTCGTCGTCGCGAGTGCGGTCGGTCAGTAGCGGTCGGGCGGGACATTGAGCGAGATCAGCGAGACCGGCCCGGTGCCGTCGGCCGGAATGCTCACCTCGGTCAGCGCGGCGTTGTCCAGTCGCGGGAAGACGGTGCGGTAGCGGGGTATCGGAATGTCGAGCAGCCGGCAGAGCGCCAGGCGCAGCAGGGTGTTGTGCGCGACGATCAGGACCGTGTCACCGGAGTAGTCGGTCGCAAGCCGTCGGAGCGCATCGGCCGCGCGGACCGCCGCGATCTCCGGCTTTTCCGCGCCGGGAAACGGGTGGGCGACCGGATCCCGGCGGAAACGGTCGACCATGTCGGGGTCGGTACGACGCAACTCCGCGATCGTCGCGCCTTCGGCGACGCCGAAGTCGACCTCGGTCAACGCGTCCACGACCACCAGGTCCCGTCCGGCCGCTTGCGCGCTGGGACGCGCGGTCTCGATCGCCCGTCCGAGCGGAGAGCTGACGACGGCGTCGGGCCGCTCCCGCCCGGCCCAGGAGGCCAACCCCGCGGCCTGCGACCGGCCTACCTCGGTCAGATCGACTTCGGTCCGTCCGGCGTACCGGTTCTCGGCGTGCCAGACGGTCTCGCCGTGTCGGGTGAGGACCAGTCGGGTCGACGTGGCCGCGCCGTTGTCCCGCTCCGACACGTGCCCTCCAGCTGTCCGTCACGTGAGCCGCGCGATATTTCCATCATTCGTGGGACGGGCGCAAGGCATCCGCACCGAACGTGCCCGCGGACGGTGCGCTGGTACGCGGCCCGACCGAGCGTCCTCAGATGCCGAACTGTGCGGTGATTCTTCCGGACTCCGCGGCCTTCTTGAAGTTCTCGAAGTCACGGGCGTTCTGGTCGGCGTAGTTCTCGGCGAAGGCCACGATGGCGCGGTCGAAGGACTGGCCCTTGCCCAGGTAGGCGGCGATCGCGATCCGATCACCGGAGCGCGCGTGCGCCCGGGCCAGGGCCCAGCCGCACAGCCGGGCGTAGAGCCCCATCCCCTTCGGCACCATCCGGTCGATGTCGGCGGAGCCCTTCCAGTCGTAGAGCTGGCGGATGTAGAAGTCGCGCTCCACACCGTCGATCCCGGTGGCCCGTTCCCAGCCGAGGAAGATGTCGCTCGAGGTCTGCATGAGCTGTTGGCCGGCCACCACCCGGTGTCCGCTGGTGTGATATTCGCTGCGCCCGACGAACTGTTCCAGGACCGACGCCTCCGCCTCCTTCACCTGCAGGAAGAGCGGATCCTGCTCATCGCGTCCGAAGAGGAGGACGATCCAGCACCGGGTTCCGACGCTGCCGACGCCGACGACCTTGCGGGCGAAATCGCCGAATTGGAAGGACTCCAGCAGGACCCGGCGATCGCTGGGCAGGGTGCGCCGGTAGGACCGGAGCAGCGAGACGGTCTCCTCCTGGAACGCGGCCCGCTGGATGTCGGGAAGTAATTCGGCGATGGGCACGATCAGCGGCGGGTCGCTGACGATCCGCGGCTGGCCGTCGACCACATGGGTCAGCTTTTCGAACGCCTTCATGCTGTCCTTGGTGCGGGCCTTCTCCAATGACTTGTCGAGGCGCTTGACCTGCTTCTTGTCCTTCGTGCCGGCAGTCTCGCGGACCAGTTGCTTGACGTCGTCGAGATCCTGGCGCGCGTACCAGACCTCGAGGTTGGACATGGGAGCGAACCGCAGCATGGACTCCCGGTATTCGCGGGCCGCTTGCATCACGATCTCGGCGCGTTCCGCGGCATCGAAATTCCTGTCCCGCCCGGCCACGGCGAGGCTTGCCGCGAGCCGCTTCACGTCCCACTCCCACGGCCCGGGAAGCGTCTCGTCGAAGTCGTTGATGTCGAACACCAACTGCCGCTCCGGAGAGGCGAACACCCCGAAGTTGGACAGGTGGGCATCACCGCAGATCTGCGTCCGGATGCCGGTCCGGGGCGTGCCTGACAGGTCGGACGCCATCACCAGGGCCGCGCCGCGGAAGAACGAGAACGGTGAGGCCAGCATCCGGCCGTAGCGGATCGGCAGCAGGTCCTGGACGCGCGACTCACCCTGGCCGACCAGGAGGTCCACCGGATCCGGCCTGGTCGGTCCGAGGCCGAGCTCCGCATGCGACGAGCGGGGCACCGCCGCCCGGGCGGCCTTACCCAAGGCTTCGCGCTCGGCGGGGCTCATCCATCGCTGCGCGGCCGACCGACGCGGTCGCCGCCGGGAGCCGTTCGCCTCGTGAGAACTATGCGCTGTGGCGACACCCACGGTCATGGCGAACCCCGATCCGACCGGTTGTGGGACGAGATTCAGCATCGCGCACCGTGAATGGCGTTGTCAGGTGATCGCCCAGACGGTCGACGGGCTGCCTCAGTGGCGGCGGATCCGGCGTACGACGAGGAACGTGGTCAGCCCCGCGGCGGCGCCGATCACGGCCATCCCGGCCGGGGTCTTCGCCTTCTCGATCACGGTGAGCTTGGCCTTCTCGGCGAGGCTCTTCGGGCTCGTGCGCTCGGCGAGCTGGTCGAACGTCGAGGCCAGGGCGTCCCGAGCGTGCTCGATCTCACGCTGGATGCTCTGCGGGTCTCGGGGCACGGGCCCTCCTCGGTCGATGACGATCATCCCCTTCTGCCGGCTCGTCCGTGTACCCGCTCACCATAGGCGCGAACCGCGGTGACGAGCGCGAGATGGGACAGTGCCTGGGGGACATTACCGGCCATCCGATGGTTGGCGGTGTCGTATTCCTCGGACAGCAGGCCGGTGTCGTTGCGCAGCGCCAGTAGCCGGTCCAGTAGCTTCTTCGCGTCGTCGAGTCGCCCACCGAGGGAATAGCAGGTGGCTAGCCAGAAGCTGCAGGCGAGGAACGGGTTTTCCCCGGCCGGCAGGCCGTCGCCGCCGGTTCCGGTGTCGTAGCGCAGCAGCAGGCCGCCGCTGTCGAGGGTCTTCTCGATCACGCGGATCGTGCCGGCCATCCGCGGATCGTCGGCCGGCAGGAAGCCGAACAGCGGCAGCATGAGCAGCGCCGCATCCACGGTCGTGCCGCCGTAGTACTGGGTGAAGGCGCCGAGCTTCTCGTTGTATCCCTTGGCCAACACCTCCTTGCGGACGGTGTCGCGCAGCTCCCGCCAGCGTTCGACCGGACCCTCGAGGTCGAACTCCTCGCAGGCCCGGACCGCGCGGTCGAACGCGACCCAAATCATCACCCGGGAATGTGTGTAGTGCTGCGGGTCGCCGCGGCTTTCCCAGATGCCCTGGTCGGGCAGCTGCCACACCTTTTCGAGGTGCCTCATCAGAGACCGTTGCATGGGCCAGGAGACGGGGCCCTCGGAGATACCCGCTTCCCGCGCCCTGTGCAAGGTGTCCATCACCTCGCCGAAGATCTCCGACTGGAACTGCGTGTAGGCGCCGTTGCCTATCCGGACAGGAGTCGAGTTCTCGTAGCCGGGGAGCCAGTCGAGTTCGGCCTCGGGCAGCCACCGCTCCCCCCCGACGCCGTACATGATCTGGATGTCCTCGGGGTCGCCGGCGATCGCCCTGAGCAGCCAGGCACGCCAGTGCTCGGCCTCCTTCTGGTAGCCGCAGTCGACCAACGCGCCGAGGGTGAGCGCGGCGTCGCGCAGCCAGCAGAAGCGGTAGTCCCAGTTGCGCGGGCCGCCGAACTGCTCGGGCAGGGACGTGGTCGCCGCCGCGGCGATGCCCCCGGTCGGGTGGTAGGTCAGCGCCTTGAGGGTGAGCAGTGACCGGAGGACCGCCTCGCGGTAGGGGCCCTGATAGGTGCAGCGGTCCGCCCAGTGCTGCCAGAAGTCGTCGGTCGAACTGAACGCGGTATCCGGGTCGAAGACCGCGGGCAGGTCGCGGTGCGACCGGTAGTAGCTCAGCGCGAAGTCCCGGTGCTCACCCGCGGGCACCGTGAACTCCCCCACGTGCCGCCCGTCGGCCGGGCCGGGCAGATCGTCGCCGCGGAGACACAGCGCGTCCGGACCGGCGACGGCCGAGAGAGTCGGCCGGTCGTCGTCGTCGTGCCGGCGCCGGATCCACGGCCGGACCCTGCCGTAGCCGAACCGCACGATCCACTCCTGCCGCATCCGCACGGCACCTGAGACCCCGACGACCCGCCGGATGAGGTGGCAGTGCTTGTCCCGGGGCGGCATCACGTCGACGACCCGCACGGTGCCGCTGTCGGTGTCGTACTCGGTCTCGAGCACCAGCGAGCCGGGCCGGTAGGCCCGGCGGACCGCCGTGACCGGCTCGGCCGGGTAGATCTGCCAGCGGCCGTTGCCCGGATCCCCGAGCAGGGCGGCGAAGCAGGCGGGCGAGTCGAAGCGCGGCACGCACAGCCAGTCGACCGACCCCTCCAGGGACACCAGCGCGGCCGTATGGGTGTCGCCGATGACGGCGTAATCCTCGATTCGGGCGCTCACAGACCAGTCTTACCGCACCGACGCCCGCCGACGACCCATCGCCTGTCGGCGCGGCGCGGCGACCGGGATAGATTCCGACCATGACTGAGCCCACCCGACTGTCCCCCGGCGACCCGGCCCCCGACTTCACCCTCCCCGACGCCAACGGCGATCCGGTGTCCCTGGCGTCCTACCGCGGTCGCCGGCTGGTCTTGTACTTCTACCCGGCCGCGATGACGCCCGGCTGCACCAAGGAGGCCGGTGACTTCCGGGACAACCTCTCCGACCTCGCGGGAGCGGGCTACGACGTGGTCGGCGTATCCCCGGACAAGCCGGAGAAGCTGGCCCGGTTCCGGGACGCCGAGGGCATCTCGTTCCCGCTGCTCTCCGACGCCGACCGGTCCGTGATGACGGCCTACGGGGCGTTCGGGGAGAAGAAGCTCTACGGCAAGACCGTCACCGGCGTGATCCGCTCCACCTTCGTGGTCGACGAGAAGGGCCGGATCGTCCAGGCGCAGTACGCCGTCAAGGCCTCCGGTCACGTCGGCAAGCTCCGCCGCGACCTCGGCGTGTAGCGCGGCGGCCATTACCCGTTTGGCCCTATCCCGTTACTTGCCCTCTACGAAATAGTGTCCTGCCAGCATTTCATCGCGTCGTCACGCAAGACGGCGCCCCGAGGGGAGAAGCATGCGCGGTCGCACGGTCCGAAGATCGGCTCTGGCCCTGGGGGCCGGAGCCCTCGTCCTACCATTCCTGGCCGCGCCCGCCGGCGGAGCGCCTGCGGGAGCCCGGGTGACGCTCGCCGGCACCCAGCCCGCGTGGGCACAGCCCGCTCGAGCCACCGGAGATCTCTCGTCCAGCCAGTCGGTCTCCTTCTCGGTCGTCCTGCCGCTGCGCGACGCGGCCGGTGCGGAGCGGCTGGCACAGGCCGTGTCCACACCGGGAAGCGCGCAGTACCGGCATTACGTGAGCGCGGCACAGTTCAACGCCCGCTTCGCCCCGTCCAGCGGGACCGTGCACGCTGTGACTGACTTCCTGAAGGCACAGGGCTTCACCGTGTCCGCGGTGGCGCAGGGCAATCGCTGGGTCGAGGCCGCCGGTTCGGCAGCGAAGGTCAACCGGGCCTTCGGGACTCAGCTGAAGAACTACACGTGGAAGGGCCGCCAGCTGCGCGCCCCGTCGAAGGCCGTATCGGTCCCCTCGTCGATCTCCTCGTCGATCGCCGGGGTCACCGGCCTCGACACCGGTGCACTGCTGCGCCGACCTCTCGGCAAGCGGGTCGCCACTCCGGCGCCGCAGAGCAAGCCGGCCGCCGCTCCCGCGCCGTCGCAGTGCTCGCAGTTCTACGGGCAGCACTCCCAGACGGTGCCCGAGGCGTACAGCGGCCAGACCCAGTACCCGACCTACGGCTGCGGCTACACGCCGAACCAGCTGCAGGGTGCCTACGGCGTGAAGGGCGCGATCTCCAAGGGTCGTGACGGGCACGGAGTCACCGTCGCCATCACCGACGCCTACGCGTCGCCGACCATGAAGGCCGACGCCAACACCTACTCCGGCCTCACCGGTGGTCCGCGCTTCGCGGCCGGGCAGTACAGCCAGAAGGTGTTCCGACCGTTCGGCCTGCAGTCGGAGTGCGGCGGCGAGGCCGGCTGGAACGGCGAGGAGACCCTCGACGTCGAGGCCGTGCACGGAATGGCGGCCGGCGCCAACATCCTCTACGTCGGCGCCAAGGACTGCGACCAGGGCCTCGATCAGGCGCTGAACTACATCGTCCAGAACCACTCCGCAGACCTGATCAGCAACTCCTGGGGCAACCAGGGCGAGGACGTCCCCGCGGCCGAACTGGCCAAGGAGCACTCGATCTTCGTCCAGTCCGCGGCCGAGGGCATCGGCGTGTACTTCTCGTCCGGCGACTCGGGTGACGAGTTGGCGAACGTCGGATCGGCCCAGCCCGACTACCCGGCGTCCGACCCGACCGTCACGGCGGTCGGCGGCACGAGCCTCGGCGATCGGTGCGGCCGACAACTACCTCTTCGAGACCGGCTGGGGCACCGCCCTCGACCGGGTGACCGCCGACTTCACCGGCTACCAGGAGCCGCTCCCCGGGTCGTTCTCCGGCGGCGCGGGCGGTGGCACCAGCACCTTGTGGCGGCAGCCGGCGTACCAGCAGGGCGTGGTCAAGTCGAGCCTGTCGCGGAAGTTCGGCGGCAAGGCGATGCGGGTCGTTCCCGACGTCGCCACGGTGGCCGACCCCTACACCGGTTTTCTGGTCGGACAGACCTCCGGCGGCAAGTTCGGGACATACGCGATCGGTGGTACCAGCGTCGCCTGTCCGGTCTTCACCGGCATCCAGGCGCTGGCCAGCCAAGGGCTGTCGTCGCCGCTGGGCTTCGCCAACCCGACGCTCTACGGGCTGGCCGGCACCAAGGCCTACCGCGACGTCCTCCCGACCCGTTCCCCGCAGGGGATCACCAACCCGACCGGCAGCTACCTGGTCACGCTCGACCGGGACAGCTCGCTGCAGACCGGGCTGAAGTACGACGACGTGACCGGCAACGGTTCGCCGAACGGCACCCGCTTCCTCAACGCGGAGAGCGGCAACTAGCCGGCGTCGACAGTCGATCCCGCAGGGGATCATCGCTGGGGCCGTCCCGGGCAATGGCCTGGGGCGGCCCCGGCGTCGTTACGATCGCGGCACGCGGGAGTGGCGTAATGGCAGCCGCGCCAGGTTTAGGTCCTGGTGTCCTCACGGACGTGGGGGTTCGAATCCCCCCTCCCGCACCGCTGGGGTCACGTGCGTCGTGGTCGATCAGTTGCGGCACTCTGCACAGATGACCCAGCACCCCGTTGCCCAGTACCGCGCCGAATTCGACGCCGCAGTGACCTTCCTCAACGGCGGCGGCATCACCGCGACCGGCTTCCGGGTCGACGTGGGCGGCCCTTCGGCGTCGGAGTCCGAGGTGGCCGAGCTGTTCATCGCGTCCCTGAGCCTGTTGATGGTCGACCGGGTCGAGCTCGGCGGGTTGCGCATCATCGAGGCGGCGCACAAGGGCACCCGGGGCGGGCCGAGCGACCCGGCCCCGGCGGCCGACGACGCCACGAGCGGACGACGCCTCGTCGACCTGAGTCACGTCATCACCGAGGGGATGACGACGTACCCGGGGCTTCCGGCACCGCACATGACGCCGCACCTCACCCGCGAGCAGTCCCGCGAGTCCTATGCGCCTGGGACGGAGTTCGCCATCGACCGGGTGAGCATGGTGGGCAACACCGGCACCTACGTCGACAGCCCCTTCCACCGCTATCCGGACGGGACCGACCTGGCCGGCCTCCCGCTCTCCAGCGTCGCTGACCTGCCCGCTGTCGTCGTACGCACGGCCGGAAGTGCCGAGCGTGGTGTCGGCGTCGGAGCCCTGGCCGCCATGGATGTCCGCGGCGCCGCCGTACTTCTGCACACCGGCGGCGATGTCGCCTGGGGCACCGACGACTACGCCGTCGACGCACCGTTCCTGACCGCCGAGGGTGCCGCCTGGCTGGTCGATCGCGGCGCCGCGTTGGTAGGCATCGACGCGATCAACATCGACGACGTCTCGGGGCGCCGCGACCGCCCGGCCCACAGCCTGCTGCTCGCCGCGAACATCCCGATCGTCGAACACCTCACCGGCCTCGACCAGGTCCCGCCGTTGGGGGCTCGGTTCACCGCCGCGGCACCACGATTCACGTCGTTCGGAACATTTCCCGTCCGCGCCTTCGCAGTGATCGCCGAGCCCTGACGGGTCGTGATTAGTCCGCCCGCTGGCTGGGATACTCGCGCGTGTGCTGATCCGTAACGCCCGACCGGAGGACGTGCCCGCGCTGGTCCCGTTGTTCGCGCAGTGGGGACACGGCCAGTCCCACGAAGATGCGGCCGCCGTACTGGCCGAATGGGATCGGACGACCCGCGCGGAGATCCTGCTCTGCGAGGTCGACGGCGAGGTGGCCGGGATGGTGGCTGTGTCGGCCGGCCCGCTCTTCGCCCGACCGGGTCGCTACGCGCACCTGTCGGGTCTCGTTGTCTCTCCGGCGCACCGTCGGGAAGGCATCGGCGGGGCGCTGTTGGACGCCGTCGAGGAGCGGGCACGGGACTGGGGATGCCACTACCTCGAGTTGACCTCGTCGCGCTCGCGTACGGCGGCACACGACTTCTACCTGGCTCGAGGATTTGAGGAGACGTCCGGCCACCACGCGCGATACGTGCGGTCGATCGAACCGATGAAGGACGGCGACCCGCCGGCGGATTGAGAAGCCGCATCGTCCGGGTCGTTGTGCCTGTGGACAACCGTTTTGTGGTCGGCGGGTTGGGTCCATAATCGAACACATGTTCGATGATGATGGTGAGTCGGTGGGTGGGTCGTCGTCGGTGGCGGCGCTGCTCGCCGGGTACGCCGGCGGCCCGCCGGGGCCGGCGGCGATGGGCTGGCTGGCCGCGGTCGACGCGGCCGTGCTGCCGGCCGGGGTGCGGGTGGATCTGCTGGCGGCGTGGGAGGCGCAGGCGGCCTGGGTGGCCGCCTGCCAGTACCGGGTGCTGGCCGCCCTGGACGCCCCGGACGGCCCACCCGGCCCCGGCGAGGAGGACTGGCTGCGCGAAGAGGTGGCGGCGGCGCTGCACCTGTCCGCGGTCACCGCGGACCGCCGGCTGCAGGTCGCCCGCGGGTTACGGGACCGGCTCCCACAGACCCGGGCGGCGCTCGCGGCCGGGCGGATCGACGGGCGGAAGGCGACCGCGATCGCGGAGGCCACCGAACCGCTGACCGCCGAGCAGGCCGGCCGGGTGGAGACCACGGTGCTGCCGAAGGCGGCCGGGCAGACCCTGGCCGAGCTGACCCGCGCGGTGCGCCGCGCGGTGCTGGCCGCCGACCCCGCCGCCGCCGAGGTCAGGCACGAGCGGGCCCGGGCCGGCCGGTGGCTGCGGCTGACCCCGGCCGAGGACGGCATGGCCGACCTGTTCGCGCACCTGCCCGCCGACGACGCCACCCGGATCATGACCGCCATCGAGACAGCTCGCCCACCCCCGCCGGCCCGGCGATCACCGCGGGATCGACGCCCGCCGCGCCGACGCCCTCCGCGACCTCACCCTCGGCGACGCGGCCGGCGGCGGGACGGCGCCGGCGACGGTGCCCGGGTGTCGGTGACCGTCGCCGCCACCACCCTGGCCGGGATGGACGACCAGCCCGGCGAGCTCGCCGGGTACGGGCCGGTCACCGCCGGCGTCGCCCGCCGCCTCGCCGCGCACGGCACCTGGCGGCGGCTGCTCACCGACCCCACCGGTCGGCTGCTGGACTACGGCACCCGCACCTACCGGCCCCCCGCCGACCTCACCCAATACCTACACGCCCGCGACCGGGTCTGCGGCTTCCCCGGCTGCAACATCCCCGCCCACCGCTGCGACCTCGACCACACCACCCCCTACCCGGCCGGCCCCACCAACCCCGCCAACATGGGCGCCCTCTGCCGCCGCCACCACCGCGCCAAACACCACGCCCGCTGGACCCTCACCCGCACCCCCGACGGCACCCCCACCTGGACCAGCCCCACCGGCAAGACCTACCGCGTACTGCCCCCGCGCTACGACTAGAGAGCTAGACGGTGAGCCGGCAGGAGTTGCCGGTGCTATTGGCCGGATGTGGCTAGCGCGGACGCCGCCGGCGCATTGCGGCCTGGCGCTCGCTGACCCTGGCCTCCTCAACCTCGACCTCGGCGAGCCGGGCGTAGATGTGCTCGGTCTCGTCGCTCCGCGGCTTGACCTGCGCGACGGGGGCACCGTCGGCGAAGACATCGACGTCGTATTGCGGTTCCCCGGAGAGGAGCAGTCCAGTGAGCAGTGGACCGGTCGGCTTGCCGGTTTCGGGATCGCGGTCGCGGGCCCTGGTGAAGGTGACCCGGGTGTCGAGCGGCACCTGCTCGCCGTCGACTGTGACCGTGAGATGCACCGCGTCGTACGGCGTGCCGATTTCCTGGTTGCAATCGATCCTTCGTGTCATCGCCCTTTTCACCCTAGGGCGGCTCAGGCGCCTCCACCCAGGGTTCGCAGAGTTGCCCAGTCAGTCACCTTCACCCGTTTCCGTCCATCGGCACTCCCCCGCAGGATTTCCTCGGCGTCGATGGCCAACCACCCGTCGTAGGTCACCGGCCGCACCCCGCGTTCTTCGAGCAGACGCTCGATCGGCTCGCGACTTTCCGCACGATGCGCATCGGGTCGCTGCTGGTCCGCGAGCACCGCCCGCACGGTTTCGGCCGCGTCACCCTTGTTGGTCCCGATCACCCCGACCGGTCCGCGTTTGAGCCACCCTGCGACGTACTCTCCCGTGGCGTCACCCTCGTCACCGACGATCCGCCCGTTCTCGTTCGCGACCACGCCGCGGCTCTCGTCGAACGGGATCCCCGGCAACGGCAGGCTCCGATAGCCCACGGCGCGCAGCACCAGTTGTACGGGGATCGTCTCGAAGCGGCCCGTTCCGGTGACGCGCCCGTCGGGGTCGAGTTCGGTGTGCTCCAGGCGCAGCGCCTCGACCCGGTCGGTGCCGATGATCTCGACCGGACGCAGCCAGAACCGGAGCTCGATCCGCCGTGGCTTGCCGATCGGCTCCTGGCCGGCCCAGTTCTTGAGCACGGCCATGTTGCCCTTGGCCACCTTGTCGAGGACCGGTTCGTCGTCGCCCTGGTCGACCTCGGCAGGATCGATCTCCACGTCGGCGCCGGACAGCTCGCCGAGTTCCCGGAGTTCCTTCGTGGTGAACTTCGCGTGCTCCGGACCGCGTCGACCGATCATGTGGAGCGTGCGGATCGTGCTGCCGGCGAGCACGTCGAGGACGTGCGGCGGCAGGTCGGTGTGCTCCAACTCCTTGACCGTCTTGGCGAGGATCCGGGTGACGTCGACCGCGACGTTGCCGACCCCGATGACGGCGACCGCCTCGGCGTCGAGCGCGAACGGTTGCTCGGCGTCGGGGTGTCCGCTGTACCAGTTGACGAAGTCGGTGGCCGAGTGGCTCCCGGGCAGGTCCTCACCCGGGATCTGCAACGGCCGGTCGACCGCGGCGCCGGTCGCGTAGATCACCGCGTCGTAGTGGCGCCGCAGATCGTCGCGGGACAGGTCGACGCCGAGGTCCACCCCGCCGATGAAGCGCACCTTGCCACCCTCGAACACCCGGCTGAGCACCGTGATGATCGACTTGATCTTGAGATGGTCGGGCGCGACGCCGTAGCGCAAGAGCCCGTAGGGCGTCGGCAGCCGATCGAGGATGTCGACCTCGACCGGGAGGTCGTCCTGGGCGACGAGCGCGTCCGCCGCATAGAGCCCGGCCGGGCCGGACCCTATGACGGCGACGCGTATTGGATCCTCCACCATGTCCCCCACATTAGGCTTACGGCACATCCACCCAATCGAGCGTCCGCTGCACCGCCTTCTTCCACCCCGAATACCCGGCGGAGCGCTGCTCTTCGGTCCACTGTGGACTCCACCGCTTCTCCTCGGCCCAGTTGGCCCGCAGTTCGTCGGTGGTCTTCCAGAATCCGGTCGCGAGGCCGGCGGCGTAGGCCGCGCCGAGCGCCGTCGTTTCGGCGACGGCCGGCTTCGAGACCACGACATCGAGGATGTCGGCCTGCGTCTGCATGCACAGGTCGTTGGCCGTCACACCGCCGTCCACCCGCAGCACGGTGAGGCCGACCCCGGAGTCCTGCGCCATCGCCTCGACCACGTCCCGGCTCTGGTAGCCGATGGCCTCCAGGGTCGCCCGGGCCAGGTGCGCGCTCGTGTTGAAGCGGGACAGCCCGACGACCGCCCCACGCGCATCCGACCGCCAGTACGGCGCGAAGAGCCCGGAGAAGGCGGGCACGAAGTAGACGCCGCCGTTGTCCGGCACCTGACGCGCAAGCGTCTCGCTCGCCGCCGCGTCCTCGATGATCCCGAGCTGGTCCCGGAGCCACTGCACGGCCGAGCCGGTCACCGCCATCGACCCTTCGAGCGCGTAGACCGGGTCGGCGTCCCCGAAGCGGTACGCCACGGTCGAGACCAACCCGTGCTCCGAGCGCACGATGTCGGTGCCGGTGTTCATCAGCAGGAAGTTGCCGGTGCCGTAGGTGTTCTTCGCGTCACCCACGTCGAAGCACACCTGCCCGACCATCGCGGCATGCTGGTCGCCCAATGCGGCGGTCAGCGGTACGGCGCCCCCGGCGACCTGCAGCTCGCCGTAGGCCGAGGGGTCCGACGACGGATGGATGGTCGGCAGCATGCGCCGCGGGATGTCGAAGAACCCCAGCAGTTCGTCGTCCCAGTCCAGCGTCTCCAGATCCATCAGCATGGTGCGCGACGCGTTCGTCACGTCGGTGACGTGCGCGCCGGTGAGGTTCCACAGCAGCCAGCTGTCGACGGTGCCGAACAGCGCATCACCGCTCTCGGCCGCCGCCCGGACGCCATCGACGTTCTCGAGGATCCAGGCGAGCTTTCCGCCGGCGAAGTAGGTCGCCGGCGGCAGCCCGGCCTTGCGCCGGATCACCTCGCCGCGCCCGTCCCGGTCCAACGCGGACGCGATCGCGTCGGTGCGGGTGTCCTGCCAGACGATCGCGTTGCATAGCGGCCGGCCGGTGCGGGCGTCCCACACCACCGTGGTCTCCCGCTGGTTGGTGATGCCCACGGCGGCGAGATCACCGGCCGTGAGCTTCGCCTCGGACAGCGCCGCGGAGATCGCGGTCCGCGTCCGCTCCACGATCTCCGCCGGATCGTGCTCCACCCAGCCGGCCCGCGGCATGATCTGCTCATGCTCGGCCTGATGGCGCCCCACCACCCGGCCGGCATGATCGAAGATCATGAACCGGGTGCTGGTGGTGCCCTGGTCGACGGCGCCGACGAAGTCGCCCACTAGATCCGATCCATCACTTGAGGGCACCGGCCGTCATTCCGGCCTGCACCTGCCGCTGGAACAGCGCGTAGACGACGAGCACCGGCAGCATCGAGATGGTCAGCCCGGCGAACAGCCCGCTCCAGTCGCTCTTGTAACCGGAACTGACCGCGAGGTTGGCGAGTCCCTGGGCGAGCATGTACTTGTGCGGGTCGGTCTCCAGGACGACGGGCAGCAGGTACTGGTTCCACTGTCCGAGCACGTTGAAGATGCCGATGCTGACCAGGCCCGGCTTGGCCAGGGGCAGCATCACCCGCAGGAAGGTGCCCCAGTGTCCGCACCCGTCGATGAAGGCCGCTTCGGCAAGTTGATTGGGCAACGTGCGGAAGAAGGCCGTCAGGAAGAACACCGAGAACGGCAGTGAATAGGCCGTGTAGATGACGATCAGCCCGGGCAGCGAGTTGATCATCCCGAAGTTCTTGGCGACGAAGAACAGCGGGACGATCGCCAGGAAGATCGGGAAGGCCAGGCCGAGGATGAACAGGTAGTAGACGATCCGGCTGCCGGGGAAGCTGTAACGCGCCAGTACGTAGGCGACCATCGACGACAGCAGCAGCGTGAGCAGCACGCCGCCGATGACGACGATCAGGGTGTTGATGAAGTAACGGCCGATACCGGCGCTGTCCCAGGCGCGGACGTAGTTGGTGAACTGCAGCTTGGCGGGCAGAGTCCACGGGCTGGTGAAGATCTCCTTGTCGGTCTTGAGCGAGGTGAAGACCGTCCACAGCAGCGGAAACGCGACCAGCACTCCCCACAGGATGAGGAAGCCGTGGGAGAAGACGTTCAGGACGCCGAAGTCGCCCTTCTCCCGAGGAGGTCGACGGCCGTCGACCTCCTCGGTCGAGGGCGGCGCGGCCCCGGCGGGAGGCAGGTCGAGGTTCGTGGTCATCGACAAAAACTCCTAGAACTCGAGCCGCTCGCGCCGCGTGACGCGGAACGTCAACCCCGCCAACAGCAGGGTGAGGATGCACAGCGCCACGCCCATGGCGGAGGCGTAGCCGAACTGGCCGAACTTGAAGCCGGTCTGGTACAGATAGTTGGAGATCACCTGGGTCGAGTTGTCCGGTCCACCGGACCCGCCCGCCGCCGACATCGTGCTGACCAGCGCGAAGAGGTCGAGTGCCTGGATGCCGATGTAGATGATCCCGACCACGAGGCTGTCCCACATCAGCGGCATGGTCAGCCGCCAGAACGTGCTCCACCGGTTCGCACCGTCCAGCAGCACCGCCTCGTACAGTTCGCGCGGGATCGACCCCATCGCCGCCGTGAACAGTACGACGTAGAAGCCGACCGACACCCACACCATCACGGCAAGGATCGCCCAGAACGCGATCGACGGATTGCCCAGCCAGTCGACCGGTCCCCCGAGCCCGATCGACTTGAGGAACCCGTTGATCAGGCCGTTGTCGGTCGAGTCGTAGACGAACGACCACAGCACACCGACGACGGCGATGGACAGGATGTAGGGGAAGAAGAAGATGACCTTGTAGAAGGACGAGCCGCGAACCCCCTGGATCGCGGCCTTCCCCTTTCTCCCGCCGACATTGAGCATCGTCGCGAAGAACAACGCCAACGCGAGCGTGACCACGGGTATAACGACGACCGCAATCAGGTTGTGCTTCACCGACGTCCAGAACACCGAGTCGTGCAGCAGCTTGCTGTAGTTCGACAGCCCGACGAACGTCTTTGCGGCGGTGTAGCCACTCCAGTCGGTCAGTGAGATGTAGAACGCCTGAGCGTACGGCGACAACACGAAGACGACGTACAACACGCACGGAACCAGCAGCATGCTGACGATGAACGGGTACCTACCTTGACGCATGGTGCAATTCCGATCAGCGCTTGTACTTCTTGATCGACGAGTCCTGAGCGGTCTCATCGGCCGCCTTCTGACACCGGGTGACCCACTCGTCCGGTTCGATCTGGCCGGCCATCATCGCGCCGGTGGCGTTCTCGACCTCGGACTCCATCTTCGCGTACCAGGTACCGAAGAACCAGTTGAGCGTGTTGTTTCCGGCAGCGGTGACCACCTCACGGGCCGAGGTGAATGCCGTGCTGTAGTTGAGGTTTTCCGCATACCCCTTCAGCGCGGTCAGCGAGTGCGTCTGCTTGGAGAAGTTCGTCGACGCCTGCTTGCCCAGCATGATCCGCATGAAGTCCATGCCGCCCGTCGGGTTCTTGCCGTCCGCCGGCACGATGAAGCCCTCACCGGCCGCCGCCCACACGGCGGTGAACGGCAGCTTGTCGGACGTGGTGAGGCTCGGGGTCGGCGCGACGACCATGTCGAAGGTCTTCGGGGTGATCGAGCCGAGCTCGTTCTCCAGCCAGGATCCGCACGGGATGAACGCCGCCTTGCCCTGCGCCCAGTAGGTCTGCGACTGGGTATGGGTGAGGCCGGGGGTGCCGGGCAGGATGTAACCCTTCGACACCAGCTCGTGGAACGCCGTCGCGGCGGCCTTCACCGAGGGCGCCTTCCAGGCGTTGGGCTCGAGGTTGTCGAGGTTCGTCAGCACGTCCTGCCCGCCGGTCTTCGCCGCCATCGACAGAATCGGGTTGAGGATGTAGTAGGGGTACTTGCCCTGGAAGGTCCACGGCGAGATGCCCGACTTCTTGATCTTCGCGCACAGCGCGAGCATGTCGTCCCAGGTCTTCGGGTACTCCCAGCCCTTCTGTGCGAACAGCGTCTTGGAGTACCAGATCGCGTTGACCGTGTAGACGTAGTTGAGGATGTAGGGCTTTCCGCTGAACAGCCCGGAGTCGTAGACACCCGGGAGCAGGCTGTCCTTCACCGTCGTGTTGGGGTCGTCCACCGACGCCGAGTTGAACATCGCCGACAGGTCCTGGATCTGACCCTTCGCCACCAGCGTCGCCACGTCGAGGTTGCCGGCGCCGGAGTTGTCGATTACGTCCGGCGGGTTGCCGCCGACGAAGCGGGGCTGCAGCGTCTGGCCCAGCTGCTGACCGGAGCTGTGGTGGACCTTCGCCTTCGGGAACTGCTTGGAGTACAGCGTCTCGTCGTACTTCGCGTAGTCGTCGCCGTAGCCGCCCTTGAAGATGAACACGTCCAGCGGCGCGTCCGGCTTCACACCGAGCGGGTTGGTGCTGCTCTTCTTCGTCGTGCCGACGTTCTGGTTGCCGCCGCCACCGGAGGTCGCGCAGGCCGACAGGACGGCGCCGGCAGGGACGACCAGGACGCCGGCCGCGGCGGCCCGCCGGAGGAAGGCCCGCCGACTGACTCCCGATTGCCCGAAGATGTCGCTGTTCATGTGGTGCCTCGCCTTCCGGTTACGCGGCCCGCCGGTGAGGTCCGGCGGCCCCGCAGCTGCAGGGGGGGTGAAGGTGCTGGTGGGTCTATCGGGAGCGCGGACATTACCGCGCGGCCTCGGTCCTGGGTATCCGTCGATCGGGTGGGTCACCGGCGCCTCCTGCCCTTGCGGACCACCGGTCCGGAGCCGGACCCGGCACCGGACTCGACCCCGTCGGCGACCCGGTGCGCCTCGACCGCCTTCGCCGTGGCTCGCAGTGCCGCCGTGGTGCGTTGGTGCGTGCGCTGCGCGACGGCGACGTAGACGATGTCGACGACGGTCAGCTGGGAGTGCCGCGCCGCGATCGACCCGGGACGGAAACTCGTCTCGTAGACCGCCGTGGTCAACACCAGGTCGGCGACCTGGGCGAGCGGCGAGTGAGCGAAGTTGGTCAGGGCCACCGTGGTCGCGCCGTGACTGGCCGCCTCCGCGAGCATCTGGACGGTCTCGGTCGTGCGGCCACTGTGCGAGATGGCGAGCGCGACGTCATTGGGATCGAGCAGCGCGGCACTCGTGAGTCCGTCGTGCACCTCCGCCCAGGCCCAGGAGCGCAGCCCGATGCGGTGCAGGCGCAGGTGCAGTTCGCGGGCCACCGTCGCGCTGTTGCCGATGCCGTAGACATCGATGCGGCCGGCCGCAGCCATCGCGGCCGCCACCTGCCCGACCACGCCGACGTCGAGTTGGGCGACGGTGTCCTGGATGGCCCGGACATCCGCGCCGGCGACGACGTTCGCGACCGACTCGATCGGATCGGTCGGCAACACCTCCCGGCCGATGTCGACCTCCCACCCGGCCCCGGCGGCGCGGCCGGTCTCGCTGGCGATCTGCAGTCGCAGCGCCGAGTAGCCGTCGAAGCCGAGAGCCCGGCAGAACCGGGTCACCGTCGCCGGGGAGGTGCCGCTGCTCTCCGCCAGTTCGATGATCGTCGCGTGGGCGGCGCCCGGAAGGTCGGCGAGCAGTCGCTCCCCCACCCGGCGCATCGCGCCGGTCGATTCCGCGATCAGGGTCTGGGTGCGGCTCAGCACGCTGACCGGCGCCCCCGTCGACGCGGCCTGGACGACGGGCAGCGTCATCGGCGGCGTCCTCTCGGGGGTCTGGCGCGAGTTTCAACGGGGTCACGAGGTGAAAAAGATTCTTCGATCCGGCCCGCAGATGTCAAGCATCTGAGCATGATTTTCACCGTGTCGTTACACGCCGACCCGTCAGCGGGCGGTGAGGGCCTCCGCCACCAGCGGTGCCAATGCGCGGAAAGCCTTACCCCGATGGCTGATCGCGTCTTTCTCGGCGGCCGACATCTCGGCCGTGGTCCGGGTCTCGCCGTGCGGGCGGAAGATCGGGTCGTACCCGAACCCGCCGTCTCCCCGGGGCTCGCGCAGGATCACGCCGTCCACCTGCCCGTGCACGACCTGCTCGGCGCCGCCGGGCAGGACCAGCGCCGCGGCGCACACGAACGCCCCGCCCCGGCGCTCGTCGGGAACGTCCTGCAGCTGGTCGAGGACGAGCCGCAGGTTGGCCGCGTCGTCGCCGTGCCCGCCGGCCCAGCGGGCGGAGAGCACGCCCGGCATCCCGCCGAGCGCGTCGACCGTCAGTCCGCTGTCGTCGGCGACGGCGGGCAGGCCGGTGTGCGTCGCCGCCTCGCGCGCCTTGAGCAGGGCGTTGTCGGCGAACGTGGCACCCGTCTCGGGCACCTCGTCGTACGCCGGGACGTCGGCCAGGCCGACGAGCTCCAGGTCGACGGTCGCGGCGAGGATCCGGCGCAGCTCGGCGAGCTTCGCGTCGTTGCGGGTGGCGAGGACGAGCCGGTGACTCATCCGTCCAGGTTTTCCTCGAGTGCCTTCAGCTGCAGCCGGGTCAGCTCGGCGCAGCCGGTCACCGCGACGTCGAGCAGGCCGTCGAGCTCCGACCGCCCGAACGCGGCGCCCTCGGCGGTGCCCTGCACCTCGACGAAGTCGCCGGTGCCAGTGCAGACGACGTTCATGTCGGTGTCGGCGGCGACGTCCTCCTCGTAGCACAGATCGAGCCGCGGCTCGCCGTCGAGAATGCCCACACTGATCGCGGCGACCGACGTGTGCAGCGGCTTCGGCCGGGCCAATGACCCGCGCCCGGCCAGCCAGCCGACGGCGTCGGCGAGCGCGACGTAGGACCCGGTGATCGCGGCTGTGCGGGTGCCGCCGTCAGCCTGGAGCACGTCGCAGTCGACGGCGATCGTGTTCTCCCCGAGCGCCGACAGGTCGATGCAAGCCCGCAGCGATCGGCCGATCAGTCGGCTGATCTCGTGGGTGCGCCCGCCGATGCGGCCGCGGACCGACTCGCGGTCGCTGCGCGTGTGGGTCGCCCGAGGCAGCATCGAATACTCTGCCGTCACCCAGCCCAGCCCGCTGCCCCGCCGCCACCGCGGCACGCCTTCGGTGACGCTGGCGGCGCACAGCACGCGGGTGTCGCCGAAGTCGATCAGGGCGGACCCCTCCGCCCAGCGCTGCCATCCGCGTTGGATCATGACGTCACGGAGCTGGTCCGGCCGGCGGCCGTCGGGTCGGCTCATGAACAGAACCCTACGGCCCGTCAGATCGCATACGTCGCCGCGGGCACCGCCACCTCGACGGCGCCGTCGAAGACGGCCGACGCGTCGTCGAGGGTCCGCATCGGGTCGTTCCACGGCGGGATGTGGGTGAGGATCAGCCGGTCGACCCCGGCCCGGGCCGCGTGCTCCCCGGCCTCGCGACCGGTCAGGTGCAGGTCGGGCGGCGCGTCGTCCTCGGCGGCGAAGGTGGCCTCGCAGAGCAGCAGATCGGTGCCCCGGGCCAGCTCGACGAGGGCGTCGGACACGCCGGTGTCGGCGGAGTAGGTCAACGACCGCCCGCCCACCTCGACCCGCGTGGCGTAGGTCTCGACCGGGTGGTTCACCCGCGCGGTGGTGAGCGTGAACGGCCCGATCTCGCGGCGCCCGTCGGCCAAGGCGGAGAAGGCGAACACGTCGTCGAGCCCGCCCTCCGGCGGGCCGTAGGCCGAGGCCAGCCGCCGGGCGGTGTCGGCCGGGCCGTGCACCGGCACCGGCGGCCGTGGCCCGCCCGGTGCGTAGCGGCGGTGCACGACGTAGGCGCACATGTCGAGGCAGTGGTCGGCGTGCAGGTGGGAGAGCAGCACGGCGTCGACCCGCGACGGGTCGAGGTGGCGCTGCAGCCCGCCGAGAGAGCCGTTGCCGAGGTCGAGCAGCAGGCGCACACCGTCGTGTTCGACGAGGTACGACGAGGCCGGGCCGGCCGGGCCGGGCATGCTGCCCGAACACCCGACGACGGTCAGCCTCACGGCGCCGCTTCCACGAGGGCGATCTCCGGCCCGAGGAACCGCCGCCCGAGCCGGGCGAACGGCGCCGGATCGCCGGTGGCGAGGAAGCGGTGCTGCGGGGCGGACAGGTCGGCCGGCCGCAGCGCATCGCGTTCGGTCAGTACCCGGAAGACGTCCTTCGCGGTCTCCTCGGCGCTGTTGACCAGCGTCACCTGATCGCCCATCACCAGCGAGATCACGCCGGCGAGCAACGGGTAGTGGGTGCAGCCCAGCACGACGACGTCGACGTCGGCCGCCTGCAGCGGATCGAGGTAGGTCTGGGTCAGCCCGAGGATCTGCCGACCGCTGGTCGTCCCCCGCTCGACGAAGTCGACGAACCGCGGACAGGCCACGCCGCTGACCTGCACCTGCGGCGCCGCCGCGAAGGCGTCGTCGTAGGCGCGGCTGGCGATGGTCGCGGCGGTGCCGATGACCCCGACCCGGCCGGTGCGGGTCGCGGCCACCGCCCGGCGTACGGCGGGGACGATCACCTCGACGACCGGCACGTCGTAGCGTTCCCGGGCGTCGCGCAGGCAGGCGGCGCTCGCCGAGTTGCAGGCGATGACCAGCATCTTCACGCCGGTGGAGACGATGTGGTCCATGACCTCGAGGGCGAACTTGCGCACCTCGGCGATGGGGCGCGGGCCGTAGGGCACGTGGGCTGTGTCGCCGACGTAGCGGAGTTCCTCGTGCGGCAGCTGGTCGAGGATGGCCCGCGCGACGGTGAGCCCGCCGACGCCGGAGTCGAAGATGCCGATCGGCGCGTCGGGCGAGACGCTCACGACGAGCCGGCCAGGGCCTCGGCCGTGATCTCCTCGACGGTGCCGGAGCGCCGGGCGCGCTCGGCGGCGAACACGGTGAGATGGGTCTCCAGCGTCTCAGCCGGCCCGGACCGGATGTTGCCGGGGTTGCCGGTCGCGAGCGCCGTGACGAAGGCGTCGACCAGCCCGGCGTCGCCGCCGCCGTGCCCGCTGGCGGTGTCCGACCCGGCCGACGTCACGTCGAGCACCTCGGTGCGGCCGGTCACGAAGTCGAGCACCGAGATCCGCTCACCGTCGCCGTCGATGCGCCCCCTGGTGCCGAAGACCTGGGTACGCCGGTGCGCGGCCTCGGAGAACGCGGTCATCGTGAACGTCGCGGTCACCCCGCCGTCGAACTCCATCGCCACGACCTGGTGGTCGACGACGTCGTTGTCGCAGTGGTAGACGCACCGGCCGTACGGGCCGTCCCGCAGCGCCTGGTCGACGCCGCCCTCGGTGAGGTCGTCGGTGATGACCGATAGCGGCCAGCCCAGCCGACCCTCGGCGAGCAGACCGCGGTAGAGCCGCGGCGCCGAATAGGGGCACTCCGGCTCGACCGCGCAATCGAGGCACCGGTCGGCCGACCCGACCGGCGCGTTCTCGGGACGGAAGTGGGCCAGTCCGCCGAAGCTGGAGACCCGCGTCGCGGGCCGCCCGACGATGTAGCGCAACCAGTCGAGGTCGTGGCAGGACTTGGTCATGAGCATGAACGACGAGGTGTCCTCGCGCCGCCAGTTGCCGCGGACGTAGGAGTGCGCCTGGTGCCAGAAGCCGACCGGCTCGAGGTGCTGGATGTTGACGACGTCGCCGATCCAGCCGGAGTCGACGGCCTGCTTGAACGCCCTGGTGTAGGGCGTGTAGCGCATCACGTGGCAGACCGCGAACATCACGCCGGCCCGCGTCACCGCATCGACGATCGTGCGGCACCCCTCCTCGGTCGGCGCCATCGGCTTCTCGAGCATGAGGTGGTAGCCGGCCTCCGCCAGGGCGACCGCCGGCTCGACGTGGTGGTGGTCCTGGGTGGTGACGATCGCCGCGTCGGCGACCTTGCCCGCGGCGGCGAGGTCCTTCCAGGACTCGAACACCATCTCCGGCGGGATCCCGTGGGCGGCGACGATCGCCTCCCGCTGATGTTCCCGCGGCTCGGCGACCGCGACCACGCGGGCGCGCTCCGGATGCTCGGCGATCCACGAGGCATAGACCGAGCCCCGCTGCCCGGCGCCGACCAGAGCGAGCGTCACGGGGCCATCGGGGCGCAGCACAGATGAGGTCACGGGCGTCAGCCTAATCTCCCCGCCGGATTTCCCGGCGTCGACCGGCTAGGCCCAGAGCTGGCCCTCGAGCGCCTTCTCCGCATCCGCGAGGGTGCCGGCGTAGGCGCCGGTGGACAGGTACTTCCAGCCGCCGTCGGCGACGATCAGGGCGATGTCGGCCCGCTGACCGGCCTGCTCGGCCCGGTGGGCGCAGGCGAGGGCGGCGTGCAGGATCGCCCCACTGGAGATACCGGCGAAGATCCCCTCCACCTCGATCAGCTGCCGGGTCCGCAGCAGCGCGTCGCGGGAGCCGACCGAGAAGCGGGTGGTGAGCACGGTGTCGTCGTACAGCTCGGGGACGAACCCCTCGTCGACGTTGCGCAGCCCGTAGACCAGCTCCCCGTAACGCGGCTCGGCGGCGACGACCTGCACCCCGGGGACGTGCTCGCGCAGGTAGCGACCGGCGCCCATCAGCGTGCCGGTGGTGCCGAGCCCGGCGACGAAGTGGGTGATCGACGGCAGGTCGGCGAGCAGCTCCGGGCCGGTGGTGGCGTAGTGCGCCTCGGCGTTGGCCGGGTTGCCGTACTGGTAGAGCATCACCCAGTCGGGATGGTCGGACGCGAGCTGCTTGGCGAGCGCGACGGCCTCGTTGGAGCCACCGGCCGCCGGTGACGGGATGATCTCCGCGCCGTACATCTCGAGCAGCTGCCGGCGCTCGGTGGAGGTGTTCTCCGGCATCACGCAGATCATCCGGTAGCCGCGCAGCCGGGCCAGCATCGCCAGCGAGATCCCGGTGTTGCCGCTGGTCGGCTCCAGGATCGTCGCGCCCGGCCGGAGCAGGCCGTCCTTCTCCGCCGCCTGGATCATGAAGAACGCCGCGCGGTCCTTCACCGACCCGGTCGGGTTGCGGTCCTCGAGCTTCGCCCACAGCCGTACGTCGCCGGACGGCGACAGGCGGGGCAGACCCACCAGCGGAGTGCCGCCGAGCGAGTCGAGCAGCGAATCGTAGCGGGCCATGACGGCCTCAGCCCCCGGCGACCGCGGGGAGAATGGTCACCGAGTCGCCGTCCTTGACCTTGGTGTCCAGGGCGCCGGTGAAGCGCACGTCCTCGTCGTTGACGTAGACGTTGACGAAGCGGTGCAGGCCGCCGTCGTCGGTCACCAGCCGGCCCTTGATGCCGGGGTGCCGGCCGTCGAGGTCGGTGAGCAGCGAGCCGAGCGTGTCACCGGCTCCTTCGACGGCCTTCTCGCCGCCGGTGTAGCTACGCAGGATGGTCGGAATGCGAACGTCGATAGCCATGGAAGGCTTGCTCCTCGGGAGAAATCGCGGTGGTCGGCTGACTGTGTGGCCGCGTGCGGCCGGCGCGTCTAGGACGGCGGACAGTCGTAGACGACCTCGGCCGGTGTGTGGCCGAACATGTAGGACTGGACCACCTCGACCGGCTCCTCGGTGACCACACCGTCGATGATGCGGAACGACCGGAACTCCGTGGTCGCGGGATCGCGGGTGGAGACCAGCACGTAGTGCGCGCCGGGCTCCTGCGCGTAGGACACGTCGGTGCGGGACGGATAGGCCTCGGTAGCGGTGTGCGAGTGGTAGATCACCACCGGCTCCTCGCCGCGGGCGTCCATGTCCTTGTAGAGCGCGAGCAGGTCGGCGGCGTCGAACTCGTAGAAGGTCGGCGACCGCGCGGCGTTGAGCATCGGGACGAACCGCTCAGGTCGGTCACTGCTCTCGGGGCCTGCGACGACGCCGCACGCCTCGTCCGGGTGATCCTTGCGGGCGTGCGCGATGATCGCGTCGTGGGACGCCTGGTCGATACGCAGCACGCCACTAGTTTACCCAGACAGCGCGGTGACCAACTCGTCCTGCAGACCGGTGAGCCAGTGATAGACGAGATACGGCGCCGCGCCCGCCTCACCGGGCTCGTAGCCGCCGAGCATCTCGGACTCTTCGGACACTCCGAGCCGCGTTCCGAGCACCAGCCGCACGTCGTTGAGTGACGTGAGCCACGCCCCCGCCTCCTCGTCGCCGAGCTTGACCTTGCCGCCGCCGTCCGGGATGGACCCGAGGACCTGCTCGGCCGCCTCGGACTTGGTCTGCCGCAGCGACCCCTCGGTGAGCCGGCGCAGCTCGGCGGCGGCCTGCGGGTCGTCGCGGTAGCCGTCTGGCAGCAGCCGGGCGAGGGCCGGGTCGGTCGGCGGGACGCCGTCACTGTCGGTGATGCCGGCCATCTCCTCTAACGGGTCGCCGCTGCCGGCGTCCGGGGGCGGTTCGAGCAGCGAGCGGACGTCGCTCACCACGGCCCGCAGCAGGGCCGCCTCGTCGCCGTCCACGGTGAGCGTGAGGGTGCCGCCCCGTCGCCGGATCGCCGCCACCGCTCAGTCCTTGCGCAGCGTGGCCCACAGGCCGGCCGCATGCAGACGGGACACGTCGTACTCCATCTGCTCCCGCGTGCCGTGCGACACCGCGGCGCGCCCCTTGTGGTGCACGTCGAGCATCAGCCGGGTCGCCTTCTCCTTGGGGTAGCCGAAGAGCTTCTGGAACACGTAGGTCACGTAGGACATGAGGTTGATCGGGTCGTTCCAGACGATGGTGACCCACGGCCGGTCGACGGCGGCCTGCTCCTCGATGTCCGGCAGCTGCTGGACGTCGGCCTCCTCGACCTCGCCCGGCGCGACGCTCACGCGCACGTTCATGGGTCCATGCTGCCACCGCAGGCCCCATTCGCGAACGCGGTCCACATCCTCGCCGGCCACTACTCTGGCGAGGTGGAGTCGACGGCGCTGCTCACCGACCACTACGAGCTGACGATGCTCCGCGCCGCGATGCGGGCGGGGACCGCGCCGCGGCAATGCGTCTTCGAGGCCTTCGCGCGACGGCTGCCGGACGGGCGGCGCTACGGCGTGGTCAGCGGCACCGGCCGGCTGCTGGAGGCGATCGAGGCGTTCCGGTTCGATCCCGACGACCTGGCCTTCCTCGTCGACGCCCACGTCATCGATCCGGACGCCCGCGACTGGCTGGCCGACTACCGGTTCGCGGGCGACGTCGACGGATACGCCGAGGGCGAGCTGTATTTCCCCGGCTCGCCGGTGCTGACCGTCCGCGGCAGCTTCGCCGAGGCGGTGCTGCTGGAGACGATCGTCCTGTCGATCCTCAACCACGACTGCGCCGTCGCGTCGGCCGCGGCCCGGATGGTCGTCGCCGCCGGGGACCGGCCGCTGATCGAGATGGGTTCGCGGCGTACCCACGAGCAGGCCGCCGTCGCCGCGGCGCGGGCGGCCTACATCGCCGGGTTCGCGGCGACCTCCAACCTCGAGGCCGGACGGCGCTACGGCGTCCCGACCACCGGCACAGCGGCGCACTCGTTCACGTTGCTCGACGACGAGAGCAGGGCGTTCCGGGCGCAGGTCGAGACGCTCGGCGCCGGCACCACCCTGCTGGTCGACACCTACGACATCACCGAGGGCATCAGGCGGGCGGTGGAGGTCGCCGGCCCCGGGCTCGGTGCGATCCGGATCGACTCCGGAGACCTCGGCGGGCTCGCCAAGGAGGCCCGCCATCAGCTCGACGCACTCGGCGCGACCAAGACCCGCATCGTCGTGACCAGCGACCTCGACGAGTATTCGATCGCCGCGCTCGCCGCTGCGCCGGTCGACTCCTACGGCGTCGGGACGACCCTGGTGACCGGGTCAGGCGCACCGACCGCGGGCATGGTCTACAAGCTGGTCGAGGTCGACGGCCGTCCGGTCGCCAAACGCTCGGAGCACAAGACATCCCGCGGTGGACGCAAGGTCGCCGTACGACGGCACAAAGCCAGCGGCACCGCCACCGAGGAAGTGATCCGGGCCCAGGCCAGTCCGTCCGAGCAGCCGGGCGACCGCCCGCTGCAGTTGCCGTTGATGCGGGCCGGCCGGCCGGTCGACGGCCTGCCGACACTGACCCAGGCACGGGAGACCATGCGCGCCCGCATGGTCTCGGTGCCGTGGGACGGGACGAAGCTCTCCCGCGGCGAACCGGCCATCCCCACGACCTTCGAGGGCGGTCCGCAATGACGCTGGCGTTCATCGTCGCCGACGTGCAGAACGACTTCTGCGAAGGTGGGAGCCTCGCGATCGCCGGCGGCGCGGCCGTCGCGGCACGCATCAGTGTGCACCTGACCGGCGAGCCGGCCGATCATGTGCTGGCGACCCGCGACCACCACATCAGCCCCGGCGCGCACTTCGCCGGCCACCCGGACTTCGTCCACTCCTGGCCGCCGCACTGCGTCGTCGGCACGCCGGGCGGCGAGTTCCACCCCGCGCTGGCCACCGACCGGATCGAGGCGACCTTCATCAAAGGTGAGTACGCCGCGGCGTACAGCGGGTTCGAGGGCCGGACCGGCGACGTGACGTTGGAGCGGTGGCTCCGCGGGCACGACGTCGACCGGGTGGAGGTGGTCGGCCTGGCCACCGACCACTGCGTCCGGGCGACCGCGCTGGACGCGGTCCGCCTGGGTTTCGTGACGACCGTGCGGCTCGACCTGACGGCCGGCGTGGCCGCGGCGACCACGGCGGCTGCGGTGGACGAGATGCGGGCGGCCGGGATCGTGTTGCTCGGGGATCCCGTCGTCGCCGGCTGATCCGGCGTCAGCCGACGGTGCTCGAGCGGACCAGATCGCCCGCGTCGGCGGCCTCGATCTCGTCGCGGGTCACCCCGAGGACGAACAGGATCACGTCGAGGTAGGGCTGGCGCAACTCGGCGTCGGCGACCCGGGCCAGCGCCGGCTTGGCGTTGAAGGCGATACCGAGACCGGCCGCGGCCAGCATGTCGATGTCGTTGGCCCCGTCGCCGACCGCGACGGTCTGGCTGAGCGGCACTCCCGCCTCGGCCGCGAAGCGACGCAACGCGCGCGCCTTGGCCGGCCGGTCGACGATCTCTCCCACCAGCCGGCCGGTGAGTCGGCCGTCGGCGACGCCGAGGGTGTTGGCGACCGCGAAGTCCAGCTCGAGGTCCGCGGCCAGGCCGTCGGTGACCTGGGTGAACCCGCCGCTGACGATGCCGCAGCGGTAGCCCATCCGCTTGAGGGTGCGGATGAGAGTCCGGGCGCCGGGGCTGAACTCGAGGCCCGCGCGGACCTCGTCGCAGACCCGCACCGGCAGCCCTTCGAGCAGCGCCACCCGCTCGCGTAGACCCCGCGCGAAGTCGATCTGACCGGTCATCGCGAGATCGGTGATCCGGGCCACCTCCGTCGCGCAGCCGGCGCGCTCGGCCAGCAGCTCGACCACCTCGCCCTGGACCAGCGTGGAGTCGACGTCGAGGACGACCAGCCGCTTCGAACGTCGGTGCAGCCCGGCCCGCTCCACCGCGATGTCGGTGCCGGTGCCGGACGCGGCCTCCGCGAGCGCGGTCCGCAGCTGCCGCGAATCCGCGCCGGAGACCATCAGCTCCAGGCTGGTCACCGGGTAGTGCGACAGCCGGGAGATCGTGTCGATGTTGCCGCCGACCTCGGCGATCCGGCGGGCCAGCTCCCCCACCGCCCCGGCACGAAGCGGACGGCCGATCACGATGACGTGGTGCCGGTCGGTGCGCGGACCGATATCGGCCTCGTCGTCACCGAGGAAGACGTCGACCTCCAGGCCGAGCACATTGCCGGCCCGGGTGGCCGATGTCCGCAGCGTGCCGGGGTCGCCTCGTAGGGCCAGCAGGATCCCCAGCACGAGCCGCTCGCGGATCACGACCTGCTCGACGTCGAGCACCTCGACGTCGTGCGCGGCGAGTGCGGCGAAGAGGGCCGAGGTCACCCCGGGGCGGTCCCGGCCGGCGACGGTCAGCAGCACTGTGTGTGGATTCATGGCAGTTCGACCCTACTGCCCGGACGTCGCGGACAGCGGTGACCGCCCGGCGCCGTCGGGCTCAGGTGGGGTCGGGGTCGTCGCTGCCCTGTCGCCCGTTCTGCCCGAGCAATCCGTCGGACGTGCCCGCTGTGGTCAGGGCAGACGAGTGCTTACTGCCGGAGTGCGCCTCGGCCTCGAGTCTTTCCATCAGGTGCGGGTAGTGCAGCTCGAACGCCGGCCGCTCGGAGCGGATGCGGGGCAGCGAGGTGAAGTTGTGCCGCGGCGGCGGCGATGACGTCGCCCACTCCAGCGAGTTGCCGTAGCCCCACGGGTCGTCCGCGGTCGCGATCTCCCCGAAGCGGTAGGACCGGTAGACGTTGTAGGCGAACGGCAGCGTGGACGACCCGAGCAGGAACGCGCCGATCGTGGACACGGTGTTGAGCGTGGTGAAGCCGTCGGTCGGCAGGTAGTCGGCGTAGCGCCGCGGCATGCCCTCGTCACCGAGCCAGTGCTGCACCAGGAACGTCAGGTGGAAGCCGATGAACGTGGTCCAGAAGTGCAGTTTGCCGAGCTTCTCGTCGAGGAAGCGTCCGGTGAACTTCGGGAACCAGAAGTAGACCCCGGCGTACGCCGCGAACACGATCGTGCCGAAGAGCACGTAGTGGAAGTGCGCGACGACGAAGTAGCTGTCGGAGACGTGGAAGTCCAGCGGCGGCGACGCCAGCAGCACACCGGTCAGCCCACCGAAGAGGAACGTGATGAGGAAGCCCAGCGAGAACAGCATCGGCGTCTCGAAGGTGAGCGACCCGTGCCACATCGTGCCGATCCAGTTGAAGAACTTCACTCCGGTCGGTACGGCGATCAGGAAGGTCATGAAGGAGAAGAACGGCAGCAGCACCGCGCCGGTCGCGAACATGTGGTGCGCCCACACCGTCATCGACAGCGCCGCGATCCCGAGCGTCGCGAAGATCAGGCCCTTGTAGCCGAAGCAGGGCTTGCGGCTGAAGACCGGGAAGATCTCCGACACGATGCCGAAGAACGGCAGCGCGACGATGTAGACCTCGGGGTGCCCGAAGAACCAGAACAGGTGCTGCCACAGCAACGCACCGCCGTTGCCGGCCTCGAAGATCTGCGCGCCGAGATGCCGGTCGGCCATCAGCGCCAGCAACGCGGCGGTCAGGATCGGGAACGCCATCAGGATGAGGACGGCGGTGACCAGGATGTTCCAGGTGAAGATCGGCATCCGGAACATCGTCATGCCGGGGGCCCGGAGGGTCACCACGGTGGTGATCATGTTGACCGCACCGAGGATGGTGCCCAGGCCCGCGATGACCAGGCCCATGATCCACAGGTCGGCGCCGACGTTCGGCGAGTTGATCGCGTCGTTGAGCGGCGCGTAGGCGGTCCAGCCGAAGTCGGCCGCCCCGCCCGGGGTGATGAAGCCGAGCATGACGGTGATGCCGCCGCCGAGGAACAGCCAGTAGGAGAAGGCGTTGAGCCGCGGGAAGCTGACGTCCGGGGAACCGATCTGCAGCGGCAGCACCAGGTTGGCGAACGCGAACACCAGCGGCGTCGCGAACAGCAGCAACATGATCGTGCCGTGCATCGTGAAGAGCTGGTTGTACTGCTCTTGGGAGAGGTATTGCATGCCCGGCCGGGCCAGCTCGGCCCGCATCATCAGCGCCATGATCCCGCCGATCGCGAAGAACGCGAACGACGTCACCAGGTAGAGCTCACCGATCTTCTTGTGGTCGGTGGTCCCGATGTAGGACAGCAGCTTCTCGCCCTTGCGCACCCGCCGAGCCGGGTACGGCCGGCTGACGATGGGTGACGGAGCAATGGTCACGAAGCCCCTCCAGCGGATCGGTGGTCCTCCGGGAAGAATAGAGGTTGCCGGAGGAGGCGGACCTGCGGGTGGCCCACCGGGCGCGTCACCCGCCGGGAGCCCCGTCGGTGGCCCCGTTGACGGCCCCGTCGACGGCCCCGTCGACGGCTCCGTCGATGCCCTCGTGGATGGCCCGGACCGTCTCGATCGTGTCGGCCTGTCCGGGTCCCTTGTCCTCGCGATAGCCCTTGACCCGGGCGAACCGCAGCGCCACTCCGCCCGGGTAGCGGGTGCTGGTCTGGACCCCGTCGAAGGCGATCTCGACGACCAGCTCCGGGCGCACCGTCACCACCCAGTCGCCGCGGTCGACGGCGAGCTCGAGCAGCCGCTCGGTCTGCCAGGCGAGCATCGCGTCGGTGAGCCCCTTGAACGTCTTGCCGAGCATCACGAAGCCGCCGGCCGGGTCGCGGGCACCGAGGTGCAGGTTGGAGAGCACGCCCCGGCGCCGGCCGTGGCCCCACTCGGCGGCGAGGACCACCAGATCGAGGGTGTGCCGCGGCTTGACCTTCAGCCAGCTGCCACCGCGCCGGCCCGCGTCGTACGGCGCGTCGAGGGACTTGACGACGACGCCCTCGTGCCCGCGGCGCAGGGTCTCGGCGAAGAACTCCCGGGCGGCCTCGGCGTCCGCCGCCACGGTGCGCGGGATCACCAGGTCGGCGGGCAGGATGGATTCGAGCGCGGCGAACCGCTCCGACTCGGGGCGCTCGAGCAGGTCCACGCCGTCGAGGTGCAGGACGTCGAAGAAGATCGCGGTGAGCGGCACCGTCCGGCGCAGAGTGGCGGGGTCGGCGCGGGCGCCGATCCGGCCGGCCGTGACCTGGAACCGCTCCGGCCGCCCGTCCGGGCGCAGCGCTATCGCCTCGCCGTCGAGGATCACCGTGCGGGCCCGCAGCGCCCCCACCGCCTCGACGACCTCCGGCACCCGACCGGTGATGTCGTCGAGGCTGCGGGTGAAGACCGCGATGTCCGAGCCGTTTCGGTGCACCTGGATCCGGACCCCGTCGAGCTTCCACTCCACCGCGGCCGGAGCGGTGCGGTCGAGGGCGGCCCCGATGTCCTCCGCCGGCTGGGCGAGCATCGGCGCGAGCGGCCGGCCGACCTCGAGTCGCACCGACCTGAGCCCATCGAGTCCCTCGGTCAGCGCGATCGCGGCGACCGCCCGCAGGTCGCCGC
Organism: uncultured Actinomycetota bacterium; assembly: GCA_963775655.1. GTDB lineage: Bacteria > Actinomycetota > Actinomycetes > Mycobacteriales > QHCD01 > DASXJE01. The sequence continues at coordinate 373,410 of CAVZJT010000005.1, read as the reverse complement.
GCAGCAGCACGGCTCGGCGTACCTCCCGGGACGGCACGTCGGCGGCCTTGGCGACCGCGTCGACCATCACCCCTTCGAGGGCTCCCTGCCGCAGCTCACCGACCAGCAGTTGGCGCAGGAAACGCTGCTCGATCGGGGTGGCCGCGCCCAACAGCTCGGCGAGCATGCGTCGGCGTGCCGCCTGCGACCCGGTGCCGGCCTGCCGGCCGATGCGCTCGAGCGCCGCATCGACCTCGGCGACCGTGAGCGACTCGGTGTCCGCCGGCGGCGGTGACTCCCGCAGCGACGCCCAGCCGACGCCGATCTGCCGCTGCCGCAGCTCACCGGACAGATAGGCCACCGCCGGGATCACCTCGTCCGGCTCGAGCCGGCGCAGGCACGCGGCGAGCCGCTCGACCTTGGCCAGGCGTCCCGGTATTCCGGTCACCGCGTCCCAGGTCTCGGCCAGCTCGCGAAGCAGCACCCGCAGATCATCGCGCAGTGCACCGACAGCCCGCGCTCGCTCCGGTCCGCGGCCGGCGGCCGCCGCTCGTCCGCCGCGCCAGCGGACAAAACCCACTACTAGTGGATTGTGGACGCTCCGACCGGCGTGTCGTGGACCAGAACCCACTACTAGTGGGTTTTGTCCAGGCAGCTCAGCGGCGACGGACCGCGGAGTAAAACGCACCCCGCCGGTCAGGAGTTCAGCAGCCGTCCCGCCTGCTCGGCTTCGTCTTCCTGGACGTCGCTGACGCCGCTGGTGCGCAGCTGCCAGGTCGTGTCGACTCCGTCGGGTCCCGTCAGGTGCCCACCGGCGAGGGCTGCGTCGATACGGCGGCGCACCTCACCCTCGGCGCCGGGGTCGGCGGCGAAGAGGATCCGCACGGCGAGCCCATCGTCCTCGACCCGGCCGACATCGGTGCGATGCGGCGCGAGGGGGCACGGCGGCTCGTGTTCCCAGTGCCCGCACAACGCCACGGTCACCGCCGCTCCGGGGGCACGCGGGTCGGCGGACTTGTCCATCGTCAGCAGCGCCTCGTGCGCGTAGGCCTCCCGCATGGCTGCGATCATCGCCCCGTGCTGCCCACGCCTCAACCCGTGCATCCGCTCGCCGCGGTCCTCGCCGACGCGGCCGCGGGCCGCTTTCCGCCGGTGGACGGCGGCTGGCGACGGGTGCCGCCCTGGCGGCCAGGTGTGCAGGCGGTCGTGTCGTTCACCGGCCACGCGATTCTCGCCGTTGATCCCGCGATCGCCGACGAACGACTGGTCGAGCTCGGTGTGGACGGCTTCGGCGGCGCGCACGATCCACGGGTCGTCACCGAGCTGGCCGGCGTAGGTGGCTGGATCGACTCGCTCGACGCCGTCCTGGTCGGTCGCGGCACCGGTGAGCCGCTCGGCCGGCCGGCGCTCGTCACCCGGCCGGACCTGGCCGACCATCCGCGGGTGCGGTTCGCGCGGGCGATCCGGGACGACGTCCGCGTCCTCGGCTACCGCGACCCGGACCGGGACGCGGTCGCCGTGATCTGTCGCGGCCTCGCGGGGCTCACCGAGGTGAGCTTCGAGCTGGAGGCCGGCCGGCGCCGAGCCGGCGGCGGTACGGCGCTCGTCCGCGACGCCCTGGGTGCGATACCCCGAGGTGAGCTGGTCGTCGCCGCCGCCGCACCGGGCAACGCCGCCAGTCTCCGCGCGTTGCTGGCGGCCGGCTTCGTGCCGGTCGGTTCACTGCAATTGTTCCGCCCGGTCGGCGTAGCTTCGGTCGGGTGGAACTCGGACTGCAGGACAAGGTCGCGGTCGTAACCGGCGCCAGCAGAGGCATCGGTCTCGCCATCTGCCAGGCGCTCGTCGCGGAGGGCGTCCACGTGGTGGCCGGCGCCCGGAACGTCAGCCCTGAGCTCGCCGACCTGGCCACCGGCGGACGGCTCGACGCGGTACCCGTCGACCTGTCGACGCAGTCCGGACCGGCCGAGCTCGTCGCGGTCGGGATCGCGCACGGCGGGATCGACATCCTCGTCAACAATGTCGGCGCGGCGCCACCGCGGCTCGGCGGGTTCCTCGAGGTGACCGACGATCAGTGGCTCGCCACGATGAACCTCAACCTGATGGCCGCGGTCCGGACCGTCCGGGCGGCGCTGCCGACCATGCTCGCGGCCGGAGCCGGCGCCATCGTCTCGACCGCATCGGTCAACAGCTTCCTGCCCGACCCGACCGTGATCGACTACTCCGCAGCCAAGGCGGCGTTGGCCAACTTCTCGAAGGCACTGTCGAAGGAGGTCGGGCCGAAGGGGATCCGCGTCAACACGGTGAGCCCGGGTCCCGGTCGGCACCGACCTGTGGCTCGGCGAGAACGGCGTGGCCGCGACGACGGCGCGCTCGAGCGGCGGCGATCCAGCGCGCCGTGGCCGACGCGGCGGCCAAGCAGTCGGTGACCGGCCGGTTCACCCGCCCGGACGAGGTGGCCGACCTCGTCGTGCTGCTGGCGAGTGACCGGACCGCCAACGTCACCGGCGCGGACTTCGTGATCGACGGTGGGCTCGTCACCACGCTCTAGGTGTGGTCGGCTCCGACGCCCGCGTCGGCGCGGAGCGGAGTCGCCTCCAGCGCGCAGGAATGCACGGCCGGCTCGGGCCGGCTCGTGCGGGCGGCGGGCCGGATTGCGGATCGTGCACGCGGCCAGCACCCCGCCGCCGACGCAGAACACGGCGGCGATGAGTACGGCGATGCGGAAGCCGTGTTGCAGGGCCAGCGGGTGCAGGTAGGAGTCGCCGGTGATCCCGGCGGCGACCGGCAGGACGGCGACGGCGATCAGCCCGGCGGCGCGGGCGACGTCGTTGTTGACGGCCGAGGCGACCCCGGCGTGTTCGGCGGGGACCGCCCCCAGCGCGGTGGAGGTCAGCGGTGCCACGTTGATGGCCAGCCCGACGCCGAACACGAGCACCGCGGGCAGCACCTCGGTCAGGTAGTTGCCGCCGGGAGTGATGCGCACCAGCAGGGCGAGTCCGGCGGCGATGACCAACGGACCGACCGTCATCTGCAGCCGCGGGCCGATCCGCGCGGCGAGAGCGCCGGACCGGGCGGAGAGCAGCAGCATGATGAAGGTCACCGGCAGCAGCGCCGTACCGGCGAGCAGCGGGCTGTAACCGGCGACCTGTTGCAGCACCACCGGCAGCAGGAACAGGGTGCCGCCGAGGGCGCCGTAGACGACGAACGTGACCGCGTTGGCGGCCGAGAACTGCTTCGACTTGAAGACACCGAGCGGAAGCATCGGATCGTCGGTGCGGGCCTCGACGACCAGGAAGAGCGCGAGCAGCACGATCCCGGCCAGGAGCGCACCCAGGACCACCGGTGAGGTCCAGCCGTGCACGGGACCTTCGATGAGCCCGTACGTGACACCGACCAGTCCGCCCGTGATCGCGGCGGCGCCGGGGATGTCCAGCCGGGAGCCGGTGGCCGGTGCCCGCGACTCCGGCACGTGCCGGGACGCGATCAGGACGACGAACGCGGCGAGCGGCAGGTTGATGAAGAACACCAGCCGCCAGGAGACGGCGCTGATCAGCCAGCCGCCGAGGAACGGGCCGACCGCGGTGGCGACACCCCCGAGCCCGGACCACGCGCCGATCGCGCGGGGCCGGTCGTCCGGGACGAAGGACGCCTGCAGGATCGCGAGGCTGCCCGGGGTGAGCAGCGCGGCGCCGACGCCCTGCAGCGCACGCGCGAAGATCAGCGTGGTCGCGTTGGGGGCGACCCCGCACAGCAGCGACGCGACAGCGAACCACACCGTGCCGATGACGAAAACCTTGCGCCGGCCGAGCCGGTCGCCGAGGGTGCCGCCGAGCAGCAGCAGACCGGCCAGGGTGAGGGTGTAGGCGTTGACCACCCACTGCAGCGCCGCCACCCCGACCTGGAAGTCGCGGCCGATCGTCGGCAGCGCGATCCCGACCACCGTCGCGTCGAGGCCGGCCATGCCCGAGCCGAGCACCGTCGCCGTGAGCACCCAACGGCCCTTCGATGTGCCGTACCGCAGGCTGAGCGTCGACTGCGCCCCGGTCATACGCTGCTCGCGATTTTCGCCCGCGCCTTGGCCGTCTTGACCGCCGCGGTCAACGCCTCGATGTCGTAGGCGCCGTAGTGCCGCCGCCCGTTGATGAAGAACGTCGGCGTACCCCCGACGCCGCTCAGCCCGGCGGAGTCGACGTCTTCGGCGACCCGCGAGGCGTAGACGTGGCGGCGAATTTCGTCGTGGAACCGGTCGACGTCGAGGCCCAGGTCGCCCGCGTAGCGGAGCAGGTCGGCGGGTCGCAGGTCGTCCTGGTGGGTGAGCAGGAGGTCGTGCATCTCCCAGAACCGCCCCTGCGCGCCGGCGGCCTCACTGGCCTCGGCCGCGATCTGGGCGCGGGGGTGGACATCGGTGAGCGGCAGGTGCCGCCACACGTATCGCACCTCGCCGAAGTCGGCGAGCAGCTCGCGGACCACCGGCTCCGCCTGCCCGCAGTAGGGGCATTCGAGATCGCCGAACTCGACCATGGTGACCAACGACTCCATCGGCCCACGGATGTGGTCGCGATCGGGATCGACGTCGGGGATCAGGTCGACGAGGGTCTCGCCGGTCCCCAGCAGCGCGACGGCGCGACGAGGCTGCGGGAGCATCGCGGTGACGCGGAAGACGGCCCACGCGGCGAGGCCGGCGCACGCCGCGGCGGACAGGACGCCGAGTTTCGCCTCCTGCAACTGCGTGCCGCGGAAGGCCAGCGTGGCAATCAGGATCGACACCGTGAAGCCGATTCCCGCGATCGCGCCGTTCCCGGCGATGGCTGCCCAGCCGACGGTCGGACGCAACCGGCCGCGGCTCAGCCGGGTGACCAGCCAGGAGACGCCGGTGATGCCGATGGGCTTCCCCACGACGTAGCCGACCAGGATCCCCAGCGTGATCGGCGAGGTGTACGCGCGGGCGAGGAAGCTGCCGCTGATCGGAATGCCGGCGTTGGCCAGGGCGAACAACGGCACGATCAGATAGCTGGTCCACGGGTGGTAGAGCTGCTGCAGGCGCTCGTTCGGCGAGACGGCGGCGACCAGCCCGATCCGCGCCGACTGGGCGAGCTCCGGGGTCGGTTGTTCCCGGAAGTCACGGAACAGCCCGGTGGCGCGCTCGAGGTCGTCCCGCGCGGGCGGGTAGGCGAAGGTCATCAGGCCCATCGCCAGGCCCACCACGACCGGGTCGACCCCCGAGTCGAACAACGCCACCCACACCGCCACGCCGACCACCGCGTAGACGGCACCGGCCCGTATCCGCGCCGTACGCAGGGCGAGGAGTACGCCGAAGAGGGCGAGGGCGACGACGAGCGGTACCACGTCGACATCCGTGCTGTAGACGGTGGCGATGATGAGCAGCGCCACGACGTCGTCGACGACGGCCACCGTCAGCAGGAACGCCCGCACCTTGTCCGGCAGCCGCCGCGCGACCAGGGCGAGCAGGCCGAGCGCGAACGCGGTGTCGGTCGACATGGCGACACCCCAGCCGTGGGCCGAGGACGTCCCGGCATTGAAACTGAGGTAGATGGCGACCGGAACCAGCATGCCGCCGATGCCGGCGGCCAGTGGCAACGCGACTCGCCGGCGCTCACGGAGCTCGCCCATGTCGAACTCCCGGCGCGCCTCCAGCCCGACGACGAAGAAGAACAGCGTCATCAACCCGGTGTTCACCCAGCCGCGGAGGCTCTGGGACACCCCGGAGTCGCCGATGTGGATCGAGAGCGTCGTGTGCCAGACGGTGTTGTAGGACCCGATGTCGATGTTCGCCCAGGCCAGCGCCGCGAGCGCCGCGGCCAGGAGAATGGCTGCACTGCCGGACTCGGTCCGCGTGAACCTCCGGAGCGGCGTCTCGAGGTTGCGGGCCCACGCCGTCCGGCCGGAGTAGGGCGCGGCAGGCGCCTGCGGTGCGGTCATCGGGTCCATCATGGCCGAGGGCGCGCGCGGGCGGGGGCTGAACCGGTCAGGCGTGCCCGACCCACGTCAGGTCGGGCAGGTTGACCACGATGGCCTCCTGCGTCGTCCGGGCGATGACGACGACGGCCTCCTCGGCGGGGTCCGGGTTCTCCTCGCGGTGCGGGACCCAGGGCGGGACGAAGACGTAGTCGCCGGGAGCGGTCTCGACCCGCACCTCCCGCTCCGGCGTGTCGCCGTCACCCGGCTCGAGGAAGACGAAGACGGGGTGCCCCTGCGCGACGTAGATCGCCGTCTCGGAGTGCCCGTGGTGATGGTTCTCCGACCTCGTCGCCCCCGGCACGTGGGTCTGTCCCATCCAGAGGTTCTCCGCACCGACCGTCTTGCCGCTGATGGCCTCGAGGCGACGCATTCCTGCCGTCTGCGCCGTGTCGGAGATCAGCCCGGAAGGCGCGACGTGGTGCAGTCGCTGGTGGAATGCGTCGCCTCGATCGTCGGCCATCCCCCGCAGGCTAGTACGGCAGCAGGCAGAGCCCCGAGTGACCGTAGGCCGGCTTGCCTGCCGTGGTCTTGCCGCAGTTGGCGGTGTTGGCCTGGTTGTCGCTCGCGATCCACAGTCCGGCGCTGGTGATCAGCATGTCGTCGGCGCCGAGGCCCCGGCCCCGGGTCGGGTTGTAGGTCAGCGCCCCGGTGGTCGGGTTCAGGCCCTCCATGCCCGGTGCCACCACGCCCGGAGCCTTCAGCGAGTCGCAGGAGTTGGGGTTGCTCGACCAGCGCTCGTGCCCGCCGAAGTACGCCGTCGTGCCGTCGGCCTCGGCGCTGTAAAGCGAGTCGCAGCCGGTGTAGTTGATCCACAGGGCGTTCTGCGCGGCGGGCGTCGTGGTGTAGGCCAGGGCGGCGTCGCAGGGGCCGCTGCGCGGTCCCGACGCGCTCGAGCCGGCTCCGCTGGCCGTCTTGTAGCCGGTCGTCGGGAAGTAGACCCGGGAGTCGTCCGGCGACCAGGCGCCGTCCTGCACGTAGAAGGGCTCGACCGCCGCGCAGTCCCGGTCGAAGTCGTTGGACTTCCAGTTCGACACCGTCGGCGTGGTTCCGAGATTGAGGATGAACGCCTGCCGCAGGGCGTGTCCGCCGACGCTGAGGAAGTCGCCCTCGACCAGGTCACGGGTCCCGTCGTGCGAGATCTGCTGGTTGTAGATGCGGGTCCCGTTCGAGTTGCCGGGGTAGGTGCCGGAGATGGCGAGGTTGGGCAGGTAGTTGTCGTCCCGGCCCGTCGTCAGGCTCAGGCTCGCCATGTACTGCTTCGTCGAGTTGTTGATGCCCTTGAAGTAGCCGCCGACGAGCAGGTGGGAGCCCGTGATCGCCAGCGTCGCGACCCGACCGCCGGCGCTGTGCGCGAAGGTCGAGATCACTGCTCCGGCGCCCGAGGTGGACACGGCGGCGATGTTCTTCACCGCGGTGCCGCCGATCGAGCTGAAGGTGCCCCCGAGGTAGGCCGTGGCGCAGTTGGAGGAGAGCACGATGCTGTCCACCTGGCCGTTGACGTTGGGGTTCCAGGACGTGATCGTCCCGTTCGTCGCGCTGAAGGAGAACGCGTTGTTGCGGGTGACGGTGGAACTGCCCTTCTTCATCTGGGTGAAGCGCCCCACCGCGTACATGGTGTTTCCGCACTGGGCCAGATGACGGATCTGCTCGACCGAGCCATCCGTCCCACTGGTCGCGAGCTGGGGTGTCCACGACGCGGGCACCGTCCCGGGCGGCCCACCGGGCACCGCCCCAGCCGGACTGGCAACCCCCACACCGACCGCCACGACTGCTGCCGCAGCAAAGCCGATCACCTTGACCCTCATCCGTTTTCCCCTTCGAGAACGTGCGACGACCGAAGTACCGACCTGCGAGCGCGCGAGCGCCACACCAGAGCCAGCGGCATTACCAACCCCCACTACTCCCCGATCACGCGCGGACGAAGTCGCGTCGTGTGCCGAGAACGTAAGAAAAGTCGTTGCCTGTCCGCAGACAAGTCCACAAATTGACGCCGTTCAGTCGCGAGCCTTCGGCCAATAGGAGCACGGTCGTTGGTGCGTTGATACGTCGGCCGGTCCCCGCGCACGAAGGGCTATCGCACGACTACTCAGCGGGTCGTCCGCTCACCGCCGTTGACGGCGAGAAGCTGCCCGGTGATCTGGCGGGCCGACGGAGAGGCGAGGAAGTACACCGCGCCGGCGACGTCGTCCGGTGTCCCGGCCTGCTTGGTCCGGGTCGACGCGATGAGGGCGTCGCGGCGCGCGTCCGCGAGCCGGTCGCGGAAGAACTCGGTGTCGGCGATGTAGCCGGGCGAGACGACGTTGGCGGTGACGCCGCGCGGGCCGAGCTCGGCCGCGAGGTCGATGTTCCAGGACGCCAGCCCGGCCTTCGCCGCGCCGTAGGCGCCGGCGCCCTTGTCCGCGGCGATCGAGCCGATGCTGATCACCGAGCCGCCGTCGGCCAGTCGGTCACTGACCAGGGCCGTGATCAGGACGGCGGAGATCAGGTTGGCATCGAGATTGGCCCGCCAGTTGGCGGCGAGCGACTTCAGGTCGTCGGCCGGCTCCCGGTCGAAGTCGGTGTTTCCGCCCGCGCAGTTGACCAGGACGTCGACCGTGACGGGCAGGTCCGAGCGCAGGGCGTCGACCTGCGCCGGATCGACCGCGTCGCTCACGACGGCACGGACCGCCGGGCCGATCTCGGCCGCGGCCCGGCGCAGCGGCTCGGGTCGCCGGCCGGTGATCAGCACCGCGTCGCCGTCGGCGGCGAAGCGCGCCGCGACCGCCCGCCCGATGCCGGTCCCGCCACCCGTGACCACCACGTTGCGCGCCATCTGCTGCCTCCCAGGACTACGTTTAGACCTGCACGTTAGCGCATTGTTCAGACCTAAACGAAATGAGTATCCGTGGCCGACCTGCTTGATCAGGACGATCCGGTCGATGCGACCGCGCTGGCGTGGACCCGCGAGCGGCCGGGGACACCGGTCGACGGGATCGGCATCGTGACCCGGATCTGGCGGCTCGCCAAGCTCTTCGGCGAGGATCGACGCCGCGTCCTCGCCGCGGCCGGAGCGGATGCGGCGACCCTCGACCTGCTCAGCGTGCTGCGCCGGGCCGGGCCGCCGTACCGGCTGACGACCCGCGACCTGACCGCGCAGACCCGGGTCACGGCCGGCGCGATCTCCCAGCGGGTCGCCCGCGCCGAAGCAGCGGGCCTGGTGCGACGGTCACCCGTCTCGGGGTCGCGGGCGGTGGCCGTGACGCTGACCCCGGCCGGACACGCCCTGGTCGAACGGCTCGTCGACCGGGTGCTCGGCCGCGAGGCCGAACTCGTCGCCCACCTCGCGCCGGAGCAGCGGTCGGCGCTCACCGACCTGCTGCGCGTCCTCCTCGACGACCTGCAGGAGGCACTCGGCGAGCCGCGGCACACGCAGGTCGGATCCGAGTAACGACCTCGACTCCCTAGGCGTCGGCCGGCGCCGCCGCCCCGGCCGGCTGCAGCAGCCGGTGTGGCGTCCGCAGCGAACGGGCGACCGCATCGTCGCGGACCGCGCGCTTGTGGCCGGCGGCCGCCCGCATCTCGACGTCCTCGACCGCGACCACCTGTCCGCAGGTCGGGCAGCCGCCGCTCAGGTCGAGCCGGGTGCCGCAGGCGGCGTGGTGGAAGGTGCGCGACGGGTCGTTGGTCGCGGCGTGCCGCTCGCCCCAGCGGGCGAGCCCGTGCACGGCCGGCCACAGTTCCTTACCGGCGTCGGTGAGCACGTAGTCATACCGCACCGGCGCGTCCTGGTAGGGCGTCCTGCGCAGCACCCCGGCTTCGGTCAGCGACGCAAGCCGCGCGGTGAGCACGGCCCGCGGAATGTCGAGGTGGGTGAGGAAGTCGTTGAACCGGCGTACGCCGTAGAAGGCGTCCCGGACGATCAGCAGGCTCCACCGCTCCCCCAGGACCTCGAGCGCGCGCGCCAACGAGCAGTCCTGCAGTGCGTAGTCGGTCCCGAGCGCCATTTCGCCAGTGTAGCAATAAGTTCAATGAACAGACCTGCTGTGCTACGGTCTGCGAGTTCATTCATCAGACCTACAGGGGTGGCCGCAATGACCGCACAGCCGACGACCACCGGGACCCACTCGCCGGCGCCGGCCGCGGGCGGCGGCCATGTGCTGACCGGCAGCGACCATCCGCTCGCCGGATCCCGGGCCACCCTGATCGCGGTGAGCCTCGGCACCCTCGTCGCACTGATGACCTTCACCGCTCCGGCGACGACGCTCGCGGCCACCGCGGCGGGCCTGCGCGCCGGTTCGGTCGCGCAGATCTGGATGTTTACAGGTACGCCGGTGGGCCTGGCCGCGTTGCTGCTCACCACCGGAAGTCTGGCCGACGCCCGCGGCCGCCGGCGGGTGTTCGGGGCCGGCGCGGTCCTCCTCGCGAGCTCCTCCGTCCTGGCGGCAGTCGCTCCGGACACCGCGACGTTCCTTGCCGGTCGGGTCCTGCAGGGCGTCGCGAGCGCGGCCCTGCTGACCGCCGGACTCGGTCTGATCGCGGCCGCGTATCCCGCCGGTGTGCACCGGATCCGCGCCACCGGCATCTGGGGCGCGATGGTCGGCGGGGGCATCGCCCTCGGCCCGGTCTACGCGGCGGTGCTGTCCGATGCCGCGGGCTGGCGCTGGATCTACTGGGGCCTGGCGATCCTGTCCGGCGTGGTGCTGGCGCTGGTAATCAGCGGCGTATCCGAGTCACGCGCCCCGCATCCCCGTGCCCTGGACCTCTACGGCGCGATCGTCCTCGGCATCGGGATCGCCTGCCTGGTCGCGGGTTTCGGCGAGGGACGCGACGGCTGGGCGCGATGGCCGGTCGTCGTACTGGTGCTCGCCGGTCTCGCCATGACCGCGCTCTTCTGGCGGATCGAGTCGCACGTCGCCGAACCGATGCTCGACCCCACCCTGCTGCGCAGCGGCGCGTTCCTCGCCGCATGCACCGGAGCATTCGTCACCGGGCTCGCGATCGTCTCGCTGATGAGCTTCGTGCCCACGCTGTTGCAGGTGACCATCGGCATGACCCCGGTGGACACCGGCCTGATTCTCGCGGTCTGGTCGGGGCTCTCGGTCGTGTCCGCGCTGCAGACCCGGCGACTCGCCGGCCGACTTCCGGCCGCGGGGCTGATCGCCGCCGGTCTGCTGCTCGCCGGACTCGGCGAGGCCGCGCTCTACGGACTGCGGGCCGGCGGCGGGTTCGCCCACCTGCTGCCAGGTCTGGCGGTCGCGGGCATCGGCACCGGAGTGGTGAACGCGGCGCTCGCCCATCTCTCCGTGAGCAGCGTCCCCGCGGACCGCGCGGCGATGGGTTCCGGCGCCAACAACACCGCCCGCTACGTCGGATCGGCCCTCGGCGTCGCCGTGGTCGTGTCGGTGAGCACGGCGGCGGACCCCGGATCGTCTATGGCACAGGCATTCGCCGCGGGCGCGAACCACGCCGCGTTGGTGACCGCCGCACTCTGCCTCGTCGGCGCCGCGGCCGTCGTACTCCTGCACCGACGGGACGCCTCGTCGGTGCCGACCCCGAAACGGTAGCTGCGGGGCCATACTTGCGCGGTGGCACGTCTCGCTCCGCGGACGCTGACCGGCGGCATCCTCGGACTCCTGCTCGCCGCGGGAACGGCTGCGGCGTGCACCAGTCAGCCGGACGCCACCGGATCGGTCCGGCCGGTCCCGGTGACGAGCGCGACACCAGTTGCCGGCGCAATTCCGCTGACGTGCGCGGGCCCCATCGACGTCCTCGACCGGCTCGAGCCGACCATGCACGCCGTGTCCGGCGTGGTCGCCGTCGACACGCAGCACACCCTGCAGGCCGAGCCGTCCGGACAGTCCGACCCCCGGTGGGCGCTGTTCGCCAAGACCGCTCTGGTCGTCCGCGTCGGCACGCCGTTCGAGGTCGTCGTACCCCCGGCATGGCGGAACCGGGTCGCTGTCGACTGGGGCAACACCGGACCGCGGCAGCTCACCGGCCACCTGCAGGTGCGCGGCTGCACACCCGCGGGTGCGCACGGGAAGTGGCTGGTCTACCCGGGCGGCTACTACGTCACCAAACCGGCCTGCGTGCCGATCGTCGTGAAGACCGCCACGTCGAGCCGCACCGTGCACATCTCGGTCGGCGCCCGCTGCACCCCCGCGTCCCGCGACTAGCTGTCGACGGAGCCATCCTCCGATCGGAGGATGCGCCGTCCACCTGACGGCAGGCCGATCGCGCCCGACCATCCGATGTGCCGACCCGTCGCGGCCCGGCAGTCTCGATGCCATGACAAGGACCTCGCCCGACACGGGCGCTGCCGCCATCAGCGTGCAGCATCTACGCAAGACCTACGGCGACATCGTCGCCGTGGACGACGTCTCCTTCGAGGTGCAGCCCGGGGAGATCTTCGGCATCCTCGGGCCGAACGGCGCCGGGAAGACCACGACGGTCGAGTCCCTGATGGGTCTACGCCGTCCCGACTCCGGCCGGATCAGCGTGCTCGGCCTCGACCCCCGGGCCGACCGGACCGCATTCACCGAGGCGGTCGGTGTCCAGCTGCAGTCCTCGCAACTGCCGGAGAAGATCCGGGTCGGCGAGGCCATCGAGCTCTACCGGTCGTTCTACGACGACCCGGTGGACGGCGACGAGCTGCTCGACCAGCTGGGGCTGTCGGCGACCAGGCGCCTGCGCTACGGGAAGCTCTCCGGCGGCCAGCAGCAGCGGCTCGCCATCGCGCTCGCCCTCATCGGCCGGCCGCGGATCGCCGTACTCGACGAGCTGACCACCGGCCTCGACCCGCAGGCCCGCCGCGACACGTGGGACCTCATCGCCGGGATCCGCGACCGCGGCGCGACGGTCGTGCTCGTCACCCACTTCATGGAGGAGGCCGAATACCTCTGCGACCGGCTGGCCGTCATCGATCGCGGCCGGGTCGTCGCGGGAGGCACCACCTCGGAACTGATCGAGCAGGCCACCGGCCGGTCCCGCATCAAGTTCCGGCCGGCCCAGCCGTTCCGGGACTCGCTGCTGACCGACCTCCCCGAGGTGACCTCCCTCACCCGCGCGGGAGCCACCGTGACCGTCACGGGCCAGGGCGAGGTGCTGCAGGCGGTGACCGCGAGACTCGGTCGCGCCGGCATCGTCGCGCACGACCTGCGGGTGCATCAGGCCGACCTGGACGACGCCTTCATCGCACTCACCGGACGGGGCGAACCGTCCGACCGACCCACGAACGACTCCCTCGACACCCAGACTTCCGTCCGATCAGGAGCTTCGACATGACCAGCCTCACCGCCGGATCGGACCGCCCCACCCTCGGGCGTCGGACCGGCCACCCGACCCGTGCCGTACTGCGCAACGAGACCCGCCTGATTCTCCGCGACCCCGTTGGCCTGCTCTGGGGTTTGCTGGTGCCGCTGGTGGCGTTCATCGTCATCAGCCGGATCGACGCACTCCGGCATCCCGCGGCGGGACTCGACGGCGCCAGCTACCTGTCCGTGTACCAGCCGATCATCATCGTCTTCTCGCTGACGATCCTCGCGATCAACGGACTGCCGCCCATCCTCGGCTCCTACCGGGAACGCGGCGTCCTGCGGCGGCTGCAGGCCACCCCGATGCCGCCTGCCCGGCTGCTCTCGGTCCTGCTCGTGATCCATCTGGTCGGGGCGGCCGCGGTGGCCGCCGTGATCCTCGCGGTGGGCACGATTGGTGGCGGCGTTGCGCTGCCGCATCAGCTGGCCGGCTGGATCCTGGCCTACCTGCTCACCGCCGTGGCGATGCTGGGACTCGGTGTGCTGATCGCGGCACTCTCGCCGTCCGGGAAGATCGCCAACGGGGTCGGCGGCATCCTGACCTTCCCGCTGCTGTTCACCGCCGGACTGTGGCTGCCGCGGGCCGCGATGCCGCACACGCTCGCCACCATCAGTGACTACAGCCCGCTGGGTGCCGGCATCCGGGCGATGACCGCGGCTACGGGGGGCCATTTCCCGCCGTTGTCGGCGCTGGGGACCCTGCTCGGCTACGCGGTGGTGTTCTGCGTACTGTCCGTCCGCTTCTTCCGGTGGGAGTGACGGGCCGGGGGCAACTGGACGACGGTGCGACCATGACCGATGTGAGTATTCGCCAGGCCGGTTCGGGCCCGTCCGCACAGATGCTGCGGATGGGTCAGGACCGGCCCGTCATGGTCGGCTGGATGCGACCGCTGCCCTACCTGCTCCTCGCCGCCTCCCTGCTGCTCGCCGGCATCTCCAACCTGAACGACGACACGCCGGGATGGCGGTTCGGCGCAGCGGCCGGCTTATCCGTCGTCGCCGCCGGGTGGACGTTCCTGATGCTCCGTCGGCGTAAGGACGCCGCGGCGCTGACCACGCGCCGGCTCGCCATCTATTTCGTGGTCCGGCTGATCCTCACCGCGGCCCTGGTGGTCATCAACCCGTGGTTCGGCGTCTACGCCTGGTTCGGCTACCCCGAGGCGATCACCTACTTCGCCATGCCGGGCGGCCTGCTCGCGATCGGGGGCACCGCCCTCGTCGCGGCCACCTCCTACCTCGGCGGGCCGCCGACCAGCGTCGGGACCTGGGTGCTCTATCTCGTCCTCGTCGCGGGCAGCATCGCGCTGGTCGGGGCGATCGGGATCTCGACACTCCGCCGGATCGACCAGCAGAGCGAGCGCGACCGGATGATGGCCGACCTGGTCGAGACCAATCAGCGCCTTGCCGATGCCCTCACCGAAAACCGCGGGCTGCAGAACCAACTGGTCACCCAGGCGCGCGAGGCCGGTGTGCTCGACGAGCGCGCCCGGCTGGCGGGCGAGATCCACGACACTCTCGCGCAGGCGCTCACCGGGATCATCACCCAACTCGAGGCGGCCGACGGTGCCGGTGAGGTCCGCCGTGACGATCGCCGGCACGTGACGGCGGCGATCGGCTTGGCGCGCAGCGGACTGGCCGACGCGCGCCGCTCGCTACAGGCGCTCCGGCCGGAGCCACTGATCGGGTCGCGGCTGCCGGAGGCGGTCTCCGAGACCGCCGCGCAATGGTCCGCGCTGTCCGGCGTACCGGTGATGCTCGATGTCACCGGTACGGTGGTGCCGCTCGACGCCGACCGGGAGGTCGCCGCGCTGCGGGCGGCGCAGGAGGGGCTGGCGAACGTCGGCAAGCACGCGCGCGCCACGAAGGTGGGGCTGACGCTGTCCTATCTGGAGAACGAGTTGCTCATCGACGTCCGCGACGACGGAATCGGCTTCTCGCCGCGTGACGTGGCCCGGTCCGGCGGCGGCCATTCGGTCGGGCTGGACACGATGCGGGAACGGCTGGCTCGGGCCGGTGGCGACCTGCAGATCGAGAGCGAGCCCGGTGAAGGCACGGCACTCGTCGCCCGGGTGCCCTTCGGACGAGGAGATCGGCGCCGATGACACCGACCGACGACGTCATCCGGCTGCTGATCGTCGACGACCATCCGGTGGTGCGCGACGGGCTGCGCGGCATCTTCGATGCCACCGAGGGCCTGGAGGTCGTGGGCGAGGCGGGCGACGGATCCACCGCGCTGTCGATGGCGCTGGCCCTCGACCCGGACGTCGTCCTGATGGATCTGCGGATGCCCGGCGTCGGCGGGGTGGACGCGATCCGGTCGTTGCGCGAACGCTCGGTGCGGGCGCGGGTGCTGGTGCTCACCACCTACGACTCCGACACCGACGTGCTTCCGGCGGTGCAGGCCGGGGCGACCGGATACCTGCTCAAGGACGCCCCGAGCTCGGAGCTGATCCGGGCCGTACGGTCAGCACATCGCGGCCAGGCGGTGCTGTCGCCGTCGGTCGCCGGCACGCTGATGACGCAGGTCGGTTCGGTCGAGGCGGCGCCGGAACGGCCGACCCTGAGTCCGCGCGAGGTCCAGGTGCTGCGGCTGGTCGCGGCCGGCAAGACCAACCGGGAGGCGGCGGCCGCGCTCTTCGTCAGCGAGACCACGGTCAAGACGCACCTGCTGCACCTCTACGCCAAACTCGACGTCCGCGACCGTGCGGCGGCGGTCGACGCCGCGCACCGGCTGGGCCTGCTGCGCTGAGCTGCTACGGCGTCCAGCCGGGGTCGCGACCAAGCGTGGCGACCACGCGGTCGAGCAGGTCGGCGCTCGACGTCGAGACGCTCGGCCGGAACGGCAGCATCGCGTCGACGCCCTTCGCCTCCTCGGGAACCTCCTCGGCGACGGCCAACGCCATCTGCAGGACGTCGTCGTCGAAGTCGGCCGCGATGCCCAGCGACTTCGCGACGTCCCACCCGTGCGCCACGTAGTCGACGAGGTGGAAGCCGATCGCCATGGTGGCGGGCAGGCTCATACCGCCGCGAACCTCGGGCAGGTACATGGTGCCCTCGAGCAGTGCGGGCGTGCTGAACGCGTCGATCACCCGTCGGGCC
The DNA here is from genome assembly GCA_963775655.1 of uncultured Actinomycetota bacterium. Classification (GTDB taxonomy): domain Bacteria; phylum Actinomycetota; class Actinomycetes; order Mycobacteriales; family QHCD01; genus DASXJE01. The sequence goes on along the minus strand of CAVZJT010000005.1, from coordinate 357,061 downwards.
GCGGCCTCATAGTCAACGGCCGGCCGCTCCCCCACCGGCCGGTCGGCGAAAACGGCCGCATCCTGACTGTCACCCTCCGCGGCGGCGGCAAATCCGTAGTGCTGGCCGATCATGTGGGCGAGCAGGGCGCCGAGGGTCCAGCCGGCGCACGGCGTCGGCCGGTCGAGGTCGTCGGGGGCGAGCTTGCCGACGATCCCGATCGTGGTCTCGACCGCGCGTCGATCGCCGTCCAGCACATCGGTCATCACAGAAGACTCCTTCGGGTTGAAGTTCAGGCGGTTCCCTCGGCACCTTTGGCGCCGATCACGACGGTGGCACTCAACTCGTCGGAGCTGTCCACCCGCGGGATCAGACCGCTGGCCGCGACGGCCGCGGCGGCATCGCGCGCCTGGCCTTCACCGGTCTCGAAGAGCAGATGCCCGCCCGGAGCCAGCCAGCGGGGCGCGCCGGCGATCACCCGGCGCAGGATGTCGAGACCGTCCGAGCCCCCGTCGAGCGCCACCGGCGGTTCGTGCAGGCGTGCCTCGGGCGGCATCAGCCCGACCGACCCGGTGGGCACGTAGGGGGCGTTGGCGACCAGGATGTCGACGCGCCCCCGGAGTGCGGCGGGGAGCGGCTCGAAGAGATCACCCTCGAAGACCCGGCCGCGGTCACCGACGTTGCGGCGGGCGCACCGCACCTCAGCCGGGTCGACGTCGACGGCGTACAACTTGACCCGGTCGAGAGCCGCGAGCAGCGCGGCGCCGACCGCCCCCGAGCCGCAGCACAGGTCGACGACGACGGCGGGTCGGGCGTCGGTGCCGGGACCGGCGAGCGCGGCGGCCTGCTGCACGAGGAACTCCGTACGGCGCCGCGGGACGAAGACCCCGGGCTCCACGGCGATGCGCAGGCCGCAGAACTCGGCCCAGCCCAGGATCTGCTCGAGCGGGAGGCCTGCTGCCCGCCGGTCGACCATGGCGTCGAGGTCGGCCGGCGTACGTGCCGCGGCGATCAGCAGCCGCGCCTCGTCCTCGGCGAAGACGCAGCCCGCGGCCCGGAGCCGGGCGACCACGGCCGACTGCGGCTGTGCGGACGGGGCGGCCGACATGGTCAGTTGCTGTAGACCCTGGTCGGTGTCACCAGCACCGCGGTCCGGCCCTGCTCGGCCATGACCCGGTCGTACTCGTCCCAGTCGTCGTGGCTCCCGCCGGCGCCGACGAAGACCTCGCGCAGCAGCAGGCGCCGCCGGTCGTCGTCGAGGTCCGGATGCGGGTCGTCGGGTCCGAGCAGCTGCGCGCGTCCCTCGACCGTCGCCCACTGCCAGCCGGACCGGAACGTCGCCGCGAGCTGCGGCCGCTGCCGTAGGTTGGCGAGCTTCACCTTGCCGTAGGTGACGAACCCCAGCACCTGCTCACCGGTCAGCGGGTGCGCCAGTACGCCGGCGTTGACGAGCGACGACTGGATCGTGCCGTCGGCGCGCGCGGTGGAGATCACGGCCAGCCCGTTCTCGCGACGACCGAGATCGGCGGCTTCGGCGAGTGTCGTCACCCGACCAGCTTGACACGCCGGTGGTTCAGTCCGGCAGCAGCGGCACGCTCAGCGGCTCGCGCTTGCCGAGCAGTACGCCGCGCGTGATGGATTTGCTGCCGTAACGGTCGCGGACGAGGTCGACCGCCCGGTCGAGGCTGACCGTGTCGGGTCGGTCGAACGGCAGCTCGAGCTGTACCGCGTCGGAGTCGTCGAGGTTGGCGAGGGCGATACCGATGAGGGTGATCCCCCGCTCGCGGATCAGCCCGGCGTTGCTGTGCAGCAGGGTCTGCAGAGCGGCGAGGACGACGGCGGTGTCCGCGGTCGGCGCCGGCAGGGTGTGGGAGCGGGTCGCGCGGGTGAAGTCGGAGAAGCGCAGCCGCAACACGACCGTGCGGCACACCCGGTCCGCGGAGCGCAGTCGCCGGCACACCCGGTCGACCAGCGTGATCAGCCGGGCCTCCAGGTCGTCGCGCGAGAGCCCGCGCTGGCCGAGCGCGGACTGCGACCCGATCGACCGGCGCCGGCGGCCGACGACGACCGGTCGCGGATCGCGGTTGTGCGCCAGGGCGTGCAGGTGGCGGCCCGACGCCGCGCCGAGCATCGAGACGAGGGTGCGCTCCTCGAGCGCGGCCACCTGCGCGACAGTGACGATGCCCAGCGCGTAGAGCTTCTCCGCGGTGACCCGCCCGACGCCCCACAGCCGCTGGACCGGCAGCGGGTGCAGGAACGCGAGTTCGCCGTCGATGGGTACGACGAGCAGCCCGTCCGGCTTGGCCACGCCGCTGGCCACCTTGGCGAGGAACTTCGTGCGCGCGACGCCGACCGTGATCGCGAGTCCGACCCGGTCGCGGACCGCCTCGCGCAGCCGGGCGGCGACCTCCGGCGCCGGACCGCGGATGTGGCGCAGTCCGCGGACGTCGAGGAACGCCTCGTCGATGGAGATGGGCTCCACCAACGGACTCGTGTCGTCGAACACGGCGAACACCGCCTTGCTCGCTTCGGAGTAGGCCTTCATCCGCGGCGGGACGACGACCGCGTCCGGGCAGAGCGCGCGAGCCTGGCGACCGCCCATCGCCGTACACACGCCCCTCGCCTTCGCCTCGTAGCTCGCGGCGAGCACCACCCCCGCGCCGACGATCACCGGCCGCCCACGCAGGCGGGGGTTGTCGCGCTGCTCGACCGACGCGTAGAACGCGTCGAGGTCAGCGTGCAGGATTCCCGGCCCGTCGGACACGGCCCATGATCGCACATATGTTCGAATGCACGCCAGAACTTCCGTCCGGTCGACGACGCCGCGCCGCGGACTGCAGACTGCTCGACATGGCCACGCTGGTGTCGGTCAACGTCGGCCTGCCCCGGGATGTGCCCTGGCACGGCAAGACGGTGCACACCGGGGTCTGGAAGTCCGCGGTCGAGGGGCCTCGGATGGCCCGTCGGCTCAACATCGACGGGGACGGGCAGGGCGACCTGGGCGGGCACGGTGGCGAGTTCCGCGCGATCTACGTCTACCAACTCGATTCCTACGACTACTGGGCCGACCAGATGGGCCGGGACGACTTCGTCCACGGCCAGTTCGGGGAGAACTTCACCGTCACCGGGCTGGCCGACGACGAGGTCTGCATCGGTGACCGTTACCGCGTCGGGGACGCCGTCGTCGAGGTGACTCAGCCGCGCGTCACCTGCTACCGGGTCGGCATCCGGATGGACGAGCCGCGCATGGCCGCGCTGCTCACCAGTAGCGGACGGACCGGCTTCTATCTGCGGGTGCTCGAGGAGGGACTCGTCGAGGCCGGGCAGGAGATCGTGAAGCTCGCCGACGGCCCCGAACAGATGACGGTGGCCGAAGCGAATGCGCTGCTCTACCGCCCGCAGCATCCGCGCCGGTCCCTGCAGCGGGCGCTGCGGATCCCGGCGCTCAGCCCGGGATGGCAGGCCTCGTTCCAGGCGCTGCTCGACGCGCCACCGGGCGGCGGTAACGCCGGCCTGACCGCGAACGCGGGTCCACCTCCCGCCTGGCCGAGCTTTCGTCCCGCGCGCATCGTCGAACGACGCCGCGAGAGCGCGACCGTGTGGTCGTTCGTGCTCGAACTCGACGCCGCCGACCCGCCGGACCACGAGTCGAACGGTGCCGCCGGGCTGCCCGGACAGTTCGTCACGGTGCGGCTGCGGCCCGACCCGGACGGTCCACCGGTGTTGCGCAGCTACTCCCTGTCGCGTCCGCCGGAGCAGCGCCGGCTGCAGATCAGCGTCAAACGCGAGGACAAGGGAGTGGGCAGCCGGTATCTCGTCGACCGGGACCGGGTCGGCGAGACGATCGACGTCGCGGCTCCGCGCGGCGGCTTCATCCTGCATCCGGGCACCGGCCCGGTCGTGTTGTGGAGCGCGGGAATCGGTGCCACACCGGTCTTGGCGATGCTGGAAGCCCTTGCCGCCGAGCACTCCGACCGCGACGTGTGGTGGCTGCACGGTGCGCGCAACCGTGCCGAGCATCCGTTCGCCGTACTCGTCGACGACCTGCTCGCCGGTCTGCCGCACGCCCATCGCTACGTCCGCTACAGCAGGCCCGGACCGGATGACCGCATCGGCGCGGACTACGACGCGGTCGGCCGGCTGAGCGCGGAAGCGGCCGTCGACCTCGACCATCCCGCGCGACGCCGAGCATTACCTGTGCGGCCCGTCCGGCTTCCTCGAGGAGCTCTCGGCCGGGTTGGCGTCGATGGGTGTCCCTCCGCAACGCGTCCGCACCGAGATCTTCGGTGCGGCGCCGGGCCTCGAGCCGGGGATCGTGCGGACTCCCGCGCGGGCACCGCACCAACCAGCCGGAGCGCCGGGCACCGGCCCGCTCGTGTCGTTCGCCCGCAGCGGCGTAAGCACGCACTTCGACACCGGCTACGCCAGCCTGCTGGAGCTGGCCGAAGCCTGCGACGTCCCGGTCCGCTGGTCGTGCCGGACCGGCGTCTGCCACAACTGCGAGAGCAACCTGCTCGCCGGCGAGATCGGCTACTCCCCCGATCCGATCGACGCGCCGGCGCAGGGCCGCCTCCTCATCTGCTGCTCACAGCCGACCTCCGAGGTCGTCCTCGACCTGTAGCCCCGCGCCCGCCCCACCCCCGTGATCAAGAGGGGATTTCGGCACGAAACGCCGTACGAATCCCCTCTTGATCATGGGGAGTGGGCGTCGGGGTGCGGAGTTCGTCCAGCCGTACGAAGACGACACCGAGCACGATGAGCGCGCCGCCGGCGAACTGGATTGCCGCCGGCACCTGGCCGAGCAGGAGCCAGGCGAAGAGCACCGCGCAGACCACCTCGGTCAGCCCGACGAAGGAGGCCAGCTTGGCGCCGAGCCGCCGGGCTGCAGCGATCCCGGCGACGTAAGCGATGACCGCGGCGATCAGCGAAAGCCCCAGCAACGGGACCAGCCAGCTCACCTGGTGGTGCAGCAGCGTGACGTCGGTGAGCGGCGCGCGCATCGGCAGGATGCCGACCGCGCCGAGCACGATCAGCGCGACCGCGCCGATGCTCATGCCGCCCCAGGCCACGACGAGCGGCGGCGCCGGTTCGTCGGCGTGGGAGGACAGGACGAAGTAGACGGCCAGACCGACCGCGGCACCCAGACCCCACAGCACACCGATGGGATCGAGGCGATGCGCGCCGGCCAGGTCGAGGATCAGCACCAGTCCCAGGATCGCGATCACTCCGCCGATGACGGTCAGCCGGCGCGGACGCTGTCCGTGCCGCATCCACAGCCAGCCGACGACGACCACCGTGCCGAGGTATTCGAGCAGCAGCGCCACGCCGACCGACAGGTGCGCGACGGCGTTGAAGTAGAAGAGCTGGCAGCCGGCGACGGCCACCAGACCGTAGGCGGCGATCGTCTTGGCGCTGCGGAGCAGGAGTGACCACCGACCGCGCAGTGCCACCATGGCCGGGACGGTCAGGACGAGCGCGGCCACCGTGATCCGGGCGGTGACGGCCGCACCCGGGCTCCACCCGGCGTCCAGCAGCGACGCCGCGAACGTTCCGGAGGTGCCGAACGTCGCGGCCGACAGGATCGCGAGCGCCAGACCGGCACCACCCGCCCGCTGCTGCATGATCGACCCTCCTTTTACCCGCTGGCTGTAAGCATCAATCTGACCTACACTCATTACCTGTCGGCCACGCTACAGACCCGGGCCGAAAGGAGTCAAGTTGCTTTTTGCCCATGACACCGAGGTGGCGCTCCTCGCCGCCACGGCGCTGGTGAACACCGCCCAGGAGCCGGACGAGCTCCCGGACGTCGCCGCGCTCGACGAGTTCGTCGAGACGTGGGGGTGGACCGGCACCCACCGTCGGGACCAGCGGGAGCTGGACGCGGTACGCGCCCTGCGGCCTCGGCTGCGTCGCCTGTGGGACCTCGACGAGGCCGGTGCGGTCGAGCTGGTCAACCGGCTGCTCCGCGAGTCGCGGGCCCTCCCGCAACTGGTCACCCACGACGACTGGGACTACCACCTGCACGCGACCTCATCGGACGCTCCGCTCGCCGAGCGGATGGCGGTGGAGGCGGCGATGGCGGTCACCGACGTCATCCGACAGAAGGAGTTGAGCCGGCTGCAGACCTGTGCCGCCGACGACTGTCACGACGTCCTGGTCGACCTGTCCAAGAACCGGTCCCGGCGCTTCTGCAGTACGTCGTGCGCCAACCGGACGAACGTCGCGGCGTTCCGGGCCCGTCGGGGCGCGCGCCAATCCTGAACGCCCGCGACGTCGCCTGTCTGGCAGGAATTTCATGTCGACTGTCGGCCTTGCCCATCGCAGGGCCGCACCCGATCGAGAACCGTGGAGCGCATGATTCGCCATCGAGACCTGAACCGCGGCGTCGTGCTGGCGTGGTCGGCGCTGGTCGTCGTCTATCTCGTGTGGGGGTCGACGTACCTCGCCATCCGGGTCGGCGTCCGCGACCTCCCGCCGGGGATCATGGCCGGTATCCGCTATCTGATCGCCGGGGCGCTGCTCTACCCGGTCGCGATCCGGACCGGCGGCGAGCAGACCCGTGCCGTGGACCGACCCGGGCGCAAACAGTGGCTGGCCTGCGGTGTCGTCGGGCTGCTCCTGCTCGTGCTGGGCAACGGCGGCGTCAGCGTGGCGGAGCAGACCGTCCCGTCCGGGCTCGCCGCGCTCCTCGTCGCGACCGTGCCGCTGTGGATGATCCTGTTCGCGGTCCCGATCCAGCACCAGCGCATCGGCGGGCCGGCGGCGGTGGGCCTGCTGCTCGGGCTGATCGGGGTGGCCGTGCTCGCCGGCGGCGGTCTTCAAGGCGGCCCGCTGAGCGGCGCGCTGATCGTGCTCGGCGCCTCCGCCGCCTGGGGCCTCGGCTCGGTGCTCGGCCACCGGCTCCCCCTCCCGCGGCGGGCGCTCGTGGCCGCCGCGATCGAGATGCTCGATCGGCGGCGTGATCCTGCTGATCGCGGCCGCGGCCAGCGGTGAGTTCGCCCACGTGCGCTGGGGCGACGTACACGCGACCTCGTGGTTCGCGCTGATCTGGCTGATCCTGCCGGGCTCGATCCTCGCCTTCACCGCATACGGCTACTCGCTGGCTCACCTGCCGGTGTCGACCGTCTCCACCTACGCCTACGTCAATCCGGTCGTCGCCGTGATCCTGGGCACCGCACTGCTGAACGAGGCGTTCGGACCCCGCGAGATACTCGGTGCAGTACTGGTCGTCGCGTCGGTGGCCCTGACCCTGCACCAGACGGACAAACCCGCTGACGAACGGGAACAGCAGGAATCTCCGGCCCAGTTGGAACGAACGAGCAGCGACGGCTGACAGGAAGGCGAATCCATGACCATCGCGCTGTCCATCCTCGACCTGGCGCCCATCCGCGACGGAGAGACCGCCAGCGAAAGCCTCAACGCCAGCGTGGCGTTGGCGCAACTTGCCGAGGGGGCCGGCTATCGGCGGGTCTGGTACGCCGAGCACCACAACATGCCGAGCATCGCGTCGTCGGCGACCAGCGTGCTCATCGCCCACGTCGCCGCCAACACCAGCAGCATCCGCCTGGGCGCCGGCGGGATCATGCTGCCCAACCACGCGCCGCTGACCATCGCCGAACAGTTCGGCACCCTCGAGGCCCTGCACCCCGGGCGCATCGACCTCGGGCTGGGCCGTGCTCCCGGCTCGGACCAGAACACCATGTTCGCGCTGCGGCGCGACCCGACGTCGGCCGACCGGTTCCCCGACGACATCTTGGAATTGCAGGGCTATCTCACCGGCGAGACCCGGATCGCGGGCGTGAACGCCACACCCGGCCGCGGCAGCAACGTGCCGCTCTACATCCTCGGGTCGTCGCTGTTCGGTGCGCGGCTCGCCGCCGTACTCGGACTCCCCTACGCCTTCGCCTCCCACTTCGCCCCGGCGGCGTTGCAGGATGCCGTCGCGATCTACCGGGAGGAGTTCCGCCCGTCCGCGCAGCTCGACCAGCCGCATGTCATCGCCGGCGTGAACGTCGTTGCCGCCGACAGCACCGCCGACGCCGAACAGCAGTTCCACATCGCCAAACGAGCCCGGGTCAACGCTCTGCTCGCCCGCGGCCGGCGAGTCAGCGACGAGGACGCCGACCTGATCCTCGAATCCCCTGAGGGACAGCGCATCCAGCAGATGATGATCTACTCCGCCGTGGGTACGCCGACCGAAGTCGCCGAGTATCTCGACGAATTCGCCAAGCACGCCGACGCCGACGAACTCATCGTCGCCCACCAGTCGCCGAGCATCGAGACCCGCCTCCGCTCCGTGGAACTTCTCGCCCAGACGATGAACTAGATCGCTCTTCGGCGCCGGCACTGGTCGGTCGGTCATCATCGTGCGCCGTACTCGCATGCGGGACCCGATTGTGCGAGTAGGGCGCACGATGTCGACGGGCGTGGCGTTCTTGGCTGGGTCGCGGTCGCGGTCATCATCGGACGCTGTACTCGCATCTAGGGCTGGATTATGCGGGTAGCGCGTCCGATGTTCGGCCGGCGCTCGCGGCATCGGCTGTGCCGGTCGTCATCGTGGGTCGTACTCGCATCCGGGACCCGATTGTGTGGGTAGGGCGCACGATGTCGCTGTCCGCTAGTTGACCAATTCGAGGGTGCGGCGGCTGCGGGTGGGTGGGTCGGGGCGGTCGGGTGGGTCGGGCATGGCGGGCAGGTGGTGCAGCCGGTTGCGGCGCGGGGTCTGGTCGGGGTCGATCCAGGGTGGCGGCAGGAACTCGGGTAACCCGTGATCGAGTCGGACCTGCCAGTCGTGGTGGTGGATGGTGCGGTGGTGGTGCCCGCACAGCAGCACCAGGTTGGTGATCGCGGTGGGTCCGCCGTCGGCCCAGTGCGTGATGTGGTGCCCGTCGCACCAGGCCGCGGGCCGGTCGCAGCCGGGGAACGCGCACCCGCGGTCCCGGGCCACCAGCGCGCGGCGGATCCCCGTGGGGATGGTGTGGCTGGCCCGGCCCACGTCCAGGGGCTGCCCGGCCGTGCCCAACAACACCGGGATGAGTTGGGCGTCGCAGGCGATCCGCCGGGCCGAGTCCGGGGTGACCGGCCCGCCCCACGCCGAGCTCCGCGGCGCCGAGCCGGGCGCGGAGAGTCTCGTAGTCGACGGTGACGGTGACCTGCGGCCGCAGCCCCCCGGTCTCCGGCAGGTCGGTGAACGTGAGGGCGCGGCGGGCCAGTTCGATCAGCCCGTCCGCCTGCCGCCGGGCCGGGCTGACCGCGGATCCGGGCCGTCGGCGGTGGACGGGGCCGGGGCGGTGAACGGGTCCAGCGCGGAGCGGAGCACCGCCGCCCCCTCCGCATCCAGCCGGCCCCGCACCATCGTCATGCCGTCCGGGCCGCGGGCGAGGGACAGTTCCCGGGCCCGCACCGCCTCCTCGTCGTCGAGGGCGGCCCCGTCCGGGTCCAGGGTGGCCAGCATGCGCCGGGCCAGCTTCCCCAACGTCGTGGTGTCCAGGTCCCGGGCGTGCCAGGCGAGGAACGCCTCCGCGTGGCGCGCGGGTATCGGCGTCCACACCGGCGGGGAGGCGGCGGATCGTGTCGCAGATCAGCCGGGCCTGCCCCGCCCCGATCGACCCGTCCGCCAACGCCGCCCCCGGTCGCCGGCAGCGGCGCCGGCACCGGCGCCCGGACGGGCTGCACCGTTCGCAGGAGTTTCTCCGCCGCGGTGACCCGCCAGCCCGCCTCGGCCGCGGAGATGTTCAACACCTGCCGCAGCAGGGCCGCCGTCGACACCGCCCCCGCGGTCGGTGGCGAGCCGGCGGTCGTCGACCTCCGCGACCAGCCGCAACGCCGCCGCCGACAACCGGCGGGTCGCCGTCTCCACCACCCGCTGCAGATCCAACAGCTCCGCATCCCCGCACCGCCACAACGCCGCCCCCGACAAGTCCATCGACCGCCGCGGTCAGGCAGCCGACCGCATCCCACACCGGGAGCTCACCGGGACCGGAACCACTGACCATGCACCAACCATAGAACCAGCCACCGACAATTCCTCGACCCCGGAAACCCCTGCCACACAAGAACTTTCCGTCACAGCGCGGCTACCGCGCTCTGATGGGACGCTCCTCGCGCGCCGGTGCCGGTGAAATCCGCGGCCGGTCCTCCCCCGCGTCCACCATCCGTTGCGCGAGCCGGTCGCGCAGGGCAGCGGCGGTGTCGCGGTGCCGCTCCAGCCCGGCGAGGTTGGTCAGTTCGTACGGATCAGAGACGATGTCATACAGCTCGGTCTCGACGTAGTCGCGCGACCCGGCGTCGTTCCAGCCGTGCGCGTCCGGTGCCGTGACGGCGTACTTCCACCGGTCGCTGCGGATTGCCCGGCCGACGTGTGACTCACTGATCTGGATCAGCACCTCCTCCGGCCAGTCGATCGCGTCATGACGCACGAGCGGCAGGATCGACCGGCCCTGCATCTGCTTCGGTACGTCGATGCCCGCCGCATCGAGGAGGGTCGGCGGCAGGTCGACGAGGCTGATGAGTTCGCGGATGCGCCCGCCGCCGTCGAAGCCGGGACCGGTGAGCGCCATGGGAATCCGGATCGAGGCCTCATGCGCCGACCGCTTGTATTCGTTGTTGCGGGTCTTGAAGTGGCAGCCGTGGTCGGTCGCGTAGGCGATCACGGTGTTGTCGCGCTGCCCCAGGCTTTCTACGGCGTCGCGGAGCCGGCCGAAGGCTTCGTCGACCCGGCGCACCATGCCCCAGTAGCCGCCGAGGTGCTGCGGCGCCGTGCCACCCAACGCCGCCAGGTCGGGCGGAGTCCAGCGCCCGGCGTACCGCTCGGCGTAGCCCGTCGGCGCCGGGTAGTCGTCCCGGCTGTTCTGGTGGTGCGGCTCGATCAGCGACACGAACAGCAGGAACGGCCGATCGTGCGGCGTGGCGAGATAGTCGATGGCGGCGTCGACCGTGGCGTCCGCCCGGTAGCCCGGGAGCTTGCGGAGCTGCCCGTCACCGTCATAGAGGTGCGCGTCGTAGGCGTCGGAGATGAACTCGACGACGTCGGCCGCCAGCCAGTGGTCGTAGCCGCCACGGAGCCGCTCGGGCACCGGTTCGGAGCCGGTCGCGGCCAGATGCCACTTGCCGACGTACGCCGTGTCGTACCCGGATGCGCCGAACGTCCGGGCCAGCGTCGGAGCGTCCTCGGGCAACGGAATGCCGTTGCGGTAGACACCGGTCTCCGTCGCGTACATCCCGGTCTGCAGGGCGGACCGGGCCGGCGCGCACACCGGCTGGCAGGTGAAGGCACTTCCGCAGAAGGTGCCCTCCGGGGCCATCCGGTCGAAGTTCGGCGTCAGATCCAGCGGGTTGCCGTGCACCCCGGTGGAGTCGAACCTCTGCTGATCGGTGAAGAAGACGATGACGTTGGGTTGGGACTGACTCACCTGGCCTCATTTCCGCGATTCATTTGAGTCCGGTCAGCGCGATGCCTCGGACGAGGTACCGCTGTGCGACGAAGAACAAGACTGCGGTCGGCGCGAACAGCACGACCGATCCGGCCGAGGTCAGGTTCCACTGCGTGAAGTATTCCTGATTGAACAGCGTGAGCCCGACCGGCAATGTGCGCATATCGGTGCTCGACGTGATGATCAACGGCCAGAGGAAGTTGTTCCACTGGAAGACGAAGGTGAACAGGCCGAGCACGGCCAACGCCGGCTTGGCCTGCGGCAGGATGATCCGGGCGTAGATCCTGAGCTCCGACGCACCGTCGACCCGCGCCGCGTCGATCAATGCGTCCGGCAGCGGCTGGATGAATTGCCGCATCAGGAAGATGCCGAAGGCGTCGGACAGGAACGGCACGATCAGGCCCTGATAGCTGTTGGTCCAGCCCAGCTGCGAGAAGATCACGTAGATCGGGATCATCCGGACGAAGAACGGCACCATCAGGGTGGAGAGCACGATCACGAAGATCGTCCGCTTGAACGGGAACTCGAATTTCGCGAACGCGTACCCGGCCAGCGGATCGATCACCAGATGGGCGAGCGTGATGACGCCGGCCATGATGAAGCTGTTGAGGAGGAACCGTCCGATCGGCGCCCTCTGGAACAGCGTCAGGTAGTTGCCGAAATGCAGGACCTTCGGCCACAGAACGGGGTTGCCCGCGAAGATGTCGGCATTGGACTGCAGTGACAGCGACACCATGTAGAGCAGCGGTATGACGGTCGCCGCCGCGCAGATGACGAGGATCATGTAGGCGACGACCCGGTCGCCCGGGAACAGCCGTTCGGCGGCGATCGGCGACCGCACCGGCCGCGTCGGCTGTGCAGATCGGCTATTCACCGTAATCACGCCTTCCGAGGCGGAGCTGGATCACCGACAGCACCAGGATGACCAGGAGCATCAGATAGGACAGCGCCGAGGAGTAGCCGAAGTCGCGGAATTTGAAGGCGACGTTGTAGATCCGGAAGACGTAGAGATCGGTCGCCGCACCCGGACCTCCGTTGGTGACCAGGAACGGGAGCGCGAACTCCTGCAACGACGTGATGACGCCGATCACCGAGACGAAGAGGGTCGTCGGCACCAGGAGCGGGAGCGTGACCGACCGGAACCGCTGCCACGCCGAGGCGCCGTCGACCCGGGAGGCCTCGTAGTAGGTCTCCGGAATCCCCTGCATCCCCGCGACGAACAGCAGCGTGGTGTAGCCGATCTGCTGCCAGACCGCGATCAACACCAGCGTCCCGAGCGGGTGGGTGTCGAGCCACGTCTGCTGCGGCAAGTGCAGCGCGCTCAGCACCCGGTTCAGGATGCCGACCTGCGGATCGAGGATGTTGCGCCAGAGCAGGCCGACGATCGCGATTGATGTGAGGTAGGGCACGAGCAGGATTCCGCGGAAGACGACCCGTCCTCGGATGTGCTGGTTGAGGATCGTCGCGAGGAGCAGCCCGATCACGATGCTGAAGATCAGTACGCCGACGGCGTACTCGACGGTCGTCACGAACGCGTGCCGGACGGCCGGGTCGCCCACCGCCTTGCTGAAGTTGCCGAAGCCGACGAACCGGTCGGCCTGCGGGCCGGTGTAGAAGCCGGTGATCAGCTCCTGGATGAGCGGATAAAAGAACAGCAGCGCGAAGAAGACCACCGGGAACGCGAGGAACAGGTAGGCGGTCATGGCCCGACGCCGGCGCAGCCTGCCGCGACGCCGCCCGCCGGTCAAGGAAAAGGTCGTCATGGACGCGCCACCTAGCGCACGACCTTGTCGGCAGTCGCGAGGAAGTCGGACATCGGTCCCTGCGGCGTCTTGCCGCTGATCGCGACCGACTGGTACAGCGTCTGGTAGGCGTCGTCGACCTGCGGGCCCTTGCCGGTCGCGGCCAGCTTCTGGCCCCAGTCGGCGCCGTAGGGAAGAGCCTGCGCGACAGCACCGATGAGCGGGTCGGCCTTGACCGGCGCCTGCGTCGTCCAGGACTTGCGCGGCATCGTCTGGCCGGCCTCCTTGGTGACGGCGAGCTCGACCTCGAGCGTGGTCAGCCGCTTGATGAGATCCCAGGCGAGGTCCCGGTTTTTCGCCTTGGCGGGGATGATCAGGCCGCTGCCGGCGAGGATCGTCTTGCGCTCCTTGTGCATCAGCGGAGGAGCGATTCCGAGGTCGACACCGCCGGCCTGTCTGATCGGAAGGATGTCCCACGGACCGGTGATGATCATGGCGGCACGCTGGGCCGACAGCAGTTTCTGCGGCCCCGAGTAGTCCGAGCTGGGAACCGGCGCCGGTGAGTACTTGTACTTGTAGATGAGGTCGTGCTGGAACTGCAGCGCCTCGATCGTCGCCGGATGTGGCGTCAGGAGCTGCTTCGTCGCGTCGTCGTACTCCGAGACTCCGTTCTGCTGCAGCCAGGGGACGCTGTAGCCGGGATCCTGGTTCAGGGCGATCGCATACCGGTGGCCGGAGGTGAGCTTCTTCCCCACCGCGAGCAGGTCGTCCCAGGTCGCCGGTGGCTTCACGCCGGCCGCGGCGAGCATCTTCTTGTTGTAGTAGAGCTGGCTGCAGGTCAGGTGGATCTGGACGCCGTAGGTCTTTCCGGCGTGCTGCCAGGGCACCACCGACGCGCTCTGCCAGTCGCCGGGGAAGCCCATCGCGGCGCCGTCCTTGGCGATGTGGGCGTCGAGCGGCATCAGGTCGCCGGTGAGCGCCAGCGGAATCGCGGTGTCGCCGCCCGGTTGCTCGACCAGGTCCGGCGGGGTGCCCGCCGAGATGTCGGCCTGCAGCTTGGTCTGCAGGTCCGGCCACTGGAACTTCTGCCAGTTGACGGTGACTCCGTGGTCCTTCTCGAACTTCGACACGACGTTGTTGTAGGTGTCGTAGGCGTGGCCGGAGTTCCAGTACATCGTGAAGGTCTTGCTGCCACCGCCGCTCGAGGAGGTGCTCGGTGCTCGGGAGCAGCTGGCGAGCACGGGTGCGGCGGCGCTGACCGCGGCGACGGATCCACCGATCCGCAGCAGGTCGCGACGCGAGTATTGGGACGTCGCTGTTCTTCCAGGCATGCGATGTGCTCCTCGGACTTGGGGTGACGGGACTCAGGTCGACGTACGGACGATGAGTTCCCAGGGTTGATCGAGCTCGGTGCCGCGGTGGGTCGGGTCTTCGATGCGTGTCCACAGCCGTTCGACGACGCTCGAGAAGTCGGTCCCGGGGAACCCCGCGGTGGTGAGGGCGGGCCGGACCACCTCGCCCTCGGGGATGTTGCCGGCCCCGGCGATCGACACGTCGCCGGGAACCGACCAGCCCAGATCACGGGCCGCCCAGATCGCGTCGATCGCGCCGCGGTCCGAACCGGAGAAGATCGCGTCCGGCGGTTCGGCGGATTCGAGCAACCGGGTCGTTCCCGTGTAGGCGTCGGCGCGGGAGTCGGCGCCGGGAATGACCAGCGACTCGTCCCACGGCAGCCTGAGGTCGACGAGCGCCTGCCGGTACGCCCGGTAGACGACGGCGGGTCCGCTCCCGCGAAGCTCGTCCTCGTGGGCGATGTAGGCGATCCGCCGGCGCCCGCCGCCGACCAGGTGGCGCACGACGTCCTGACACGCCGCGGCCTGATGCAGCCGGACGGCGTCGAACCGCTGCGGCGCGATCCGGTCGTCGAAGACCACGAGCCCGAGGCCGCCCCGGGCGAGCCGCCGTACCTCGGTGGCGGTGATGCAATACCCGGGCGTCAAGATCGCGCCGTCGACGTAGTGCTCCCGCAGCACCCGCAACGCCGTGTCGGCCCGGTCGTCCGGCGCGATGGGCAGTCCGATCACCCCGTAGCCACGACGTACGGCGGAGGCGTGCAACTGCTCGGTGAGCAGCTCGACCCAGGGGTTGCCAGGCGGTCGATAGACGACGCACACCAATTCGGTGCGCTGACGACGGAGGCTGCGGGCGGAATGGTTGCGCTGGTAACCGAGCTGCCGGGCCGCGTCGAGCACCCGCCGGACCGTCTCGTCCTTCACCGGACGGTCCCGTCCGGTGAGCACGTAGGACACGGTCGCGGTCGAGACCTCGGCACGATCTGCGACGTCGCGCTGCGTCGGCGGCCTGGCGGCGGTCGCCATCAGTTAATCGATTACCTTGACGGACACGGTTAGACGATTAACCACCTGCACAGGTCGTGTCAAGGCTAAACCAGGGTTTTCCGGTCGGGAATGTCTTAGATCACACCGAAGGCCTGGGATTCGGCGTCGCTGAGCAGCCGGGACCTGATCAGGAACCGCACGCCCTCCGGAGCTTCGACCGAGAAGCCGGCCCGCGGCCGGGCACGACGTCGATGGTCAGGTGGGTGTGCTTCCAGTACTCGTATTGGCTGACCGACATCCAGACCGGGATCTCCCGGTCGAAGCCGACGTCGATGGTGCCGAGGTGCACGTCGCCGTCGCTGGTGATGAAGTCTCCGTCGGGGAAGCACATCGGTGACGAGCCGTCGCAGCAGCCGCCGGACTGGTGGAACATCAGCGGGCCGTGCTTTTCGGTGAGGCGGCGGAGCGGGTCCGCCGCCTCACCGGTCACACCGACCCGGGACTCCGGTCCCATCGCGGATTCGGCCATGGGTCTAGAAGAATCCGAGTGCGTCGGGTGAGTAGGACACCAGCAGGTTTTTCGTGTTCTGGTAGTGATCGAGCATCATCTTGTGGTTCTCGCGCCCGACACCGGACTGCTTGTAGCCACCGAAGGCAGCGTGCGCCGGGTACTGGTGGAAGCAGTTGGTCCAGACCCGACCGGCCTGGATCTCCCGCCCGGCCCGGTAGGCTCGCGCGCCGTCCCGCGACCAGACACCCGCACCGAGGCCGTAGAGCGTGTCGTCGGCGATCTTGAGAGCGTCGTCCTCGTCGTCGAACTTCGTCACCGACACCACGGGACCGAAGATCTCCTCCTGGAAGATCCGCATCCCATTGTGTCCTTCGAAGACCGTCGGCTGGACGTAGTAGCCGCCGGCCAGGTTGCCACCGAGCTCGGCCGGTTGCCGCCGGTGATGACCTTCGCGCCGTCCTGCTTGCCGATGTCGAGTAGGACAGGATCTTCTCGAGCTGGTCGTTGGAGGCCTGTGCCCCGACCGTCGTCTCCGAGTCGAGCGGGTTGCCCTGCTTCATCGCATCGACCCGGCCGATGGCGTCGCCCAGGAAGCCGTCGTAGATCGACGACTGGATCAGTGCCCGCGACGGGCAGGTGCAGACCTCGCCCTGGTTGAGCGCGAACATCGCGAATCCCTCGAGGGCCTTGTCGTAGAACGCGTCCTTCGCCGAGGCGACGTCCTCGAAGAAGATGTTGGGGCTCTTGCCGCCGAGCTCCAGCGTGACCGGGATGAGGTTCTGCGACGCGAACTGCATGATCAGGCGGCCGGTCGTCGTCTCACCGGTGAACGCGATCTTGGCGATGCGACTCGACGATGCCAACGGCTTGCCCACCTCGACGCCGAACCCGTTGAGCACGTTGAGTACGCCGGCGGGAAGCAGATCGCCGACAAGCTCAAGCAGCTTGAGGATCGACCACGGTCTCCTGGAGCGATTCGCGTCGCGCCACGATGCCCGGTGACTCCGACTGCGGCAGCAGCGGGCCGCGGTAGGCCCGCACCGCGTCGCAGATCCGTCCCGCCGCGAGGTGGGCGCCGACGGACTTCCAGTCGCAGTCGGTCTCCACAACCAGCCGATAGGGCCGCGACTCGATGACGTCGCGCCCGAGGAGCGCCCGGAGCCGCGTCATCTCGGCGCGCATGGTCGAGGAGTGCACGTCGGCGGCGTACACCTCGACCTCGAGCTCCTCGGCGGTCAAGCCGTCGGGATGGTCGACGAGGACCACGAGGATCTCGCTGTGGCGTGGGCTCAGCCGGTGGGTCCGGCCGCCCAGCTCGGCGACGCAGTCGGGTTGACCGAGACCGCGGATCTGCAGGACGCGCTGCGATGCGGACCCGGCCGGTGACCAGAGCCGCCCGGCACCGACATCTCGCGAACGCGCCCGCGTCTCGACCGCGAGTCGGGCGATCTCGGACTCCGCCATCCGGGCGGCGGCCCGCACCATCCCGAGAGTCTGGGAGAGGCGACGTCGTCACCGCCGGTGATGTCGACGAGCCCCAGGATCTCGTTGGTGAGCGTGTCGTGGATGGGCGCCGCCGAACAGCTCCAGGGCTGCACCAGCCGGTTGAAGTGGTCCGCGGAGTGGATCTGTACGGCGGCGTCGAGGTGCAGAGCAGTGCCGGGTGCATTGGTGCCCGCGTGGTTTCGTCCCAGGCCGAGCCCTCGACGAAATTGATGGCCTCGACGCGGCGGAGTACCTCGGGCGGTCCGCAGACCCAGAGCAGTTTCCCGTCGGCGTCGCCGACGGCCATGACGCAGTCACAGTCGACGGCCGCGCGGCCGAGGACGTCGTAAAGGAGCGGGAAGACGCGGGAGAGCGGGCGGGCCGAGCGGTAGTCGACGAGGTCCGGGGTGTCGAGCACCACCGGAGCGAGGTTGGCGTCGGGATCGACTCCGGCTGCCGACGACCGGATCCACGACTCGGCCACCACGGTGCGGACATGGGGCGCCTGTCCCGACTCGAGAAATTCTGCGTGGGCAAGCCGGCGCTCCTCGTCGGGCCGGTCGACGTATGCCACGCCTCAGTCAATCTCGGCCGCGCGCATCTGCCAAGGCGTCTGCGGATCAGGAATGCGCCGGCTGTGCGCGACCGGCGAGCGCAAGCAGTTCGTCGACCGACCAGTGCTCGTCGACGAACCTGCCGTACTGCACGGCGACTACCCGGCCGTCGGTGCCGATGAGGAAATTGGCCGGGAGACCCATGTGCTCCTCCCCCTTGCCCGCGGCTCCGCGCAGGCTGGGTGCGTGGGTCAGCGCGCGGCCGGCGGCCAGCCACGAACGCGGGTGCAGCGCGGCTGTCGGTGCCATCTTCTCCACCCCGAACTCGGCGTAGAGCACCTTGCCGGGGTCGGCGATCACCGCGAACGGGAGGTCGCCCTGATGTCTGCGCATCGACTCTGCCGGCGAGTGGAACACCGCGATCTCCCGGATTCCGGCCGCGCGGATCTCGCCATGGCGGCGGGCGATCGACCGAAGATGCAGGTTGCAGACCGGACAGCCGGCGTAGCGACGGAACTGCAGGTGGATGAGATCGGTGCGGTCGGGGACCTGCACCGGGTCACCCTGGATCGTCAGCAGGTCGCGCCGGTCCAGGACATTTCCCACCTCGAGTCGGCTCATCTCGTGCCCTCGATCCCTATACTGTCTGTTGCGTATGACACGAGGAGCATATCATATGAGTTCCATATCGAATCGGAGCAGAAGTCGGCGGCGGTTGACGACGGCGATCAAGGGATCGCTGCGGGAGCTGAGCAATCAGCTGTCCCTGCTCAACCACCAGGTCGGCGCACACCTCGAGCTCAACGACGTCGACATCGACTGCCTCGAGCTGATCGGCAGGCACGGCCCGATGAACCCCAGCGCGCTGGCCCGGCGTGCCGGGCTGCACCCCGCCACCATGACCGGGATCCTCGACCGGCTACAGCGCGGCGGATGGATCACGCGCGAGCGTGATCCCGACGCGTCCGACCGCAGAGCCGTCACGGTCCGCGCCGTGCGCGACCGCAACGCCGAGATCTTCGGCCTCTACTCGGGGATGAACGGCCGGATGGATCGAATCTTCACCGAATACTCCGACGCCGAATTGGAACTGCTCGCCGACTTCCTGCGGCGTACTACCGACGCGGGACAGATCGCAACCTCCGAACTCGCCGAGCGTTGATTCACCGCCGACAGCTATTCCGGGCGCCACTGTGTCGCCCGGGCCTCAGGGCGCACCGGCTTGTCGGGATCGGCTGCGACGACGCGGGGCAGGATATCGATCACTCGATGATCACCTCCCACCCGAGCGTTGCTTACACAGGCGGCCGGATCCTCGGCAGACCGGCCGCGCGCCAGGCGCGGTAGCCACCGATCAGGTCGGTCGCCCGCACGACGCCCAGGTCGTGCAGCGCCGCGGCCGCGAGGCTCGACGTGTAGCCCTCGTTGCAGACGACCACGACCTGCAGATCGTAGGAGGCGATGGCCATGCGGGCGTCGCAGGCCGGGTCGAACCGCCACTCCAGCACGTTGCGGTCCACCACCAGCGCGCCGGGGATCAAGCCCTCGGTCTCACGGTTGATGGGCGGCCGGATGTCGACGAGTACGGCGCCTCTTCCGTGCGCGTCGTACGCCTCAACCGGCGTCAACCTGGACAGCCGCGAGCGTGCGTCGTCGAGCAGATCGGAAACCCCTCGACGGACGGGAACGGTCATCGCATCTACTCCTGTTCCGGTTCATGGGTCTGCACGGTCCGCGCGGTGTGCAACCCCGAGCCGTCCGTGGCGTAGTAGGTCATCCGGGTCAGCGGCGGCGAATAGGCGTGGATGCTGACGGCCGGGCCACCGCCGGCGCCGCACATGTCGTGGATCACTCCCGGCGCGAGCCAGACGGTCGATCCGGCCGGGCGTGGCACCGTCACGTGCCGGTGTGCTGCGTCGATCCGCACCTCGGCGAGCAATCCGCGCACCACCGAGAACGCCGCCGCCGACGAGCCGTGATCGTGCAACTCGGTGTTCTGCCCCGGAAGCCACGACAGCAGCCACACGTCGACCCGCTCGTCGGCGGACAGTTGGGTCCACCAGCGTCGATCGCCGTCCGGCAGCCGCAGCTGCGGCAGCCACGAGTCGGAGTCGACCGTGGTCCGCCGTACGAGCGCGGTCAATTCGGTCCGCGACAATCCAGGTGCTTGCCCCCTGGCGAGGGTCGGGCGGCGTTCGGGACGTACGGCGGTGCCGTTGACAGAGTTCACAGGATGTTCCTCGGTATGAATGGCGACGGTCGAGCCGCTCAGGACGAACCGAGGACGGGACACGCCGTAGCGGTCACGTGGAGGAGATCCACGTACCGCTGCACGACGAGCCCAACCACATGCCTTACCCTACTAATCCGATCGGGTTGGTACAACTGAAACGCCGAAACCCGTCACCAGATCTCAACTGTCCTGCCGGGGTCTCCTTGCGCTGGGCGCGATGACGCCGTAGACGTTGTCGGGCTCCAACCGGATCACCAGCCGCCTGTTGGCGATCATGGTCGCGGAAAACGCCTCCTGCTCCTGCTCGCCGTAGAAGGCGGTGTGTACGGCGCGAAGTTCCTGAACTGCCTCGTCTCCGGGAGTTGATGCGACAGCGGACAAAGTCGTCGTCCCTTCGGCCACCGCATACGCCCAGAAGTCGTCTCCGCCCACGTGCAGGGCGGCCCGCGGGTCCCGGGAGAGGTTGCGCGCCTTCACCCGGTCCGCCGTGGTGGAGATCCGGATCACCCGGGTCCGCGGGTCGATGACGTAGAGGACGTTGGTCATCTGCGGGCGGCCGTCCGCGGCGATGGTGGCGAGAATGGCTTGCCGCCCTCCAAGAATGAGTTCCCAGAGGTCCGCGCCTACTCCGGTCATTCCCCGGACGCTGTGCCGGTGACCGCGTCGGCGACAAGGCCAAGGCCGATACCGAGCATCCAGACATCCTTACTGACGGCGATACCCGCCGGAGTGGGCCAGACGCTGTTCGCCTTGTGCAGGGTGGAGGTACGCAGGTACATGCCGAGAAGTCCGCCGGAGAAGCCGGTAAGCGCGAAACCGGCGACGGCGTTCGGCACGAACGGGACGAGCAGCAGCGACCCCGTAATGACTTCGCCGGCGGCGAGTATCCGCAGGAAGCGCGGTGCCGGGATGTCCTTCAGGAAGGGATAGGCGTTCGCGGCCATGGAATGGACGACCTGAGCCTGCTCGGCCGGGCCGCGCCACTTCTCCAGTCCGGAGTGCAGGATGAAAGCGCCGGTCGCGAGGCGACCGGGCATGTCTCGAACGCCGGTGCAAAGACGCATGGCATGCCCTTCGGAAGCGGCTCAGAAGCCGGGAAAGATCTGACGCAGTACGTCGAGATCGACGCCGTCGGCGACCAGCGGCGGCGTGTGGTCGGCGTCGAGGCGGCCGTAGACGAGCCGGATCAGCGCCTCCGCGGGCAGCTGCAGCGTGGGGCCGTCGAGTGCATCGGTCGACGGGTCGACGCTCGCGCAGGTCGAGCCCGGCGCTACGGGCGTCGAGGACGAGGCGACGCGCCGGCTGCTGGGTGGTCACCGAGTACGCGGAGCGGCTCACCGGGTGGCTTGGCGACCAGGGCGGCGGTCGCGCCGAGGGTGTCGATGAGCAGCTCGACGGCGGCCGGCTCGACGGTCGCGCGCCGATCACGGGTGACCGCGATGTCCCAGGTGTGCACCGCGTGCTCACCGAGCCGCAACCGCGCCAGATCGGCCAGGCCCTGATCGGTGCCGAAGAGGGAAGCCTCCAGTCCCGGCGTCGTTCGTCGTCGAGAGCCTCGAATCGGGCGAGCAGGGCCGCGTCGATGCGGAGTGCGTCACCGGCCTGGTCGGTCACCGACTTGGCGTTCCATCGCTGCCACACGGGCTGGAATTCGTCGGCTCCAGGTGCAGGCCGGCCGGCGAGACCTGCGCTCGATGAACAACTCGAAGATCTCGGCGCCCGAGCCGATGTGCGCAAGCTCCTGGGCGATCGACCACTCGCTCGCATACGACGGACCGGCGAGCTCCTCGGCCGACAGGCCGGCGACGAGACCCGTCAGGCGGCGATGGGACGTGCCCAACGCGATCAACCAAACGTCGAGCTGCGGCACGACCTCACCACCGTCCCGGGACCAACCGGGGACTCATCCCCGGATCGCGCGTCGCGACGCTAGCACAACCGTGGAGTGGCCCCCGCTTTGCTCTAGCCTGGCACCATGGCCTCGTTTGCCCGCCGGCGCGACCCTGCCGCTGCGCTCCGATGCCGAGCGCAACCGGCGCGCCCTGGTGCGGGCGGCCCGCGCGGTCTTCGGCGAGCGTGGCCTCGACGCCCCGCTGGACGAGATCGCCCGCCGGGCCGAAGTCGGCAATGCCACGCTCTACCGCCGGTTCCCGACCCGCTGCGCGCTCCTCGCGGCGGTATTCGCCGACACCCTGGAGGACGTCGTGGCCGCGACCGAGCGAGCCATCGCCGAATCCGGACCCGTGGTCGGCGTTCGCCAACCATGTGACGTTCCTGTGCGAGTTGCAGGCCACTGACCGCGGTCTGGCCGATCTGCTCACCACGACCATCCGCGGCGTACCCGAATTGGAACGGCTGCGGAAGCGCGCCCACGACGGTTTCGTGCGGATCGCCGACCGCGCCATCGACAACGGCACGTTACGGGCCGACTTCCGGCCCGAGGACATCGTGCTCCTGCTGATGGCCAACGCCGGACTCGTCCACCGGACCGCCGCGGACGCCCCCGCCGCATGGCGGCGGCTGCTCAGCTACACCCTCGACGGACTCGCCGTGCCCTCTGCAGAGCCGGCGGCCCCGTCCCCCGGCCACGAGGCGACGCAGAAGGCGATGACCGCCCTCGCCAAAAGCTTCGGATGCCACAAGCCTGATCGTCGCTGACCGAGTTCGGTCCGGCCGGATCTAGACGGTGAGTTCGGCGGGCGCCGATTCGAGTGCGGACTGGATCGCGGCGACCAGTTCGCGGGCGGCGGACGCCGTCAGCTCCATGGCCACCCGGCCCGACGGGCCACGGGACGGGTCCGTGAGGTCGATGTTGAGGGTGTGCTCGGCCATCGCGTGCACGGGATGGTCGAAGTACACCGTCGCATCGGTGACGTGGAACCACGAGCCGTTCGGCCCCTTCGCGCTGCCGTCGATCTGCGCCATGAACGTGGCGTAGGTGCACATCGCGGTCACGCTCCCCGGGTGGCGAGATTGCTGGCGAAGAACGCGTCGATCCGCTCCCAGCCGTCGTTGGCGGCCTCCACGCGGTAGGACGGGCGGTCCACGGAGAAGAAGGCGTGACCGGCGTCGTCGTAGCGGTGGAACTCGTAGCTCTTTCCGAGCTCCGTCAGGATCTTCTCGAACTCGTCCACCTCCGCCGGGGACGGGTGGGAGTCCTCGTTACCGAACAGGCCCAGCACCGGGCAGCGCAGGTCGGGCAGCTGGTCGACGATGTTGCTGCGGATCGGAAACCCGTCCGGGGGCGTGCCGGTGACGAACGCGCCGTAGCAGTCCACCGCGGCGTCGAGGTCGAGGTTGCACGCGGCGAGCACCGACTGCCGGCCGCCGGAGCAGTAGCCGATCACGCCGACCTTCCCGTTGGACGTGGGCAGCGCGCGCAGGTAGTCGGCCGCGCCGCCGACATCGCCGACCAGCCGATCGTCCGGAACTCCGCCGGCCGCGCGGGCGGTCGCCGCCGCGTCGTCCGGCGCCGCGCCGGGAGCCTCGCGGTAGTAGAGGTTGGGGCAGATCGCGTTGTAGCCCATGTCGGCGGCGAACCGGCGCACGATCTCCTTGGTGGCCCGGTCGTAGCCGGGCATGTGGTGGATGACCACCACGCCGCCGCGACTCGTATCGTCGCCCGGGCGGGCCACATAGGCCTCGATCTCGTCGCCGTTCGCGCCGCTGATCCGGATGGTCTCCGCAGTCGTCAAGTCGGTCATACCCTGATCGAAGCACGACCCCGCGGTCCCCGCGACGGCGGTATCAGCCCCGGCGGCATCAGCCGGCTCGCAGCGCGGCGACGACGTCGGCGAGGATGTCGATGCCTTCGACGATCGCCCGTTCGCTGAGTCCGCCGTAGCCGAAGACCAGGCCCGCCCGGCCGGTGCGGCTCATCCGGTAGGGGCGTACGCCGTAGACACCGAGGCCGCGGTGCGCTGCGGCGTCGACGACGGCAGCCTCGTCGAGATCGGCGGGCAGCCAGGTGGTCACGTGCATGCCGGCCGAGATCCCGGTCGGCTCCACGTCGGGCAGCCGGTCGCGGAGTGCGCCGAGCAGCGCGTCGCGACGTCGCCGGTAGTGCGGGCGCATCCGGCGCAGGTGCCGGTCGAATTCACCGCGGGCGACGAAGTCGGCGAAGACCAACTGGTCGAGCACGGGCGAGCCGCGGTCGTCGAGGATCTTGGCATCGCCGACCTCGGCGACAAGTCGGTTCGGTACGACGAGCCAGCCCAGGCGGAGCCCGGGAGCAAGGGTCTTGCTGGCGGTCCCGGCGTAGACGACGTGGTCGGGGGCGAGACCCTGCATGGCCCCGATCGGTTCGCGGTCGTAGCGGAATTCCGCGTCGTAGTCGTCCTCGATGATGAGCCGGTCGCGGCGGGCCGCCCAGTCGACCAGGGATTTGCGCACCGCGGGCGAAAGGACGGCGCCGGTGGGGAACTGGTGCGCGGCGGTCACCAGGACGGCGTCGGCGCCGGATCGCTCGAGCGCCGGGACACTGATGCCGTCCGCGTCGACCGGTACGCCGACCACCTCGATGCCCAGACGCGGGGCGGTGATCCGGATGTCGTCGTCGCTGGAGGGATCTTCGACGGCCAGCCGGCGGACGCCAATCTCCGCCAACACCTGCGCCACCAGCCGGATGCCCTGCCCGAAACCGTTGACGATCACCACGTTGTCCGGCCGCGCCGCCGTGCCGCGCACCCGGTTGAGATAGCCGGACAGGGCCTCGCGAAGCTCGGGCGCGCCCCCGCCCTCGAGGTAGACGAGGCGGTCGTTGGGAATCTCGGCGAGCACCCGGCGGGTCGAACGCAGCCAGGCTGCGCGCGGGAACTGCGAGACGTCGGGTCGCCCGTAGCGGAAGTCGATCCTCGGGGGTACGGCGGCGGGCCGCTGCACCGCGTCCGGGGTCGCGTCGGTCTCGGCGCCGCGGGCGACCTGGGTGTATCCGCCGGACCGGCTGACGAGATAGCCCTCGGCGACCAGCTGCTGGTAGGCCTCGACGACCACCCCACGGGAGACCCCGAGATCCTCGGCGAGCCCGCGGGTGGAGGGCAGGACCGTCCCTGCCGCGAGCTGCCCGCAGCGGATGCGGTCCCGGATCCCGCCCTCCACCTGGCGATGCAAGGCGACGGAGCGGTCCCGGCCCACCTCGACGAAGAGCTCCCCACCGGTCGCCGTCGAATTGGTACTGGATTCCGCCACGGAATTGGACCTTACCGACGGACCAGTCCGCTGTCAGGGTTTGTGGCAGACGACCACACCACCGACCTGGAGGCGACCGACATGCGCAAGATCATCAACTCGACGTACATCTCGCTCGACGGAATCATCCAGAACCCGCAGGACTGGCCGGCGAGCACCGTCCTGGACGAGGCCGGCGGCCGGATCCAGACCGAACTGCTCCTCGCCTGCGACGCGGTCCTGATGGGCCGGCACACCTACGACGGCTTCGCTCCGGTGTGGCAGGGGCAGTCCGGCAACCCCTACAGCGACAAGATCAACGCGATGGAGAAGTACGTCGTCTCCACCACGCTGACCGACCCGACCTGGAACAACACCCACGTCATCGGCGGCGGCGACGTCGTCGGCGAGATCGCGAAGCTCAAGCAGGCGCCGGGCAAGGACATCGTGCAGTACGGCTTCGGCCCGGTGACCTACGCACTCATGGCCGAAGGGCTGCTGGACGAGCTGCACCTGTGGGTGCACCCGTTCTTCGTCGGGCACGGCGGCCCGCAGGACCTGATGTTCCGCGAGACGCCGCTCACGACGTTCGACCTCGTCGACACCACGACGCTCAAGTCCGGCATCGTCATCCTGTCCTACACAGCATCGAAGAGTGCGTCATGACCACCGTCGATCGCATCGACGGAGAGGTGCTCGCGCCGGGCGCACCCGGCTACGACCGGGCGCGCACGGTCTGGAACGCGATGGTCGACCGCCATCCGGCGCTGATCTTCCGGTGCGCGAGCGACGCGGACGTCGCGGTGGCGGTGCGCCATGCCCGCGACAACGATCTGGAGATCGGGGTGCGGTCCGGCGGCCACAGCATCGTCGGCCTGGCCGTCCCCGACGGCGGGCTGATGATCGACCTCACGCCCATGAGCGGCGTACGGGTCGATGCAGCACGGCGCCGTGCGGTCGTCCAGGGCGGCGCACTGCTCGGCGCCCTCGACCGCGAGGCGCAGCGGCACGGCCTGGCCACGACGGCCGGCAACGTGTCGCACACCGGGGTGGGTGGACTGACGCTCGGCGGCGGGATGGGCTGGCTCGCACGGCAGTACGGCCTGTCCTGCGACAACCTGGTGTCCTGCCGGATGGTCACGGCGGACGGCCGCGTGGTCGGCTGCAGCGCGACCGAGAATCCTGAGCTGTTCTGGGGATTGCGCGGCGGTGGCGGCAATTTCGGCATTGTCACCGAGTTCGAGTTCCGGCTGCACGACGTGCCGGGCGACACGCTGGTCGCCGAATTCTCCTACCCGATCGAGCGCGCGCTTCCCATCTTGCGCGGCTGGCGTGAGCTCAGCGCCGAAGCGCCCCGCCGGGCCACGTTCACCGCGTCGGTCAGCGGAGACGAGGTCACGATCGGCTACGTCTGGGTCGGCGCAGTAGCGGCGGGCCGGGAGCTGCTGCCGGCCCTGCGCTCGCTCGGGCGCGCGACCGCCGAACAGATCGAGCCGATGTCCTACGTGCAGCTGCAGCGGAGCGATGACACCGTCGCCGGGCACCACTACCGCCGGTACTGGAAGGGCCACTACTTCAGCGAGTTGACCGACGAGGCGATGCACACGCTGCTCCTGCGCGGCACCGCCGACGGCAGCGGCACGCACCTCCCGTCCGTATCGCTGCAGGCATACGGCGGCGCGATCGCCGATGTACCCGACTCCGACACCGCATTCAGCCACCGCGACACACAGTTCGAGTATGTCGCCGCCGCCCGTTGGACCGATCCGGCCGAGGACGAGCCGCGGATCGCGGCCGCGCGCCGGTGCGGCCGTGCCCTCGACCGGTTCGCCAGCGGTGCCTACGTCAACACGCTGACCGACGAGGGCACCGACGGGGTGCGACGCGCCTACCCCGCCGACAAGCTGGCCCGGCTCACCGCACTCAAGGACGCCTACGACCCGGACAACGCCTTCCACCTCAACCAGAACATCCGGCCGAGCTCGATCAGTTGAGATCGATGTCGTGACCGGGTCCGCGCTCGTCGTCCGGCCGGGGTCCGAAGTATCGTCGCTGGTCCGCGGAGATCGGGACGTCGTTGATGCTGGCCTCCCGTCGGCGCATCAGACCGTTGTCGTCGAACTCCCACAGCTCGTTGCCGTAGCTGCGGAACCACTGCCCGGCGGCGTCGTGCGACTCGTACTGGAACCGCACAGCCATCCGGTTGCCGCGGAAGCCCCACAGGCTCTTGCGGAGCACGTAGTCGAGTTCGCGTTCCCACTTGGCGGTCAGGAACGCGACGATCTCCGCCCGCCCGGTGACGAACTGGTCGCGATTGCGCCAGACCGAGTCCTCGCTGTAGGCGAGGCTCACCCGTTGCGGGTCACGGGTGTTCCACGCGTCCTCGGCGGCCTGGACCTTCTGGATCGCGGTCTCGGGGGTGAAGGGCGGAAGCGGCGGTCGGCTCGCGGTCATCGCATCTCCTCGGCGTACGGCGTCGGCGGTGCCCCCACTATTCCGCTCCCCCGAATTGCGGCTTGACCCTCACCCGACGTGAGGATCCATAGTCAGGGCATGGCAGAGCCACTGATGGGGCCACTGACCGTCGGCCGGGTCGCGGATCTGGCCCACGTGACCATCCGCACCCTGCACCACTACGACGAGATCGGACTGGTGCGGCCGTCGCGGCGTACCTCGGCCGGCTACCGCGTCTACGCCGAGGCAGACATCGTCCGGCTGCAGCAGGTGCTGCTCTACCGCCGGGTCGGCTTCGGACTGGACGAGATCGCGGAACTCATCGACGACCCCGAGGTCGATGCGGTCGGCCACCTCCGCCGACAGCGGGAACTGCTGCTCGACCGGGGCGCCGAGATCGAGGCGATGGTCGCCGCGATCGACAAACAACTGGAGGCACGGACCATGGGCATGAACCTCACACCCGCCGAACAGCTGGAGATCTTCGGGACGGACAAGGTCGGCGGTGAATGGGCCGACGAGGCGCGCGAACGCTGGGGGGAGACCGAGGCCTACCAGGAGTCCCAGCGGCGCGCGGCCGACTACACCAAGGAGGACTGGGCCCGCCTCAAGGCCGAGGCCGACGAGGGGCTGCGCGGATTCGCCGCGGCCGCCCGGGCCGGCCTGCCGGCGACCGGCCCGGAGGCGATGGCCCTGGCCGAGGCGCATCGGCAGTACATCAACCGCTGGTTCTACGACTGCGGCTACGACGTGCACCGGGGCCTCGCACAGATGTACATCGCCGACGAACGCTTCACGCAGACCTTCGAGAGCGCGCAGCCCGGGCTCGCGCAGTACGTGCACGACGCCATCATCGCCAACGCGGAATCAGCCTCCTGAGCACCGCACGCCGGGGAACGACAGAGACGACGCGCTGCTCGGGCCGCTCACGCGACCGCCGCGCCTCCTCGGCCAGGCGGCTGGCCTCCGCATCCGCGAGGTAGGTGTCGAAGCGCTCCTCGACCAGGGCGTCGAGGGTCAGGTAGTGGTAGCTGGTCATCGGGATCAGTCCTTCTGGGTTCTCGGATCGCGACCGTTGTCGCTCGAAATCCAGCCTGGTCCCGGCGCGGCGAAGGCACATCGGTGCCGACCACGGATCCGGGGATTCCGTAGTGGGGTCCGTGGTCGGCACGGATGTCCTCCGGCCGGACTCCCCGCAGGATTGCGGTGACGAGGTCCACCGTGGACCCGCCGAAGGGGGACAGAGGACATGACAGCGATCGACACGACCACACAGGAGACGGCTGGCGCCGACCCGACCACCATCGATCCGGCGAAGCTCGAGGCATTCGTCGGACAGGCGGTCGGCGACATGGGCGCGGCCATCTCCGGGCTGCTGCTGCACATCGGCGATCGGCTCGGTCTTTACAAGGCGATGGCCGGCGCGGGGCCGATGACGTCCGCGACGTTGGCGATCCGCACCAATACGACCGAGCGCTACGTCCGGGAGTGGCTCAGCAACCAGGCCGCCGGCGGCTACGTCGTCTACCACCCGGCCGACGAAACGTTCGAACTGCCCGCCGAGCAGGCCATGGTGGTCGCGAACGAGGACAGCCCGGTCTTTCTCGCCGGCGCGTTCGAGAGCATCGCCTCGTGCTACACCGACCACGACACGATCGTGGACGCGTTCCGCACCGGGGCAGGATTCGGCTGGGAGGAGCACGACGACCGGCTCTTCTCCGGCGTCGTACGACTCTTCCGTCCCGGTTACGCCGCACATCTCGTCGACGAGTGGCTGCCCGCCCTCGACGGCGTGGTCGAGAAGCTGAGCTCGGGTGCGATCGTCGCCGACGTCGGGTGCGGTCTCGGAGCCTCCACGATCCTCATGGCGAAGGCGTTCGAGCAGTCGACCTTCGTCGGCGTCGACATCCACGAGGAGTCGATCCTCGCGGCGCGCAAGGCAGCGGCCGAGGCCGGGGTCGGCCAGCGGGTGCGGTTCGACATCGCCACCGCGAAGGACATGTCCGCGGTCGGCTACGACCTCGTCACCATGTTCGATTCCCTGCACGACATGGGCGACCCGGTCGGTGCGGCCCGTCGTATCCGGCATTCGCTCGCTCCGGGTGGCACGCTGCTGCTGGTCGAGCCGTTCGCCGGCGACCGGCTGGAATACAACCTGCACCCGGTCGGGCGGACCTTCTACGGCCTGTCCACCGTGATCTGCACGCCGAACTCGCTGGCGCAGGACGTCGGCCTGGCACTGGGCGCGCAGGCCGGCGAGTCCCGGCTCACCGAGGTGCTCCGCGAAGCCGGGTTCAGTCGCGTACGCCGGGCGGCGGAAACCCCGTTCAACCTGATTCTGGAGGCCAGGCCATAGGTGTCGCACCCATTGCGGCCAGTGCGGACTCCCCGCGCGCTCGCTCCCCATCCCCGATGAGGACGAGCGTGCGGGCCCACTGATAGCGGCATCCAGTGGCTTTCAGGGCGGCGGCCGCGGAGACCAGTGTCCCGCGACCGCCGTCCGCCATGCCCGCTGCACGGTCGACGATGGCGGCGGCGACCGGGTTGTCCATGGTCGCGAGTCGCGCCCGGTCGATGCGCGCGTTCGCGTCCGGGTGCGCCGGTGAGTACGGCGGCCTCGGCCCACAGGGCGGCGTACCAGGGACGCCACATGCCGTTGTGCCACTCCCGGAAGTGTTCGGGCGGCGTGGACAGTGTCTGCATCGCCTCGTCGGCCCGCCCCCGGTGCAGCAGCAGCATGGCGTCGAAGAACTCGTTGAAGTGCATCGAGGACAGCGGTCGGCCGGGCGTGGCGAGCCGGTCGACGACGTCGAGCCAGCGGGCCCTTTCGTCGTCGTCCCCGCGCAACCCGTGCACGGTGGCCACCGCGTAGGCGCCGCGGCTGAGGTTGCCGGCGCGCGGTCGTCCGGCGCGCTCCCACCCTTTGCGGAACCGCTCCCCCAGGCTGACCGCCTCGTCCCACTCGCCGGTCAGCGCCGCGACGAGGAGCAGCCGGGCCGTCGCCAGGTGCGCTTCCTCGCGGTAGAAGGGCAGATCGCAGACCCGCTCGGCGAGCGGCCTCGCGGCCGCCAGGTCGCCGGCGGCGACGGCGCAGTCGGTGGCCATGATGTAGGCGTCGAAGAACTCCAGCCCGGACGCGGCCGTCACCTGCAGCGGAGCCAACAACCTGGTACGCAGCATCGCGCTCTCCAACGCGGGCCGCACCTCGCCCCGGGCGAGCTGGATGGCGGTCAGCTCGTCCAGTGCGGCGCTCTCGTCGAGCGGGTCGCCGACCCGGCGCGCCAACGTGATCGCCCGCTCGGCGAGCTCGGCGGTGATGGGGTCGAGCTCCGTGCCCTTGTAGGCCTCGGCGTTGAGCGTCCGTGCTTCCGCCGCCGGGTCGCCGGCGGCGAGCACCCACGCCTCGCGCAGCAGCGCATCCACCTCGCCAATCGCGGGCGGTTTGGCCATCAGGCCGGGCCCGCGATTGATCAGCTCGGCGGCGCGGGCGAGGTCGCGGGCGGCGCCGGCCCGGTCGCCGGCACGCAGCGCCGCATCGGCCGCGGCCCGGCGCAGCCGCATCGCATCGGTGCCGAAGTGCCGGGTTTCCGCGGCGCCCGCGGCGCGGTGCAGTGCGGCGGCGGCGGTCCGGTCGTCGGCGGCGAGCTCGGCGGCCTGCTCGTAGCGCCGCTGCGACTCGCCGGGCGTGCCGCGGACGAAGGTCAGGTCGGCCAGCCAGATCGCCAACCGGTAGGCCTCGGCGCGGTGGCCGGCACTCCCCGCGGTCCAGGTCAGAGCTGCTCGCAGTTCGTCGGCGAGCTGGTCGAACACCGACCGCCACGCGTCGACGTCGTCCGGGCGAGGAAGCCCGAGCGCTTCGGCGGCGTCGAGACACCAGCGCAGGTGCCGGGTGCGGGCCTCGTCCATGCTCCCCGGCGGCCTCGAGCCGCTCGCCGCCGTACTGCCGGATGGTCTCCAGCGCGCGGTAGCGGGTGTCGCCCGAATCGGTGATCGGGACGAGCAGGCTCTGGTCGGCGAGCCCCGCGAGGATCGACGGAATGGCATCGGTCGCCGTCGGAAGCCAGTCGGCGAGCACTGCCGCGGCGGCGTCGGCGGTGAACGGGGCGGCGAACACCGAGATCCGGCGTAGCACCGCCTGGTCGGACGAGTCGAGCAGGGTGTAGCTCCAGTCGAGCGTCGACCGCAGCGACCGGTGCCGGTGATCCTTGCGCCGGCCGCCGGTGAGCAGCCGGAGCCCGTCGGCGAGACCGGCTTCGAGGCCGTCCAGGCCGAGTGACGCGTAACGGGCGGCGGCCAACTCGATCGCGAGCGCCATGCCGTCCAGGCCCCGGCAGACCATGGCGACGCGTCGGCGGTCGGCCGGCGTGAGCGGTCGCCCACCCGCCGCGGCGCGGCCGAGGAAGAGCTCGACGGCGTCGCCGTCGCGGCCGTCGGCGTCGAGCGACATGCCCGGCACCGGGAACACCCACTCGAACGGCACCAGCAACCGGGCCCGGCTCGTGGCGAGCACGGTCAGGCCGGGACTGCCTGCCAGCAGGCGTTCCAACGGGCCGACCACCCCGTCGATCAGGTGCTCGCAGTTGTCCAGCACCAGCAGCATCTCCCGGCCGGACAACCAGCCGAGCACGGTGTCCTCCGCCGACCGGGCCTGATGTTCGCCGAGACCGAGGGCGGCCGCGATGGCCGGCGCGATCATCGACGGGTCGGTGACCGGCACCAGGTCGACGTAGCCGGTGCCGTCGGCGAACCGGTCGGTCACGTCGGCGGCGACCGCCAGGGAGAGGCGGGTCTTGCCGATCCCGCCCGGCCCGACGGCCGTCACGAGACGGTGCTCGCCGAGCGCCTCGGCAAGAGCGGTCCGCTCGGCCACCCGACCGACGAACGACGTCAACGGCGTAGGCAGTCGCACGACCGGCGTGGCGGCCCGGGCGGCCGCCGTCTCCGGCGTGGGATCCACGGTCGCCGCGATGGCCGCCAGTGCTCGGCGGTCGCCCACCTGGAACTTGCGCAGCAGTGAGGAGACGTGGCTCTCGACGGTGCGGACGGAGATGAAGAGCTGGGCGGCGATCTCGGCGTTTGTCTGATGTTTGGCAACTGCCTCGAGCACCTCGGCCTCACGGGCCGACACGTCCACCTCCGCCGGCTCCCACTCGTTCACCACAGTCAGATTGTGCATGGTCATCCCCCGGTATCCGGCCCAACGACCGCGAGAGCCCCCTGCCCACTGTGGGAGGAGGCGCGGACGTGCCGTATCTACCTTTCCCACGGGCCCCGGAAAGCGTCGGTTCACCCGTCCGGGTCATGTCACAATTCCTGCACCATCGGGCAGCGCGATCTCCGGACACCCGCCGCTCAACGCGACGCCGGCCACCAATCGCTACGTATGAAGGATGATCCGGCCACGAACGCCACCCGCGCCGAGCAGCTCGTGCGCCTTCTGTACGTCGTCGATCCCCAGCTCTTCGACGACCGCGACTTCGAGTACGCCGGTGGCGGCAAGCATGGCCAGGACGGTGAGCTGCTCCCAGTCGGCAGCGACGGCCAGCGACTCGGACCGGATGTGTCGAAGCGGTGCGGGTCGGGCGAGGACGTTGAGGCTGAGATGCGCGCCCCCGGTTCGTACCGCGTCGAGCGATGCGGTCGCCAGGCCGGCGGCATCGAGTGCGCCGTCCACGCCACCGGGGACGAGTCGACGTACCGCCTCGGGCAGGTCGCGCGCCGCGTCGACGAATGCGTCAGCGCCGAGAGCCAATGCGGCCGCCGCGTCGGCGGAGCGACCTGCGGCGACTACCCGCAGTCCGCGCAGCCGGGCGAGCTGCATCGCGACCGACCCGACGGCGCCGCCGGCACCGGTCACCAAAAGACTCTGGCCGGCGGCCAGATCCAGCAGGTCCAACGCCTGCACGGCCGTGAGCCCCGCCAGCGGCAGCGCGGCACCGACCGGGACCGGAAGGTCCGGCGGAGCCGCGGCAACGGCGCTCTCATCGAGGACCACCCGATCGGCGTGGGTCTTGCTGGGAGCCGACAACCGGTCGGAGAGGCCGACAACGGTCTGGCCGACCCGGAGCCGTCGTACGCCCGGTCCGACGGCGTCGACCCGGCCGATGACGTCCCACCCGAACCGGAGCGGCAGTCCTTCGTGCAGACCGGCGTCATTGAGGATCCCGGCCCGGGTGACGACGTCGACCGGATTCACCGCAGCCGCGTCGACCGCGATCCGCACCTGTAACGGCCCCGGCTCGGGGACGTCCACCTCGGCGACACGCAATACCTCGGGTCCGCCGAAGGTGTCGGCGACGACTGCGCGCACTGCTTCCTCCTGGGTCGTGTGGAGCTCGTCGATCTCGACCGTAGGAGCTTTGCTCTCCCACCGTAAGTAGGTACCTTTGAGTGCCTACCCCGGGGAACAGGAGCCTGCGCGATGACCAGACCGGTCGCATACTTCGACGCCTTCGTCGCCGAGTGCCCCACGCGCGACCTGCTCAGCCGGCTCAGCGACAAGTGGGTGAGCCTCGTGCTCGTCGCGCTCGCCCGCGGGTCGCTGCGGTTCCGCGAGCTGCACCGCCGGATCGACGGCGTAAGCCAGAAAATGCTGACGCAGACCCTCCGGTCGCTGGAGCGCGACGGCCTGCTCACCCGGACCGTCACGCCGACCGTGCCGATCCGGACCGACTACGAACTGACCGATCTCGGACGGGACCTGCTCCCCGTCATGGCCGCGATCAAGGGCTGGGCCGAAGCGCACATCGAGGACGTACAAAAAGCCCGCGAGCGGTACGACGGCACGCCCCGGCATTGAGCCGAATTCGCTGGATCACCCTTCGGGCAGGTCGGGACCGGACTCGGCGAACTCGCGACGCGCCTGGTCCAGCAGCCATCCGTCGCAGAAGAGATCGGCGCCGGCCTTGGCCAGCGCTGCCGCCATCCGCATCGTGGCCTCGTGCGCGTCCTGCGTCGCCGCGGCGGCGGTCATCTCCAGCGAATGGGACGGCGTACCCCGCTCCATCACCTTGAGGTAGGGGTGGATGGCCGGCAGGCGCAGGCTCACGTTGCCGATGTCGGACGACCCGACACCGCCGCGCAGCACCGGCTCCTCGACTTTCTCACCGGCCTCCCTTAGGTAGTCGGCGACCCGCCCGGCGATCGCGTGGTTGTTCTTCCGCTCCGCGTAGAGGTGTCCGCGCTCGATCTCGACGGTCGTACCGGTCGCCGTCGCAGCAGCCTCGGCGCACGCGACCACCCGGCCGACGTGCTCCTCCGTCTGCTCGCTGGTGACCGCCCGGACCTGGAACGAGGCCTCGGTGTAGTCGGGGATGACGTTGGCGGCCTTGCCGCCGTCGAGGATGACCCCGTGCACCCGGGAGGCGTCCGGCAGGAACTGGCGCAGTGCGTCGATGGCGACGAACAACTGGATGACCGCGGCGAGGGCGCTCCGCCCGGCCGTCGGACTGCCCGCGGCGTGGGCCGACCTCCCGTGGAACCGGACCGTCAGCGGACGCGAGGCGAGGGCATGGCGAATGGGCACGGTGCGATCGCCGGGATGGAACATCAGCGCGGCGTCGACATCGTCGAACACGCCGGCGTCGAGTTCGATGACCTTCCCGCCGGCGCCCTCCTCGCCGGGCGTGCCGATCACCCGGAGGGTCCCCGGCGGATCGGGAAGAGCGCGGTGCAGCGCCGTCGCTGCACCGAGTCCGCCGGTGGCGATGAGGTTGTGGCCGCACCCGTGCCCGACACCGGGCAGGGCGTCGTACTCGAGGAGGTAGGCGATGACCGGCGACCCGTGTCCCACCTCGGCGACGAACGCCGTATCGAGACCCGCCACCGGCGAGCTCACCGCGAAGCCCTCCGCCTCGAGCCATTGCCGCAACGCGGTGGCGGACCGGTGCTCGACGAGGGCGAGTTCGGGGTGGGAGTGCAGATCCAGGCTGAGCTCGCGCAGCCGGGCGTCCAGTCCGGTGAGGGCGGCGTCGATACCGGTGTGGGTGGCGGCGAGACGGGATCGTCGGTCGGGCTCGCTGCTGGTCACGGTCTCCCCTGCTCGTCGATCGGAGTCCCTCCGGGCCCCCGCGAGCGTCCCACCTACGGCGACTCCTCGCACTTCCGCCTGGCGACGGCGAGCATCGAACGGGCCATTCCGCTGAACCGCATCGCGTTCACCGCGTGCGCGGTGTGTCGCTCGACGAAACCCGCCACGGCCGAGTCGGACGTGAGCGCGTCCTCGGCGACGTCGCCCATGGCGACGTCGAGCGCCCGCTGCCAGAGGTCGACGATGAAACTCAGTTGCTGGTCCAGTACGCCGGCATCGGACAGCCGACCGTGCCCGGGAACCACCACCCGCGGGTTCAGCTCGATGCATCGCGCGAGCGCGCCGATCCACCCTTCGATGGACGCGTCCTGGTCGGAGAAGTTGTTGCCGTGATCCCAGGCGACCGCCAGGTCGCCGGCGAACAGGACGCGGTCGTCCGGCAGCCAGCCGATGAGATCCGCTCCGCTGTGGGCCGGTCCGACGGCGATGAGCTCGAGACCGGAGTCGCCGAAGGTCAGTGACTCGCTGAACTCCAGCATCGCGGGATATAGCCGCGGCGGGGCCTCTCCGACCTGCTGGATCGCGTCGTCCCGCCCCTTCGCCAGGAGCTCGGCGCGCTGACCCGCCGCGCCGATCACAGTCGCACCGGCGTCGACGAACACCGGGTTACCGAGGCTGTGATCGGCGTGGTAGTGGGTATTGACCACATGACTGATCCGCATGCCGTCCCGGCCGGTGATGCTCGCGCTGATGCGTTGAGCCGGCTCGAGGAAGTTCGCGTCGATGACGACGACCGAGTCGTCGGCCTGCACGATCCCGACGTTGGTCTGCTCATGACGATCGATATCGCCCTGCCAGTAGGCGATCCGGTCGCCCAACCGGATGAACGCCTCACCGTCGGTCAGCCGGCTTCCGGCTCCGCGCCCGGTGCTCGTACTCGTCACTTGGGCTCCTTGGCCAGCGCCGCATTCATCTGGGCCGCGACGTTTTTCGTGACCGCGGCGACGGACATCTGGCCACTCCACGCCGGAGCGAACTCCTTCAGCGCGTAGTCGCCCCAGACCGCCGTGTCGACGGAGTTCGGGAAGGTCTTTCCGTTGGGCAGCTGGTCGATGAAGTTCTGCATCTGGAAGTGCGGCATCGAGCGCGCATACGCCGCGCTCTCGCCCTTGTAGGCGGGGATCACGGTCCCGGTTGCGGCCTGGATGTCGGCGGCCTGCTTGGATCCCAGGAATTTGGTGAACTTCCATGCCTCGGTCGGATACTTCGTCTTCGCGTAGACGACGTTACCGAGGCCGTTGGCGTAGAACGTGTTGTTCAGCCCCTTCGGCAGCGGCGCGACGTCCGCATTCGCCTTCGTGTAGGGAACCGCATTGATCGCGACCGGATCCCACGAGCCGGCGTAGTACATCGCGGTCTTTCCCGAGGTGAACATCGTCAGCGCGTCGGTGTCCGTCATCTGCTGGAGGCTTGGCGAGGCGTGATATTTGTTGATGAGGTCGGTCCAGAACTCGATTCCGTTCCTGGTCCGCGGGTCGTCGTACCCCGACTTCCGGCCGTCGGATGAGATCACGTATCCGTTGGCCTGCGGAATGGTCAGATAGTAGCCCTGGACGTCGGTGAGGGGCGCAGCGACGCCATAGACGTGCGTCTTCTGGTTCGTCAATCGCCTGGCGACGGTCACCAGGTCGTTCCACGTCCATGCGGAGTCCGGGAACCTCAGGCCGGCTTCGCTGAAGAGCTTCTTGTTGTAGAAGACGCCGAAGGAGTTTGTGTCCTTCGGTAGCCCGAAGTGACCGCCCTTCCAGGTGAAGCCGTCCACCACCGACTTCACGTAGTCGTCCATGTTGATGTGGTCCCGCTTGATGAGGTCGTCGAGGCGCAACAGCACTCCCCCGGAGGCGTAGAGCTTGAACGAGTCCTGCGTCATCCAGAAGACGTCCGGCGCCGCCCCTCCGGTCGCCGCCGTTTGCAGCTTGGTCCAGTAGGAGTCCCACGGCGTCAGGACGATCCGGACCGTGATCTTCGGATTCGTCTTGTTGAACGCGGCGATGATCTTCTTCATGGCCGGGACCTGGGTCTGGTCCCAGAGTCCGTAGGTCAGCGTTGCCTTTCCGTTGGTACTCGCCTCTTTCGGGGACGACGAGCTGCTACCGCACCCTGCCGCAACGGCCAGCAGGGTCGCGGGAGCTGCCGCGATCAGTGCCCGGCGCGACAGCCGGGCAGGCTCCCGCATCGTGGCGCTGTCGTCGGATCCGGAACCGTGGGAATTCATGGTGTGAGGGGTCCCTTCAGTGGTCCAACAACAGTTCAGTGGGTGATGAGCACGCTCGCGCCGAGGTTGTTCCATCCGTGCGCGGCGTCCCATGTGCCGGTGTTCGCCGTCTGGATCGCGTAGTCGGTGTCACCAGCCAGCGAGCGTGCTGCCGAGGGCAGCGCCAGCGCCAGTTGGTAGCGACCCGGTCGCACCCATGACGGCACCCGCACGTCGGTGCGGACCGCCGTGGTCTTCCCGGACTGCCACCGACGCGGATCGGTGCAGATGGGGAGCCGGTAGGTATGCCGACCGTTGGTGAGGACGAGCTGTGCGGGCCGCTTCTGGTAAGGGCTGGCGAAGCCGTCGTTGCGCACATTCAGGTCAACCCGCACACGCCCGCCCGCATGCGCCCGGTCCGAGAACGTGCCGTCGACGAGGGTGAACCGGTAGCCGAGCCGCTCGCTCGCCTCCTGGTATCCGGCGGTGCCCCACGTCTTCAGGACGTCCTGGTTGTACTCGGTGTTGAGGTAGGAGTAGTGGAAACGAGCCATCAGCGCCTCGGCGCTCGGCCACTCCGACTTGGGCGGGTTGACCGCACAGGTCTCGCCACCGACCGGGACGAAGCGGCTGTCGGCCGCAAGGTAATCCTCGTCCAGACTCAGCGGGTCGGACAGGAAGGTGCCGAAGTCGTCCGCGCTGGCCAGGAAGCAGTCGTTGTGGAAGCCGACCCGGGACAGATCACTGCCGGAGAAGGCCTGCTGTGGCGTGAGCGCACCCTTCGTGCCGGTCGGCACCCCGAGAATCCGTTGCTTCATGTACATCGTGCGCAGCTGCACCGTGACCGTCTTGGGCAGCACGTTCAGCAGCGCATGCAGCACCTTCCCCCGGTCCGCCCAGTTCTGGTCGGTGACCACCGACGGATCCTTGGGGTCGGAGAAGTAGTCGCTGTAGTAACCCTCGCCCCAGAGGCCGATGAAGCCCTGCTGCACCGTCTCGATGACATCGGCGTTCCGGCGCAGCACCGGACCGAGCTGGGCGATGTGGTGCAGGACACGCGCCACCGGTGCGTCGCCGTACGGCGTCGGCGGGGGCCAGACACCGTCCGGCGGCAGGGTGTAGGCGAAGCGGACGATCACCCCGACGCCCGCGCTCCGTGCGGCGGCGAAGTCGGCGTTGACCTTCCGGAGCAGGTCCGCGCTGAGGTTCCACGCGCCGTGTGCGCCGCCGAAGTGCTCGAGATAGACCTCCATGAGCACCTGGGTGATTCCCTCGGCCCGCCATGCGCGCATCGTCGCGGCTTTCATCGGCACCCAGCCCTTGCCACTTGCGTCGAGGTAGTGGGTGTCGACCACGTGGTAGAAGCCACGCGACGGGTTGGGCACGACCGCATTGCTGGCCTGGTATTCGACCGTCGTCGTGTGACTCGTTGTCTGCTGCCCGACGGCGACGCCGGCGGGGACCACGGCGAGGGTCGCCGCGATCGACATGACTGCAACTAGCTTGCGCACGGGCCTCATCGAAGCTCCATTCCTGGCATGCCGGCATCCGTCCTAGACGGTGGAATCACGAAGTGCGGGGATGAGCCTGCGGGCGTTGTCTCCGTATACCTTCCGGAGCTGGTCGGGCTCGAGATTCACCCCGGAGATGGTCCAGCGGCCTGAACCCGGTGGTTCGGACGGCGAGTAGGAGAAATACTCGTCGTCGGTCTCGAGGAACCGGAAGTACCGTCGGAAGTAGTCGGCGTCGGGTGGGAAGCAGTCGGTGCCGAAGAGCACCCGGTCGGGATGCTGGTCGATCAGGCTCCTGGTCGCTCGTGGCTGCCGGCCGAGCTCCGGGACGCGGGCGGCGATGTCCGCGTTGAAGTTGGGGTAGGTGCTCATCATGCGACCGACCCAGCCGAGGTCTTCGGCGAAGCAACCGACGTGCGCACCGATGACGGTGAGGTTCGGGTGCGCGGCCACCACGTCCTCCAGCGCCTGCAGGAGGACCGGCATCCGCGGGAACTGCTCACCGGCGAAGTGCCAGTCCGGATGGCGGAGGAGCTCCTCCAGCCTCTCGTTGTGGGAATCGAGCGGCTCGAAGAACGCGGACGGGTCGGCGGTGTGGATCAGCATGGGCAGGTCGAGCGCCGCGAGCGTGTCCCAGACATCGGAGAGTCGCGGGTCGTTGAC
This sequence comes from uncultured Actinomycetota bacterium, assembly GCA_963775655.1. Taxonomy (GTDB): domain Bacteria; phylum Actinomycetota; class Actinomycetes; order Mycobacteriales; family QHCD01; genus DASXJE01. The sequence continues at coordinate 316,709 of CAVZJT010000005.1, read as the reverse complement.
GAGAAGGAGCGCACCGTTCTCGTCGCGGAGGTGCAGGCCGAGGTCCTTCCACACCTTCAGTCCGGCCGCTCCACGCCGCGCGGAGTCCTCGAGACTCCTGATCAACAGCTTGGGCCAGTCGGGGCTCTCGCACTGACGCCAGTCGAGGCGGGCGAAGGTGGCGAACCGCCCCGGGTAGGCCCGGTCGTACCGATCCAGGTTCGCGTCGAGTTCGTCCTCCCACTGACCGTCGAGATTGACGATGGCCGCGACATTGCACGCGTCCATCATGGACAGCAGCGCGTCGAGGTCGGGAGCGGACCAACCGGGTCCGTGCCGCCGGCCGAGATGGTTGTGTACGTCGACAACGGGCGCCGCGGCGCGGTCCACCAGGTGCGTCGGCAGCTGGACCATCGCCTTCGGCGTGAAGTCCCGAAGCAGCATCGCTGACGGGTCAGATGTCTGCACGATCTTCGTCCCTGTCCTCTCTCCTACCCCGAACCTGTGGATTCTGCTGATCGGCGGTCATCGCCGCGCCGTGGCCAGGAAGCGGCCCGGGTGTAACGCCGCGACGTCCTGCCCCGGGTCGAGCCCCGCGGCGATGCGCGCCGCGATCGCGCCGACGACGGGACCGAGGGTGAGCCCGTGCGCGCCGAGCCCGGTGGCGAGCACCAGACCGTCGACGCCCGGGACCGGCCCGATGATCGGTGCGCCGTCGGCGCTGACGGGGCGGAATCCGACCCGGGTCTCCACCATCGAGGCATCGGCCAGGCCGGGCGCGAGGCGCAGGCCGTCCGCCAACACCGCGGCGATTCCCCCTGCAGTCACCCGGTAGTCGAACCCGGCGGCTTCGTGGGTGGCGCCGGTGACGACGCGGTCCGGGTCGAACGCGAGGACGTAGGGACCTGCCAGGCTGCTGACGATCGGTGTCTTCCCGACCGGCCCGTTCGGATACGAGAGGTGCACGATCTGCCCGCGTACCGGCCGGACCGCGTCGCCGAACGCACGGAGGCTCGAGTCGTCACCCAGCCAGGCGCCAGATGCGACGACGACACTCCCCGCCGCGATCCGGTCTCCGTCGATGTCGACGCCGACCGTACGGCCGTCGGACACCGCGATCCGGGCTATGCCGTCCCGCCGGCGCACGCCGCGTCGCACGGCCGCACCGGTCAGGGCCGCGGCCATCCGCCGGCCGTCGACCCGCGCGACACCGGGGAGGAGGAGGGCCCGGACGTCAGCGGCGAGATAAGGCACCAACGCGGCCGCCTCGGCCGCGGTGATCCGCTGCGGCTCACCGAGATAGTCCGCGAGCGACGGGAGCGCCTTGCCGGTCAGCCCTTCCGCGAGCTGACCGAGCACCGCCTCCTCGTCGTCATCTCTGGCGACGACGATCTGTCCCACGCGCTCGAATCCGACGTCGCCCGCACCGTCGTCGCGAAGCCGGTCGAGCAGCTCCCGGTAATGCTCGGGGCCGGCGAGCGCGATCCGGCCACGCTCCACATCGGACAGCCCACCGGACAGGTCCAGCGGATTGACGATGCCGGCGCCGGCGTCGGTCGCCCATCCCTGGTGGCGCCCGTCGACGATCGTGACCCGCTGCCCGTGGGCGGCCGCCTCGTAGGCGGCCGACAGACCGACGATCCCGGCGCCGACGACGACGAGATCTGCGATCGGCGTACTCACCCGCTCACCTCTGATCGCCCCGCCCGAGCGGCCACCTGGATCATCCCTTCGCCGCGCTGAAGGCGATGCCTTCGATGAAGTGTTTCTGGAACACCACGAAGATGGCGATCAGCGGGATGCTCGCCATCAGCGAGCCGGCCATCAGGACCGGGTAGTTGGTCAGGTACTGGCCCTGCAGGGTCGCCAGGCCCGCCGACACCGGCATGCTCGACGGGTCGGTGTTGACCACCAGCGGCCACAGCAGGTCGTTCCACGACCAGATGATCACCAGGATCGCCAGCGCGACGAGCCCCGGCCGGGCCAGCGGCAACATCACCCGCCAGAACGTCTGGAACGGGCCGGCGCCGTCGATGTAGGCCGCCTCCTGGACTTCTCGCGGAAGTTGCAGGAAGAACTGCCGCATCAGGAAGGTGCCGAATGCGCTGAAGATCCCCGGCAGGAACAGTGCGGGCAGGCTGTTGAGCAGGTGCAGGTCGTTGATGATCTCGTACTGCGGGATCAGGAACAGCTGCGACGGCACCATCAGGACCGACAGGAACAGCCCGAAGACGATGCCGCTGCCCCGGAACTTCAGCCGGGCGAACGCAAAGCCGGCGAGCGAGCAGAAGATCAGCTGGCCGAGTGTCCGCGCGGCGGTCATCAGCACCGTGTTGACGAACATCGCGCGGAACGGCATCGCGCCGAACACGTCGGAGTAGTTCGACCACAGCCAATGCCCCGGCCAGAAATTCAGCGGCACCGCCGTGGCCTCGGCGTAGGACTCGACGGAGAGCAGCAGTTCCAGCAGGAACGGCGCGATCATCAGCAGCGCGCCCACGATGAGAACCACGTGAACGACGAGGTGGCCCGAGCCCTGGCGGCGGCGCCTCCTGGGCCGTGCCGCGGCGGCCGTCGCGGCAGTGGCCGTTGCAGCAGCGCTAGTCATAGTGCACCCATCTCCTCTGCAACCAGAACTGCCCAGCCGTGAACACGATGATGATGCCGAGGAGCAGGAAGGCGATTGCCGCTGCGTAGCCACCGTTGGACTGGATGAACCCCTTCTCGTAGAAGAGGTAGACGATCGTTTCGCTGTCGGCCAACGCAGGGTTGTTCTTTCCGATCATGACGTAGATCAGGTCGAAGGCCTGCAGTGCGTTGATGACGCTGATGACCGTGACGAAGAAGATCGTCGGACTGAGCAACGGCAGGGTGATGCGGAAGAACTGGCGGATCCGTCCCGCTCCATCGATCTCGGCGGCCTCGTAGTACTGCCTGGGGATGGTCTGCATGCCCGCCAGGAACAGGACCATGTTGTAGCCGATGGACGACCAGATCGCGACGACGGCGACGGAGTAGAGCGCCGTCGACGGGTCCGAGGTCCAGTGCGGACCGTTGATCCCGACCGCGCCGAGCACCTGGTTGATCGGCCCGTAGTCGCCGTTGTAGACGAACCGCCACATCAGTGCCACCGCGGCGGGCAGCGTGATCACCGGGATGAAGTAGATCGTCCGGTAGACCCCCAGGCCCTTGAGCCCCTGCCGGTTGAGGAGCGCGGAGACGACGATGCCGATCGGCACGCTCAGCAGCGAGAGGGCGGCGAAGACGATGGTGTTCCGAAGCGATCGGAGCACCTCGGAGTCGGAGAAGAGGGTCTCGTAGTTCGACAGCCCGCTCCATGTGTGCCCACCGAACGGTCCCCACAACGTGAAGGAGTAGTAGAGCGTCCGGAAGATCGGCCAGATCGAGAAGACGCCCAGGCCGATCAGACTCGGAGCGATCAGGATCCACGCCCAGCGGGCCTCGATCCTCTTCCGTGCCGACCCCCGCCGGCGCACACTGCGCCGCGTCTGTTGTCGCTCTGGGGTCTCGGTAACTGCAACCATGCCCGCCCTCCGGCTGGTATCGGCTGGATCAGCTCGGGCGCTTGGGTTCCTTCGCCAACGACGAGTTCATCTGCTTGGCGATGGCGCGGGCGACATCGGCCGTGGGCTTCTTCCCCGTCCACGCATCGGTGAAGTGCTGCGTCGCATAGTCACGCCACGCCGGCGTGTTGATCGACACCGGGAACCCGTAGTTGTACTGCAGTTCATCCACGAAGGTCTGCAGATTGAACTGCGGGGTGGACTTGACCCAGGCATTCTCCGTGCCCTTGGTCGCGGGGATGACCGCACCACTCTCGGCCTGGATCTCCGCGGCCCGCTTGGAACCGAGGAACTGCACGAACGCCCAGGCCTCCCGGGGATACTTCGTCTTCGCGAAGATGACGTTGCCCAGGCCGTTGCTCACGGTCTTGCGGATCTTTCCCTGCGGAATCGGTACGACGTCCACGTTCTTCAACGCATACGGGATCGCCTTCAGCGCGACCGACTCCCAGGAGCCGCCGTAGTACATGCCGATCTTCCCCGCGCCGAACATCTGCTGCGGGTCGGTGTCCGTCATCTGCTGCAACGACGGCGACACGTGGTACTTGTTGATCATGTCGGTCCAGAACTCGAGGCCGGCAATGGCGGCGGGCGAGTCATAGCCGGACTTCCGTCCGTCGTCGGAAATGACGTAGCCGCCGGCCTGCGGGATCGTGTTGTAGTAGGTCTGCTGATCCGACAGGGTGGCCGCGATCCCGTGCACGTCGCCCTTCGTCAGCCGCTGGGCGGCGGCGAGGACATCGGACCATCCCCACGAGTTGTCCGGCGCCTTCAGGTTTGCCTCGGCGAAGAGCTTCTTGTTGTACCAGAGGGCGATGCTGTCGATGTCCTTCGGCAACGCGTAGATGTCGTTGCCCCACGTGTAGCCCTTGACGATGGCCGGGTCGTACTGCGACATGTCTATCTTGGCCTGCGCCACCGGCTTGGTCAGCGGCATGAGTACGCCGTTCGACTCGTAGAGCTGAGCGTAGGCGAGGGTCATCCAGAACACGTCCGGGGCGCTGCCACCGGTCGCCGCCGTCTGCAGCTTGGTCCAGTAGGAGTCCCACGGCGTCACCGCGGTCCGGATGGTGATCTTGGGGTTGGCCTTCTCGAACTCGGCGATGATCTTCTTCATGGCCGGCATCTGCGTGTCGTCCCACAGGCCGTAGGTCAACGTGACCGGACCACTCTGCTTCTTCTCGCTCGCGATGGACGACGAGGACGAGGATTTGCTGCACGCCGCCGCCCCCATGAGTAGTGCGGCCGGTATCGATGCAAGCACCTTCCGGCGCGACGGCTGCGCCCATTCCGATTTCCGGTCCGATGTTGTGGGATTGTCCTGCGCCATTGTGCCCATCCTTTGGTCTGCGACCCGATAGTCAGTGTTGGCCCGGTTCCAGCACGACCGATCGCGACAGGTAGCGCGGACGGTCGGGATCGAGGCCGCGTGCACGGGCTGTTGCTACGGCGATCCGTTGAGCGCGGACCAGGTCCGCCAGTGGTTCCAGCATGTCGGCGACAACGGTGGCGCCTGAGATCGAGATGTCGGTGACGAGTCCGGCCGGTGGCTCTCCGATGAACCAGACGACACTGCGCTCGGTCGCGGCCGAAAGTGGGCCGTGGCGGTATTCCATCGCGGGGTAGGTCTCGCTCCAGGCCGCCGCCGCCTCGCGCACCTTCAGTGCCGCTTCCGCTGCGACGCCGACGGTCCAGCCGCGCCCGAGGAACACATAGTGCGGGCGATCGACGAGTGAGGTATCCACCTCCTCGCCGAGCAGATCGCGAGCCTGCTTGACGGCGAGCGCAATGTCGATCCCCAGGTTGGTCACCAGCAGTGCCAACGACGTCGTCGCGAATCGGGTCTGGACGACGGCGTGCTCGTCGGCGTAGTCGAGCACGATCTGGTCGTTGGTGTGTTCACTGAGCGGCGCCCGCGCGTCGGCGGTGATGCTCAGGCGCCGCGAGCCGGCGGGTGCGGCGGACAACGCGTCGATCACTTCGGTCGTGGTGCCCGACCGACTCAACGCCAGGATGACGTCGTATCCGCGGTCCAGTCGAGCCTCGGACGCGGGAAACGCGTCGGTCAAACCGGCACCGGCCTCTTCCCGTGCGGCCGCGTAGGCGGCGGCGATGTGCAGGGAGGTGCCGCAGCCGATGACCGCAACCCGCTCGCCGGCGGCCGGGAGAATGTCGGCGTAACCCGCGGCAGCGTCGGCGGCGCGCGCCCAGCAGTCCGGTTGGGACGCCAGCTCCTCCTCGACGTGCGATCTCATGACCGTCATTCCACCGCTCGATTCTGTCTCTCGTTCCGGGACGCTGGCGCTCGAAAATGCACAGTAGACCCTCGACTGATCAGATGTAACCCCTCTCCCTGCTTGATTTACGCAGCCGTAACTCAGTGGACCGGCTGTCCGCTTTGCCGGATTCTTCGGTCGCTGGCGCCGGGCCAGCCGCGCAGCGCATCCGAGCGAGGATGCTGTGCAGGCCGGTGAATAGGATGTGCAAAGTTGCGCACGGCACGCCGAGTCTGCCCACGATGACCGTTCTCGATCGGCGGCTCAGGGTGTCACGCGATAGGTCGGCCGGCAGTCGGAATACTCAACGACCGTCGGGATGCAGCCACGGCCGATCGGTTGGCGAGGTGTGTGATGGCTCCTGCCCGTAACCGGGTTACGCCGACCGGCGACATCGTCGCGATCCCGCTGCGCGGCGCGTGGACCGGCAACCGGGGAATCCTCCACCGCGGCAGGGACATCGTCCGCTTCCATGCCAGCGACCTCTGGATCACCTGCGTACTCGAATTCCGTGGCCGGCGGCAGGAGCAGTGGCGGCCGCACCACTACACGTTCCTCTTCTTCCACGACGAGGCCGTGTCGTTCGCGGCGGGGCACCGCCCATGTGCGGAATGCCGGCGGGCTGACTACAACGCCTATCGCACCGGCTGGGCGAGCGACCTCGGTGTCGAGGTGCCGTCGGCGAAGGACATCAACCGGCAGTTGCACGGCGAGCGGATCGTGCGCGGCACCCACCGCCGCCGGCTGCACGAGGTGCCGTGGACGGACCTTCCGGACGGTGCCTTCGTGCTGCTCGACCAGACTCCCGCCGTCGTCGTGGGCGACCACCTCACGGAGTGGACACCCGACGGGTACGCCGCCCGACGACCGCGGCCGGTCGAGGGCATCGCGACCGCCATCACCCCGCCCTCGACCGTGGCCGTGCTGCGGGCCGGGTATCCGGTGCAGATCGACGACGCCGCCCGGTAACGGACCGCGCCCGCAACGAGACCCGGTGGTCCAGAATGGAGCCGGTGAGCATCCTCGAGTGGGTCCGGGCGCGGGACCCGGGCCTGTCGGCTCTCCGGCGCTCGGCTCGCGCCGCGATCGTCGCGCCTGGGCTCTTCGCGATTTCCGACCTGCTCCTGCACAACCCGAACACGTCGATCTTCGCCGCCTTCGGATCGCTGGCGATGCTGTTGTTCGTCGACTTCGGCGGCTCCGTACGGGAACGGGTCCAGGCACACCTGGCCCTCGTGCTGACCGGAGCGGTGTTGATCTGCGTGGGCACGCTGTGCGCGCAGGAGACGTGGGTCGCTGCCGCCGGGATGCTCGCGGTCGCCTTCGCCGCGCTCTTCGTCGGCATCATCAGCTCGGTGCTGGCGAGCGCGACGACGGCGATCATCGTCAGCTTCATCCTGCCGGTCATGCTGGGCGGCCCGATCGATGCCATCCCCGACCGGATCATCGGCTGGCTCATGGCCGGCGCGGCCTCCCTCCTCGCGATCACCCTGCTGTGGCCGGCGCCGACCCGCGAACCGCTGCGGCGGCCGACCGCGGAGGCGTGCGTGTCGTTGGCTCGACGGCTGCGCGCCGAAGCCGACTGCGTGCGGGAGAGCTGGGCGTCGGACCGGCTGGCGGCGGTCACCGCGCTGGTCGAGGAGGCGGAGGAGAAGGTCGCGGTGCTGCGTACCTCCTTCTTCGGCACCCCCTACCGCCCGACCGGGCTCAGCACCGCGGCGCGCGCGTTGGTCCGGCTCGTCGACCAGGTGGTGTGGCTGGATTCCGTGCTCGCGCGGATGCCGCTGGACCAACACCCCGGGCCGACCGACGCGTTGATCTGCGACGTCAAGGTCGCCGCCGCCGCGCTGCTCGAGCGCGGTGCGGAGCTGCTGGAATCACCGGGCGGTGATCCGCGCGATCTCGAGCCCGCCCTGCATCGGCTGCAGGAGGCGCGGCAGACGATGGAGCAGGCGGTCATCGCCATGCTCCCGGTGCACCACACGGGACGTGCCGCGGACGGAACGGTCACCGAGTTCGTCAGCTCGCTGGAGCCGAGTTTCCGCGCCCAGGAGATGAGTTTCGCCACCTCGGCGATCGCCGCGAACATCGAACTGACCGTCGCCGCCCGCCGGCGCAGCTGGCCGGACCACCTGCTGGGCCGCCGTCCCGAAGAGGTGTCCGCCGCCCTGTCCACGGCGCAGCAGCGGGCAGGTGCCCACGTCGAGCGACACTCGGTGTGGCTGCACAACAGCGTGCGCGGCGCCATCGCCCTCAGCCTCGCCGTACTCGTCGGCGAGCTGACCGGCGTCCAACACTCCTTCTGGGTGGTCTTCGGCACCCTCGCCGTACTCCGCTCCAACGCGCTGAACACCGGGCAGAACGCATTGCGTGCGCTGCTGGGAACCGTGGTCGGCATCATCATCGGCGGCGGCATCGTCTTCGGGATCGGGAGCAACACGACGGTGTTGTGGGCGCTGCTTCCGTTCGCGGTCGCCTTCACGGGGTTCGCACCCGCCGCGATCTCCTTCACCGCGGGCCAGGCCGGTTTCACCATGACCCTGCTGATCCTCTTCAACATCATCCAGCCGGCGGGCTGGTCGATCGGGCTGGTGCGGGTCGAGGACGTGGCGATCGGCTGTGCGGTCAGCCTCGTGGTCGGCGTGCTCTTCTGGCCGCGCGGCGCGGGATCGGTGCTCGGACAGGCGCTCGCGGCCGGCTTCTCCGACGGCGTGAGCTACCTGCGCAGCACCATCGAGTACGGCGTCACCCGGTGCGACGCAGTCGTCGCGTCCTCCGCCGTTCCGGACGGCGAGAGCCGACGGGCGGCCGCCGCGGCACGTCGGCTCGACGACGCCTTCCGCGAATTTCTCGCCGAGCGCGGAACCAAGCACATCCCGCTCGCCGAGGTCACCACCCTGGTCACCTCCGTCGCCGTACTCCGGCTCACCGCCGACGCGATCCGCGACCTGTGGGAGCACGACGACGGCGCACCGACCGGTGACCGGGCGGCGGCGCGGGTCGAGATCGTCGACGCCGGAGCGATGCTGGTGCAGTGGTACGAGTCGACGGCTCGGGCCCTGGCCGGCGGCGGCGGCGTACCCGACCAACTCAGTCACGACCCGACGGCCGACCAGCGGTTGATCGACGCCGTCCGGCGCGACCTCAACGGCGAGGACGGCCGGGGTACGGCGACGGCTGTCAAGATGATCTGGACCGGCGACCACATCGACGCGGCCCGGCGCCTGCAGGCCGACGTACTCCCGGCCGCCCGGGCGGTTGCCCAGATGCAGCAATCGCCGCGGGCGTGGCTGCGGTGACGATCTCCTCGGGGCTCACCGGATCGCGAACAGGAGCAGGCTCCCCGCACCGACCACGAGGCAGTAGATGCCGAACGGGCGCAGCGAGCGGTTGGCGAAGTAGCGGGTGAGGAAGCGCACCGACAGGTAGGCGCCGACCCCGGACAGCACCGACCCGAAGAGCACCTGCCCCCGGATGCCGTTGCCCAACGGACCCGACAGGTCGCCGAGCTTCAGTGCCCCGGCGGCCAGGATGACCGGCGTCGCGAGGAGGAAGGAGAATCGCGCGGCGTCTTCGCGGGACAGTCCGCGCACCATGCCGGCGACCATCGTGATGCCGGAGCGGGAGATTCCCGGTGCCAGCGCGAAGATCTGCGCCGTCCCGATCAACACCGCCTGGCCGACCGGCAGTTTCGCGATGCGTTCGTCCGAGACCGGGCCGGTGATCCGCTCGTCGACGTACTGCGTGTCCAGCGACCCCGATCGGCGGCGCAGCCGCTCTGCGCCGAGCAGGATCAGACCGTTGATCATGAGGAAGACCGCCGTCGGCCCCGGTCTCGCCAGTGTCGTGCGGAACCAGTGTTCGGCGAGCAGCCCGACGAGGCCGACCGGAATCGTGGCCAGCACCAGTAACCAGGCCAGCCGCTGGTCGGCGGTGACGACCTCCCGCCGGACGATGCTGGTCACCAGTCCGGTGATGATCCGCACCCAGTCGCGCCAGAAGTAGATGATGAGCGCGATCGCGGTGGCGACGTGCAGTCCGACGATGAACGCGAGGTACGGCGACTCCGCGCGCGACACGTTGAGGTCCTGCGCCCACGTTCCACCCACCCAGGCGGGGATGAGCACGCTGTGCCCGAGGCTGGAGACCGGGAAGAGTTCGGAGACACCCTGTACGGCGCCGACGACGCCGGCCTCGAGCCAGCTCAACTGGCCGCTCACGCGCTGCTCCGCTCCGCCCGTGCCCGACGTACCTCCATCGCCACGGGGATCAGCGAGACGACGACGATCAGCGCGATGATCGGCAAGAGGTACTTGTCGATACTCGGAATCCGCGAGCCGAGGGCATACCCGGCCAGGGTCACGCCGACCGACCAGAGCAGACCGCCGACGACCTGCCAGACGACGAAGGTGCGCACCGGCACGCGCATCATGCCGGCGAGCGGATTCATGACCGTGCGCACGAACGGAATGAACCGGGCCAGCACGATTGCCTTCGCCTGCCCGTAGCGGTCGAAGACCTCACGCGCCCGGACGACGGCCGTCGCGACGCGGGCAGCCCGGCCCCGCTCGGTCAGCGCGGGCCCGGCGCTGCGGCCGATCTGATACCCGACCTGGGCGCCGAGCAGCGCGCCGGCGACGGCCGCGACCAGGACCGCCGGGAGCGACAGGTGCAGGGTGTCGTGGACCTTCGTCGTACAGAGCAGGCCCGCGGTGAAGAGCAGCGAGTCGCCCGGCAGGAAGATCCCGACCAGCAGGCCGGTCTCGGCGAAGAGGACCACGAAGATCCCGAGCGTGCCGAAGCTCGACAACAGGCTGTGCGGATCGAGCAGGTTGACCGCATAGGTTTGTGCCGCCAGCACGGCCCGACTCCCTCACCTCGGCGTGACTACTACAACAGTGTAGTAGGTATGTCGCCGGGCCTCCGCCACGGGTGACTGATTGACTGGCGCCGTGACTTCGGACGAGCGGAGTACCGACGCGAGGCCGGCGGGGACCCGGATCACCGTGGCGGTCATCATCGGGGTCGCCGTCGCGGTGATTGCGGGGATGCTCGGGAGCTGGGTCTACGCACCGCCGCTCGGCTGGGTCTGCGGGGCGATCGTCTATCTCGCGTGGACCTGGGCCGTCGTCTCGGGCATGGACCCGGCGCAGACGGCCAACCACGCGACCCGGGAGGACCCGCCGAAGCACGAGACCCAACTGCTGATCATCGGCGCCTGCATCGCCAGCCTGGTCGGCGTGGGCTATCTCCTGGTGCGCGCGAGTTCGTCCACGGGTGCCGCGCAGGCCGAGGCAGCCGCACTCGGCGTGATGAGCGTCGCCGTGTCCTGGGTCGTGGTGCACACCTTGTTCACCTTGCGCTACGCGTCGCTCTACTACACCGACGACAACCACGGCGTGAACTTCAAGCAGACCTCGCCGCCCCGATACACCGACTTCGCCTACCTGGCGTTCACCGTCGGAATGACCTTCCAGGTCTCCGACACCGACATCACCAGCCACACGATCCGGGCGACCGCGCTGCGTCACGCACTGCTGTCCTACCTGTTCGGATCACTGATCCTCGCCGCGACCGTCAACCTCGTCGCGAGCCTGGCCAGCAGTAGCCACTAGTACGCCGTGCGCCTACCGCTCCCGGACGGCGTAGGTCAGGTGCGTCACTCTCGGGGAAGGCTCCGCGCGGAGCGGCTCGAGCGCGATCCTGGACGCGTCCACGCCGTCGAACAGGCGGGTGCCGGTGCCGAACAGCACGGGCGACAGCGTGATGGTGAACTCGTCGATCAGGCCGGCGTTCACGTATTCCAGGATCGTGGCGCCGCCGCCCGCGATGCGGACGTCGCGGTCGCCGGCCGCCTCGCGGGCCTGGTCGAGCGCGGTTTCGATGCCGTCGTTGACGAAGTGGAAGGTGGTCCCACCCGGTCGCTCCCAGGGGTCGCGCTTCTCATGCGTCACGACGAAGACCGGCGTGTGGAACGGGGCGTCCTCCGGCCATGCCAGCTCGCCGGCGTCGTACATCCCCTTGCCCATGACGCTCACGCCGGTGCGCTCGTGCGTCGCCAGCGCGATGTCGTTGTCGAGTCCTTCCTCGCCGCCCTCGCCGAGCTTGAGGTTCTCCCGGAACCACCGCTGCGGGTACAGCCACGCCTGTAGCTCCGACCACTTCGCCATCCAGCGCTGGACCCTCGGGTCGTTCTGACCCTCGGGTGAGAAGACGTCCTCGACCGGCACGGACTCGGGCGCGACGAACCCGTCGAGCGACATCGTCACGCTGAAGAACACCTTTCCGGCCATCAGCCCTCCACTCCCTTCCGAACGATCTCGGTGACGTAGGCAGCCAGATGGTTCAAGGTTTGCTGGCCGCCCTCGATCGCGTGGTACTTCTCGACCGCCTCGTCGCGCAGCTCCTTGGTGGGGAAGACCGCGCGCATCTCGATCCGGGTCGCCGCGCCGTCGGGCGCGAACGTGATGACCGACTCGAAGGCGTTCGGGTCGCCGCGGGACTCACCGTGGAGCAGCGCGATCCGCTCCGGCGGGGCGATCTCGGTCCACGTGATCCACTCGCTGTAGTCCGTCCCGTCCGGTCCGTGCATGACGAAGTCCCACTCCCCGCCGACGCGGAACTCGAACGACTGCGTCGTCGTGGTGAATCCCTCCGGCCCCCACCACCGCGACAGGTGCCGGACCTCGGTGTACGCCTCGAACACCAACTCCCGTGGGGCGTCGATGACCCGGGAGATGACGATCTCCCGGTCGGCCGTCGCCGGCTCCGCCCGCGTTTCTTGCCCTGCCTCTGCCATCGGTCATTCCTCCTGCCGTGTCTGCTTCAGGTCCCGCACGTATGCGTCCAGCCGGTCGAAGCTCTCGTTCCAGAACCGCTCGAACCCGCCGGTCCACTCGTAGACCGGCCGCAGCCCTCGGGCGTCAAGGCCGTAGACGCGCTGCTTGCCTGCCTTGCGGTCCTGCACCAGCCCGACCACCCGGAGCACCCGCAGGTGTTTGGACGCGCGCGGCTGGGTCATCCCCAGCTCCCGGGCCAGCTCGGTCACCGGCCGCTCACCCGCCCGCAGCAGCACCAGGATCTCCCGGCGCTGGGGCTCGGCGATCGCGTTGAAGACATCCGAGGTCGTCGCTGCCCGTGCCATGGCGCCATCATATGCCCATATCGGCAAGCGTCAAGCTGAGATCGTCAGCAGCACTCACGGCCGACATCGAAGGACCATGCAGTCCAACGGCGTACCGTGGCGTCATGGCCGGGGCGGAGCAGGACGCGCCGCAGGTACGACGGCTGACGGCGCGCGGCGCGGCCACGCGGGACCGCATCGTTCAGGCCGCCGCCGAGCTCATGTTCGTCAGGGGCGTCAACGCGACCACGCTGGACGACGTCCGGGCGGCGAGCGGCACGAGCAAGTCGCAGCTCTACCACCACTTCGCCGACAAGGAGGCGCTGGTCCACGCCGTCATCGACCTGCGGGCACAGCAGGTCCTCAGCCGGGAGCAGGATCGACTCGCGCGACTGCACTCCTTCAGCGGCCTACAACGCTGGCGCACCGCACTGGTCCAGGCGAGTGCGCTGCGGGATGGGGCCAACGGCTGCGTGCTCGGCTCCATGGCCAACGAGCTCTCCGACCAGGACGAGCAGGCACGGTCTACGCTCGCCGAAACCTTCGCGTCGTGGGAGACCCTCATCGCCGACGGCTTACGCCGTATGCAGAACAACGGGTCGCTGCAGGCCCGCGCCGACGCCGACAAGCTCGCCACCGGGCTGATGGCGGCCTTGCAGGGTGGCTATCTGCTCGCCGACGCGGCGCACGACGTCGAGCCGTTGGATGACCGCGCTGGACATGGCGCTCGACCACATCGCGACGTACCTGACCTAGTCCGTCGCTAGGACTGGCTGCGGCTCTTGAAGTTCAGGCTGATGCGCGGGCCGGCCGGCGTCTTCTGCTTGGGAACGCTGTGCCGCCAGTCGATCTGGCAACGTCCGCCCATCACGACGAGGTCACCGCCGTTGGGGGTGAACGTCGTACTGCGGCCGCCGGACTCGGGGCGGATGAGGAATCGCCGGGCGGCACCGAGGCTCAGCACCGGGACGATCGCCTGCGGGCGGCTGTTGACGGGCCGGTCGGCATGCCAGCTGGTGCCGTCGTTGTGGTCGCGGTAGAGGTTCATCCACAGACCGTCGTAGGGCACCTCGTAGTGGTCGGACAGGGCCGCGGTGATGGTGTGCAGGATCTGTTGCGGCGCATCGGCGATGTCGCGGTATTCGGCGGTGAGACGCGGTTCGGTGACCAATCGCGTGTACATCCATCGCTCACGCTGCTCCCAGGCGACGGTGGTGCGCATCGTCTCCATCACCGCGTCGCTGCCGCGAAGCCAGCCCGGCACATAGTCGATCCACGATGTCTCGTCGAGCTGGATCCGATGTGCTGTGGCGAAGGCGGAGTCGATGGCCGGCTCGTCCGCCTCGCCAAACGGAAGCTGGTCCGCGATGGCACCGCCCGAGGTCACGACGCCGCCCTGCCGAGCCGCGCGTCCTCGCGTCGCTTCTCGTAGGGCAACACCCGGCCGGGCTGCTCGGGATCGATCAGCCCGGCATACGCCGGGTTCGCCGTGATGAAGTCCGAGACGAAGCCGCAGTAGTTGGTGAGGGTCTGCCCATGAGCTCGCACGTCGTCCAGTGCGCCGCGGACCAGCGTCGTCGCAATGCCGCGCCGCCGGAAGTCCGGCTCGACGATGGTGTGGTGGAACATGATCCGATCGCCGCGCTGCTCGTAGACGATCATGCCGACGACCTTGTCGTCGACGATGGCGTCGTAGCTGCGGGACTCGGTGTTGTTCTGGACCGTGGTGGCTTGGCTCATCTCGGGTTGCCTCCAGGCTCGCTCATCGGCGTGTCGACAGGTGCAACCGCCGGTCTGGATCAGCCATTCCCTTTTCTGGACTATTTAGTCCGCTCGACGTTTACCCTTCCTTCGACGGCTTCGTTCGTGGTACCTTACCGTTCGTGGTGACGAACGGAACGGCCATGCTGGCGGCGCTCGGCGACCCGTCGAGGCAGGCCATCCTGGATCAGCTCGCCGACCGCCCCTACGCCGTCGGGGAACTCGCTGCGACGCTGCCGCTGAGCAGGCCTGCGGTCTCGCAGCACCTGAAGGTCCTCAAGGACGTCGGCCTCGTCGTCGATCACCGAGCGGGCACCCGTCGCCTGTACCAGGTCGATCCGGCCGGCCTCGAGGTGTTGCGCGCACACCTCGACCAGTTCTGGCAGCGATCGCTCGCGGCATTCAAGGACTACACCGACGAAGCGAAGGATGAACAGACATGATCGACTCCACCGGTGCCGTCCATCAGCACATCGTCGTCGGCGTCGACCCGGCGCGGGCGTTCGACATCTTCACCACGCACATGACCGAGTGGTGGCCCAGCGACCATCACATCGGGAGCGCACCGATCGAGCGGATCATCATCGAGCCGCGCGAGGGCGGCCGCTGGTATACCCGCCACACCGACGGCAGCGAGACGTCCACCGGCTACGTCGCGGCCTGGGATCCGCCCGCACGACTGGCCATCACCTGGCAGATCAGCGCGGAGTGGTCCTTCGACACCGCCCTGATCACCACCATCGAGCTCACCTTCACCGCCCAGGACGACCAGCACACGCTCGTCGACCTCACCCACCGCGACTTCGACAACTACGGGCCTGACGCCGACCGGATGCGCAAGATGTTCGACGGCCCCGACGCATGGACCGCCACCCTTGCCGCCTTCGCCGCACGCACCGAGGTGTCGGCATGAAGTACGTCGTCCTCTACGAGTCCGCGCCCGATGTGCACCTCACGGCGCCGGCGCACTTCCCGGCACACAAGGCGCGGCTCGACGAGTTCCACGAGCGGGGCGACCTGCTGATGGTCGGCACCTTCGCCGACCCGCAGACACAGGGCTCGATGGCGATCTTCCGCACCCGCGAGAGCGCCGAGGCATTCGCCGCCGGCGACCCGTTCGTCGTCAACGGCGTCGTACGCAACGTCGACATCAGGGACTGGAACGAGACCCTGACCGACTGACGACCATCGCCGGACCGATTCCTTTGCGCGGCGGGCCGAGTCGACATAGGTATGACTGAAGCGAATCCCCGCCGGCTCGTGCAGTCGGTGCTGGTGTCCCTGAACGGCGTGACCAGTGAGCCGCTGGCGTGGGCCGGACCCTTCTTCGGCCCGGCCAGTGCCGCCCGCTCACTCGCGGCGCTGAAGGAGAGCGGCGCCCTGCTGATGGGCCGCCGGACGTATGAGATCTTCTCCCAGCAGTGGCCCTCGACCCCTGGTGAGTACGCCGGCTACCTCAACGCCATGCCGAAGTTCGTCTTCTCCTCAAAGCTCGACCGAGCGGACTGGTCGAACACCACGGTCGTGCCCGGCGACGTCGTGTCGTCCGTCACCACGCTCAAGCAGGAAGCCGATCGAGACCTGATCGTCTACGGCCATGGGCAGTTCGGACAGACCCTCTGGGACGCCGGGCTGGTGGACGAATTGAACCTCACCGTCGTACCGGTGTCCGTGCCGGTCGGCACCACCCTGTACCGAGCCGATGGCTCGGCCCGGACCTGGCAGCTCGTCACCGCCGGCCCAGTCGGCGATCCTGGGCTCGCCGGGCTCACCTATCAACCCGTCCGGTGAGATCGGGGCGCGACGCATGAGCCAGTCAACTGCGACACTGCAACCCATGCGCGCCTCATCGCCCGCGGAGCGTCCGAGCGAGGAATTCCTGAGCGACGCCGAGAGATATCGGCGCGAACTGATCGCCCATTGCTACAAGATGATCGGCTCCGTCCACGAGGCAGAAGACCTCGTCCAGGAAACATATCTACGGGCGTGGCGCGGCTGGGAGTCGTTCGAGGGCCGGTCCTCGGTCCGCACCTGGCTCTACCGGATCGCGACCAATCTGTGCCTGACCTCGCTCAACCACAGGAACCGACGCGTACTGCCCGCGGGGCTGGGGCCGGCCAGCGCAGACCCGCGCGCGCCGCTGGTCGCGGCAGCCGGCGAGACCCTCTGGGTCGAGCCGTTCCCGAACACGATCTACGAAGGCTCGTCCGACGATCCGGCCGACGTCGTCGCGTCGAGATCCGGCCTGCGTCTGGCGCTGGTGGCGAGCCTGCAGCACCTGCCGCCCCGTCAACGAGCGGTCTTCCTCCTTCGGGAGGTGCTTGCGTATCCCGCTGCCGAGATCGCGACCATGCTCGACATGACAGTTCCCGCGGTCAAGAGTGCTCTGCAGCGAGCGCGCGCCAAGCTCGACGATGACCTCCCTGACGCCGACACGGTGTCCGAACCCGACTCACCCGAGGCTCGAAGCATCCTCGACCGGTACATGACCGCGTTCGAGCAGGCCGATATCGCTGCGCTCACCGAGTTGCTGCGACGTGACGCCACGCTGGAAGTCGTGCCGATGAGCACCTGGCTGGCGGGAAACGAGACCTGCGTGCCCTTCCTCGCAAGTCATGTCCTGACGTCACCCGGGCTGTACCGGCTCTTCCCCACGAGGGCGAATGGTCAGCCGGCTGCGGTGGCTTACCGACGCGAGAACGTCGACGAGCCGTTCACGCCCTTCGGTCTCGCCGTCCTGGCCACCGACAGCCAAGCACGTTACGGCGATCACCACGTTCATGGATCCGTCCCTCGTGGAACGCTTCGGCTTTCCTGCACTTACCGGCCGGGATCAGCCGCGGGTGAACAGCTCGGCTGGTCGTCCGCGTGTGCCGGCAAGTCTCGTCCCTGTCGCGACGAGCTGATCCTGGATCGCCCGACGGAAGTTGTCGCGTTGCAGCGCGACGCCGCCGACCGCCTCGTGCACGAGGCGTAGTTCCCGCAGCGTGAACTCGCTCGGGAGCATTCCATCCGGGTCCGGCTTGGCGGCGTACCTGGCTCGGAGATCGTCGACGGCCATCCCGATGATGTCGCCGTGCCCGTAGGGCAGGCGTCCCGGTGCCTCGACCGGAGCCAGCCGGGTGCCCGCATGCCGTTCCCGCAACCAGTCGACCGGAAGTACGTCGACGTGCGCGACCGACAGCACCCATCCCCGGTCGTCCCGATGCGGATCATCGAACACGTGAAGCTGGCGGGGACGAAGGCCGCTAACGCCCGCTTTGACCCGTAGCGAACGCAGTACCGCGTCGATCAGGCGCTCGTCCGGGTGCAGAAAGGTGCCGGGCAGCGCCCATCCCGGGCCTGTTGTGTCGCCGTACCTCGAGGACCGCGAGCGCCAGCTCGCCGGCCTGCGCGGGGACGAGGGTGAGCACGGCGCTGTCGACGGCGACCGACGGTCGGGGGTAGTCAGCCAGGCTCCGACCGCTGCTGTCCCGGTACGGCTCGGTGGTTCTGTCAGACCCCCGGCCTACCGTGTTGCTCATTAGCGCAGTATCGCGCAAAATAGGTTTCAGACGGAAGGTGGAGCCAATCACGGCTCGACGGAGAAAGCTCACGACCGCCCAGCTCGACCGGGCCTGCGGCACGCTCCTGGCCGGAGCCGCGGGCGATGCGCTCGGCGCGCCGTTCGAGTTCGGGCCGCCGCTCAGCCCGGATGTCGAGCTCGCCATGGTCGGCGGTGGATCGCTCGGCTGGGAGCCCGCTGAGTGGACGGACGACACCTCGATGGCGGCGGCGATCGCCGAGGTCGCGGCCGAGGGCGAGGACCTGGCTGCCCCGACCGCCCAGACCAGGATTGTGGCCCGCTGGGCCGGCTGGGCCCGGGAGGCGAAGGACGTCGGCAACCAGACGCGCGCGGTCCTGACCGCGGCGGAGCGATCCGCGGAGCGTGGCGGCGGCGCGGTCCAAGCTGCCGA
Source organism: uncultured Actinomycetota bacterium (assembly GCA_963775655.1). GTDB lineage: Bacteria > Actinomycetota > Actinomycetes > Mycobacteriales > QHCD01 > DASXJE01. The sequence goes on along the minus strand of CAVZJT010000005.1, from coordinate 298,030 downwards.
CGCCTACGCCGCGTCGCGGGCGCACCACGAGCGTCAGGGTCGGTCGGGTGGCAACGGATCGCTCATGCGTACCGCTCCGGTGGCGCTGGCATACCTGGATGACGAGGGCGGTCTCGTCGATGCCGCCCGCGCGATCAGCGCACTGACCCATCACGACGCAGAGGCCGGGGATGCGTGCGTGCTCTGGTGCTTGGCGATCCGGCATGCTGTCCTCACGGGGACGCTCGACATACGGGTCGGCCTGCCGGGCGTCGATTCTTCCCGGCGGGACCGCTGGAGCGCTCCGGATCGACGATGCCGAAGCCGCACGGCCGGCGGACTTCACCCGGAACGGGTGGGTCGTCGAGGCGTTGCCAGGCCGCCTGGTCGGCGATCGCCACGACCCCGGTGCCTGCGGACGACCCGCCGGCCAGTCAGTTCCGGTGCGATCACCTGCGTCACAGCATCGAGGCCGCCGTCCGCGGCGGGCGCGACGCCGACACCGTCGCCGCCATCGCCGGCAGCCTCGTCGGCGCGGCGTACGGCGCCTCGGCCGTCCCTGGCGAGTGGCGACGCGGCTTGCACGGGTGGCCCGGTCTCCGTGGCCGGGACCTCGTCGCGTTGGCGACCGCGACCGTCCGTGGCCGCGCACCGGGCCCTGTCAGGTACCCGCGTTCGTCCTTTCCCGACGCCAACACGCTGGCCCGCCACCCCTACGACGACGGCGTATGGCTCGGCGGCGTCGACAGGCTTCGCTCCCTCCCCGCAGGAGTCGACGCGGTCGTGTCGTTGTGCCGGGTGGGCGATGTCCCGGACGGGGTCGAACAGATCGACGTATGCCTGATCGACAGCGACCTGCCCGAGGAAAACCTCAACCTGGGCGCCGTCCTGCACGACACGGTCGTCCTGATCGAGAGGCTACGGGCTGAGGGGCGCACCGTCCTCCTCCATTGCGTCCAGGCGCAGAGCCGAACCCCCACCGTCGCCGCGCTCTACGGGATGCGGCGGTGCGGGGTGTCCGCCGAGGTCGCCCTGTCCGACATCAAGGGAGTGCTGCGCAATTCACAGCCGAACGCGGCGTTTCGCGCAGCGCTGCGGGCCACTGTCGTACCCCCATGCGAGTCTGGGCCCGGCCTGGGGAGGAAGAGATGACTGAAGCGCTATGGATCAGGTCGCACGTGGAGCGCCTGCTGCAGTCGGAATGGGACGTGTGCCGGGTTACGACCGACTGTGACGGCGACTATCCGTTCCGCGTAGGAACGGCCGCCTGCTGGGTCGGGGTCACCGATGGTCAGCCAGCGATGGTGCGGGTCTTCGCCCACGCTGCGTCCGGGGTGAAGCCGTCGATGAAGCTGCTCACCGAGCTCAACTCCATCCAGCAGCGCACCCTCACCGCGGCACTCGAGCTGCAGGGCACGACGGTGGTCGTCAAGCAGACCCTCAGCCCGATCGGGCTGACCCAGCCCGTGCTCGCCCAGGCTCTGCGAGCGGTCGGTGCGGTCGCCGACGACGTCGGAGTCTTGCTGGCCGGGATGTACGGCGGGGCAACACCGTTCCCCGCCGCCCTCGAACCCGACGAAGAGATCGCCGAGTAGCCGTCGAGGCCGGTCCGGTTGGTTCATCCATGCGGGATGATGCTGCGGACCGGGCCTACCGCGCAACCTGGGTTGACCGGCCCGCAAGAGCGAATCGCCAGCCCAGCGGGAGACAACATGCGTGCGGTCACCGTGGTCCCCGGAATTCCTGGTTCGTTGCGGGTTGAGGATGTCGTCGAGCCTGACCGGAGTGTTGGGTCTGTGCTGGTCGAGGCCATCGCCGTCGGAATCTGCGGTACCGACGCAGAGATCGTGGGCGGTGGCTACGGATGGTCGCCGCCTGACACGGATCGGCTCATCCTCGGGCACGAGTCGTTGGGGCGGGTGATCGATCCGGGCCCGAGCGGCTTCGAGGTGGGCGAACACGTCGTCGGGATCGTGCGGCACCCCGACCCGGTGCCCTGCCCGAACTGCGCGGTCGGCGAATGGGACATGTGCTCGAACGGCGGCTACACCGAGCGGGGCATCAAGCAGCGCGACGGGTTCATGTCCGATCGCTGGCGGGTGGAGCCGGAGTATGCGGTGCGGGTGGACCCGCAGCTGGGCATACTCGGCGTGTTGCTGGAGCCGGCCACCGTCGTGGCAAAGGCCTGGGAACAGATCGCGACGATCGGTCGCCGGACGTTCTGGGATCCGCACACCGTGCTGGTGGTCGGCGCCGGCCCGATCGGGCTCCTTGGCGCACTCGGCGGCATGCAGATGGGCGCCGACGTGCACGTGCTGGACCGGGTGGAGGGTGGCTCGAAACCCGCCTTGGTCGAGCAACTCGGCGCCACCTATCACACCGGGGCGATCAGCGACCTCGGATTCCGCCCCGACATCGTCCTGGAGTGCACCGGCGTGATCGATTTGGTCCAGCAGGGGGTCGCCTCCCTGTCGCCCGGCGGCATTGCCTGCCTCACCGGCGTCGGGTCGGCGGCTGCCGGCGGCAAGCCCGTGGCGACGCTGGCGACCGAAGCGGTGCTCGGCAACCTGGTCGTATTCGGCTCCGTCAACGCCAACCGGCGCCACTACTACCGCGCTGCTCGGGCCCTGGCCGCGGCGGACCGCCGGTGGCTCGAGCAGCTCATCACCCGACGAGTCGGCCTCGACGATATCGAGGCCGGGCTACAGCACGAGCCGGACGACATCAAGGTGATCGTCGATCTGAGTCGATCGTGATCACATGGTGAAGGTCCTGGTCGTCGGCGGCGGCCCCGCGGGCATCTCCGCGGCGCTGCAGGCGCGCGAGATCGGTGCCTCGGTCACACTGCTCGAAGCCGACCAGGTGGGCGGGACCAGTATCAACCGTGGCCCCGCGCCAGTGCGCACGCTTGCGCGCGCGGCCCGCCTCGCCCGCGACTGGTCTTCCTGGGACCAGTTCGGCTTGCGGGGGCCCCGGCCGACACTCGACCTCGACGCCGTCCTGGCCAACAGCCTCCGCGTGGCCCGCTACGCCCACGAGAAGAAAGACGTCAGTGGACATCTGCGCCACCTCGGTGTCGAGTTGATTCAGGGCATCGGGCCGGTCCGGTTCTCCGACCCTCAGGGTGTGCGCGCTGAGGACGGCCGCAGGTGGAGCGCCGATCGAGTCATCCTCGCTGTCGGCGGGCACGCGGCTTCGCTGCCGATACCCGGCGCCCACCTCGCCAAGACCTACGACGACCTCCGCTCGATCACGTCCTTCCCCGACAACGTCATGGTGGTCGGTGGGTCGGACACCGGGTGTCAGATTGCCTCAATTCTCGCCGACTTCGGCGCTACGGTTCGGCTCGTCGAGTTCGCCCCGGCACTGCTCCCGGCCGCAGATCACGACGTCTCCAAGAAGTTGCGTGAAGCGTTCGAGCGTCACGGTATGCGCGTGTCAGTCGGCACCCGGCTGACCGAACTGGAAGCGGGCAACGATTGCGTCACCGTTCACCTCACCCGAGGTGACAAAAGCGAGCAGACCGAGGCCGCTGCTGTCTTCATCGCTGTTGGCTGGCCAGCCAACCTCGACGCCCTAGACCTCGACGCGGCCGGCATCACGCACGATCAGCAGGCGATCGCCGTGGATGAGTACCTGCGTACCAACGTCGAGCACATCTTCGTCGCCGGCGACGCGAACGGGCAGTCGAAGCTCGTTCAGACCGCCCGCATCGAAGGCCGCATCGCGGCATGGAACGCCGTGAACGGCCCGACGCGCCGACCCGCATACGACGTCGTCCCGAGCGGCAGCTTCACGAACCCCGAGTACGGCACCGTCGGACTCACCGAGCGCCAAGCAACGGCGAGCCACGATGTCGCGGTCGGCGTCGCCGACTACGACGACCTACTGAGACCGGTCGCCGACGGACACATCGACGGGTTTTGCAAACTCATCGTCGACCGCGCCGACCATCGCATCCTGGGTGCGCATCTGGTGGGCGAATACTCCGCAGAATCGGTGCAGGTGGTCGCCACCGCGATGAGTTCGGGAATGATCGCCGACCAACTGGCCGAGATGCAGTTCGCGTACCCGACCTTCACCGAGGCGATAAGCATGGCCGCACAGAAGGCCTGTCGCGCCATCGGCACTGGTCACTTCCCCGCAGCGTGGAGCTACCTGGGCGACGAACCCTGACCAACCCGTGGTCGGTCCCGTGAAATGCCGATTCCTACGCGACAACCCCGACGGCTGGGTGAGCGCCATGGTGTTGCCGTCCGGGTCTTTGATCCAGGCGGCCCTGAATCTGCCGCTGTGGAAGACTCCACATTCGTCGGTCTTGATGCCGGGCTGGTCGTATCGTTCGAACTTCACACCACGCGACGTGAGCTCCGTTATCTCACCGGGCCGGGACCTCCGGATCGCTGCGCCAGACGATCGGATCGGCGTCGAGGCCCAGCGGTAATGCGATCAGACCCCAACGATCAGGGCGCGCGCCTCCGCGGGGCCGACGACGAGATCATGAAGGTCGCCATCGACTTCGAGCCGGCTCGACTGGTCGATCCCGCCCACCTTCATCGGCTCGAATCCAGCGGTTCGGATCAGCCGCTCGACTTCGTCGCCACCACGGTCGTCGTTGATCACGTAGAACAAAACCGCCGGCTCGGGTGATCGGTTGGCCGAGGACTTGAAGAGATTGGCCGACATCGCACCGAACGCCATGGCTAAGCGTGCCCCCGTGGGCAACCACCCGGCGACTACCTCGCCAGATGATTGGCCCTCCGGCAGGAGCCGCACGACGCTTCCTTGTGCGTCGATGCCGACCGGGTTGCTCGGAACGACGACGGACATGTCACCCAGCGCGTCGGCGATGTCGTCGATGACTCTCTTCAGCACGGAAAACCGCAACGCAAGGATGACAGCATCGCTGCCCTGCACAGCGCTTCGGTTGTCGACAGCGGCAACCGCGGTGCCGCCGATCGCCACGGCCAGCCTTTGTGCCGACTGCTTGTCGGCACTCGAGAGCTGGAGAGTCTCGCCACCGGCAGCGAGCTGACGCGCGATGGCCGATCCGATGCCTCCGGTGCCGATGATCGCCGTGGTCATGATGGAGTTCTCCGCGCCGTCAGGAAGCTCACTCCGACTGGTTCGATGGCCATTGATCGGGGAACCAATCCCCTTCCGGGTCCGTCGTTTGTCCCACCTCGATCAGATGACCATCGGGATCGCGAAGATAACAACGGATTTCGTACTGGTGCTGCTTCGGTGGCGTCAAGAATTCCGCGCCACGCGCGCTCCATTCGGCGTACACAGCCTCCAAGTCTGTCACTCGTATATTGAGGAAGCTGCTGACCCGGTTGAGATCGGCGGGCGGCTCCAGGCTGACCTCCGGCTTGTCGTCGGTCGGCCCTCCACCGACGTTGGTGATGATCCAAGTGTTCGACAATTGGACATACGTGAGGCCCCCCGGCCCGGAGAACGCATCCCTGCCCCCGAGCACATCGGTGTAAAAGCGGCGTGAGCGCTCGACATCTTCCGACACGATGAAGTGGGCCAGCACGATTCCCTCTGGGGGCCTTGGGAGCTCGTGGTCGGGCGCAGTGGGTGGCCAGTGATCGGGCACCCAGTCGCCCTGCGGGTCGGTGGTCTGCCCCACTTCGATAAGGTGACCATCGGGATCACGGATGTAGCAACGGATCTCGTACTCGTGCTGCTTTGGTGGGGTCAGGAACTGAGCGCCCTGCGCGCTCCATTCGGAGTACACCGTCTCGATGTCCTTCACCCGGATGTTGACGAAGCTGTTCACCCGATTTGGGTCGCCGGGTGTCTCCAGTGTGACCTCCGGCTTGTCGTCAGTCGGGCCTCCGCCGGCGTTGATGACGATCCAGCCATTGGACAGTGCGACGTTCGTCGGACCCCCGGGGCTGGAGAATGCGACTCGGCCCCCAAGAACGTCGGTATAGAAGCGCCGAGAGCGCTCGACGTCGTCCGACACGATGAAGTGTGTGAGCAGGATTTCCTCATGGGGCCGTGGGTCCTCGGCCATCTGCTACCTCCGGTTTTCTTGGAGCAGCCCGAACTGCACAGAGCACGGCGATCCCAGTGGCGTGAACTGTATGACCCGGCGCGATCCCCCGGCCACGTTCTGTCCATCGACGGTGCTCGTCCGGCTCCCCTCCGTCTGGCACTGAAAGCATTGTCGCACCCAGGCGAACGCCTTGCACCTGAAGCATCCTTTGCACTCGTCGTCGACGTCGTTCCGTAAGGGAGTCGAATTATTATGGACAAATGCACGTCTCGATATTCAACGAGCCTCACTCACCGACGCTAATTCAATCGTTGTGTGTCAAGGTATTACTCCCCCGTCGAACACAGTCGAATTCCATTGCGCAACATACGCCGTCGTCGGGGACGGTTCAGTGCTCGAGTTCGAGCCCTACCACCTGCCTCCAGGCACCCGACAAAACACGAACGCAGCTCACGCGTTCCACAACCATCGACATCAACAACGACGAGCACATCAAACCGGTGTTCCGAATCTCGCTAACCTACGAAGGCGACGCCACTCCACCGCCGCATGACGCGGTACGTGAATGTGTAGCTCGGTGGAGCTGAGGGTTCCCCTCGCCCGAACCCGTCCTCATGCCCGACTACCAACCCACCGGCCGCATCCGCTACCCCACCGAAGAACAAAACAGGCCGAACCCTGACGGTCCGACCTGTCTGCTATCACTGGCGAGATCACATGGGTGGAGCTGAGGGGACTCGAACCCCTGACCCCCACACTGCCAGTGTGGTGCGCTACCAGCTGCGCCACAGCCCCTTGCCTGCGTCACTCTACCGCGTGCCGGAGGGCTGTCAGCACACTCCCGGGTCAACGACGAGAGTCCCGGCGCCGACGTCCAGCACGCCGCCGACGCCGAGTGGCACCGGCCGCTGCCCCGGGCCGTGGCCCACCGGCAGCCCGCCGAGCACCGGCACCCCGAGGTCGCCCAGCCGGTCGACCAGGACGTCGACCACGGACGGTCCCGAGTCAGCCGATCCGCAGTCGGTGAACTGTCCGACCGCGACCCCGGCGACCTCGGAGAGCACCCGCGCCCGCCGAAGCTGGGTGAGGAGCCGGTCCACCCGGTACGGCTCCTCCGCCACGTCCTCCAGAACCAAAACCGCGCCCGAGAGGTCCGGGAAGTCCGGGGTGCCGAGGCTCGACGCCAGCATGCTGAGGTTGCCGCCCAGCACCATCCCCGACGCGACGCCGGGCACCGACACCACTGACGTCGGCTCCCCCGGATCCCGCTCCAGCACGACCGGCGACGACGGATCAGTCAACGCCGCACGCAAGGCTGACGCAGCATCAGCGTCGATCCGCGCCGGGTCCCACGCCAGACACGGCCCCAGACAGCTCGCGAGTCCGGCCCGCCGCCACACCGCCAGGTGCAGCGCGGTGATGTCGCTGAAGCCGACCACCAGTTTCGGCGACGACCGCAACGACTCCCACGGCACCGCGTCCACGATCCGCTGTGCGCCGTAGCCGCCCCGCGTACACATCACGGCCCGGATCGACGAGTCCAGGACAGCCGAGCATAGGTCGGCCACCCGGTCGGCGTCGGAGCCGGCGAAGAAACCGGAACGACCCAAAGCATGTGGCCCCAGCGAGACCGACAGCCCCCACGACTCGAGCACCGCGACGGCAGCCTCGACCCGCGCCAAGGCCGCGGGGCCGGACGGGGACAGCAGCGCAACCCGTTCACCCGACCGCAGCGCCGGCGGCCGAGCCGACAACGACGTCACTGAGAGGCTTTGGTGACCGCCGCCTGCAGGTCCGTGGGGTTGGGGAAGGCCTGGCCGGGGGTCGAGACCGCCTTGCCGTCGATCCGCACCGTGGGGGTGCCGGTCACGTTGGCCTTCGACGCGGCGTCGGTGATGCCCGCGACCCACTTGTTGTACTTACCGCTGTTGACGCACGTGGCTAACGACGGGCTGGTATCCCCGGCCCTCTTACCTAACGCGATGAGTTGCGCGTTGCTGAGCCCGGGACTGCCCTCTTGCGGTTGGTTCGCGTAGAGCAGGTCGTGGAACTTCTTGAAGATCGTCGGCGTCGGCATGCACGCGGCCGCGTTGGCGGCCCGGCTCGAATACCCCGGTGGACTCGAGTTGGGGTCGAGGAAGCCCAGCGGGTGGTAGCGGAACTTCGCCGTACCGTCGTTGATCATCGAGGTGATCTTGGCGCCGGTCTGTTTCTCGAAGGCGCCGCAGACCGGGCAGATGAAGTCCTCGTACATGTCGACGGTCGTCTTGGCCGATGGCTTGCCCACCAGGATCCCGGAGTCCGAGGCGATCGTCGGCGTCACCGCCGGCCCGGCGACGAAGGCCCGGTGCGACTGCACCCCGACGCCGATGCCGAAGACGGCGACCAGCGCGACCAGCACCCCGAGCGACGTGATCTGCAGCCGGCGCGCCGACTCCTTACGCCGCTGCTCCTGCAGGGCGGCGAGGCGGCGCTGCGCCTCCTTGGTCCGGCGCGGACCGACCCGGGTGGTGACCGGGTCGGAGACCGAGTTGAGGATCCAGTCGTCGGCGGAGTACTTGCTCAGCGGCCACCACGCCAACAGGCCCGAGCCGATCAGCAGCAGCACGTCGCGGATCAGGTCCCACGTGTACGACGTCGTCTGGCCGGCCTTGAGCGCACCACCGCCGCCGAAGCAGCCGCAGTCGATCTGCAACCCGCGCGCGGCCGCCTGGGCGATGCCGACGATGTAGACGACGAAGAGCAGCGCGGAGACGATGGCGACCAGCCGGGTCGCCAGCCCCACGATCAGCAGGATGCCGAGCGCGATCTCCAGGTAGGGAAGTCCGTAGCCCAGTCCCTTGACCAGCAACTCGGGCAGCACCTGGTAGGCCCGCACCGCCCGCACGCTGCCGGCCGGGTCGCCGACCTTGGCGATGCCGGCGATGATCCAGACCACACCGACGACGATCCGGAGCACCGTCGCGATCCAGGGCCAGATCCCCGGGAGCCAGGCCGGCCCACGGCCCGAGTGGGCGGTCGTCGGAGGCGTCCGGACATCAGCCCCCTTCCGCGACGAGACCGGCATTTCGCGTCACCCCTTCTGCTTCGCGACGACCGGCAGGTCGTGGCTGATGTCACTCGGGCTGTTCCCCTGCTGGAAAAATACCCGGGCGACGTTGTCCGGCCCGTAAAGCAGGACCTGCGCCGAGTGGGTCTGTCCCCCGTCTTGCGCGACCGTGACCCCGGCGAGACGTTGCGCTGCCTCCACCTGGGCCTCCGTCCCCGTGAGCCCGATGAAGGGCTCCGGCAGCCCGCCATCGAACCGGGAGAGCCACCGCCCGATCACCGGCGGGGTATCCCGCTTCGGATCCGTCGTCACAAACACAACGCGGGTGTCCCGCCGAAGGTTCATCGGCACCAGTCGCAGCGCGGCGGCCTCATCAGCCATTGTCGTCGGGCAGACGTCCGGGCAGTGGGTGTAGCCGAAATAGAGCAGAGTCGGGTGCCCGGCGGTGCGGGCGCCGAAGTCGTAGCGCCTGCCCTGGGTGTCGGTGAGGGTGAACGACGGCCGCGGGTGCGGGCCGGCGAGCTTCTCCCCCTTGAACTCGCCGGACGGCGCCGTGGACAGCTTGGGCGCGGGTTTCTGGTCCATCCCCTGCATCCCAGACATCCCATGACTTCCGCCGGAGGACGATCCCGAGCCGCATCCGGCGACGATCAGGGCCAAACAGCCCAACGTGGCGGCCAGCAACCACCGGGTCCGAATCTGCACGGGTACCAGTGTCCCTCATGGGCGATCCGGACCGGCACCGGACGCGGGCTGGGCGGGCCGGGGGCAGCCGACGACAGTCCGTAGCCGTACGATCCGCGGGACATGCCTGATTCCCTTCCGGAGCATCCCTCGTGCGCCTGCGCCTGAGCCCCAAAGACGACAGCTTTTACGAGATGTTCACCGCTGCGGCGAACAACCTGGTCGCCGCGGCCGACGTCCTCGCCGAGTTCCTCAACGAGAGCGCCAACCGCGAACAGCTCGCTATCCGGCTCCGTGACCACGAACACGCGGGGGACAGCACGACCCATCAGATCTTCCGGCAGCTCAACACCAGCTTCGTCACCCCCTTCGACCGGGAGGACATCTACACCCTCGCCTCCAACCTCGACGACGTGATGGACGCGATGGAGGCCGCGGCCGACCTGATCGAGCTGACCGGGCTGGGCACGCTGCCCTCCGAGATGGCCCGCCAGGTCGAGCTGCTCCAGCGGGCCTGCCGCACCACCGCCGAGGCCATGCCCCGGCTGCGGACCATGAAGGAGCTCGAGCCCTTCTGGATCGAGGTCAACCGGATCGAGAACGAGGCCGACAAGCTCTACCGCCGCCTGCTCTCCCGGCTCTTCAGCGGCGACTACGACGCACTCACCGTCATGAAGCTCAAGGAGGTCGCGGACCAGCTCGAGGAGGCCGCCGACGCCCTCGAGCATGTGGCCAACGCCGTCGAGACCATCGCGGTCAAGGAGTCCTGAGTGCGGCAGGTCCACCCGTGAGCCTCGCCGTACTCGGGCTGATCACGATCATCGTGGTCGCGCTCGCTTTCGACTACACCAACGGCTTCCACGACGCCGCCAACGCGATCGCCACCACGGTCTCGACCAAGGCGCTGACCCCGCGGATAGCGCTCGCCCTGGCGGCGGTGATGAACGTCGTCGGCGCCCTCGTCTCGACCAAGGTCGCCACCACCATCGGGTCCGGGATCGTCGACCCGCCGCAGAACAACGAGGGCCTGCAGATGGTCTTCGCTGCGCTGATCGGGGCGATCACGTGGAACCTGGTGACCTGGTATTTCGGCCTGCCCTCGTCGTCGTCGCAGGCGTTGATCGGCGGCCTGGTCGGGTCGGCGCTCGCCGCGGCCCAGATCGTGAAGTGGTCCGGCCTGGTGGACAAGGTCGTCCTCCCGATGGTGCTCTCGCCCATCATCGGCCTGCTCATCGGCTACCTCTTCATGCTGGGCGTGCTCTGGGCGTTCCGGAAGACCAACGCCAGCAAGACCACCCGCGGCTTCCGGGTCGCCCAGATCGGGTCGGCCGCTGCGATGTCCTTCGGGCACGGCACCCAGGACGCCCAGAAGACGATGGGCATCATCACCCTCGCCCTGGTCACCTCGGGCCACCTCGCGAGCTTCGTCGTACCGATCTGGGTGATCCTCGCCTCGGCGCTCGCGATCAGCCTCGGCACCTATGCGGGCGGCTACCGGATCATGCGGACGCTCGGGCGCCGGGTGATCCAGCTGTCCCCGCCCGGCGGCTTCGCGGCCCAGACGGTCGCCTCGAGCATCCTGCTGATCTCCGCCTACGTGTACGCCGTCCCCGTGTCGACCACCCACGTGATCACCTCGTCGATCATGGGAGTGGGCGCGACCCGGCGCTTCTCGGCGGTGCGGTGGGGCGTCGCCGGCAACATCGCGGTCGCCTGGGTGCTCACCCTGCCCGCCTCGGCGGCGGTCGCCGCGCTGGCCTTCGTCATCGTCCACGCCGTCCTCTGACTGACCCAGCTGACAAGCGCTCAGGGCAGCCAGCTGACGTGGCCCTTGAGCAGGGCATACCCGACGAAAGAGACCATGTCGATCAGGCTGTGCGCCACGATGAGCGGGATCACCCGGCGGGTGTTCTGGAAGAACCGGCCGAAGATCAGCCCCATGATGAAGTTGCCGATGAAGCCGCCGAAGCCCTGATAGAGGTGGTAGCTGCCGCGCAGCGTGGCGCTCGCCAGCAGGGCCCGGTTGGGTCGCCAGCCCATCCGCTCGAGCCGGGTCAGCAGGTAGCCGACCACCACGACCTCTTCGAGGACGGCGTTCTCCACCGCGGACAACAGCAGCACCGGGTAGCGCCACCACACGGCGGGCAGCGCCTCCGCGACCACGCTGAGGCTGATGCCGAGGGCGTGCGCGGCCAGATAGAGCCCGATCCCGGGGATCCCGATCAGCAGCGCCAGCAGGACGCCGCGGACCAGATCCTGGCGCGGGGCCCGGGTGTCCAGTCCGATCGTCGAGGGCGGCTGGCCGCTGCGGTCGAGCAGGTAGACGGCGAGCAGGGCCGGGATCACCGCGGAGAGGATGCCCAGCAACTGCAGGCTGAGGTCGAGCCAGGGCCGGCCGGGCGCGGCAGAGGCGTTGAGTACGGCGTGCTGCTGGGACAGCGGTTTCTTGGCGGTCAGCGAGCCCAGCAGGTTGACCGCGGCGTAGAGGGCCGAGATGCCCAGGGACACGCCGAGGACGAGCAGCACCTCGACGCGCAGCCCGCGCCGCTGCCCCGCCTGCAGCTGTCCCGTAGCGCCGTCCATCCCGGCTCGCACCTTAACCGCTGGTCAGGGGGTGCCTTCCCGTCCGCCGCCCGCTACGGTTTCATCGGATGACTGCCCTGACCCGCAGTACACAGTGTGGAGGCAAGTAAAGATGCAACGACGACGGCTCGGCCGGCTCGGGCACGAAAGCTCGGTTCTGATCTACGGCGGCGCGATGCTGGCGGAGGTCGACCAGGACACCGCGGACGAGTCCATGCAGCTCGCCCTCGACTCCGGGATCAACCACTTCGACACCGCGGCGGGCTACGGCGACGCCGAGCTGCGCATGGGCCCGTGGATGCCCCGGATCCGCAACCAGATCTTCCTCGCCACCAAGACCCAGCTCCGCACCGCCGAGGAGGCCTGGGCCCAGATCAACGCCTCGCTGGAGCGGCTGCAGACCGACCACGTCGACCTGATCCAGCTCCACGCGATCGGCGACCTGGACGAGCTCGACAAGGCCACCGGCACCGGCGGGTCGCTCGAATCGGCGATCCGGGCCCGCGACGAGGGCCTGGTCTCCGCGATCGGCATCACCGGGCACGGCCACCAGGCTCCGGCCACCCACCTCGAGGGGCTCCGCCGCTTCCCGTTCGACTCGGTGCTCACCCCGTGGAACTACGCCCTGTCCAAGCGGGCCGACTACGCCGCCGACTGGGCCACGCTGGCCGAGGAGACCCAGCGCCGCGACGTCGGGCTGATGACGATCAAGACCGTCGCCCGGCAGAACTGGCCGGATGAGAACAAGAAGCGCTACAGCACCTGGTACGAGCCGCTCGACGACCAGGAGCGCATCTCGGCCGCCCTCGCCTTCGTGCTCTCCCACCAGCAGATCACCGGCATCCCGACCGCGGGCGACGTACACCTGCTGCCGCTGCTGGTCCAGGCGGAGAAGGACGTGGCGGGCATCTCGCGCGAGGACGCCGCGGCCGTGCTCGACAAGGAGGCCGACTACTCCTCGCCGTTCCTCTCGATGGCGATCTGAGCAGGCCTGACCGACCCCGGTCCCCTCATGATCAAGAGGGGATTCCGGTACGAAACGCCGAACGAAACCCCTCTTGATCATGGCCTGCGGGGAGGCCGTGATCGGGCGGGGCCCACCCGACCATGACGACGACCTCGAAACGGAGCACCGTGAATCCGCTTTCCGTACAGCTGTACTCCCTGCGCGACCAGATGGACGACCCGCGCGCCGTCCTGACCAAGCTCGCCGGCATCGGCTACGGCGCGGTCGAGCCCTACAGCCCGACGACCGACCCGACCGGCTTCCGGGCGATCGCCGACGAGCTCGGCCTGAAGGTCTCCAGCACCCACGCCCCGGTCCTCGGGGAGAAGCGCGACGAGGTCCTCGACGCGATGGCGACGATCGGGACCGACACCGTGATCGTCCCGGCCACCGCGCCTGAGCGGTGGACCGACCGCGAGGGCGTCGAGGGTGTCGCCGCCGAGCTGAACGAGACGGCCAAGCACGTGGCCGCCCGCGGCATGCGGATCGGCTACCACAACCACTGGTGGGAGCTGGAGAACGTCGTCGACGGGCGGCCGGCCCTCGAGGTGTTCGCGGACGCGCTCGACCCCGAGCTGATCCTCGAGGTCGACATCTACTGGGCCGCCGTCGGCGGGGTCGACGTACCCGAGCTGCTGACCCGGCTCGGCGACCGGGTGCACCTGCTGCACGTCAAGGACGGCCCGGCGACCAAGGGCGACCCGATGACCGCGGTCGGCCAGGGCGTCGTCCCGATCGCCGCCTCGCTGGCCGCCAACAAGAGCGTCGAATGGCACGTCGTCGAGCTCGACGAGTGCGCCACCGACATGGTCCAGGCCCTGGCCGACAGCTACACCTTCCTGACGACCGGCGGCATTCGGTGAGCGGAGGCGAACCGGTCAAGGTCGCGGTCGTCGGCTGCGGCACCATCAGCAAGGCCTACCTGACCAACCTGACGGCGTTCCCCGACGTCGAGGTGGTCGGGTGCGCCGACATCGACACGGTCCGCGCGAAGGAGGTCGCCGCCGAGCACGGCATCTCCGTGTCCGGCGACGTCGACACGGTGCTGGCCGACCCCGACGTCGAGATGATCGTCAACCTGACGATCCCCGCCGCCCACGTGTCGGTGGCGACGGCGGCGCTGCGGGCCGGCAAGCACGTCTACGGCGAGAAGCCGTTCAGCCTGGAGCGCGAGGACGGCCACAGCCTGCTCGCCGAGGCCGAGCAGCTCGATCGCCGGATCGGCAACGCGCCGGACACCTTCCTCGGCGCCGGGCTGCAGACCTCGCAGCGGCTGATCGCGCAGGGCGTGATCGGCGAGCCGCAGTCGGCGCTGATCGCCATGCAGAGTCCCGGCCCGGAGAGCTGGCACCCGAGCCCGGAGTTCCTGTTCCAGTACGGCGGTGGGCCGCTGATGGACATCGGCCCCTACTACCTGACGATGCTGGTGCAGATGTTCGGTCCGGTCGTCGAAGGTCGCGGCGGCGGCCCGCAAGGCCAAGTCGGAGCGGGTCATCGGCAGCGGCCCGAAGGCCGGTACGACCTTCGCCGTCGAGGTGCCCACCCACAGCACCTCGCTGGTCGAATTCGCGGCCGGGCCGGTGGCGACCATGGTGATCAGCTTCGACTCGCCGGTGAGCCGGCACGGGTTCGTGGAGATCACCGGCACCGAGGCGACCCTGCGGGTCCCGGACCCCAACACGTTCGGCGGCCCGGTGCGGATCCGCAAGGTCGGGGACGACGACTGGCAGGAGCTGCCGCTCAGCGGGACCACCGCCGGGCGCGGCATCGGTGCGCTGGAGATGGCGCAGGCGATCCGCGCGGGTCGTCCGCACCGCGCGTCGGGCGAGTTGGCGATGCACGTCGTCGACGCCATGTCGGCGATCAGCGACTCGGCCCGGCTCGACGAGTTCGTCCCGGTCACCGTCAGCTGTCAGAGCCCGGACCCGCTCCCCGAAGGCTGGGACCCCTACCAGTCAGTGCTGTAACGCGGTCAGCTGGCGCACCGCCGAGTCGGCGATCGACTCGGCGGTGCCGGCCACGTCGACCTCGATGCCGTTCTCGTCGGCGCCCAGCGGCTGCAGATCGTGGAACTGGCTGTCCAGCAGCGCGGCCGGCATGAAATGGCCGTGCCGCGGCACCAGCCGTTCGCTGATCTGCTCCGCGGTGCCGGCGAGATGCACGAACACCACCTCGGGGCGGTCCTTGCTGAGCAGGTCGCGGTAGGAGCGCTTCAACGCCGAGCAGGTCACCACGCCGGACCGACCCGCGGCCACCTGCTCGTCGATCCATGCCCGCACGCGCTGCAGCCAGGGCCAGCGGTCGGCGTCGTCCAGCGCGTGCCCGGACGCCATCTTCGCGACGTTCTCCGGCGGATGCAGTGAGTCGCCCTCCGCGAAGGTCCAGCCGAGTCGCTCGGCGATGATTCTCCCGACCGTGGTCTTGCCGGAGCCGGACACTCCCATGACGACGGCGATCTGCACCGACGGCGAGCGGTCGGACATCCGCAACCTCCCTGTTTACAACCTTCTCCGAGCATGGCAGCATCCCGCGCCACGCTAGGCGGAAGGGTCCCTCTGATGAAACTCCTGCGCGCGGTGGCCGCCACGTCGGCACTCGCCCTGCTCACCGGGATCGGGCTGACGGCACCCGCGCACGCCGCGCCGGCACCGAGAACCGGTGGTGATACGGCGACCCTGCGCGGCTACGCCGCCGACACCTGGCGGTCGATGACCGCGATGGCCGACCCGAGCACCGGTCTGGTGTCCGACAACATCGAGGGCGACCTCTCGCCCGGTTCCCGCTCCGCCTACACGTCGCCGACGAACATCGGCGCCTACCTGTGGAGCACGGTCGCGGCGCGCGACCTGCACATCATCGGCGGTCGCGAGGCCATGGCGCGGATGAAGCAGACCCTCGACACCCTCGGGACGCTGCACCGCGACGCCGCATCGGGCATGTTCTTCAACTGGTACGACCCGCACAGCGGCGCCGTGCTGCGGACCTGGCCGGTGGACGGCAGCACCATCACGCCGTTCCTGTCCAGTGTGGACAACGGCTGGCTGGCCGCCGCCCTGATGACGGTGCGCACCGCCGAGCCGGGGCTGGCGAAGGAAGCCAACGCCCTGCTCGCGCCGATGGACTTCGGCTTCTACTACGACAAGAACGCCCGACCCGGCGTGGGCGGCGAACTGGCCGGCGGCTTCTACGAGGAGAAGCCGCCCGGCTGTTCCGTGCTGGGCAACTACCGCAATCGCGGCCCGGACGTCTACTACACCTGCAACCACTACGACGTGCTCAACAGCGAACCGCGGATCGCCAGCTACATCGGCATGGCGCTCGGCCAGATCCCGCTGACGCACTACTTCACGCTCTTCCGGACCTTCCCGCCGGACTGCAGCCTCTATCAGTGGCAGCAGATGCAGCCGGTCGGCTACAACCACACCTACATGGGCGTCAACGTCTACGAAGGCGCCTACCGCTACGAGGGACTGCAGTTCGTGCCGACCTGGGGCGGCGACATGTTCGAGGCCCTGATGCCGGACATGTTCGTGCCCGAGGAGACCTGGGGCCCGACCAGCTGGGGGATCAACGACCCGGCGTACGTGCAGGGCCAGATCCGGCACGGGCTCGACGAGGCGAAGTACGGCTACTGGGGCTTCTCGCCGTCCAGCGATCCGAAGATCAAGGACGGCTACACGGCATTCGGCGTGCCCTCGCTCGGCATGGACCAGGGCGGCTACCCCTCCGACGAGGAGCAGACCGTCGACGACCCGGGCATCCCCGGTTGCCGACCGGCCGGGCCGGCGCCGAAGTGGGGCGACGGCGTCGTCACCCCGCACGCGTCGTTCCTCGCACTGAAGTTCGCGCCGAAGGCTGCGGTCGACAACCTGGCGAAGCTCAAGGCCAACTTCGACTCCTACGGCCGCGGCGGGTTCTACGACGCCGTCGCCGTACGCAGCGGCACCGTCGCCAAGCGGTATCTCTCGCTCGACCAGGGGATGACGCTCGGGGCGCTCGGCAACTTCCTCGCCCACGACGACATCCGCAGCGCCTTCGACCGCGGTCCGGTGCAGCGGGTCATCGCCCCGCTGCTGCGGATCGAGCGCTTCAATGCGAAGCCGGTGGACTGACCGGAGGCTTGCTCGGCCAGCCGGGTGGCATGGCCCGTTCGAGGGCCTGCCACCCCAGGTCGTGCCTGCGCTCGGCCTGCTCCGCGCGGCCGCCGCCGCGAATGCCGAAGAGCCGCTTGGCGTAGAGCAGGTAGACCACGACGAGGACGTTGACCACCAACGCGATGATCTTCGTGGCCGAGATCCGGCCGGTGAGTTCGTAGATCTCGGGGACCATCAGCAGGCTGGTGGCGATGAAGGTGAGGTATTCCGCCCAGCGCTTCTGCCGCCACAGCCCGATGGCCTCGACACCTTCCAGGACGGCGTACGCCGCCACCACGAGACCGAGCGTCCACAGCGTCCTGGTCTTGAGATCGAACGCGTCCTCCAGCTCGTGCAGGATGCCGTGACTGGACTGCCCACTCGGCCCGCCGAAGCCGCCCTGCCAGGCGGTCACGATGCGGTAGAACTCGTCGCGCAACTGCGTGCGGTTGCCGAGGAACGTGAAGATCGCGACCGCCAGGATCGCGAGCAGCACGAAGTGGACGAGTCGGTCGAGGGCGATGAGCCGCAGCACGTACTTGTCCCGCAGCGGCTTGCCCCGCAGCGGGAGCTCGATCTCCTGACGGTGCGGCGGGTACTCGCGCGCCGGATGTTCGGGAGCGGGAAGCGGCAGCCAGGCGTCGCAGCGCAGGCACCGGTGCCACCGCAGGCCACCGCCGGCATCCCGGACGACCAGCGCGTCGTAGTCGCGGATCCTGGCCGCGTCGGTGCCGACCAGCTCGTGACCGTGCACAGCGCAGCCGAGCAGCTCGTAGTGGATCCGCAGCCGGCGCTTGGGCGCCGTACCAGGGGGTCGGTAGCCGGTCGACTCCGACGTCATTCGCTGAAGCCGTCGGCCGACCCGGTGGCGGCCTCCGCCGGGTGCCGCGTCGCGGTCGCCGTACGCGGTCGGCGGGACGGGGTGGACACCATCAGGTGCACCGCCATGTCGGCGGCGATCTCGCCGAGCTTGCGGTAGGCCTCGAACTCGCGGTCGCCGTAAAGCTGCTGCGCGGTCGAGTCGTGCGGGAAGGAGGGGTGCGTCGCCGCCCAGGCGTAGACGTCCCAGGTCGCCTCGTCGGGTACGGCGAGCTTGCACAGATAGATGACACCCGTGGTGCCGTCCGGTCGGGTGAAGCCGCCGCGGGCGGCCAGGGTACGGGCGAAGCCGTCCGCGGTGGTGGCCTGAAATTCGGCCGAGGGGTTGAGGTCGATCTCGATCCCGAGGTCGGCGCGGGCGGTCTCGATCGCCTCGCCGAACGTGGTCCAGGTGTTGGCCCGGTCGCCGGAGGCGTCGAAGACGACGATCTCGGTGGCGCCGCGACGAAGCGCCTCGACGAGCCCGAGGTTTTCGTAGTGTCCGCCGTCGGTGACGTAGATCCACCGGCCGCCGAGACCGGTGCCCCAGACCATCTCCCGGAAGAGGGCGAGGATCCCGGGCTGCGAGATCTGCCAGCGGATGCGGGCCCAGATCCACCGCAGCGACGGCCGGCCGGCGGGCGGCGCGGGCGGGCGGCGCCGGCGCGCCGCCTTCGGGTCGAGCGGGTTGGGCAGCCACAATCCGAGCCGCACGTTGGCGAGCCCGAGCAGCAGTCGCAACGGCGCCCGCGTCATCCGCCCCATGATCGGCGACACGGCGGCGCCGCTGACCGCCACCTCCGCCGGCAGCGTCATCAGCCGCATCCCTGCGCTCTCCTCGAACCGCTCGGTGGGCACCATGAATCTCCGCCCGCGGTCGGGCGGCCGGTCGTGCTCGCCGTCGAACATCGTCCCGGCGGAGATACCACTCCAGCGCGCGCTGAAGGTGAACGGCGCACAGCCTCGGCCGGACGGGACGACGCCCGGCTGGTCGGTGTTGACGGCCGCGCACACCACCAGCTTCGGACCCGGGTCGTCGCGGAACGTCGAGAAGCGGATCGGGGTGGCGTAGGGCCGCGGGCGGGCCGAGTCGTCGTCGGACCGCTCGACGGCGAATGCGGTGGACAGCCGTTGCTTGTAGAACGGGTGGATCGAGTTGCGGTTGACGTCGGTGACCGCCTTCCAGACCACCATGATGACGACGGCGAGGCCGACCAGGAGCCAGCCGCCGGTCGACGATCCGTGCAGCACCGCGCGGCTGACCCATAGCAGGAACGCGAGCACCAGCAGGGCTGCGGCGATGACGGACCCGGTCCAGGGCAGGAGCGCGCGCAGGACCTTCGACACGAAGCCGGACACCGCACCACCCGGGCTCGCGCCAGCGGCGGACTGCACTCCGATCCGCAGCTTGCCCAGTGTGCCGCGGACGAGGGCGACGATCGCGGCCACCGACGCGATCAGGCCGCCGATCCCCTGCGCCGGATCGACGGTCAGGATGCCGGTGATCCCGAGGTGGGTGACCGCCTCGAGCAGCGCCGGTACGCCGACGCACAGCGCCGCCACCGTGCTCCCGATGATGAGCAGCGTGAAGCACGCATTACGCAGCCAGCGACTACGCCGCTCACTCGGGGACACGTAGACGTCGAGGAGCCGGTCGAGCCCGAACGCCACCAGCCCGACCGACGCGACGATGATCGTCGCCCACAGCCACGGGATCAGATGCTGGGTGTGCCAGTGCTCCAGCCCGCTCGTCGGCGTACCCGGCTTTGGCGCGCCGGTCGCATCCGGGGACAGGGTGAGCAGGCCGAACGGCCTGATGATGCCCCAGGCGAGCAGGTGCGCCGCGACGTAGATCCCCGCGAGGATGGGGATCAGGTTGAGCACCAGGCCGTAGAAGATGCCGAGTATCCCGGCCGCGGCCGCGGCCGGATCCTCGGTGAGGTAACGGGTGTGGGCCCGCAGCCGGCTGTCCTCGGGCGACCCGGGTGCGTAGACCGGCACGCTCGCGAACCGCGGATCATCGACCACCCGGCGCGGGGTGGAGCGGTCGGTCGGCGGCGGGTCGTCGGAGCCGGCATGGTTGACCATCGCGAAGGACGCCGCCATGTAGGAGCCGCCGGACACCGCGGTCACCCAGTCGGCCTGCTCGTACCACGACGGGACATCCACCCGTTCGCGGCGGTTGAGCCGCTGCATTCCGCCGAGGGAGAAGGCGGCGGCGCGGATTCCCCCGCCGGAGCAACAGATCGCGCGCACCTTCACACCCTTGGCCGGGAGCCTCGGCTTGCGCCCGCGCCCGCCGGCCTGCTCGGGGGGACGCGCAGGAAGCAGGCCAGGCCACGGGGCGCCGTCACCGGTGCTCATCTGCCACCCCCCTCCGGCGACAATGATCGAATCGTCCCGCCGATGATCGGGGTCGGCAAGCTAATGGCGGAACAACCGCCGGACACGTTGCGCGCCGAGCAACATGATCTGCCTGGGCGTGAACAGCAGCAGCCAGATGAAGGCGGCCTCGCCCGGCACGACGAACGCGACCGGTATCGAGATCAGGAATACCACGGCGACGACGAACGACACGGACGCTTCGTCGTACGTTGCCCGTCGGGGCATCGTCACGGCGGTCAGGGAATGGTTGCCCGCCCACAACCACATCGCGCCGAGGAGGAGGGTCGCAGCGACGACGCTCGACGCATAAAGCACCACCCCGGCGGTCGTGTTGCCGTGGTTGCTCAGGACCGCCGTGGGGAACGGCAGCGCGGCGACGACGAGCAGGAACAACAGGTTGATGCGCATCATCCCGCCGTCGGCCCGCACGATGTGCCGGAAAATGCGGTGGTGGTTGAGCCAGTAGCGGCTGATCACGAAGAAGCTGAGCAGGAACGCGAGGTAGGCGCCGGCATGCCCGGCAAGGGCGTGCGGCAGGTCTTCGTCGCTGACGTCGGGGATGCGCAGGTCGAGGGCCAGCAGCGTCATCGCGATGGCGAACACGCCGTCGGACAGGGCGAGTACCCGACCGAGTCCGGCGTCGTCCTCCTCGCGTCGACCCGTCCTCCTCGCGGAGCTCGTCGTCCTCGGCCACGCGCCCGACGCTAGAGCACCCGGGAGGGTGCGAGGTGCAAGGCCCGGCACGCCGTACGGTCGTGTCATGGAGCCGGAGGAGCCGACGCACGGCGCACCCGGCGACGACGTCGTCGACCTCGCCCACCGGATGTTCGATCTCGCCCGAGCCGGCGAGTCGGAACAGCTGCTGGGCTACGTGCGGGCCGGGGTGCCGGTGGACCTGACTGATGCGACGGGCAACACGCTGCTCATGCTCGCGGCGTACCACGGCCACGCCGACCTGGTGCGCGGGCTGGCCGGGCTCGGCGCCGACCCGGACCGGGTGAACGACCGCGGGCAGACCCCGCTCGCCGGGGCGGTCTTCAAGCGCGAGCCCGACGTCGTGCGGGCGCTGATGGACGCCGGCGCCGACCCGGACCTCGGCCAGCCCTCGGCGCTCGCGGCCGCCCACTTCTTCGACTCGACCGACCTGCTACCGATCCTCGAGCGACCGACCTAGCCCTGGATCCGCGGGGACCGCCGGCTCGTCAACCGCGGGCCGTCATGCGGCCCGGCCCTCCCCCGTTGACGAACCGGCGGTCGTCTCCACCCCTCCCCGCGGACGGAGCTAAAGCGAGATCCGCGCCATTCCTTCTCCCTTGCATACGCCGAACGAACCCCTCACGAGCGGTGAATGCACTAGGCCGGGGAGCCCACGTGCCTCGCCATACCTCCGCTGGATGGTCTACTCCGGCTGCGCCAACTGGTCAAACACTCGTGTGGACTGCGCCCGGTGAGCTGGACGTTCACCGTGCCGATCTCCGGGGCGCCGACCGGGTGCTCTACGGTGCCCCCGAGTGATCGGCCCCGATCCCGACGAGTGGAGCCAACGTGTCCTTCGAGCAGCCGCTGACCGACGGGTGGACCCTCGCTCTCGCCGGTGCCGACCAGCCCGGCACCGACATCCCCGCCGGGATCCCGACCGGAGGCTCCGCCGGCACGGTGCCCGCGACCGTCCCGGGCTGCGTGCACACGGACCTGCTCGCCGCCGGCCTGATCCCGGACCCCTACCTCGACGACAACGAGAATCGGCTGCGCTGGATCGGCCGGGCCGACTGGCGCTACGCGACCGGCTTCGACTGGACCGACGGTGCCGCCGAGCGCATCGACCTGGTCTGCGACGGACTCGACACCGTCGCGACGATCGGCCTCAACGGCACCGAGGTCGGCCGGTCGGAGAACATGCACCGCGGCGTACGGGTCGACCTGCGCCCGGCGATCCGCTCCGGCGGCAACGACCTGACCGTGGACTTCGCGTCGCCGTACCGCTACGCCGAAGCGGTCCGCGATGCGGTCGGCGGCGACCTGCCGGCCGCCGTCCCCGAGCCGATCTCCTTCATCCGCAAGATGGCCTGCAACTTCGGCTGGGACTGGGGACCGACGCTGGTCACCTCCGGCATCTGGCGGTCGATCCGGCTGCACGCCTGGGACACCGCCCGGCTCGCCGAGGTGCGGCCGCTGGTCACCGTCGCCCACGACGCCGGTCGGGTCGAGGTGCACGTCGAGGTCGAGCGGTCCGGCGTCGGCGAAGAAGGCGAACTGACCGTGCGCGCGACGGTCGGCGACGCCGCGGGCGACGTCACGATCGCGGCCGGGTCGAACCACGCCGTGCTCTATCTCGCCGTCGACTCGCCGGATCTGTGGTGGCCGCGCGGCTACGGCGAGCAGAACCGCTACGACCTGCAGGTGGAGCTCATCTCCGCGGATCGATCGCTGGAGCAATGGACGCGCCGCATCGGATTCCGCGACGTCACGCTCGACACCACGCCGGACGAGCACGGGTCGCGTTTCGTGATCCGCGTCAACGACGTCCCGGTCTTCGCCCGTGGCGCCAACTGGATCCCCGACGACTGCTTCGTCTCGCGGGTCGACCGCTCCCGCTACGCCCAGCGGCTCGACCAGGCCACCGACGCCGGCATCAACTTCCTGCGGGTCTGGGGTGGCGGGATCTATGAGAACGACGACTTCTACGACCTCTGCGATGAGCGCGGAATCCTTGTGTGGCAGGACTTTCTCTTCGCCTGCGCGGCGTATCCGGAGGAGCAGCCGATCGCCGCGCAGGTCGAGGCGGAGGCGCGGGACAACATCGTCCGGTTGATGCCGCACCCGAGCCTGGTGCTCTGGAACGGCAACAACGAGAACATCTGGGGCTGGTACGACTGGGGCTGGCAGAAGACGCTCGGCGACCGGACCTGGGGCAAGGGCTACTACCTCGACGTGTTGCCGAAGATCGTCGCGGAGCTCGACCCGACCCGCCCGTACTGGCCGGGCAGTCCCTACTCGGGTGACTTCGCCCGCCACCCCAACGACGACAACTACGGCGTGAAGCACATCTGGGACGTGTGGAACGCCCGCGACTACACCGCCTACGCCGACTACATTCCGCGCTTCGCCGCGGAGTTCGGCTTCCAGGGCCCGCCGACCTGGGCGACCCTGACCCGCGCGGTGCATGACGACCCGATCGCGCCGGACTCCCCCGGTGTGCTGCATCACCAGAAGGCGGTCGAGGGCAACGACAAGCTCGCCCGCGGGCTCGCGCCGCACTTCGCGCCGCCGGCCGATGTCGACGACTGGCACTGGCTGACCCAGCTCAACCAGGCCCGCGCCGTGGCGTTCGGCATCGAGCACTTCCGCAGCCACTCACCGCGCTGCATGGGCACCGTGGTCTGGCAGCTCAACGACTGCTGGCCGGTGACCTCGTGGGCGGCGATCGACGGTGACGCACGCCGCAAGCCGTTGTGGTACGCCCTGCGCCGCGTCTACGCCGACCGGCTGCTCACCGTGCAGCCGCGCGACGGCGGGCTCGCCGTCGTCGCGGTCAACGACTCGCCCGAGCCGTGGTCCGGGCAGCTGCAGCTCACCCGCCGTTCCGTCGCCGGCGAGACACTCGCGCAGGCCACCGTCGCCCTGTCGGCCGGGCCACGGGAGACGGTCACCGTGCCGATCCCCGACCACGTCGCAGCGGCCGCGCGCCCGGCCGAAGAGCTGCTCGTCGCCGACGTTGACGGAGTGCGCGCCCTGCGGTTCTCCGTCGAGGACAAGGATCTGGCCGCGCCGCAACCGGACTACAAAGCGAGCGCGACCCGGGTCGACGACGGATACGAAGTCACGGTCACGGCCACCACGTTGTTGCGTGACGTCGCGCTGTTCCCCGACCGGTTGGCGGCCGACGCCGTGGTCGACGACATGCTCGTCACCCTGTTGCCCGGTGAGTCGGCGACCTTCGCCGTACGCACCGCGGAGGTCCTCAAGGAGGACGCGTTGCTCGCGGCGCCGGTGCTGCGCTGCGTCGGCGACACCCGCTGAACCACCCGCTGACCCACCCGCTGTGAGCAACACCGCGTCGCCGAAAGTTGTCTCCGACCGCACGAACAGGTACCGCTAATACCTATGGGGAATCCACCGACACCGACCCATGCCGTCGCGAACCGATACCGGCTGCTCGACCGGCTCGGCTCCGGCGGAATGGGCACCGTGTGGCGCGGCCAGGACGAACTGCTGGGCCGCATCGTCGCGGTCAAGGAGTTGCAACCCCCGACGCGGCTCGACGAGGTCGACCGTGCGGTGATGCGCGAGCGCACGTTGCGCGAGGCACGCGCCGCGGCGCGCCTGAGTCACCCCAACGCGGTCACCGTCTACGACGTCGTCGAGGAGGACGGGCGTCCCTGGATCGTCATGGAGCTGCTGAACTCCCGCAGCCTGGCCCAGGTGATCCGCGCCACCGGACCGGTCTCGCCGCGTCGGGCCGCGGGGATCGGGCTCGACGTGCTCTCCGCGCTCGAGGCCGCGCACGCGGCGGGCATCGTGCACCGCGACGTCAAGCCCGGCAACGTGATGATCAGCGACGACGGCCGGGCGGTGCTCACCGACTTCGGGATCGCCACTCTCGACGGTGATCCGCACCTGACCACCACCGGGCTGCTCGTCGGCGCGCCGGCGTACGTCGCCCCCGAGCGGGCCAGGGGTGACCGACCCGGCCCCGCGTCGGACCTGTGGGCGCTCGGCGCGACGCTGTACGCCGCCGTGGAGGGCCGGCCGCCGTTCGACCGTGACTCCGCGATGGCGACGCTCTCGGCGCTCATGACCGAGGAGATTCCGCCGGCCCGATCGGCCGGGCCGCTCGCGCCGGTGCTGGACGGACTGCTCGTGAAGGATCCGGCCCGGCGGCTGTCCGCCCGGCAGGCCCGCCAAATGCTGCAGCGCGCCCGGCTCGAGGCCGAGGAGCCGACCGTCAGCACCCGGCCGCAGCCGACCGTGGTCACCGAACTGCCGACCGACCGCACCGAGGTCGTCGAACGCCCGCAGCCGCCGACACCCGAACCCCTGCAGCCGACCGCCCCCGTCCCCCCGCAGCCACCCACGCCCGCACGCCCGCGGCGCCGCCGCCGCTGGATCGGCGCGCTGATCACCGCCCTGCTCGCCGTCGCGGCGGCCGTGGCCATCCCGGTGGCGCTGACCCGGCCGGATCACCCGAGCCACTCGGCCGGCGCGCCCGCCCGCCGGCCGACCCCCTCGCCCACCCCAGCGCCGAGTCACGCCTCGCCGCGTCCCTCCCCCAGCCACGCCCGGTCGGCGACCCGGTCGCCGAAGCCGACCGCGAAGACGGCTCCGGCGACGAAGCCGCCCGCCAAGAAGCACCCCGCGAAGAAGAAGCCCCGGACCGGCGCCGGGGTGCCGGCCGGGTTCCGCACCTACCACGACACGACCGGATTCTCGGTCGCCGTACCGGCCGGCTGGCAGCTGGTCCGCAACGGCACCCGGGTCGACTTCCGCGACCCGGCGGGCGGCCGCTTCCTGCGGATCGACCAGACCGACTCGCCGCAGCCCGACCCGGTGGCCGACTGGCGCCGCCAGGCGGCGTACGTCTCGCAGCGGCTCCCCGGATACCGCACCGTCTCGATCACTGCGGCGGACTACCGCGGGTATCCGGCCGCTGACTGGCAGTTCGAGTTCGGCGGTCCGGGCGACCGCCGGGTCCGCGTGGTCGACCGTGGTTTCACGGTCGACGGCAAGGGCTACGCGATCTACTGGTCGGCGCCGGCGGCCCACTGGTCGAGCAGTCTTGACGACTTCCACACGTTCGCCCAGACCTTCCGGCCCGCCTGATCCAGGTTTCGCGAGGGTCACGGGCAGGTTGCCAGCGGCTACGGGGTCTGGCGCGGCAGGTCGGCGCAGGCTAGCGTCCCCCTCGGTGCGAACCCGGATACCCCGGATCGCCCGCCTGATCAGAGCAGTTCTCTTGCGGCCCAATGGAGGGTGACGGCGTGTCAGGAAGTCACAGAAGAAAGGCGCTCATCGCAGCCGGCGGGGTGGCCGGGCTGACGGCGGCGGCCGCGCTCATCGCGGTCCCGGCGTCAGCCGTCACTCCGGACCACGTGCCGCTCGCCGGCACGCAGCCGGCCTGGGCGACATCGAGTGCCGCACATGGCGCCGTCCCCGCGGGGCGCAGCCAGGACCTGCGGGTCTATCTCGCACCGAAGGGTGGGACGGCCAGGCTGAAGGCGGCGGTCGCCGCCGTATCCACGCCCGGAAGCGCCAGCTACCGGCACTACCTGAGCACCGCGCAGTACAACGCCCGCTTCGCGCCGACCTCGGCAGAGGTCGCCAAGGTGCGGTCCTGGGTCAGCGGTGCCGGACTACACGTGGCCGGCGTGGCATCGGACCGCAGCTTCGTGCGGGTCACCGGCACGGCCGCCGCGGCCGAGCGGGCTTTCTCGGTAGCTCTGAAGCTCTACAGCCACCAGGGCCGGACCGTGCAGGCGCCGGCCGCCAACGCCCAGGTGCCCGCAGCGGTCGCGGGCTCGGTCATCGGCGTGGTAGGCCTCGACACCGCACCGCGCCTGATGACTCCCGACAACGTGACCGACGGAGCACCGGCGGCCAAGACCGCCCCGAAGGCACGGCGGCGTCTTCGAGCCTGGTTTCCGCAACGCCCGCCCGTGCTCGTTCCCCTACGGCCAGCTCGTCGCCAAGTACCAGGCGGACTTCACGACGCCGCTGCCTAAGTTCGACGGCAAATTCCGCGAAGTACGCGGTCTGCGGCTATGTCCCGTCGCAGTTCCGGGCCGCTTACGGCGTGGACGCGTCGAAGCTGACCGGCAAGGGCGCGACTGTCGCGATCACCGACGCCTACGCGCTGTCGACGATCAAGTCGGACGCCAACCAGTACGCGACCAACCAGGGCGACGCGAAGTTCGCGCCCGGGCAGTTCAGCCAGATCGATGCCGTCCAGCTTCACCGATCAGGCCACCTGCGATGCACCCGGGTGGGGCGGCGAGGAGGCCCTCGACGTCGAGGCCGTGCACGGCATGGCACCCGACGCCAACGTCAAGTACTACGCCTCCAAGAGCTGCTTCGACGCCGACTTCCTCGACACGCTTGAAGAAGGTCGTGACGGACAACAAGGCGTCGATCGTGAGCAACTCGTGGGGTGACGCTCGGCGAGGTCTCGACCAGTGGCGTCATCGCGGCCTACACGCAGATTTTCCTGCAGGGCGCCATGCAGGGGATCAGCTTCCAGTTCTCCTCCGGCGACAGCGGCGACGAGCTGGCGAACACTGGCATGATTCAGCCCGACGACCCGGCGACCAACCCGTACGTCACGGCCGTCGGCGGCACCAGCACGGCGATCGACCCGAACGGCGCGCTGCAGTTCCAGACCGGTTGGGGCACGCAGAAGTACCAGCTGTCGGCCGACGGCAAGTCCTGGGAGCCCCTCGGCTTCCTCTACGGGGCCGGCGGCGGCTTCTCGCACTTCTTCAACCTGCCGAGCTACCAGCAGGGCGTCGTTCCGGCGTCGTCACCGCCCGGTCGTGCGGTGCCGGATGTCGCGATGGACGCCGACCCGACGACCGGCATGCTGATCGGCCAGACCCAGGACTTCCCCGAGGGCATCCACTACGGGCAGTACCGGATCGGCGGCACCAGCCTCGCCTCGCCGCTGTTCGCGGGCATCCAGGCGCTGAAGACGGAGCTCAACGGTGGTACCCGGCTCGGCTTCGCCAACCCGGCCCTCTACAAGCTCGCCGGCAGCAGTGAGTTCACCGACGTGCTTCCGGTCCACACCGGCGACGGCAACGTCCGGCCGGACTTCGTCAACGGCCTCGACGCCAGCGACGGGATCCTCTACTCGGTCCGCACGTTCGACCAGGACTCGAGTCTGAAGGTCACGAAGGGTTGGGACGACGTGACGGGCATCGGCACACCGAACGCCGCGTACCTCGGCGCGAAGTAGCCGTAGACCGTTTTCAAAAGGGCGCCGCCACGCTGATCCTCATGCGTGGCGGCGCCCTACTGTCTGGCCATCAGCCGAGCGGTTTCTCCATCCAGTGGGCGGCGTACTCGTTGTCGTTGTAGGCCGGGATCTCGCCGTAGCCGGCCGACCCGTACAGCGCGATGGCCTCGGTGAGATGCGCGCTGGTGTCGAGCCGCACCGTCTTCGCGCCGAGGGTGCGCGCGGCGTCTTCCAGGGCGCCGAGCATGCTCCGGCCGACGCCGTGCCCGCGGGCGGCCGGATCGATCCACATGCGCTTGATCTCCGCGGTGACGTCGTCGAGCAGGCGGACCGCACCGCAGCCGACCGGGCGCCCGTCGAGGCGGGCGACCAGAAACGTGCCGTACGGCGGGACGAGTTCTGCGCTCGGAGCGGCGACGGTGCGCGCGGCATCGAAGCCGTCGGGAAAGCGGGAATCCAGTTCTTCGAAGTACCGGCTGAGTAGCACTGCAGCCAGGTCGCCGTTCGGGGGCTCCGGGGCGAACGTGAGGGTCGTCACCGGCGCCATCCTGCCACGGAGCACGGGGCCGAGCCGCAGCTCGACGGGCCGTGCTCCGTGCGGTCGTCTCGGTGGAGGTGGCGGGAATCGAACCCGCGTCCTCCGGCGACTCGACAAGGCTTCTCCGGGCGCAGTCCGCTATGCCTCTGCTCGGCCCCACCGATCTCGCGAACAAGCCGGTGTGACGGGCCCAGCCGCTGTTTGGTGTCCCGACGACCTCCGCGGCCGATGTCGCCGGTAAGCCTTCTTACTGATGCCAGGGTCCGAGCCGAAGGCAAACCCGGTCTGACAGACCCGCTTCTTGCCTAGGCGGCGAGAGCGAAGTCAGCGCGACTGTTGTCGGCGCTTGATTTTTTTGCGACACGTGGTTAACGAGATCATTGTCGCCTTCCTCGGCCCGCTTCCCTTGTCTCGACGTCCGGAGTCGAGACCATTCACCCCCTCGTCGGTGTGCTACCCCAGCCTAACGGGGTACGGACGCAGGATCATCCCACAATCCGGGCCCGATCCCCCATACGGGAGGATCGGCGGCATGACTGCTCTCCTCGTCACCGGCGGTAGCCGGGGAATCGGCGCGGCGACGGCCCGGCTGGCCGCCGCCCGCGGGTACGACGTCTGCCTGAGCTACGCGAACCGGCCAGATGCCGCCGAAGCGGTCGTCGAGGACTGCGAGGCCCAGGGGGTACAGGCGCTGGCCGTGCAGGCCGATGTGGCCGCCGAGCAGGACGTGCTGCGGCTCTTCGCCTCCACCGAGGACGCCCTCGGGGCGCCGGGGGTCCTCGTCAACAACGCCGGCATCATCGGCCCAAAGGCACCGGTCGCGGACCTCGACGCGGCGCGCATCGAGCAGATGCTCGCGGTCAACGTCCTGGGCGCCTTCCTCTGCGCCCGGGAGGCGGTACGCCGCATGTCCACCCGGCTCGGCGGGTCCGGCGGCACCATCGTCAACATCTCGTCCCGAGCGGCCGTGCTGGGCGGCGCCCGGCAGTACGTCGACTACGCCGCCACCAAGGCGGCCGTCGACACGCTGACCGTCGGCCTCGCCAGCGAGGTGGCCGACGAGGGGATCCGGGTCACGGCGGTACGGCCCGGACTGATCTTCACCGACATCCACGCCTCCGGAGGCCAGCCCGACCGGGTGGAGCAACTCCAGTCAACCGTCCCGCTGGGCCGGGGCGGGCAGCCCGAGGAGGTCGCCGAGGCGATCCTGTGGCTGGCGTCGGATCAGGCGTCGTACGTCACCGGAACCGTCCTCGACGTGGCCGGCGGCCGATGAGAAGTCCTACCGCGGCGGCAATGTGCGCTATGTGCGGATCCCGCTACACCGTCCGCGACGGGCTCGGGGATTACTGCTTGGATGTAGCGTCGGACGACAGGCAATCGGGAGGCGCAACGTGGCGGACGACGTGACCGTGCTGCGTCACGTTCTGCTGACGGGAGCGACCGGTTTCCTCGGGCAGGCGGTGCTCGAACGGCTGCTCGCCGACCACCCCGACACCGAGATCTCGGTGCTCATCCGCCGCCGGGGCACGACTGCGGCGGCCGACCGCTGCCGGTCCCTGCTGCGCAAGCCGGTCTTCCGCACCTGGCGCGACCAGATCGGCGAGGATCAGGCCCGCGAGATCTTCGACCGGCGGGTACACGCGATCGAGGGCGACGTCACCTCCGGCATCCCGGACCTGCCGGCGGACCTCGACACGGTCATCCACTGCGCGTCGACGGTGAGCTTCGACCCCCCGGTCGACGAGGCGTTCCGCACCAACGTCGGCGGGGTCACGGCGCTGTACGACGCGGTGGCCAGGTGCCCGAGCCACCCGCACGTCGTGCACGTGTCGACCGCCTACGTCGCCGGCGCCCGCAAGGGTGTGGTCCCGGAGGCCAGCCTCGACCACACCGTCGACTGGCACATCGAGCTCGACGCGGCGATCGGCGCCCGCGCCGAGGTCGAGCGGTCCTCGCGCCGCCCGGAGGTGTTGCGCAAGGCGCTGGACGACGCCGGCCGCGAGCACGGCAAGGCCGGGCCGCAGACCACCGCCGCGGCCGCCGAGGCGCTGCGCCGCAGCTGGGTCGACGAGCGGCTGGTCGACTACGGCCGGATGCGGGCCAAGAGCGTCGGCTGGCCCGACGTCTACACCTTCACCAAGGCGCTCGGCGAGCGGGCGGCCGAGGAGCTCAACACCGGCGTACCGCTGTCGATCGTGCGGCCGGCGATCGTGGAGAGCGCACTCGAGCACCCGTTCCCCGGCTGGATCGACGGCTTCAAGATGGCCGAGCCGCTGATCCTCGCCTACGGCCGGGGCATCCTGCCGGAGTTCCCCGGCGCGC
Source organism: uncultured Actinomycetota bacterium (assembly GCA_963775655.1). Lineage (GTDB taxonomy): Bacteria > Actinomycetota > Actinomycetes > Mycobacteriales > QHCD01 > DASXJE01. The sequence goes on along the minus strand of CAVZJT010000005.1, from coordinate 266,535 downwards.
ACGACGGCATCCTCGACATCGTCCCGGTCGACATCGTCACCAACGCCCTCATCGCGGTCGCCGAAAACCCACCCCAGCCCGGCAGTCCGGCGTACTACCACGTGGGATCCGGGTCGCGGAACCCGATGACCTTCGGCCAGATGTACGACCACGTGCTGGCCTACTTCACCGAGCACCCGCTGCCCGAGGCCGGCCGGGGCACGGTGCGGGTGCCGCAGTGGACCTTCCCCGGCTCGCGGCAGGTCGACCGGCTGATGCGGGCCGGCGAGCGCGCGGTCGACACCGCGGAGAAGGCGCTGCTGCACCTCCCGGCGTCCGAGCGCACCCGCGAGTGGATGACCAAGACCCACCGGCAGAAGCGGCAGCTGGAGTTCCTCCGCCGTTACGCCGACCTCTACGGCACCTACACCGAGATCGAGGTCATCTACTCCGACGACCGGCTGCTGGCGCTGCACCGCGCGCAACCGCCGGAGCGGCAGGAGACGGAGGGCTTCGACTCGGCCGCCATCGACTGGCGCTACTACATGCGGGACGTGCACTTCCCGGCCGTGACCGCGGCGCTGCGGCGACCGGTGAGCGTCCGACGTACGTCGACCCCGGCCAAGCCGCTGCCGTCGGGCGAGGAGGGCGTCCTCGCCGTCTTCGACCTCGAGGGCACCCTGCTCGCCTCGAACGTCATCGAGTCCTACCTGTGGGCGCGGCTCGCCGAGCGGCCGACGTCGACCTGGCCGGGCGAGCTGGCCTCGGTGGTGCGGGCGCTGCCGCGCTACCTGGCCGCGGAGCGTCGTGACCGCGGCGACTTCTTGCGCACCTTCATGCGCCGTTACGCCGGGGCGTCGGAGGTCGAGTTCCGGCGGCTGGTCGACGAGCAGCTGACCGACCTGCTGCTGCGCCGGGCCGCGCCCGACGCGCTGCGACAAGTCCGCAAGCACCGCGCGGTCGGGCACAAGACGGTGCTGATCACCGGGACCCTGGAGCAGCTGGTCGAGCCGATGCACTCGTTGTTCGACGTCGTCGTGGCGAGCCGGCTGCAGGTGAAGGACGGCCGATTCACCGGATTCCTGGAGCTGCCGCCGCTGGTCGGCGAGGCGCGGGCCGCCTGGCTGCGGCGCCACGCCGCCGACCACGGCGCCGACCTGTCCAACAGCTACGCCTACGGCGACAGCTTCTCCGACCGGCCGCTGCTCGAGGCCGTGGGCCACCCGGTCGCCGTCAACCCCGACCCGCGGCTGTTCCGGCACGCCAAGAGCCGGCACTGGCGGATCGAGAACTGGGGCGCCAACACCCGCGGCCCGATCGAGACCATGCTCGAGGTACAGCGATGATCACCGCCGTCGAGTACCACCGCTCCCCGATGCGGTATCTGGCCGCGCGCGGCGCGAGCGCACGGGTCAGCGGCGCGATCGGCAACGCGATGTCGGGTTCCCTCGCGCCGCTGCGGCTGGTCAACCGCGCCGATCCGCGCCGGCCCGGACCGCAGTGGGCCCGGGTCCGGCCGCTGCTCGCGGGGATCTGCGGCTCGGACCTTGCGCTGCTCACCGGCCGCTCCTCGCCGTATCTCTCCCCCGTGGTGTCGATGCCCTTCGTGCCGGGCCACGAGATCGTGGGCCGGCTGCTCGACGACGTCGACGGCCTCTCCTCCGGGCAGCGGGTGGTGCTGGATCCGGTGCTCTCCTGCGCGACCCGCGACGTCGACATGTGTCCCGGCTGCGCGGCGGCGCACGAGGACCGCTGCGACCACGTCACCGGCGGCGTCGTGTCGGCCGGCCTGCAGACCGGTTTCTGCGGCGACACCGGCGGTGGCTGGGGCGGCATGGTCGTCGCCCACACCCGGCAACTGCACGGCGTGCCGGACGGGGTGACCAACGAGCGGGCCGTGCTCGTCGAGCCGCTCGCCTGCGCCGTCCACACGGTGCGCCGGGCGGCGGTGCCCGACGGCGCGTCGGTGGTGATCGTGGGAGCCGGCACGGTCGGGCTGCTGACCCTGCTCGCGCTGCGCGAGTTCGCCTCGCCCGGGCAGGTCTACGTGATCGCCAAGCACCGTCATCAGGCCGAGCGGGCCCGCAAGCTCGGCGCCACCGACGTGATCGAGCCGCGCAAGGCGGCGCGGGTGCTGCGCCGGGCGACCGGCGGATCGCTGCAGACACCCGAGCGGGGCGCCGAATTCCTGCTCGGCGGCGTCGACGTGGCGATGGAGTGCACCGGCGGCTCGGGTCTGGACTCCGCGCTGCGGCTGGTGCGGGCGGGCGGCACGGTGGTCCTCTCCGGGATGCCGTCGTCCAACGTCGACCTCACGCCGGTGTGGTACCGCGAGCTGTCTGTCATCGGCTCCTACGCCTCCGACAGCGGTGGCGGGGCGGGCGACCGCCAGGGCGACTTCGCCGACGCCCTCGACCTGATCGCACATGCACCGCTCGACGGTTACGTCGACGCCGTCTATCCGCTGTCCCAGTGGCGGGAGGCGGTCGGTCACGCTCTCGCCGCGGGCCGGCTGGGCAGCGTCAAAGTGGCCTTCGACCCGGCACGGGACTGACAGGAGACGAACGACCAGTGAGCAGACCAGGATTCGTCCTCGAGGTCGACGAACGGACCCCGCCGCTCCTCGTGCACGCCGGCGAGGGGCTCCGCCTCGAGCAGTTCCCGCTCGGCACGAGAGTCGTCTATCCGCCGGACTCGCTGCCGGCGATCCGCGACCTGGACGCCGCGATCAATGACGCACTGCTGCACCCGCACGGCATCGAGCCGCTCCCCGAACTGCTGCGTCCCGGCATGAAACTGACCATCGTCTTCGACGACCTGTCGGTTCCCCTCGCCGCCGATGCGCTCCCCCGACGTGCGGGCCCGGATCATCGAGGCGGTGCTGGAACTGGCCGCCGCCAATGGCGTCGACGACGTCGAACTGGTCGCCTCCAACGCGCTGCACCGGCGAATGACCCCGGCCGAGCTCAAGCATGTCGTGGGTGACCGCGTCTTCGCGTCGTTCTTCCCGGAGCACCTGGGCAACCACGACGCGGAGGACCGCGCCAACCTGCTGGATCTCGGGCAGACGCGGCAGGGCGAGGATGTGGAGATCAACCGCCGCGCGGCCGAGAGCGATCTGCTGGTCTACGTCAACGTCAACCTGGTGGCGATGAACGGCGGCAACAAGTCGGTCGGGGTGGGGCTGGCGTCGTACAAGAGCCTGAAGCACCACCACAACGTCACGACGATGAAGCACTCGACGTCGTTCAACGACCCGCCGAACTCCGCGATGCACCACTCCTACGACCGGATGGGCGAGGTGCTCGCGCAGCACGTCAAGATCTTCACGGTCGAGACGACGCTGAACAACGACACCTTCCCGTCGCAGCTGGGGTTCCTGAACAAGCGGGAGTGGGAGTGGTCGTTGCGCGACCAGGCGTCCTATCTCGCGGTGAAGCGGGCCAACGACCTGGCGCCCAGCAAGATCCGGCGGCGGATCTGGCACTCGACGGAGGCGGCGTACGGCGTCACCGGCGTGCACGCGGGGACACCGCAGGAGGTGCATCCGCACACGCTGGCCAACGTGCATCGCCAGCAGTTGACCGAGGTGGACGGACAGTCCGACGTACTCGTCTTCGGGCTGCCCTACATCTGCCCCTACAACGTCAACTCGATCATGAACCCGATCCTCGTGATGTGCCTGGGGCTCGGCTACTACTTCAACATGTACCGGGGTCGGCCGTTGGTGCGGGAGGGTGGCGCGCTGATCCTCTACCACCCGATGCAGCAGGAGTTCCACCCGGTGCATCACCCGAGCTACATCGACTTCTTCGAAGAGGTGCTCGCTGAGACCACCGACCCGGCGACGATCGAGGCGAAGTACGAGCAGCAGTTCGCCAACGACGAGTGGTACCGGCACCTCTACCGCAACAGCTACGCCTACCACGGCGTACACCCCTTCTACATGTGGTACTGGGGCGCGCACGGCCTGGAGCACCTCGGTGACGTCATCTGCGTCGGCGCCGACCGGCGGTCCGCGTCGCGTCTCGGGTTCCGCAGCGCGTCGACGCTCGCCGATGCGTTGGAGATGGCCAGCGACACGGTCGGGCGCAGCCCGTCGATCTCCTATCTGCACAGCCCGCCGCTGACGATGGCCGACGTACGGTGAGGTCGCCATGGGTCTGATCGACGAGATGCGGCTGGTGTCCCGTGGCCGCGACTGGCGTGGCCGGTCTCGCACACCGCGGTCGGCGGAGCCGTGGGCGCCGGCCCGTGGGCCGCAGGAGTTCCCGACGTCGTGGGCGCGCAGCCGGCCCGCCCGGATCGCCCGCGAAGGCCTGCAGCGCGGGGTGATGCGGCCGCTGGTGTGGTCGCAGACCAAGCCCGTGGTCTACGGCGCGGACCGGCTCGACGGCATCACCGGCCCGGTCATCGTGATCGCGAATCACGCGAGCCACCTCGACGCACCGGTGATCCTGGGTGCGCTGCCGCCGCAGCTGACCCGCCGGATGGCGGTGGGCGCAGCCGCCGACTACTTCTTCGACGCGCGGTGGCGGGCCAGCCTGACGGCGCTCGTCTTCAACGCGTTCCCGGTGGAGCGGATGGGCAGCCGGCGGCTGAAGAGCCTCGCGCCGCAACTGATCGGTGACGGCTGGAGCGTGCTGCTCTTCCCCGAAGGCACCCGCTCGCAGGACGGCTGGATGCGCTCGTTCCGGCTCGGCACGGCTCAATTGTGCTGCCAGCACAGCATTCCGGCGGTGCCGGTGGCGATCCGGGGCGCGTATGCGGCGATGCCGCGCGGCCGTAACTGGCCGCGGCCGGGGCGCCCGCGGATCGCCGTCCACATCGGACGGCCGCTCACACCCAACGCGGGCGAGGCGGCGCCCGTCTTCAGCGGACGGCTGTCGTCGGCGGTGACCGAGCTGTGGGCCGAGGAAGACCTCGGGTGGTGGGGCGCGATGCGCGCCGCGTCGGACGGGCGGCTGGCGCTGCCCACCGGCCCGCCGGCCGCGTCGTGGCGGCGGATCTGGGAGTCGACCCGCCCGCTGCCGGACCCGGGCGCGAAGACGCCGGTCTGGCGCCGCTGAGCGCGCTCCCTTCGGCGCGATCGTGACTTCCTCACGACGACCGACCCCGACGAGGCTCGCCCGCCGCCTGGGGCTCTTCGACGCCGTGGTGATCGGTCTCGGCGCGATGATCGGTGCGGGCGTCTTCGCGGCGTACGGACCGGCCGCGGCGGCAGCGGGCTCCGGACTGCTGATCGGTCTCGCCGCGGCGGCGATCGTGGCCTACTGCAACGCCACCTCCTCCGCCCGACTGGCGGCGCTGTATCCGGAGTCCGGCGGCACCTATGTCTATGGGCGGAGGCGGCTCGGCGACTTCTGGGGACACCTGGCCGGCTGGGGCTTCGTCGTCGGGAAGACGGCGAGCTGCGCCGCGATGGCGTTGACGTTCGGCGGTTACATCGCCCCGTCGCATTCGCGGCTCGTCGCTGTCGCGGTGGTCGTCGCCGTGACGGCCGTGAACTACGTGGGCGTACAGAAGTCCGCCTGGCTCACCAGAGTCATCGTGGCCCTCACGTTGGTGGCGCTCACGGTGGTCGTCGTCGCCTGCCTCGGCGGCGGAAAGGCCACACCGGATCATCTGTCGCCCTTTCCCGGTGGCGGTGCACACGGCATCCTGCAGTCCGCGGGGCTGCTGTTCTTCGCGTTCGCCGGCTACGCCCGTATCGCGACCCTCGGCGAGGAGGTGCGCGAACCGGAACGCACCATTCCGCGGGCCATCCCGGTGGCGCTGGGCATCACGCTGGTGGTCTATGCCGTGGTCGCGATCTCCGCATTGCTTGCCGTCGGCGCTGCGGGGCTGGCCGGAGCCGGTGCTCCGCTGGTGGTCGCGACGGAAGCGGGGAGCCTGCACGCGCTCGCCCCGGTCGTCCGAGTCGGGGGCGCCGTCGCCTCGGTGGGATCGCTGCTCGCCCTGGTGCTCGGTGTGTCGCGCACGGTGTTCGCGATGTCGCGCGACGGACACCTGCCGCGCGTCCTCGACGCGGTGCATCCACGATTCGGCGTACCGCACAGGGCGGAGCTCGCAGTCGGAGTGGTTGTGGCCGTGCTGGTCGCCACCATCGACGTACGCGGCGCGATCGGCTTCTCCTCCTTCGGGGTGCTGGTCTACTACGGGATCGCGAACGCCTCGGCGATGACGCTGTCCGCTGCCGAGCATCGGCCACCGCGATGGCTGCCGGTGCTCGGTGTGCTCGGGTGCGCAGTACTCGCCGTGAGCCTTCCCGCGGTCGCCGTGATCAGCGGTGCCGGGGTGCTGCTCATCGGTGCGGCGTCGTGGCTGGTCCGTCGGCGGTAGATCAGCCGTCGACGCCGAGCAGACGTGCACCGTTGTCCCACAGGACGGCGCGCAGCCACTCCTGGCCCAGCCCGAGCCGGTCCAGTGCGTCGATCTGCTCGGCGTAGGGATAGGGGATGTTGGGGAAGTCGCTGCCGAGCACCACGCGGTCCTGCAGCGCGGGCAGCCGCACCACGACCTCGGGCGGTACCGGCGCGCGTTGCTGCATGAAATCGGTGAAGGCCATCGTCGTGTCGAGGAACACGCGGGGGTAGCTCTCGGCGAGGTCGACGAAGTCGGCGTATTCGGGGATGCCGAAATGGGCGATGACCAGGCGCAGCGTCGGGTGCAGGCGCAACACCTCGCCGATCGCCGCGCGGCCGGTGAACCGACCCGGTAGCGGGCCGCTTCCGCAGTGCGTGACGACCGGGATGCCGGCGTCGGCGAGCAGCCCCCATACCGGGTCGAGCTGTGGGTCGCGTGGATCGAAACCGCCGACCTGAAGGTGGACCTTCGCGACCCGGGCGCCGTCGTCGAGAGCCCGGCGGACGTAGTCGAGCACGCCGGGCTCGGGGAACATCGTCAGCGACGGCACGCACTCCGGTGTGCGGCGGGCGAAGTCGCGCGTCCAGTCGTTGAGCCAGGCCGCCATCCCCGGCTTGTGCGCGTAGGCCAGGGCCGGGAAGGCCCGCACTCCCAACGCTCGCAACCGGGCCAGGCGGTCGTCGTCGTCGCCCCGGTATTCGACCGGCCAGGCGACGCCGTAATGCCGCTCGGCGTCGTCGAAGTAGGCCCACACCTTGGCCATCACCTGTGGCGGAAGGAAGTGCACGTGGATATCGATGAGGCCGGGCAGCCCCAGCGACCGCCAGAACGCCGGCACGTCGTCATCGGTCAGCACGGGCACATCGCCATCTTTGCGGGTCGACGTGTCGCCCGCGACACAGGTCAGACCTCGAGCACGATCTTGCCGTCCGCGTGCGATCACCTCGACCCTGTCATGGGCCTCAGTCGTAGCGCGGGGGCAGTACGCGGTAGGTCTTGCCGGTGGGGCTGGTCCAGGTGGGGGTGCCGTCGGGGGTGCGGGTGAGGTGCCAGCGGGCGTGGTGTTTGGCGCGGTGGTGGCGGCGGCAGAGGGCGCCCATGTTGGCGGGGTTGGTGGGTCCGGCCGGGTAGGGGGTGGTGTGGTCGAGGTCGCAGCGGTGGGCGGCGATGTTGCAGCCGGGGAAGCCGCAGACCCGGTCGCGGGCGTGCAGGTAGCGGGTGAGGTCGGCGGGGGGCCGGTAGGTGCGGGTGCCGTAGTCCAGCAGCCGACCGTGGTGGGGTCGGTGAGCAGCCGCCGCCAGGTGCCGTGCGCGGCGAGGCGGCGGGCGACGGCGGCGGTGACCGGCCCGTACCCGGCGAGTTCGCCGGGCTGGTCGTCGCATCCCGGCCAGGGTGGTGGCGGCGACGGTGACGAGCACGGGCCCGGGCTCGGTCCGGCGCTGGCGGGCGTCGCCGAGGGTGAGGTCGCGGAGGGCGTCGGCGCGGCGGGCGTCGATGCCGCGGTGATCGCCGGGCCGGCGGGGGTGGGCGAGCTGCTCGATGGCGGTCATGATCCGGGTGGCGTCGTCGGCGGGCAGGTGGGCGAACAGGTCGGCCATGCCGTCCTCGGCCGGGGTCAGCCGCACCCACCGGCCGGCCCGGGCCCGCTCGTGCCGGACCTCGGCGGCGGCGGGGTCGGCGGCCAGCACCGCGCGGCGCACCGCGCGGGTCAGCTCGGCCAGGGTCTGGGCCGCCGCCTTCGGCAGCACCGCGGTCTCCACCCGGCCGGCCTGCTCGGCGGTCAGCGGTTCGGTGGCCTCCGCGATCGCGGTCGCCTTCCGCACGTCGATCCGCCCGGCCGCGAGCGCCGCCCGGGTCCGTGGGAGCCGGTCCCGTAACCCGCGGGCGACCTGCAGCCGGCGGTCCGCGGTGACCGCGGACAGGTGCAGCGCCGCCGCCACCTCCTCGCGCGCCCAGTCCTCCTCGCCGGGGCCGGGTGGGCCGTCCGGGGCGTCCAGGGCGGCCAGCACCCGGTACTGGCAGCGCGGCCACCCACGCCGCCTGCGCCTCCCACGCCGCCAGCAGATCCACCCGCACCCCGGCCGGCAGCACCGCCGCGTCGACCGCGGCCAGCCAGCCCATCGCCGCCGGCCCCGGCGGGCCGCCGGCGAACCCGGCGAGCAGCGCCGCCACCGACGACGACCCGCCCACCGACTCACCATCATCATCGAACATGTGTTCGATTATGGACCCAACCCGCCGACCAGAAAACGGTTGTCCACAGGTCAGCCGCGGCGGCCGAAAGCCCGTTCCACCTCGCGTCGCGCGTCGCGCTCGGCGAGCGCCCGCCGCTTGTCGTAGGCCCGCTTGCCTCGAGCCAGCGCCAGCTCGACCTTCGCCTTGCCGTCGCGGAAGTAGAGGGCGAGCGGCACCAGCGTCAGACCCGACTCCTGCGTCTTGCCGATGAGTCGGGAGATCTCCTCGCGGTGCATCAGCAGCTTGCGCACCCGGCGCGGCTCGTGGTTGGTCCACGAGCCCTCGGTGTATTCGGGGATGTGCACGTTGTGCAGCCACACCTCGCCGTCGCTGATCGACGCGAAGCCGTCGACGAGCGACGCGCGACCGGCCCGCAACGACTTCACCTCGGTGCCGGTGAGCACGAGCCCCGCCTCGTAGGTGTCGAGGACGGTGTAGTCGTGGCGCGCCTTGCGGTTCTGTGCGATCAGCTTTCGGCCGGTCTCTTTGGACACGACGACGATCCTACGACCGTACGTAGAGCCGCAGCGTGAAATATGCTGCGATGCCGGCCAGCAGCACTCCCACTGCGGCGAGCACCGGGCTGATCACGAGGATCGATCCCCAGTCGATGGGGCGCAGGATCCCGGACTTGATGACGCCGCTCAGCGTCTTGTCGACGAAGAGCGTCTTGGCCAGTCCGAGTCCGCCGACCGCGAGGATCGCGCCGATCAACCCGGCGAACGCCGCCTCGACGATGAATGGTAATTGCGTGTACCACCGGGATGCGCCCACCAGTCGCATGATCCCGGTTTCGGTTCGTCGACTGAACGCCGCCATCTGGATGGTGTTGGAGATCAGGAGTAACGCGGCGAGTGCTTGTACGACGGCGATGGTGATCGTCGCGTTACGCAGGCCGTTGAGCAAGGAGAAGAGCCTGTTGAGCACCTGCCCCTGGTCCTGGACCGAATCGACGCCCGGCTTGCCGGTGAACTCCTTCGCGACGATCGGATAGCGCTCCGGATTCTTCAGCTTCACCCGGAATGACGCCGGCAGGTAGCTCGGCGGCGTACCGCTGACCAGGCTCTGCTGCTGGCTGAAGAGCTTCTTGAAGCGCTGGTATGCCTGGGCTTTGTTCTCGTAGATGAAGCTCGACACCTCAGGTGACTGCTTGAGCTCCGTCTCGAGAGACGCGCGCTGCGCCTTCGTGGAGCTGTCCTTCAGAAAGACCGACACCTCGATCTTGTTGTAGTACAGCGCCTTCATCTGGTTGATCTCGCGGGCGATGAGAAGCCCGGCACCGAGCAATCCCAGCGAAATCGCGGTGGTCAGGATCATCGCGATCGTCATGGTGACGTTACGGCGAAGGCCGGTCCGCACCTCGGAGAGGACAAAACTTGCACGCATGGGATTCCTAAACGGTCGGGGCCGTGGCCACCGGCATCACGGACAGGACGATCGAGCCGGTCACCGGCCGACGCCGTAGACGCCGCGGGCCTGGTCACGAACCAACCGACCCATGTTCAGTTCGACGACACGACGACGCATGGCGTCGACGATGTTGTTGTCGTGGGTAGCCATGAGGACGGTCGTGCCGATGCGGTTGATCCGCTCCAGCAACAGCATGATGTCCTGGCTCGTGTCGGGGTCGAGGTTGCCGGTCGGCTCGTCGGCGAGCAGGACCAGCGGCCGGTTGACGAAGGCGCGGGCGATCGCCACGCGCTGCTGCTCACCGCCCGACAGCTCATTGGGGAGCCGGTTGGCCTTCCCCTCGAGCCCGACCATCTCGATGACCTCGGGAACGACCTTCTTGATCGTCCGGCGAGGCTTTCCGATCACCTCGAGGGCGAACCCGATGTTCTGCGAGACCGTCCGGTTGGGCAGCAGACGGAAGTCCTGGAAGACGCAGCCGATCGTGCGGCGCAGCGCCGGTACCTTCCACCGGGAGAGCTTGGTCAGCTCTTTACCCGCGACATTCACCGAACCGCGAGTAGGGTCCTCCTCCTTGAGGAGGAGTCGGAGGAGGGTCGACTTGCCGGAACCGGAGGGTCCGATGAGGAAGACGAACTCCCCCTTCTCGACCTCGACACCGACATCGTCGAGCGCCGGCCGCTTACTGGCCGGATAGAGCTTGGTCACGTTCTTGAGGCGGATCACGGAGGGCGAGTCTACCGTTGAATGTGATATGCGCCTGTTCGGCTCTCGGGTGTGCGGATCACGAGCTCGAAGGTTGGGCCAGAAGGGGGTTCTGATGTGCTGCGAACAGCTGGTATGTGCGTCCTGCTCAGGGCGGGTCGTGGATGCCAGATGCCCCGTCTGTCGGCAAATGCGCAGTGACCTGCACCACCACAGCCCCGACTGGCAGGCTCTCCTTGTGCCCGTCCTGGCGGCGCTGGCGGCAATAGCCTGCCTGCTGGCCTACTACGTACGGGTCGCCTAACCGGAAGTTCTAGGCGCTGACTTCCTGTTGACGCCGCCAGCGAATCTCCGCTTCGATGAAGCTATCGATTTCGCCGTCGAGAACTCCGGTGGTATTTCCGGTCTCCACCTCAGTGCGCAGATCTTTCACCATTTGGTAGGGATGCAGCACATAACTGCGGATCTGATTACCCCAGCTATTTCCGGCGTCACCGCGTAGTTCATCCATCCTGGCCGCATCCTCGAGCCGGCGACGTTCCAGCAGCTTGGACTGGAGCACGCCCATGGCGCTGGCCCGGTTCTGCAGCTGCGAGCGCTCGTTCTGGCAGGAGACGACGATGCCCGTCGGCAGGTGGGTGATCCGGACCGCGGAGTCGGTGGTGTTGACGCCCTGCCCGCCCGGCCCGGACGACCGGTAGACGTCGACCCGGATCTCGCTCTCGTCGATCTCGATCTCGTCGGTCGACTCGACCACCGGAACCACGTCGACGCCGGCGAACGACGTCTGGCGCCGGTTCTGGTTGTCGAAGGGGCTGATCCGGACCAACCGGTGGGTGCCGTGCTCGCCGGCCAGGGTGCCGTAGGCGTAGGGGGTCTTGACCGTGAAGGTCGCCGACTTGATGCCGGCCTCCTCGGCGTACGACGTGTCGTAGACCTCGGTGGGATAGCCGTGGCGCTCTGCCCATCGCAGATACATCCGCAGCAGCATCTGGGCCCAGTCGGCGGCGTCCACACCGCCGGCCTCGGACTTGACCGTGACGACCGCCTGGCGGGCGTCGTACTCCCCGGAGAGCAGGGTGCGGACCTCGAACTCGTCGATCAGCTGGCGGACGCTCGCCAGCTCGCCCTCGACCTCGGTGCGGGTGGCCTGGTCATTCTCGGCCTCGGCGAGCTCATGCAGTACGGCGAGGTCGTCGACCCGGCGGCGCAGGTCTGCCACCCGCTTGATGTCGTTGTTGACCATGGCCAGCCGGGTGGTGAGCCGCTGCGCGCGCTCGGTGTCCTCCCACAGGTCCGGGCGACCGGCCTGCTCCTCCAGCTCGGTGGCCTCTCGGCGCATCGCAGGGATGTCGAGGACCGTCTCGATCGACGAGAGGGTCGTGGACAGGTCCTTGAGGGTGGACGGGAAGTCGGGGGCGGTCACAACCGTCCAGGGTACGGCAAGGGTGGCGCCGGAGGCCGGAGACGAGGGGCGGTCAGGCGTGTGGAAGAGCAGCCAGCCATTTGAGCAACGCCTTCTCGTACGCGACGCCGAACTCGGTCGTGGCGACCAGGTAGTCGTCCGCACCGTCCCGGCGGAGCTCGAGGAGTCGGTCGCGGTGCGCGGCGAGTGCCGCCTCGTGCTCCGACCGTGCGTCGGCGACCAGGCGACGCAGCTGCGAACGGCTGTGTTGCGCGCCGAAGCCGAGCCGCAGAAGCAGTGGATTGCGCGAGTGGTCGGGTCCGGCCGGTTCGGCCAGCCAGGTCGCAAAGGCCTTGCGACCCGCCGGAGTGATCGAGTAGGTCTGGGCGGCGCGCGCGCCTGCCTTGCCGAGCTTGACCAGGCCGGACGATGCAAGAGCGGGAAGCTCGCGGTAGACCTGACTGCGCGTGACGTTCCAGAAGGCGCCGAACCGGTCGTCCGCAGCGGCGACGAGTTCGCCGCCGGTCATCGGCCGGTCGTGCAGCATTCCGAGTAGTGCAGCTGCCGTCGAGTTCAGCGTCGTGATCACGCGGTCACAGTGCCACGGACGTGCTGCCGGCACCAGGCTTGACACAGCGCGGTCCACAGTGGACCGCATCGACGCTGGAAGGCTCGCAGCTCGACCGTTGCAGCCTGTGGACAACACCAGCAGCACCCGCCGCGGAACGACTAGAAACGACGAACCACGTCGTCAGGTCGAGTCCGAAAGTCGGGAGGTTGCGGATGCCATTCATCGAAGTCGACCCGGTGGCCCTGCAGGCCGTCGCCCGCGACCTCACCAGGAGCGTCGACGTCGCGGAGGACGTGGCCCGGCACCAGGGTCGGCTCATGTCCTTCGCAGCCGGCGCGGGTCGACCATCGGTCACCGCGGCGATCGGGTCGTTCCTGGACCGCTGGTCGTACGGGTGTGGGTGTCTCGTCAGCGACACCCGCCACCTCGCCGAGGCGGTCGGCGTCGCGAGCGGCGCCTACCGCCGGGTCGACGCGAGGGTCGCGAAAGCCGGCCTCGTTGAGCGCTGAGCTTTCACGCGTCGCCGACCCGCGTGCGCTCGTACCCGGCGATCCGGACCAGCTCGAGGTCCTGGCCGCGGCTCTCGGTGCCTTCGCGCTCGGCATGACGGAGGCGGCGGGGAACCTCCGCGCCATCGGATCCGGCGAGTGGATGGGCGCGGCCGGTGACGCCTTCCGGGCCGTCGCCCACCGGCAGCCAGGCCGATACGACGACGCCGGCGGAGGCGTTCGGCCAGGCCAAGCTGGCCGTGCTTCGCTACGCGGACGTCCTGCGTGAGGCGCAAACGACCGCGGCCCGTGCCGTGGTGCGCTACCAGGACGCGGAGCAGCTGTCAGTGGCCTGGCACGGTCGGGTGACCGCCTACCAAGCCGCCGAGACGGCGTCGGAACGCGCCAGTTCCGCGAGCCACACGCGGATCGCCGTCGATGTCGCCCGACCGCCGCCGGACGACCCTGGCGATGCGGATCGCGGCGGCGCGGCGCGATTGCTCGCCGACGCCCATGCCTCGGTCGACATCGCCGCGCGACTCACCCAGGCGGCGCTCGCCGACGCCGAACGTCACGCACCGACGAGGCCAAGCATCTGGCACCGGTTCACCCACGGCATCGGTGACGCCCTTCACGGCGCCGCGCACGTGGCCGAAGGCGTCGGCGACGGGCTGCTCGACATGGGCAAGGGCCTGTGGTCGCTTACCGGCGCCGCCGTCACGGACCCGCACCAGTTCGCGGGGTCTTGGCAAGGCATGTCCACGCTCACGGATGTCGCACACCCCTACGCGATGCAGCAGGCCTGGGTCGGCTTCGGACGCTCCTTCGTCGACGCCGACGAGTGGTCGAAGGAGCCCGGCCGGGCGTTCGGACACACTCTTGCGAACGTCGGAGCCCTCGCGGCCGGAGGCGAAGGCGTCGCCGCACGCGGTGGGGAGGCAGCCGAGGCCGGCGCGATCGATACCGCCGCGATGCGACCAGGCACGGTAGCGTCGCGTGCTGAGTCCGTTCCGCTAGCCGAGGCCTTGCGGGCGCCGCACGTCAAGGGAGAGCCTTGGGAGCTGTCACCGAACCAGATGCCTGCCGCCTCGGGGTTGGAGCAATCCACGGACACTTACCCCCCACGTCGAGCGACATGCTGGCGATCTTCCGGGAGTCCGAACGCCAGAGCGATTATGTCGATCAGGCTACGCAGTTCTACGTCGACGCTATCAGAGGTCGATATCCCGCCAAGGTCCACATCAAGAACCAGGTGCCGCGAATCAAGGATCTACGACGAGTCAACAGACAGATTTCTTGTCATCAATACCGACGGGTCGATCGTGACGTATTACCGGCCAGATGCGAGAAGGTTACTGGGAAAGGCAAGCCGGCGACATCGTGGAGTGGAGGTAGGCATGAATGCCGGAGCGATCGAAAAGATCCAATCGTGGATCTGCCCGATCTGCGGGTCGCCAGATCAATTTGACGAGCCACGGTCGAGCTCTGGACTGGAGTTCCCTCGTACGAGTTCTGCCCATGTTGTCTGTTCCAGTTCGGATTCCACGACGACAGTGAGGGAATCAGCTATTCGGAATGGCGCGGACAGTGGATTTCTCGAGGCATGCGATACGGGTTGGAGGACGAGCAACCACCATCGAACTGGGACCCGACGTCTCAGTTGATGGACTTCCTCGCCCGTGGCGAGCCAGAGCTGATTATCTTCAGCGGTGATTCCACTCGACGACACGGATCAGCGTGCGGTCGCGGCTGTAGCTTCGGAAAGCCAAGTAGTCGGGCTTTCGCGGGCATGGCGGCAGCGACCCGGTGACCTGGGCTGGCCCGTACGCGTGTTCGTCGCCCAGGTGGCATCCGGCCATGGGGAGGGCATCGACGAGCGCGATTGATGGCGCGCTGAGAACCCATACGGATCGGCCCTACCTTGTCGAAACGATCGTGGCCGGGCAGGAGCAGTCGCGGTATCGCCAGCTGCTCATCGAACGGGGTGTCACCCTCTACACGCGCTGATCCTGCGCGCAGCTACCCGGCCGGCCCGGATGTATCGTCCGGATCGCAGCCGATCCGGAAGGGGATGGCATGAAGGCCGTCGTCTACGACGCACCCCGTACCTTCTCGATCCGGGACGTCCCGACCCCCGAACCCAAGCCTGGCGAGGTGCGGGTACGGGTCGCCCAGACCGGCATCTGCGGCACCGATCTGCATATCCACGAGGGCAACTTCTTCGCCGAGTTTCCCCTCATTCCGGGCCATGAGCTCGTCGGACCGGTCGACGCGCTCGGCGAGGGCACCGACGGATTCCGGCTCGGTGAGCAGGTCTCGGTCAATCCGAACATCGCCTGCGGACACTGCGACTACTGCCGGTCAGGCCGCCCCATCCTCTGCGCCAACCTCAAAGGCATGGGCACCAACTGGCCGGGCTCTTTCGCTGAATACATCACCGCGCCGGCCGACCTGGTGTTCTCGGTCGAGGGCATCGACTCGGACACCGCCGTCTTCACCGAACCCGCGTCGTGTGCGATGCATGGCTTGGAGACCCTGCAGGCCCGGCCGGGAAGCACCGCGCTCGTGTTCGGAGCCGGCCCGATGGGGCTGCTGCTGTCGCAGCTTCTCGCCCGCGGTGGGGCGTCCAGCGTCACCGTTGCCGGCTCCTCGTCCTTCAAGCTCGACCGAGCTACGGCCCTCGGAATCGACGAGGTCTTCCTCATGGACCGCGCCGACCTCGCCGGCGACGCCGAGCGGCTGAAGGAGCGTTCCGGTGGGTACGACGTCGTCATCGACGCCACCGGATCGGCGGCGGTCTCAGAGCAATGCGTACCGCTGACCCGCAACGGCGGCACAGTCATGTTCTACGGCGTCACGGCGCCGGACGACGTTGTGACCGTCCACCCCTACGACGTCTTCCGCCGCGAGATCACGATCAAGGGCTCCTTCGCCGAGATCAACTCCTTTCCCGCCGCCATCGCAGCGTTTCGGACCGGTCGCGTCCGGACCGATGGGCTGATCACCCACCGGTTCAAGCTCGACGACTACGCCGACGCGCTCGAGGCGCTGCGATCCGATCGCACCGTCCACAAGATTGTCATCGAACCCTGAGCCGACCCCGCGCCGACGTACGCCGAGCCGCTCAGCCGCCGTCGACCGCTGACCGCAGCAGATCGAAACAGTCGCTCGACCTCGTCGAGCGTCTGGCGATCCAGGCCGGCTCCGACCGGGCCGCGCATCGCCGCGGTCGAAAAGACGCCCTGGTGTACGAGCAGATGCTTCTCGATCGCCACGAACGCGTCGAGGCTCGTCTGCATCGAGACCATCAGCGCCAACGGGCCGGCGATGCGGTAGGCCCTCGGGTAGTCACTGGCGGTCAGGGCCGCCCACAGCGCAGACAGCGCCCAGACGAGATCACCGGCCGGCATGGTGCCGACGACGCCGCGGCGGAAGTTGTCGATCAGGTGCAGCCCACCGGTCCCGTCGAACGCCCGGGCCCTGCCCTCGGTCGACTCGAGCAGCCTGCTCAGCCGTGGTCCGATCGGCCTGGCCTCGGGCTTGAACATCACCCGCTCCCCCAACTCGGACTGCAGCCTGGCCTGGAGTTCGATCGACAGTGGGGCGCCGAGGTATCCGCTCGCGTCCTGGACGACGAGCGGGATCGCCACGCTGCCGGCGATGTCGAGGAAATACCGCAGCAAGTCGTCGTCCCCGACGCGGTAGAGCCCGGGCGGAGTGGCCATGACGGCGCTGGCGCCGACGGCCTCGGCGTGCCTGGCATGTCGAATCGCCACCGCGGTCGACTCCGCGCCGACGCTGATCACCGTCGGCCCACGCCCGGCGGCGAGTTCGCAGACCGACGTCGCCACCTCGTCGCGTTCGTCGGAGGCCAGGCGGGGAACCTCCGACACCATCGCGAACACCAGACCGTCGGCGCCGTTGGCGAACAGCCACTCGACCTCGGCCTCCAGCGTCTGTCGATCGATCCGCCCGTCGGCGTCGAACGGCGTCTGGAAGACCGCAAGAACACCCGCGAGAACGTGCCCGTCCGCGCCGACGTAAGGGGATGGCACGGCTCCTCCAGTCTCACGGTCCGCCTCGAATAGGACGACCACATGGTAGGCAGCCGTTCCGGCTCAGCCGCCCGGCACCGCAGCATTACTCGACGCGGGCCCGGTGGTCCTGGTTGAGACCGTGGAGTGGGCACGGTTGCCCGGGCTCGCGTGGGCACAGCACCCACAGGTCGGAGACCGTCGCCCGGTAGAGGCGATACGGAGACGATCCCGTCACCTCGTCAAGGGCGATGGGTGCCCCGCCCCGATCGCTTGGCCCGGGATATACCTCGAGGCCCCTGGCCACGTCGTCGCCGGACAGCTCGCCGGCCTCGCCGACCGCATACACGGCCCGGCCGTGGTACGGCGCGACCGTGGAGTCGAAGACGACGAGGCTGACCTCCGGGCGCCCGGCGAGATTGCGTGAATGCCGGGCGTCGGTCATGGAGACCCAGTAGAAGTCCCGCACCTCGGCGCGAGGTGAAGTAGACCGGAGAGGTCCACGGACACCCGTCCGCGTCTGCCGTGCCCAGGATCAGGTAGCGGTTCGCGTCGAGGAGACTCCGCGCGTGAGCGACCAGATCGCCGTTCGTCATCCGGTCACGCGCCGGTGGTCGTCGACGTCGACAGCACCGGGTAGCGCAGGTGGGTGACCCGGTTGCCCGGAACCACCTGCGGGTTGCCGAGCCGGATCGGGTCGGTGCCGAGGTTGTCGAACCAGCGCACGCCGGCGCCCAGGAACACCGGCACCAGGTCGACCGCGATCACGTCCAGCAGCCCGGCGGCCAGCGCCTGCTGCGTGATCGTCGGGCTGGCCAGCGCGACGTCCTTGCCGCCGGCGATCTCCTTCGCCCGCGCGATCGCGGCCTCGATGCCCTCGGTGACGAACTCGATCGAGGTGTCGTCCGGCCAGTCTGTCGGCGGCTCGTGCGTCAGTACCACGACGGGCGAGCCCACCGGGTGCTGCCCGCCCCAACCGTTTGCCTCGTCGAAGAGTCGGCGGCCTGCCACGAGCGCGCCGATCCCGCCGACGGCCTCGTCCAGCAGCTTCGCGCTGTTCTCGTCGAGCTGGAAGCTGTACCGCGGGTCGATCTCCAGCTCGACGTCGCCGCCGGCGGAGTACCACTCGAACAGGCTGGTGACGCCGTCGGTGGGATGGTTGACGTACCCGTCCAGTGAGACGGACATGTTCGCGATCGTGGCGGTCATAGCAGGCTCCGTTCGGTGCGGATGCCGCGCCCGTTGCGCGGCGAACACCCATGTAACGCACCCACGGCGGCGCACTCATCGGTCCGCGGCGAGAAATTTGTGAGGCCCGTCAGGCGACGCAGAACTTGTTACGCGTCGCTAGTGGGTGGCCTTCCCACGGAGAACGCAGAACTCGTTGGCCTCCGGATCAGCGAGCACCACCCAGCCCCCTTCCGGCGTACGCCGATCATCGACGAGTGACGCGCCGAGACCGAGCAGCCGTTCGGCCTCCGCGGCGGGTGAGCCCTCCGGCCGCAGGCACACGTGGACGCGGTTCTTCACCACCTTGGGCTCGGGAACCGCGCAGAAGAAGAGTGTCGCCCCGCCGGGTTGGGCGATCGACGCCTCCGGATCACCGGGAAAGTCGTCAGCGGCCAGCGGCTGACCGGTGACCTTGCTCCAGAACTGTGCCAGCGCGTATGGATCCGCGCTGTCGAAGACGATGTTGTGGACGGTAGATGCCATGCGGCTCCTCAGCTTCAGGCGGGAGCAGACGGTACTGCGGCGGTCCACGCACCGCGAACGCATTTCCGCGCCGGTTCAGCCCCCTGGCGCCTGAATCGGCCGGGCGTCGGCGGACGCCTGGCGGTCGAGGCCGTCGCCGTATCCGAACACGCCACCGAATGGGATGTGCACCGTCTCCCGGCAGGTGACTCGCACCGAGCGACCGTCGGTGCTCGCTCCGGCCGCCACGCCCCCGCCGTCCCGGCCGACGTAGTCATCGACCTTGGACTGCACGTCGCCGAGCGGGTAGGCGCCGCCGGACACGCCCGAGCCGTAATACGCCGCTCGGTCGAGCGCCTGCGCGCCGGCGATCGCCGCCCCGTCGCACACCGACTCGAGGTCGCGCTGGGCGAGAAAGGCACCGCCGGCGGCGATGCTGCCGGTGATGATCAGGCCGGCGACGGTGAAGCACAGAATGATCATGGGGATCATCGATCCCCGGTCACCACGGGGCAGCCGGCGGAAGACCCTCACGGCGACCCCGACCCGGAGCGGAAGTCGTCGACATGGACGACGAATCGGCCGGTCACGGTGTTGTGCCGCGCACCGACGAAGCTCGGCACCCCGGGAATCGTGATGTGTCTCGTCACGCAGACCGCGAAGACCGCGCCGGGCGTCAGCGGTGGCGGCACAGTGCTGGCGTGGTCGCAGCCGCCGCCCGTCGGCGCCCAGCCGAGGGTGAGGTCCGTGGCCGTCCGCTGATCCTGCATCGCAAGCTGCGCGGCGTATTCGGCCCGGTCCAGGCCGGACCCGGAGTCGTCGGCCGTCGCATAGGCGCGGCCGGCCTCGCGGGCGGCCTGGGTGACGCCGTAGATGTTGCGCTGCACGTAGGACGCGGCGAGCACGAGATAGATCAGCGGGATCAGCAGAATGATCCCGAGGAACACGAACTCGATCATCGCGTTGCCGGACTGGTCCGCCAGTCGAGCCCGGATCCGCGCCCACAGCCGGCTCACGGGCCCTCCTTCAGTGCCCGTGCCGTCACGTCCAGACCGGGCAGGCTGCCCAGCCAGGAGAAGACCAACGGCACGCTGCCGCGACACCGGACCGTGACCAGCACCGATCCACCGGCGCCACCCGCAGGCTGTCCGGTGCAGGCGATCCCGTCGGCGGTGTGGGACGAGAGCGCCTGGCCGATCACCTCGTCGGCCTTCGGCCCGGCGACGGCCGGGTTGCGGCCGAAATCGGCGCCGTAGCGGGCACCCTCCGCGGCACTCGCGGCGACCACGTTGCGGACGTGCAGATACAGCCCTACCTGCACCACGGCCATCAGCAGCGCGATCAGCAGCACCGAGACCATGAGGAACTCGACGACCGCGGCTCCGCCGTCACCGGCCGGACGGCGCACCGGCAAGTTACTTTCCGGCGTCGATGACGTTCTGGATCGCGCCTTTGACCGCGGGGATCACCGCGTCGCGGAACGGCACCAGGATCGCGACGACGAGAATCGCCGACATCAGGGTCACCATGACCCAGCCTGGTACGTCGCCGCGCTCGCCGTCGTCCCGGCGTACGGTGTCGAACACACCGGCTGCCCACATGCGTATCGACCACAGGACCATCTCCGGTCGCATGGTGTCTCCTTTCCCAGCGCGCACGGCTAATGCGCGAGCGCGACGATGCTGATGAATCCCGGATAGAGGGCGAAAAGCACGGTGACGGGAAGAATCAAGAAGACGACCGGCACCATCATGCCGATCTCCTTCTTTCCGCCGGCCTCGAGCAACGCCCGCTTGCCGGCCTCGCGGACGTCGGCGGCCTGCGCACGCAACACGTCCGCCAACGGCGTGCCACGCTCGATCGCCACGATCAGCCCGTCGACGAACCGCGACAGGGAGTCGAGCCTGGTGCGATCGGCGAGCTCCTGCAGGGCCTGTACGAGCGGCGCACCGGCCCGGGCGCGCGCCAGAGCGTCGCCGAGCTCGCGAGCCAACTCGCCACCGGTGAGCCGGCAGACCCGCTCGATCGCGCCGGTCGGCCCCTCTCCGGCGGTCACGGCCAGCGCCAACAACTCCGCCACGACGGGGAACTCGGCGAGCACGGCCTCCTCGTGCCGGCGCACCTGCGCGGTGAGCCACCAGTCCCGTGCCAGTACGCCGGCCACCACGCCGCCGAGGCAGAACAGCAGGCTCGACACCAGATTGATCCGACCGCTGCTCACGGAGAACGACGCCGAGACCAGCACCCCGGCAGCGAGACCGACCGCACCCCACAGGACCTGCTCGATGCGGAAGTCCTCGACGCTCGCCGACCGGTCCAGCACGCCGAGCCGACGACGTACCGATCCGCGGCCGCCCACCAGCCGGTCGACGACCCGGGTCGCGTCGGCGAGCACCGGGGCGAGCAGGCGGCGCAGCGGTTCGAGTAGGCCGACGGTCGGCCGGCCGTCACCGGTGAGGAGCCGCGACGGCGGCGGGCTGTCCCGCAGGTAGGGCGAGAGCCGGTCGGCAAGCCGGATGGGCCGGGCCGGCGGCGACGCGGACACCGCCATCAGCAGTCCGCCGGCCGCGAGCAGGCCGAGGAGCGCGCCGGCGAGCACCGGACTCATCGCAGCACCCGCCGCTCTTGCGGCAGCCGACCGATGCGAACCATGATCCGGTAGGCGATGACACATACGGCGCCGCCGGCAGCGAGCACCAGCGCACCGGTCGGAGTGTCGTACGCCGCCAGCGTCGTCGACTGGGTGGCGAGCAGCAGCAGCACCAGCCACGGCGCGGCGACCGCCAGCCGCGCCGCGTTGATCGTCCAACCCTGCCGGGTCTCCAGCTCGGCGCGGGTGCGGGCGTCCTCGCGGAGAAACGCGGAGAGCGTGCGCAGGACCTGTCCGAGATCGGTGCCGCCGACCTCGCGGGCCACCCGCAGCGTCTCGCAGATGCGGTCGCCGACCGGATCGGCCAGCGCATCCTTCAGCCGATCCAGGCACTCCATGAAGCGGCCGCTGGCCCGGTAGTCGGCGCCGAAGCGACGGAACGGTGCGCGCAGCTGCTCCGGCCCACGACTGCCCAACGACGACAGGGCCTCGGGCAGCGCGAGGCCGGCGCGTACGCCGGAGGCGAGGTTGTCGACGACCTCGGGCCACACCTCCCGGAGCTCCACGCTGCGCTTCGACCGCAGCCGGCGTACGAGGGCGAGCGGCCCGAAGAACCCCATGACCGCGAAGCAGACGGCGATGGCGACGCTGCTCGTCGCCAGCACGATGACGACGAGCACGACCAGCGAACTGGCGAGCTGGATCAGGACCAGCTGCGTCGACGTCACCCCGTCGACGCCGGCCTGCTGCAGGAGCTCGGTGCGCCGTCTCGACCACGAACCGGCGCTCGCCGGGCGCACGGACGGTCGGGACGAGACGCCTCGCCAGATCATCAGCAGACCGATTCCGAAGACCAGCCCCAGCAGCGCCCCCATGTCAGGCTCCGCGCCGGAGAGGCTCGCCGCGCCCCGACTCGACGATGTCCCGGAAAGCAGCGCCGCGAGATCGATCCCGAGCCGCGCGAAGCGGTCCGGGTGCGGCGGGAAGCCCTCGGCGCGCACCAGTCGATCGCCGCGGGTCGTGAAGATGTCCGCGGTTTCGATCACGTCGCCCTCGACCCGGCCGGGTATCCCGACGATCTCGCGCACCCGACGATGGCCGGACGTGGTCGGTGTCGGTGTGTACGACGAGGTCGACGCTGCTCGCGACCGTCGGTACGACGAAGCTGTGCCCGACGTTTTCGCCGGCGAGCAACGGAAGCGTGCACATCTTGGCGACCGCCTCACGGGCGGAGTTGGCATGGATCGAACACATGCCGGGCAGCCCGGAGTTGAGGGAGATCAGCAGGTCGAGGCACTCCTCCTGGCGGACCTCGCCGACGATGATCCGGGAGGGACGCATCCGCAGCGCTTCCTTCACCAGCCGCCGCAGCTGGATCTCCCCGGTGCCCTCGAGATTGGCCTGCCTGGTCTGCATCGACACGACGTCGGGCAGCGGGATGCGGAGCTCGAAGACCTCCTCGCAGGTCACGACCCGTTCCCGCGCGGGAATCGCCGCACACAAGCAGTTCAGCAGGGTCGTCTTCCCGGCCTGGGTACCGCCGGACACGATGATGTTGAGACCCGCCGCGACAGCGGCCTCGAGAAACCTGGCCGCGGCGGCGGTCAGGCTGCCGAGTCCGACGAGCTCGTCGAGGGAATGCGCGGTGAGCACGAACTTCCGGATGTTCACGGCCATGTGGCGTCGGGTCACGTCGGGAATGACCACGTGCAGGCGTGATCCGTCCGGCAACATCGCGTCGACGAACGGCGTGGACAGGTCGACCCGGCGTCCCGAGGTCCGCAGCATGCGCTCGACGAGATCCTGCACCTGCCCGCCGCCGAGGATGGTCGTCGTCAGCTCGCTGTGCCCGCGGCGGGCGATGAAGACCTTGCCCGGCTCGTTGATCCAGATCTCCTCGACCTCGGGATCGTCGAAATACCGTTGCAGCGGGCCGAATCCGGCGACGGCGTCGAGCACCAGCCGGGCCGCCTGCCGAGCATCGCCGACCGGAGGCAGCGACGAACCGAGAGCCCGGTCGTCGTACTCGCTCACCACCTCGGTGACGAGCGACCGGACCCGCTCGGGATCACTCATCGGGTCGAGCCCTCGACGCCGTACCAGCTCTCGTACGTCGGACTCGATGAGCTCCAGCGCGCTAGCCAACGGGGTCGCGTCCGCGCCCGTCCGCGACCCGTCTCACCCCAGCTCCAGACCCTGTGCCCATGGCGTTCCTCGCTCTACGGCCGGTAATGGCGGCCCAAAGAGTACGTGGTTTTAGCGAATGCGCGAGCCCTGGTGTGGACAACGGCGGAACGGCCGACGAGCAGCCCGGACATCCGCCCAACGTCGGCTACAAACCCGACAGGACAGCAGGATCGGCGCGGAAACCGTTATGAGTCACAGGCGCACCGTGCGCCTCAGGGCAGCCACAGGGTCGCGTGGTTCTCGCCTCTTGCGGTGGTCGAATCCCCGGCCACCTGGCCTTGCTCGTTGATGCCGGCGGCCTGGCTTTCGGATCCGCCGAGAGTGCCGAGGTCGCGCAGGCCGGCAGATCGGGTCCAGCTGCATGCGTGCGACCGACCTTTCGTGGTGACGGAGTCGCAGGCCACCTCGCCGTTGTCGTTGATGCCGACGCCGCTGCTGAACTTGCCGCCGAGGTGGCCCAGGTTGCGCATCCCCGCCGTGCGGGTCCACCGGAACGCGTACTGCTGGGCGCGCGCCGTGACCAGGAAGCCGGTCACCTGACCGACGTTGTTGATGGCGGTCGCGGAGCTGAAGGTGCCGCCGAGGCTGCCGAGATCCCGCATCCCCCCGGTCGGCGTCCACCGGAACGCGTGATTTTCGCCGTTCGCCGTGGTGGACGAGCCCGTCACCTGACCGAGTTCGTTGATGTCGATCGCCGTGCTCTCGTCGCCGCCGAGGGTGCCGAGGTCCCGCATCCCCCCGGTGCGGGTCCACCGGAAGGCGTGCTCCTCGCCGGCCCGTGTGCTCGACGAGCCGGTCAGCTGACCGAGATCGTTGATGGCGGTCACGGAGCTGTCGGTGCCGCCGAGGGTGCCGAGGTCCCGCATCCCCCCGGTCGGCGTCCACCGGAACGCGTGGCGATCGCCGTTCGCGGTGTCGGCACGGCCGCCGACCTGGCCGAGGTCATTGATGGCGACGGCTTGGCTGTCGCCGCCCAGGGTGCCGAGGTTTCGCATCCCCCCAGTCGGGCGTCCACCGGAAGGCGCGAACGTCGCCAGTCGCGGTGTCCGAGAAGCCGGCGACCTGGCCGAGGTCGTTGATGGCCGCGGCGGAGCTAGCGTTCGCCGCCGCGGAACGTGCCCGAGGTCCCGCATCCCCCCGGACCGGGTCCACCGGAACGCATGGGCCGAGCCGCTCGCGGTGAAGGACTCCCCGATTACCTGGCCGAGGTTGTTGATCCCGGTGGCCGAGCTGAAGCCGCCGCCGAGGCTGCCCAGATCGATCGCCGACCGGGCAGCCTGAGCCGGTGCCGCCGCCCCCATGACGCCGGCGCCGGCCACGAGCGCTGTCACGGCGCAGATCACCCGCCATGGGCGGACTTCGGTCATGTCCCCTCCCGGGGAGCAGCGGGCGCCTCACACAGGAGCAGCCGTGCCCATCACTGCGCTGTTGCGCAGTGTGGCATGAGTATCACCCCGAGTCACACGGGGTGGGAGGGATTTCGTGGAGCGGTGCTCAGCCGAGCTGGGCTTCACCGCTTGCGGATCCACGCCGGTACGCCGGCCGCACCTGCCGCTCGCGTGGCTGGCCGGACGCGACGTCCGTGGGCAAGGAGGGCACCGGTCGCAGCAGAGGCCGCACACCCGGCGAGGGCGCCTCCGGCGACGACCAGCCACATGTTGCCGATGATGATTCCGGTGGCGACCAGCGCCTCGACCGCCAGCAACACCGACAGCGCCGGAATCGTCCATCGACGGGTGCCGCCGAACCGGACATGCAGCATGTCGGCCGCCCTGCCGAGGTCACCGCGGAGCGAGCCGGGCGGCCGAAGGCCCGAGAACTCTGCGAACTTGCCCGCCAGCATGCGGTCGCCGCCCACGATCCCCTGCTCTATCCCCTGCAGTTTCCAGTTCTCTTCAGGGGACAGGCTCATGGCAACTCCCGGGAAGGTCGGATCGGCGTCGTCGATATCTTGCCTACCCACAACCTCCGAATCCATGCCCTCGAGATTCGGGACGAGCCGCGAGTCCGGTCTCAGAAGCCCGCGTTGCGGAGCATGAAGTCGCGTTCGGGATCGCGTCCGCCGTCCGGGTCCGGAGGCGGCTCGGTCGCCTGCTCCTCGATCAACTCCGACCGCGGGATCCGGGTCGGCAGGGTGCGCCAGCGCTCACGCTTCGCAACCAGGTCTTCACGCTCGTCACCCGGATGATCGGCCATGTCGCACCTGCCTGTCCTCAGTCCTCATCACCCACGGTACGCGTCGGGGCGGCACCGGCGGCCGACCCGACCGGCTCGCCGGCGGGCCGACGTACCGGCACTCGGCATGGACGACGGCAAGGGTTCGGCAAGCCGGTCGGCGAGTCTCCGCTGACACGGTTGCACTCCTTGGCGCTCCACGAGGGTGCGCCCGAGAGGAGGACACATGAGGCTCCGACGGAGTCTTACCGGGCTGGCGGCCATCCCGGTCGCCGCGGCAGCTCTGTTCATCGGTTCGACATCGGCGTCGGCGAGCACCGTCCGGCCGGACAGCGGCGGGGTGTGCAACCCCGGGTGCTCGGCCAACGCCACGTTCCAGTCGAGCGGCGAGATCTTCACCGTCCACGACTACTCCCCCGACAGCTACTCGACGATCGGGTATCTGTGGACCTGGACCGGGAAGGCGTGGACGCTGCACGGCTGGGTCTGGAACCGCAACGGCTACAAGGGTGCACCGGTCTCCAAGAATTACTCGATCGCGGAGAAGACCCCGGTCGCCTACCAGGTCTGCCTGGTCAACTCGAAGCACAAGGCCTTCAAGTGCAGCAAGTTCTACTACGACAAGGCCTGACCGACAGGGCCTGACCGACAGGGCCTGACCGCGTCCGGCGACATCGTGCGTCCTACTCGCCGATCTGCCCCGTGGATGCGAGTACGGCGCACGATGTCGGCCCGCCGGTGAAATCGGCCGCCGGTCCGCCCAACGATTCGGCGTGAACGTCACGTTCACGCCATCTAGCGGCATCAACGTCACGTTGATGCCGAACGGGGGCGCCGCTCCGCACCTCACCCGCGCCCGACCGGCCGGCCATCGCCGGTCAGCCGTAGACCGGCTCCTCCTGCCTGAGGATCGCGGTGTGGAGTCGGCGCAGGTCCGGTCCCGGATCGACACCGAGCGCGTCGGCGAGCCAGCGACGGCTGCGTTCGAACGCGTCGATCGCCTCGGCCGGACGACCGCATCGCCACAACGCCAGCATCAGCCGGGCCACGAGCGGTTCGTGCAGCGGATGCTCGGCCGTGAGCGCTGTCAGGTCGCCGACGACCTCGTGCTCGCGGTCGCAGGCGAACTGCGCATCCGCCAGCATCGCGACGGCGTGCAGATGCAACTCCGCATAGTCGGCGGCGATCCGGTCCCGCAGCCGCGGCCAGGCGTCGTCGGCGAGTACGGGGCCCCGCCACAGGGCGAGCGCCGTACGCAACAGGTCGACGCGCCCAGCCGGGTCGGCGGTCGAGCGTGCCTGATCGATGAGGCGGCGGAAGCGGTGGGCGTCCACCGTCCCCGGATCCACCTCCGCGGCATAGCCACCGTCCCGGCCGGCGAGCACCGGCCCGCTCATCGGCGTACCGGCATCGTCCGCCA
Source organism: uncultured Actinomycetota bacterium (assembly GCA_963775655.1). Classification (GTDB taxonomy): domain Bacteria; phylum Actinomycetota; class Actinomycetes; order Mycobacteriales; family QHCD01; genus DASXJE01. Next base: position 239,278 of record CAVZJT010000005.1, on the reverse strand, counting down.
GCGACGAGCGCAGTCTCGAGATGCTCGTGTGGAGTGACGCCCTCGCACTGGGCGGCGGGTCGTCCTCCCACAGCAGGTCGATCAGCCGGTCGCGGGACACGACCTGCCCCGGCGACAGCAGGAGCACGCCGAGCAGGCAGCGCTCCCGTCGACGACCGATGCTGAGGGCGTCACCGGCACGACAGACATCGAACGGCCCCAGCAGACGAAACTGTGTCGATGGCAGCATGAGTGACTGATCATCTGCCTCGTCCCTAGATACCGCAAACGAGAATTTTGTCTGATAGAGGGCCCCGCGACCGGCTCGCCACCGCTATCCGAAGGTGAAGTCGTAGGCCCTGACGCCGGGTGAGACGTCGAGGCGTAACAACGACCGGCTGGACGCCTCGTGGTTGACGAGGGTGTAGAGCTTCGGGACGCCGTCGACATGGATCGTCGACGTCACTCGGCCGTCGACCCGAACCGTGACGGAGCCGGTGCCGCCCAGGACGAGATAGACCTTCTCGGCCTGGTAGCTGAGTTCGAGTCGGGCGGCGGGACCGGCGGTCAACGCCTCCGCGGTGTCGGTCCAGGTGCCGGAGAGGGCGAACTTGTCGGCGTCGAGGGTCGACGGGAACTGGTGCGTCTGTGACTTGTCGTGGTCGGGGGGCGGGCCGGCGATGTCGAGCGGGTACTTGTAGCCCAGGTAGGTCTCGGGGGTCTGCTCCTCGGTCGGGGTGGTGTTGGGTACGTCGGTCGGCCGGGCCAGCGTCGACCGCGGGTGCGCGTCGACGAGCAGCTGGCGGATGACGGTCTCCGTGCCGGCGTAATCGCCTTCCCCGAAGCTGATGTGGCGGATCACTCCGCTGGCGTCGATGAGGTATTCGGCCGGCCAGTACTGGTTGTGGTAGGCGTTCCAGGTCCCGTAGTCGTTGTCGATCGCGACCGGATACTTGACCCCCAGTGCGGCCGCCTGGGCCCGGACGTTCGAGGTGACGTGCTCGAACGCGAACTCCGGCGTGTGTACGCCGACGACGACCAGGCCGTCCTTCTTGTAGTCGCGGTACCACGCCTCGACGTGCGGCAGGGCACGCTGACAGTTGATGCAGGAGTAGGTCCAGAAGTCGATGAGCACGACCTTGCCCCGCAACTCGGCGAGGCTCAGTGGCCGGCCGCCGGGGGTGTTGAGCCACTGGTTGATCCCGGCGAAGGCCGGAGCATTCCCGCAGTTCTCCGGGGTGGGACCGCCTTCCGTGCAGGCCGCGTCGTCGCCGGGACCGGACTTGGTCTTCCCCGTCGTGGTCAGGCGACGCAGCTGACTCGACGCGGAGCCGTTCTGCTCCACCGACTTCTGCAAGGCTGTCGTGTAACCGGGGACGTGCCGCTGCAGCCCGTCGGTGAGGTTGAGCCCGATGGCGGCGGCGACCACGATCATGACGACGCCGCTGGCGAGGCGGACGCCCCGGGCGCGGCGCCGCAGCACGCCGGTCCGGCGGGCGATGGCGCCACCGGCCACCGCCACGATCAGCAGCGGTATGCCGGCACCGATGCCGAACGCGGCGGTGAGGACCACCGCACCGAGCCCGAAGTGGTGGGTGGCGCCGACGACGGCGATGGCGGCCAGGACCGGGCCTGCGCAGGGGACGAAGAGCAGACCGAGCCCGAGGCCGAGGACCACGCCGTTGCTCTTCGGATTGACGGCCCGGTGCGGCAGTCGCGCGAACGGACGCTCGAGCAGCTCGCCCAACTGCGGAACGATGAGACTCAGCCCGATCAGCACGAGGACGACGATCCCGGCGTCCCGGAGTAGGTCCTGCGGAAGGTGCAGGGCGGTCAGGACCAGGGATCCGAAGAGGGTCGAGACACTGAAGCTGATCACCAGGCCGGCGACCACGCCGTAGGGCCGCCACCGGCTGTGCCGCTCCGTCGTGTCGTCCGCCGAGGCGGCGAGGACGACGGGCAGGACGGGCAGCACGCACGGCGAGATGCTCGTGATGATCCCGGCCAACAGGCCGACCACGACCAGGATCAGCATTGCGGCTCCCACCCGGTGGGCATCCCACCTCCACTCCCTTAACGACGAGGCGGCCGCGGAGGTTCAGCCGATCCCAGGTTTCCTCATCCTCGGTGAAGATAGGCTAAACCAGTCTTGTCTGCAGTGCGGTTCCTGGTGATCGTCCGCAGATGCGGTTACGGTGCGCACATGCCGATGTTCCGCTTCCGGGAGGCTGCCGAGCTCCTGGGCGTCAGTGACGACACGTTACGGCGATGGGCGGACGCGGGCCGGGTGCCGAGCTCGAGCGAGGGTGGCCGACGGGCGATCGACGGGGCCGACCTCGCGCGGTTCGCCGAGCAGCTGGCGTCCAACGTCGAACGCCACGAACCCGGCCCGGTCGTCGCGGAGTCGGCGCGCAACCGCTTCACCGGCCTCGTGACGAAGGTGCTGCGGGACAAGGTGATGGCGCAGGTCGAGATCCAGTCCGGGCCGCATCGCATCGTGTCGTTGATGAGCCGCGAGGCCGCCGACGAGCTCGATCTGCAGCCCGGCGTCCTCGCCGTGGCGTCGGTCAAGGCCACCACGGTGGTGGTCGAGGTGCCCGAGCTACGGGCGCGCACAACATGAGGAGTGGCGAAATGCGTGCTCGTGTCGTCGCGGTGGGCGTCTTGGCGGCGCTGACCGCCGTCTCCGTCGCCAGCTGCTCGTCGAGCAGCTCGCCGTCGTCGGCGAGCAAGAGCTCCGCGGCGTCGAAGAGCCCGAGCGCCAGTCCAAGCCCGTCGAAGTCCGCCGGAGTGTCCGGCACGGTCAACGTCTTCGCCGCCTCGTCGTTGGAGGAGGCGTTCGGCACGATCGCCAAGCAGTTCCAGGCCGCGAATCCGGGTGTCACGGTGAAGGTGAACCTCGGCGCCAGTTCCTCGCTCGCGCAGCAGATCAACTCGGGTGCACCCGCCGACGTCTTCGCCTCGGCCTCGCCGACGAACATGAAGCAGGTCGTGTCCGCCGGTGGCGCGTCGACGTCGACCAACTTCGTCAAGAACGTGATGGAGGTCGCTGTCCCGCCGAGTAATCCCGCCCACATCACGAGCGTCACCGACCTCGCCAAGTCGGGGGTGAAGGTGGCGGTGTGCCAACCGCAGGTGCCGTGCGGTGTGGTCGCCGCGACCGTGTTCAAGAACGCGAAGATCACCGTGAAGCCGGCGACACTCGAGCAGGACGTCAAGTCCACGCTGACCAAGGTCGAGCTCAACGAGGCCGATGCCGGGATGGTCTATGTCACCGACGTACGCGCCGCCGGGTCGAAGGCCAAGGGCGTGGTGATCCCGGCCGACATCAACGCCTCCACCGAATACCCGATCGCGGCCCTGACCAAGGCGCCGAACTCCTCCGGCGCAAAGGCGTTCGTCGCCTACGTGCTCTCTCCTGCCGGGCAGCAGGTGCTGTCGGCCGACGGGTTCGAGAAGCCCTGACCTCCGCCCGCCCACCCGCGACCGGCCGCCTCGGCGTCGGTAGGGCGAGGCGGGCCCGGCGCGATGTGGAGTCGCCCGGTGTACGGCGGGCACCCGTGCTGCTTGCGACGCCGGCCCTGATCGGGTTCGCGTTCCTGCTCATTCCGCTGCTCGCGTTGCTGATCCGCGCGCCGTGGCGCGGGCTCGGCGGGTTGCTCGCAGATCACCAGGTGCTGACGGCGCTGCGGTTGTCCCTGGAATGCGCGACCTGCGCGACCGCCGTGTCGCTCGTCCTCGGGGTCCCGGTCGCCTGGGTGCTGGCCCGGGTCCGGTTCCCCGGGATGACGCTGCTGCGGGCATTGGTGACGCTGCCGCTGGTGCTCCCGCCCGTGGTCGGCGGCGTCGCGCTGCTGTTGGCGTTCGGCCGGAACGGCGTGGCGGGCCGGCTCCTCGACGCGTGGTTCGGTGTGACGCTGCCGTTCACCACAGCGGGCGTCATCGTGGCCGAGACGTTCGTCGCGATGCCGTTTCTCATCGTCACCGTGGAAGGTGCGCTGCGGTCGTCCGACATGGGGCTCGAGGAGGCCGCCGCGACTCTCGGCGCGTCCCGCATCACGGTCTTCCGTCGCGTCACCCTGCCGCTCATCGGCCCGTCGCTGCTCGCGGGTTCGGTGCTGTGCTGGGCGCGGGCCCTCGGCGAGTTCGGTGCGACCATCACCTTCGCCGGCAACTTCCCCGGCACCACCCAGACCATGCCGTTGGCCGTCTACAACGCGCTCGAGACCGACCCGGAGGCGGCGATCGCGCTCAGCCTCGTCCTACTGGCGGTCGCAGTCATCATCCTTGCCGCGCTGCGCGACCGCTGGCTGCGCCGGGGTGGCGGAACCCTGTGAGCGAGCCACCCGGATCAGCGCCGGCGCTGGTCATGGACGGCGCCGTCGACCGCGGATCCTTCCGCCTCGCCGTCGACTTCGCGGTCGGCGCCGGTGAGGTGCTCGGCGTACTCGGACCGAACGGCGCCGGCAAGACCACCCTGCTCCGCGTCCTGGCCGGACTGACCGCGCTCACGGAGGGTCGGATCACCCTCGACGGGCAGGCGCTCGACGACAGCGGCACCGGCGCGTTCGTGGCCGCCGAACACCGCCCGGTCGGCATCGTCTTCCAGAACTACCGACTCTTCCCCCACCTGACCGTGGCCGACAACGTCGCCTTCGCCCCCCGGTCCCGCGGCGCCGGTCGCGGCGCCGCGCGGGCCACCGCCGCGCAGTGGCTCGATCGGCTCGAACTCCGCGACTTCGCCGACCGCAAGCCCGCCCAGCTCTCCGGCGGGCAGGCGCAACGGGTCGCGCTCGCCCGGGCGCTCGCGGCTGATCCGCGGCTGCTGCTCCTCGACGAGCCGCTCGCCGCCCTCGACGCGCGTACCCGCCTCGAGGTCCGGGCCGAGCTCCGCCGCCATCTCGCCGAGTTTCCCGGCCCGACGCTGATCGTCACCCACGACCCCCTCGAAGCCATGGTCATGACCGACCGGCTGTTGGTGATCGAGGACGGGCGGATCGTGCAGGAGGGCACCCCAGCGGCCATCGCCCAACGGCCCGCGACCCACTACGTCGCGCAACTCGTCGGTCTCAACCTCTACGTCGGAACGCTCGATGACGGCGCCGACATCCGTCTCGACGATGGCGGCGTCCTCACCGGTGCCGGCCCGGCCGACAGCGGTAGGCGGTCCGCGAACACAGCACCGGACAACCGCGTGCTGGTCGCGATCCGGCCCACCGCCATCGCCATCCACACCACCCGGCCGGAGCACTCCAGCCCGCGCAACGTCTGGCCGGGCTTGGTCGCAGGTCTCGAACTGCTCACCGACCGGGTACGGGTGCAGGTGACCGGCAGCCCGTCCGCCCTCGTCGACGTCACTCCGGCCGCGGTCGCCGATCTCGACCTGGCCGACGGCAAGGCTGTCTGGCTCAGTGCCAAGGCCACCGACCTCGACGTCTACGACTCCCAGTTCTGAGGCTGACGCCCGTCGCCGGGGCGATCAGGGAACGACCGTGACGGGCCACTTCCCCGCCCGGACCAGCCGCACCGCCAGCGAGCCGACCAGCCGGTGCCCAGCGTGCGTCGATGCGCCGACCACCACCGCATCGGCCCGCACGTCGTCGGCGACCCGCGACAACTCATGGAACGGGTCGCCGTGCTTCGCGACGAACTCCACCGTCATCCCGACGTACGCCGCCCCCGCGTCCACCTGCTTCCGCACATCGTCGGCGATCTCGTCGATCGTCTCCTCGAGCAGTCCAGCACCCCCGGGGGTCATCCCGGCGAGGGCCGGCAGCGTCACGACGAACGCCACGACGAGTTTCGCGCGCTGCCGGCGGGCGAGACCGGCGGCGTAGGCGCCCGCACGATATGAGGTCGGGGATCCGTCGACACCGACCAGGATCACCGCCGGTCCGTCGGTGGCCAGTTCGAACACGTTGGCGTCGTCCACGAACCTCGACTATGCCGGACCTCGCGGCCGCTGTCGCCCCCCAGGCGCCGTCGTCGGACGACGGCAACGCCGGAAGCGGATACACCCCGTTCCCATGGTCGTGATCGGAAGAAGCCGAGAAACGCCGCACGGATCCGATCACGATCATGGAATTCGGGGAACGGCTATTCCTTCACCGCGCCCGAGAGGATGCCGCGGACGAACTGGCGCTGGAACGCGAGGCACAGTACGACGATCGGGAGCGAGATCAGGACGGCGGCGGCGGACAGCATGTTGATCTGCACGAGGTAGCGACCGGAGAAGGCACCAAGTCCCAGCGTCAGCGGCTGGTGCGCCGGGTCGGACACCAGGATCAGCGCCAGGAAGTAGTCGTTCCAGGTCCAGGTGAAACCCAGCAGAACGAAGGTCAGGACCGCCGGCTTCGCGAGCGGGAGGTAGACCCGCCACAGCTGGGTCCAGGAGTTCGCCCCGTCCATCGCCGCGGATTCCGCGATCGACCGCGGCACGGCCCGGAACGCGGTGCGCATCCAGAACGCTCCGAAGCTCACGCCCATCCCGACGTGGGCGAGCACGATCCCCTGGTAGGTGTCGGTGATCCCGTAGGACTGGAAGTCGTAGTAGAGCGGGACGATGAACGTCTCCATCGGAAGCATGATCCCGAGCAGCACCAACGGGAAGAGCAGCTTCTGGCCGAACACCCCGAGCACGCCGAAGGCGAAACCGCTCATGATGGCGAACACGGTGGACAACGCCACCACGCTGCCCGTGATGATGAGGCTCGACTTGAGGTATTGACTGAAGCCGGCCTGCTTCCACGCCGTGACGAAGTTCGACCACTGCAGGTGACCGAGGTCGAGGTTGCCGCTCACGGACGGGCTGAGCGCGTTGCCGACGATCCACAGCAACGGGAAGAGCACGCACACCGCGACGAGGGTGAGCAGCACGTAGTTCGAGACCTTCTCGCGCGCGGAGATCATCGCGCCTCGCTGTCGGAGAGCCGGACGATCACCAGGGTCACGATCAGCGACACCACCGCGAGTACGACGCCGATCGCCGCGGCGGCGCCGATGTCGGGGTTCGCGAACGCGCGTTGATAGAGCACGATCGTCGGGGTGATGGTGGAGATGCCAGGCCCGCCCCTGGTGGTCAACCAGACGATGTCGAAGACCCGGATCGCGCCGAGCACGGTCAGTGTCAGGACGACGGAAAGCGTTCCGCGCAGGCCGGGCAGCGTGACGGTGAAGAACTCCCGGATCGCGCCGGCACCGTCCACCCGCGCCGCGTCGTAGAGCTCGGTGGGGATCGCCTGCATCCCGGAGATGCACAACACCATGCACAGGCCGAACGCCGCCCAGGTCCCGGCGATGCCGAGGGCCGGCAACGCCCAGGTGTAGTCACCGAGCCAGCCGCGGGCCAGCCGGCCGAGCCCGATGTCGCGCAGCACCGAGTTGATCGGGCCGTTGGGGGCGTAGATGCGCTTCCAGACGACGGCGGTCACGGCGGGCGTGAGCATCTGCGGGAGGAAGATGATCGATCGGTAGACCGCGGCTCCCCGCACGTTCTTCCGGGACGCGAGGGCCGCACTCAACAGGCCCAGTGCGATCGGGAGGACGGAGAAGAAGAGAATGAAGTACAGCGTGTGGGTGACGGCCTCGCGCAGGGTGGGGTCGCTGAAGAAGCCGGTGTAGTTGTCGAGACCCGCCCAGGTGGCCCGGGTCACGCCGTCCCAGTGGAAGAAGGACAGCCACACGCCCTGCCCCGCCGGCACGATGACCACGAGGACGTAAACGACGAGCGCCGGGAGCAGATACAGCAGCCCGAGCCAGGGCCGGGACCCGTTGCCGGCACCCTTGATACGCCGCGGCGGCGGGCGGGAGATCTGATCCCGCTCCGCCGCGCCGCTCGCCGCGGTCGAGGTGCTGACGGTCATCGACACCAGCGCCTACTTCGCCAGCTTGGCCTGGAAGGTCGCGTCGTCGGTCTGGGCCGCCTTGACGACGTCTCCGGTCGACGTCTTGCCGGCCAGCAGGTCCTGCATCTTCGTCTGGATCGTGGTCAGCAGGGTCGGCGTCGCCCAGTCGAGATAGGGCACCGACGCGTTCTTGCTGGAGACCTCGGCGGCGTTGGACACGTCGTCGCTGAAGAGCGGATCCCCGTTGGTCGCCTTCACATCGGGATCCAACATGGGCATCGTGCCGGTGGCGACGGCGATCTGCGCGGCCTGCTTGCTCGCGGCGAAGTTCAGGAAGGCCGCGGCCGCAGCCGCGTGCTTCGACTTCTCCGACACCGAGAAGTTGGTGGCGGAGGAGTTCGTCGCGACAGGTGCGCCGCCGTCCTTCCGGGGCAGGACGAAGGAGCCGAAACCCTTGCTCTGTCCGGGCTTGAGCGGCAGCGACCCCGAGTAGTCGAAGCGGAACAGTGCCTTACCGTCGACGAAGTCCTGGGCGGCGTCCTGACCGGCGACTGAGGAGAACTGCTTGGTGAAGTAGCCCTTGTTGGCCCAGTCCTTCACCGTTGCCACCGCTGCCGGGAATCCGGTCGCCGGGTCGGTAATTTTGACGCCGTGCTGGGAGTAGATGAGGTCGGAGATCTTGTCCTGCTGACCCACCGCGTTCATCACGCTGTACAGCGGTCCGGTGATGCCGACCTGCTCGAGGTTGCCGAGCGAGACGGGGGTGATCCCGGCAGCCTTCGCCTTGGCGAGATCGCGCTCGAAGTCGCCGAGCGTGTGCGGGACCGTCGCGCCGATCCGGCGGAGCAGGGCGCGGTTGTAGTAGGACTCGATCATCGACGACCGGGCCACCGGCATACCGAACAACGAGCCGGTGCCCATCTGCTTGCCGTCGTCGGAGAACTCGTGCTCACGCTGGATCGACGTCGGGACCTGCGACCGCCATCCGTAGCTCTTCGCATAGCGGTCGAGGTTGAGCACCAGGTGGCCCTGGACCAGGGTGCCGAGGGACTGCCACCCGTTGTTGGCCGGCACGATGTCCGGCGGGTTGTTCGACTTCAGCTTCAGCGGCAGCGCCTGCATGACGTCGCCCCATGCCATCGAGGTCCGGTTGACCGTGATGTTCGGGTACTTCTTGTGGAACGCGGCGACGACATCCTTCATCCAGGTGGCGTCCGTGCCACCGGTGAAGTAGTCGAGGACGGACAGCTGGACCTTGCCCAGCTTTGCCGCGTCGGTGACCACCCGACCGGACGGCGCCTTGTTCGACGCCGGGCTGCTACTCGCGCCCGGCGTACAGGCGGCGAGAGCGAGGAGCGCCGCGATCGCGAGGGTCGGAACCCCGACCGAGCGCAGCCTGCGGAATCGCGACATGTGGTTCTCCCTGTCCTGGTCGGTGGCCGACGGCCGTCCCAGAGACTAAGCCCAGTCAGACCAGTTAGTCCAGGCGAGGCCCAGATATGGCTCAACCGAGACCAGATCATTGCCTTAGCGAGCACTGGTATTGTTCGGCAATGACTGGGGGGCGGGACAGCGACGGCGGCGCCGCCGCGACGGAGACCTATCGCCGGCTGGCCGACTCGCTGCGCCGCGGGGCGTTCCCCGCCGGCGGCCGGCTGCCGGGTGAGCGCGACCTCGCGACCAGCCTCGGAGTGAGCCGGTCGACGCTGCGGCAGGCACTGAGCCGGCTGGCTGATGAGGGCCAGGTCGACCGGTCGTCGCAGCGCGGCTGGTTCGTCCGCCGGCAGGTCGTCGGGGAGCCGCCGAGCACCCTGCAGAGCTTCTCCGAGATGGCCCAGGCCCGCGGCCTCACCGCGCAATCCAAGGTGCTGGTGCAGCGCCGGCGACCGGCGACGTTCGACGAAGCCGAGCGGCTGCGCATCGCGCCCGCCGCCGGCGTCGTGGAGTTGCGCCGGCTGCGCAGCCTCGACGGCGTGCCGGTGTGCGTCGACGCGACCGTCGTCGTCCTTGCCTACGCCCCCGGCCTGGCCGAGGCCGACATGACCGACCGATCGCTCTACGCCGCGATCGAGCAGGCCCCACGGGTCCGGGTCGCGCGCAGCTCCTACACCGTGCGTGCGGACGCCTGCGACGCGGAAACCGCTGCCCTGCTGGAGATCGAGCCCGGCGCGCCGATTCTCGTGGGCGAGGAGACGACCTACTCCACCGACGGCACGCCGATCCTGGTCGGCACGATGTCCTACCGGGCGGACGCATATCGTTTCCAGGCCGATCTGTTCCGGCCGCTATAGACCATCAGGTCTTCAGGAAGTCCGACCCCGGAGCTGTTTCTGCGATCCGGTCGACTATCCCGGACGTGACGTCGATCCCGGCCTCCCCCAGTGCATCGAGGGCTGCGCCGACGACCGGAGGAAGCGTGGCGGGGTGCGGCACCGCGCCGGGCAGCTGACCGTCCAGCTGATCGAGCAGCGCCGCCCGGACCGGCGATCCCGGAGCGGTCAGCACCGACCCGGACAGTACGACGCTGACCGGGCCTCCCTCGTCGAGCAGCCCGACCTTGCGCGCCGCGATCCCCGCGTAGAGCGCCAGCCGGCGGCCCTGTTCCCGCACGATCTGTACGGCGACTGCATCGCCTTCGGCCGCGAGCGACGTGACCACGCGGGCGGCGGAGGTGCGGTCCCGGGAGGTCGCTCTGCCTTCCCGTCGGGTCAGCCAGTGGTTGAGCTCGTTGACGGACGGCTGTGCGAAGAACTCCAGCAGGGCGGCGGTGAGCCCGGTGGCCGGAGCCGCGTCGAGCTCCGCGAGGAAGACGGCTCGGAACGCCGCGTCGACGAGTCCGAGCGCCCCCATGGAGTGCTGGCTCCACCAGCTCATGTCCCACTCGACGCCGGCGCGGCTGCGCGCGGCGACGGCCGCTGCGGTGCCGGCCACCACGGCGACGCCCGCTCCGGACGGTTCCCCGCACCGGATCGCGGCGTACCCGTCGTTGCTGATCGACCGCTGCAACAGGGCCGGCCACTCCGTATCGAGGACCTTGGCCCAGAACGCCTCGTCCTCGGGCCAGTCGACCCCGGCCAGCCGGAAGGCCGAACCCGCGACGGCAGCTCGATCGACCCCGGCCCGCGACAGCGCCTCGTCGACCGCAGCGAACACGGCGACGACGGCGTCGGCCGGATCGGCCACGCCGTAGATGTCCCCGCAACCGGATCGGCCGGCTCCGACGATCTGTCCCGACGGGAGGCAGGCCAACGCGACGGTCTTGCTGTTGCCGGCATCGACGCCGAGGTAGACGCGGCTCATCGTCACCGCAGCAGACGCTCGGGCAGCCACTGCGCCTGCGCGGCGGCCATTTCGTCGTACAGCGACTCGGCGACCGTCAGAGACGGCACGAGCGGGTGCGCGGCCATGGCCCGGATCGCGTCGGGTCGGGCGCCGTCCCAGGCCGCGGTCGCCGCCAGGATCTGGTATTCGGCGAGTTGCTGGGTGATGCCGCGGACCGAATGCGGAAGCGGCTTCTGCGCCTCGGGGTGGAAGCCCTTGGCGTCGACGGTGCCCCAGAGCTCTACGACGGTCTCCTCGTCGAAACCCGGGAGTACGCCGTTGTCGTTGGTGACGTTGAACGGCAGCCGGGCGCCGGTGTCGTTGTAGAACGCGGAGATCGCATCGATCGCCAGCTCGAGCTCGTGGATGCCGCCGCGGGACCGCGCCGGGTCGAGCTGCGGAGCATCGCTCTCGGCCTGCTCGCGGTAGTGCGCCCAGTAGTCCTGCAGCGACGACATGATCACCTCCGAGCGGGTCTTGCGCGCCATCTGCTGCTCGCGGAGCACCTCGTCCCGGAAGTAGTAGTAGTTGAAGTAGTCGGACGGGATCGACTCCATCGCGACCGCGAGGTGCAACGCACGCATCCCGTTGACGTCGGTGATCGGCTGGGTCCGCAGTTCCTCCCACCGCTCGCGCAGGATCGGGAACACGTCGGCGCCGTCGTAGGTGGCCTCGTTCGACCAGCAGTTGTGATTGACGCCGACCAGATTCGCGTCGAGCTTCGCCGGGTCGAGGCCGGCCGCCTTGGCAACGACCGGGGGGAAGACGATCGGGCCCTCGCAGAACGAGGCGATCGGGATGTCGGTGTGGTCGGCGATCGCCTGCGACACGATGTTGACGGGGTTGGTGTAGTTGAAGATCCGCGCACCCGGGGCAACCTCGGAGAGGTTTTTGCACAGCCCCTTCATGACGTTGATCGAGCGCAGCGACATCATCATGCCGCCCGGACCCTGGGTCTCCTGGCCGATGACGCCGTGCTTGAGCGGGATCCGCTCGTCCAACGCGCGCACGGCGAAGTCGCCCGGCCGGAAGCTGGACAGGACCGCATCGACGTCGCGCAGACCTTCGCGCTGGTCGGTCGTCGCAGTCACCGTGATGTCGACGCCGGCGCGCTTGGCCATCTTCTCGGCGATCGTGCGCACGACCTCGAGATGATCGGGGTCGAGGTCGATGAGCACGAACTCCGACCCGTCGAACTCCGCTCCGTGATGGACGAACGACGCCATCGTCCCTGCGGCGCGCGACGAGCCCCCACCGAGGTAGGCGAGCCTGATTCGAGCCATGTCTCTCCTTCGGGCTGGTGCCTCGGCTAGGCGGGTGCGGCCGCCGAGTCTATGAACAACTGCGGGTTGGCGCAGTCGGTGATGACGGTGGCGGGCCAGGCCGGGTCGTAATGGTGGGCCGATCGCATCCGGTCCACCGTCGTGGCCTTGTCGGCACCGTGGGCCACCATGACGGCCCGCTTCGACTGCTCCTGGATGGTGCCGATCCCGACCGTCACGCCGTACGCCGGGACCTCGTCGAGCCGGCCGCCGAACGTCGGGAAGGTCGCGAGGTTGTCCCGGCGGGTCGCCTCGGCGAGCGGGGTCACGCGGGTCCGGGACCCGGCCGTGGTGCCTGCGGGATTGAAGGCCACGTGGCCGTCACTTGCCCCCGAGGCGAGGATGAACAGGTCGACGCCGCCGTGTTCGGCGATCTGCTTGTCGTAGCGCTCCGGCTCGACCGGGTCGGGGATCCAGTACCGGTCCGGCGTCACACCACGGCCGGGACCCGCTGCCCGGTTGAGCGGGCCGACGATCTCCTCCGCCCCGAACCGGGCGCAACTGTGGGCGATCGACGGCCCGATCCGGGCGAAAGAGCCGGACGCGTCGCGCTCGACGTACTCGTCCATCATGACGATCACCAGGCGGCTCAGGTCGAGCCTGCGGCGCGCCGTGAGGTCGGCCAGGGCGTGGTAGGTGCTGTGCGCGCTGCGACCGCCGGGGCACCCGAGCAGGTAGGCCCGGCCGCGCTCCGCGGCGAGGGCGAGATCGGCCGCGATCACGTCGGCGAGTGCCCGGCCGAGAGCGGCGGGGCCGGGAAAAACGGTCGGGGTCACCCGCACGCGACATCCTCCATAAACCAGTCGTACCGGGGATCGTAGTTTGGTCTGACTGGTCTGGTCAATCCTGGCTGGAGTGCCGCCCGCGATAGCCCTCCCCATTCGGCTTGAACGTCACGTTCAAGCCACCTAGCGGCATCAACGTCACGTTGATGCCGAACGGGGGGCGCCGACATTCCGCTTGAACGTCACGTTCAAGCGCTCTATCCGCCTCAACGTGACGTTGATGCGGAATGGTGGCGGCGCGCGCGGCGGGAATCACATCGTGGGGTCGCCGCGGACGAGGCGGGAGCCGGCGCGGATCACCACCGCGGCACCCGCGACCAGCAACGCCAGTCCCGGGATCGCCGTCGCCGGGGGCACCTGGTGCAACCACAGCGCGGCGATCAGCGACGCGCCGGGCACTTCGCCGAGGATCGCCAGGCTCACGACGGTCGCGCTCGTGGTCCGCAGTACGACGTTGACCAGCGAGTGCCCCAGTAGCTGGGCGGCGACCGTGAGCGCGACCAGCTTCAGCCACGTCTCCCCGCTGTAACCGACCAACTGCGTGCCCGCGGCCAGGTTGACGAAAAGCAGCAGCAGCGCACAGACCGGGTAGCAGATCGCGGTGTAGGACGCGGTGCTCACACCGGACCGCACCTTCGCGCCGATGGTGACGTAGCCGGCCCCGAACGCGCCGCCGACCAGGGCGAGCAGGTCACCGACCAGCGCCTTGCCGGACAGGTGTACGTCGACCCCGGCCAGCAGCGCGGTCCCCAGCACCGCCAGCCCGATGCCGACCCACACCGTCCGGGGCACCGTGCGCCCGGCGGCGCGGGCGAAGGCGGCCGCCCACACCGGTTGGGTGGCGACCAGGGCGGTCGAGGAGGCGACCGACGTCAGGGCCAGGCTCGGCACCCAGGTGGCGAAGTGGACCGCCAGCAGCACGCCCGCGGTCGTCGACAGCCGCCAGCTGCGCCGGTCCAGCGTGCGCAGCTCCCGCCACCGGCGCAGCAGCGCCCAGGGCAGGATGACCGCGCTGCCCATCGCATTGCGCCAGAAGGCGATCGCCAGCGTCGGCGCGGCGGTGGCGACGACGAGCGGGCCGGAGGTCGACACCGCCGCGACGGCGACCGCAAGGAGTCCGATGTCGGCCGCCGGCGGACGGGCGAAGGTGGCCGGCGCCCCGGTCACCTCGACTCCACCGCGATCCGGCACGACGCCCATCGTCCCAGCCGACCGTCCACGCAGGTCGGCCGGACCGTGGGACGCTGCCGGGGTGTCCGCGACCCCGCCGCCGGTTGCCGAGGCGATGAAGAAGGCCGACGTGGTCTGGATCGCCCCGGCCGGTGGCCCGCGCCCGACGCCGGCCTGGCTGCACTGGACCGGCGAGGCGGCGTACGTCGTCTGCGGCCCCGGCGAGCAGCCGCTCCGCGGGCTCGCCGAGGCGACCGCGGCCACCGTGACCGTGCGCTCCCCCGAGACCGGCGGCGCCATCCTCTGCTGGGACGCCGACGTGGGCACCGTCGCGCCGGCCAGCCCCACCTGGGACGAGGTCGTGCCCGCGCTCGTGCTCGGCCGCCTCAACGCCGCCGACCGTACGACGCTCGCGGACCGGTGGGCCCGGACGGCCACCGTGCTCCGGCTGGCGCCGACCGGGCAATGGCGGCGCGCCTAGGTCGGCGCAGCCGTCACCGGCGGCAACGACGGTAATCTTTGCACCGTGCCGGCGCTGTCCAAGTACTTCATCACCCGGCTCGCCGGACTCAACGTTCTCGACCCGAACGGCGAACCGGTGGGCCGGCTGCGCGACGTCATCGTGCGGCTGCGACCCGGCCACCAACCACCCCGCGTTCTCGGCCTGCTGGTCGAACTGCAGCACCGGCGCCGCATCTTCGTGCCCATCGGCCGGATGACCGCGATCGACTCCGGCGCGATCGTGCTGGCGCGAGGCACGGTCAGCCTGCGGCGGTTCGAGCAGCGGGCCGGCGAGCAGCTCGTGCTCGGTGAACTGCTCGACCGGCGGGTGACCGTGCTGGAGAACGACACCCCAGCGACCGTCGTCGACGCCGCGATGGAAGAGACCCGCACCCGCGACTGGGTGATCACCCGGGTCGCCGTACGCGAGCAGGGCAGCGGTCGGCTGTCGCGCCGCGGTCAGCTGCGCCAGCTCGACTGGGACGAGGTCAGTGGGCTGTCGATCACCGGCTCGCAGGGCGCGGAGAGCCTGCTCGCGGTGCTCGCGACCATGCGGGCGACCGACCTGGCGACCACGTTGAAGGACATGCCGGACAAACGACGGCACGAGGTGGCCCAGGCGCTCGACGACGACCGGCTCGCCGACGTCCTGGAGGAGCTGCCCGAGGAGGACCAGGTCGAGATCCTCGCCGCCCTCGCCGACGACCGCGCGGCGGACGTCCTGGAGGCGATGGACCCCGACGACGCGGCCGACCTGCTCGCCGAGATGCCCGAGACCGACAAGGACCGGCTGCTGGCCCTGATGGAGCCGGAGGAGGCCGAGCCGGTACGCCGGCTGATGACCTACCCGGACGACACCGCCGGCGGCCTGATGACCAGTGAGCCGGTCATCCTGCCGCCCGACGCCACCATCGCCGAGGCGCTCGCCCGGGTGCGCAACCCGGACCTGAGCCCGGCCCTGGCCAGCCAGGTCTACGTGTGCCGGCCGCCGACCGAGACGCCGACCGGGCTCTACCTCGGTGCGGCGCACATGCAGCGGCTGCTGCGGGAGCCGCCCGGATCGCTCGTCAGCGGCGTCCTCGACAAGACCCTGACCCCGCTCCGGCCGGATGCCCCGCTACTCGACGTCACGCAGATGCTCGCGGCCTACAACCTCGTCGCCGCCGCGGTGGTCGATGACGGTGAGCGCCTGGTCGGCGCCGTGACCGTCGACGACATCCTCGACGCGCTGCTGCCCGAGGACTGGCGGGACAGGTCGACCGGTGGCTGAGCGGACCGGTCGCCGGCTCGACCAGCCCAAGGGGGTCGGTCGGCGGCTGTCCATGCCCCACGGAGAGGATCTGCTCGGTCGGGTCTCCGAAGGGGTCGCGCGGTTCTTCGGCAGCGCGCGCTTCATCCTGATGCAGACCGTGATCGTCATCGTCTGGATCACGCTCAACGTCGCGCAGGCCACGAAGGCGATCCGCTGGGACCCGTACCCGTTCATCCTGCTCAACCTGGCGTTCTCCACCCAGGCCGCCTACGCCGCCCCGCTGATCCTGCTGGCGCAGAGCCGGCAGACCGACCGGGACCGGGTGTCGATGGAAGAGGATCGCGCGCAGAACAGCCGCTCGATCGCCGACACCGAATACCTCACCCGCGAGATCGCGGCGGTCCGGATCGCGCTCGGCGACGTCGCGACCCGGGACTTCATCCGCTCCGAGCTCACCCGGCTGGCCGAGTCGGCCCGCGCGGAGGAGGAGGACTCTCCCGCGCAGTGACGCCGGGAGTCCTCAGCTGTCGTCGAGCAGCCGGGCCATCAACGTCGCCAGCTGGCCGAGCTCGGCGTCGGACAGCCGGCTGGTCATGTGCTCCTCGACGCCGCGCAGATGGGTCGGCGCCGCTTCGCGCAGGCGCTGCAACCCCGCCGCGGTGAGCACCGTGAAGGTCCCCCGCGCGTCGCCCTTACAGGCCTGCCGCTCGACCAGACCGTCACGCACCAGCCGGTCGACCAGCCGGGTGAGGCCGGACCGGGAGAGCATCACCCGGTCGGCCAATTCGGTCATCCGGAGCCGGTGGTCGGGTGCCTCGACCAGCTGGACGAGGACGTCGTAGAACGACAGCGGCAGGCCCTGCTCGAGCACCAGCTCCGCTTCGAGCTCACGGATCACGGTGGCGTGCGCCCGGAGGAAGAGCCGCCAGGCCTCCAGCGCGGCCGGGCTCGGACGGACGCTCTTCGCCTCCGCCCGGACCGACGAGAGTGCCGGCGGGCCGGCCGGCGGACCGGACAGCGGTGGGGAGCTCGGGGCACTCGTCGACATTGGCAAATGATAATGCGCAATTGGTGTGCTCGGCACCGGCGGCGGGCGTGTTCTGATCGCCGCCGTAGCATGAGGCAGTCAGTTCTCGCCTCGCCCACCCGGGACATTCATGCCGACGGCAGTCACCGAACAACCCGACATCGAGCGCATCCACGCCGCCCTGCAGACCGTGCAGGACCCGGAGATCCACCGACCGATCACCGACCTGGAGATGGTCAAGGACGTCACCGTCGGCGCCGACGGCGTCGTCGCGGTCGCCGTCTGGCTCACCGTGGCCGGCTGTCCGATGCGCGACACCATCACCCGGGACGTGACGGCCGCGGTCAGCGCGGTCGCCGGGGTGACCGCCGTCCGGGTCGAGCTCGACGTGATGAGCGAGGAGCAGCGCAAGCAGCTGCAGCAGCGGCTGCGGGGCGGCGCCCCCGAACCCGAGATCCCGTTCGCCAAGCCGGGTTCATTGACCCGCGTCTACGCCATCGCCTCGGGCAAGGGCGGCGTCGGGAAGTCCAGCGTCACCGTCAACCTCGCCGCCACGCTCGCCGAACGTGGCCTGTCCGTCGGGGTGGTCGACGCCGACATCTACGGCCACAGCATCCCCCGGATGCTCGGGGTGACCGGCAAGCCGACCCAGGTCGAGAAGATGATCATGCCGCCGCAGGCGCACGGCGTGAAGGTCATCTCGATCGGCATGTTCACCCCGGGGAACAGCGCCG
Source organism: uncultured Actinomycetota bacterium (assembly GCA_963775655.1). Lineage (GTDB taxonomy): Bacteria > Actinomycetota > Actinomycetes > Mycobacteriales > QHCD01 > DASXJE01. The sequence continues at coordinate 221,343 of CAVZJT010000005.1, read as the reverse complement.
TCGTATGGCGCGGGCCGATGCTCCACCGCGCCCTGCAGCAATTCCTGGCCGACGTGTTCTGGGGCGACCTCGACGTCCTGCTGATGGACCTGCCTCCGGGCACCGGCGACATCGCGATCTCGGTGGCTCAGCTCGTCCCGTCGGCCGAGATCCTGGTCGTCACGACGCCGCAGCTCGCCGCCCAGGAGGTCGCCGAGCGGGCGGGCAGCATCGCCCTGCAGACGCACCAGCAGATCGTCGGCGTGGTCGAGAACATGTCCGGTCTGCCCTGCCCGCACTGCGGGGAGATGGTCGACGTCTTCGGCTCGGGGGGCGGTCAGCGGCTCGCCGACTCGCTATCCCAGTCCACCGGAACCACGGTGCCGCTGCTGGGGACGGTGCCGATCGACATCCGGCTCCGCGAGGGCGGCGACGAGGGCCGTCCGCTGGTGCTGTCCGACCCGAGTGCGCCCGCCGCGGCGGCGCTGGGGACGGTCGCCGATGCGCTGGCCGTGCGCCAGCGCGGGCTGGCCGGGCGGTCGCTCAACCTCACTCCGGTGCGCCACTAGCGACCGGTGGGGCGTCCGCTCAGGTGGCGTCCGTGTCGTACGGCGCGGCCTCGCCCGCGGAGAGCGGCTTCTGCGGCGTGGCGGGGCGGCTGGTCGCCTCGTCGCTGAACGGGTCGTCGAGGTCCTCGAACAGGTGCTTGCGGACGAACGTCCGCGGGTTGAGCGAATCGAGGTCGACGTCGGCGAACTCCGGGCCGAGCTCGGACTTGAGCTGGGTGCGCGCACCCTGTGCCATCGTCCGAACCTGCTTGAGCATCTTCGCCGCGTCGCGGGTGACGCCGGGGAGCCGGTCGGGACCGAAGACGATGAGCGCCACCACCGCGAGCACCATGATCTCGCCCCAGCCCAATGAGCTGAACACGGTCGCCTCCTTCGCCTTCCCGGGCACCTGCAGACTGCCCGTCTCCGACTCAGCCTAACCCGAGCACCGCGAAGACCGGCAGATCAATCCGGTTGGAGGGTGGCTCGGACGGTCTTGGGTGAGCCGCCGCGATCGATCGTGAGCGTCACCGTGTCGCCGACCCGGTGGGATCCGACGAGCACGATCAGCTCCTCCGAGCTCGACACCGGCTTGCCGTCGATCGCGGTGATGACGTCGCCTTCGCGGATGCCGGCCTTCTGGGCGGCTCCCCCGCGGTCCACCACCTCGACCTGGGCACCGTCCCCGCCGCGGCGGCCGAGATCGGTCACCGACCGGGCATTCACCCCGAGCGTGGCGTGCACGACATGTCCGCTGTGGATCAATTGCAGGGCGATACGCCGCGCCGCGTTGATCGGGATGGCGAAGCCGACACCGATGCTGCCGCTCTGCCCCTGGGACCCGAGTGACGCGATGGCCGAGTTGATGCCGACGGTCGCGCCGGTGGCGTCGACCAGCGCGCCGCCGGAGTTGCCGGGGTTGATCGCGGCGTCGGTCTGGATGGCGTCGATGACGGCGTTGGTGTCGCTGCCCTCGCCGGACAGGCGCACCGGCCGGTCGAGGGCACTCACGATGCCGGACGTCACCGTGCCGGCCAGACCGAGCGGCGAACCGATCGCGATGACCGGATCGCCGACCACGATCTTCGACGAGTCGCCGAGCCGGGCCACCACCAGGCCGGGCTTGTCGACCTTGATGACGGCGAGGTCGGTCTTGGGGTCGCGCCCGACGATCCGCGCCGAGGACGAGGACTGGTCGTTGTAGATCACCCGGATGGTCCCGGCCGAGGTCGCCGCCAACGACACGACATGGTTGTTGGTGAGGATGTATCCCTTGGCGTCGATGACGACGCCGGATCCGGTGCCCTCCTCGTCGGCGGTGCGCACCTGGATCGACACCACCGACGGCAGCACCCGACGGGCGATGTCGGCGACCGATCCAGGCCGTCGCTGGATCGATGGACCGACGGTCGCGAGCTTGGCGCCGGGGTCGAGCAGGGAAGACGTCCCGTAGTGGTCGGCCAGCACGAATCCGGTCGCGCCGCCGACGCCGGCGAGCAGCAACGCGGCGATCACCAGGAGGGCGACGCCCCCGAAGCCTGGCCGGCGGGGACGCCAGCGTCGGCGTACCCCCGGCGCGGCGACCGCGTCGTCGTCGGCGGACGGCGGCGCCGGTTCGTCGAAGATGACCGGCGCACCCAGGTACGGCGCGGAGGCGGGGTCGCGCCACGGGTCGCGGTCGGCGCCGGGCACCCACCACGGTGACTCACCGTGGCCGCCGTCGGCCGGCCCGGGCGGGCGGGCGAAGGCGCCGGTGTCGGCGTCGGGGCGCCCGAACGCCTGCTCGGTCTCCGGCGAGGGCACCGACGGGGGGACGGGTCGCGCCGTCGGCGCGGGCCGCGTCGGCGCAGCGAACGGCGCATCGACGCCGTCCGGACGCCGGAACGGGTCGTCGCCGTCGCCGCCCCCGGCATGGTGCTGGCTCATGTCGACGGACGTACCGTCGTGCCGTTCACCCGGGTGCCTCCCCTGATCGGCCTACTGCGGGCCGGGCCGTCCTGCGCTTCGATCCAGCCCCAAGCGTCCCGCATGATCGCGCGTTTTGCTCCCTTCCCGCACGATCCGGACAGCGAGCGATGCTACTGCCGGTCGGCTACCGCTGGCCGACGAAGGATGCCGACATCACGTCGGGCGCCGTGGGCATCCGCAGCGGCCGGTTGGGCATGCTCCCGATCCGGGTGGTGTCCACCTCGCTGACGCTCGACGATCCGCCCGGCGCGACGACGGAGGAGCCACCGGCCGGGCCGGCTCCGGCCGACGCCGGGGCAGGGGAGAAAGACGCGAGCATGCCGACGGCGATCCCGGCGGCCGCGCCGACCAGGCCCCGGCCCAGGCGCTGCGTGCGCGGGCCGCGGTGGGGATGCGGAAGGGACCAGGACCGGTGCGTCCGTCCGGTGTCATCGCCGCTGCGGCGGGCGGCGTCGCCGGTGCCCCAGAACAGGTTGTTGCCCTCGACGGCGAGCACCATGTCCGGCGTACCGATGTCGGCGGTGAGCGGGATGCCGCGCAGCTTCGCCAACAGGTCGGAGGACGGGGCCGGCTCCCCGGCCGCGAGCAGGACGCGCTTGGCGTGACGCTGGAGGACGACCGACCGACGGCACTCGGCGCAGACCGCGAGGTGTGCCTCGGCGCGGTGCTCGGGCACCGTCGCGAGCTCACCGTCGACGTATGCGGCCACCGCTTCCGCGGCGAGGTGCAGGTCGGGGATCGTCATGAGGCGTCATCTGCCCTGGGTACGCCGGTCAGGGAATCCTCGGTCAAGGATTCTTCGGCGATGTTACCGGCGCCGTAGCGGCTGCTGGCCGGCGCGCGATGGGCCAGCGACTCGCGCAGGGCCAGCCGACCGCGATGGATCCGGCTGCGGACGGTGCCGAGCTTGATGCCGAGGGTGGCGGCGATCTCCTCGTACGACAGGCCCTCGATGTCGCACAGGACGACCGCGACCCGGAAGTCGAGGGGCAGCGAGTCCAGCGCCGCCTGCACGTCGGGATCGAGGTGGGTATCGGTGAAGGCCTGCTCGGGGCTGGGCTCGCGGCCGGGCAGTCGGCCGTTGTCCTCGGGCAGGGAGTCGAAGCGGATGCGCTGCCGGCGCCGCACCAGGTCGAGGAAGAGGTTGGTCGTGATGCGGTGCAACCAGCCCTCGAAGGTTCCCGGGCTGTAGTTGGCCAGGGACCGGAACACCCGGACGAAGGTCTCCTGGGTGAGGTCCTCGGCATCCTGGCGGTTGCCCGCCAGGCGGTAGGCAAGGCGGTATACCCGCGCCGAGTGGGCGCGGACCACCTCGTCCCATGTGGGAGGCACCCAGGTGGGACCGGTCGACGCGGTCGCATCGGCCACGACGGCACCTCCACGCTGAACGGCGAACGACGCCTCCATGGTGCCTGGTCCCTCCGCCCAACGCTCATCTGATCATGCTTTTCTTATGCAACGCTCAGGTGCTCCCGGTGCGTTCCCTCATCCGGGTGCCCTCATCGGGTCAGTCAGGGGGCTAGGCTCGCCCCCGGTCATCGCGTCATTCTCGGAGGTTAGACATGCCCAGCACGGCCGGCATCCAGGCGACCCGCGACTACGCCGAGGGTTACCTCGCCGAGGACGCGCCGCTGCTCGCGGCCCGCGCCAGGGCGAAGGAGTTGGGTTGCGCCCCGATCGGGCCCGGCGGGGGTGCGGCGCTGCGATTCCTGGCGCGCGTCATCGCCGCCCGCGCCGTGGTCGAGATCGGCACCGGCACCGGCGTGTCCGGTCTGTGGCTGCTGCGCGGGATGCGCGACGACGGGGTCCTCACCACGGTCGACACCGAGGCCGAGCACCAGCGGGCGGCCCGGCAGACCTACACCGAGGGCGGCATCGCCTCCTCGCGCACCCGGTTGATTCACGGTGCCGGGCTGGAGGTCATGCCGCGGCTGACCGACGCCGCCTACGACATGGTCTTCCTCGACGCCGCCAAGACCGAGTACGGCGACTACCTCACGGAGGCGCTGCGGCTGCTGCGGCCCGGTGGCCTGGTCGCGTTGGACAACATGCTCTGGCACGACAAGGTCGCCGACTCCTCGGCCCGCGACGCGGAGACCATCACGATCCGCGACCTGGGCAAGGACATCCGCGACCGCGACGACCTGGTTCCGGCGCTGCTGCCGGTGGGCGACGGGTTGCTCGCCGCCGTCTACCAGCCTTGATCGTTTAGAGGACCTTCGACAGGAACGACTTGGTCCGCTCGTGCTGCGGAGCAGCGATGATCGCGCGCGGCGTTCCTGACTCGACCACGATGCCGTCGTCCATGAACACCAGCGAATCGCCCACTTCGCGGGCGAACCCCATCTCGTGGGTGACCACGATCATCGTCATGCCGTCGTTGGCGAGCCGGCGCATCACGTCGAGCACCTCACCGACCAGCTCCGGATCGAGCGCGCTCGTCGGCTCGTCGAAGAGCATCAGCTTCGGCCGCATCGCCAGCGCGCGGGCGATCGCGACCCGCTGCTGCTGGCCGCCGGAGAGCTGATTGGGGTAGACGTCGTCCTTGTCCCGCAGCCCGACCATGTCCAGCAGGTTCCGGGCCCGGCCCACCACCTCGGCATGCTTCTCCCGCCGCACTCTGATCGGCGCCTCGATGATGTTTTGCATGACGGTCATGTGCGGGAACAGGTTGAAGCGCTGGAAGACCATGCCGATCTCGGCGCGTTTGGTCGCGACCTCGCGGTCGCGCATCTCGTGCAGCTTGTCCCCGACCTGCCGGTAGCCGACCAGCTCACCGTCGACGGACAGCCGGCCGGCGTCGACCTGTTCCAGGTGGTTGATGCAGCGCAGGAACGTCGACTTGCCCGAGCCGGACGGGCCGATGATGCACATGACCTCGCCCGCTGAGACGCGCAGCGTGATGCCCTTGAGCACCTTGAGCCGGCCGAAGTTCTTGCACACCTGCTCGGCCTGGACCATGACGTGGTCGCCATCGACGGTCGTGGTCATGATGGCGTCTCCGCGGTCGTACGGAATCGGCGGCGCAGCCGCTGCCACGGCGTGGGCGGCAGCTCGCGACTCGAGCCGCGGGCATAGTGCCGCTCGATGTAGTACTGGATGACCGACAGCACCGAGGTCATGAGGATGTACCAGAGGCTCGCGACGACGAGCAACGGGATCTGCTGGTAGTTGCTGCCGTAGATGTCCTGCACCGCCTTCAGCAGGTCGGTCACCGCGATGACGACGACCAGTGAGGTCGTCTTGAGCATCGAGATCGTCTCGTTGCCGGTCGGCGGGATGATGACCCGCATGGCCTGCGGCAGGACGATGCGCCGCAGGGTGCCCATCTTCGACATGCCCAGCGCCTGCGCTGCTTCGGTCTGGCCGTGATCGACGGAGAGCATCCCGGCCCGCACGATCTCGGACATGTACGCCGCTTCGTTCAGACCCAGGCCGAGCAGCGCTCCGACGAAGAGCGGGATGATCTTGTTGGCGTCGAAGGTGACGAACGCCGGCCCGAAGGGGATCCCCAGCGACGGGAACTGATAGAGCGCCGCGGCGAATGACCAGAAGATGATCTGGACCAGCACCGGTGTGCCGCGGAAGAACCAGACGTACGTCCACGCGACGCTCGACACGACCGGGTTCGCGGACAGCCGCATCACCGCGAGGACGATGCCCAGGATGATGCCGATCAGCATCGCCAGCACGGTGAGCTCGAGGGTCACCAGGATGCCGTGCAGGACCGTCGTGTAGGTGAGGTACTTCCAGACGATGCTCCAGTGCCAGGCCGGGTTGGTGAAGAGCGAGTGGATGAGCATCGCGACGAGCACCGCAAGGACCGCAGCGACCACCCACCGTCCTGGGTGGCGCACCGGGACGGCGGTGATGAGCTCCGGCCGACCGTCGGCCGGGTTGTCCGCTGAGTGACCGCTAGCCGCGACGCTCTCCGGCTTCGAGGCCATTGCTAGGAGGTCGCCCCATTGATCGTCGGGTTGCTGATCGCGCCGGCCTGCACTCCCCAGGCCTTGAGGATCGTCAGGTACTGCCCACCGGCCATCAGCTTCTTCACGGCCGCGAGGACAGCCTTGTCCATCGTCCCGGTGTCCTTCGGGATGGCGATGCCGTAGGGCGCCTCGTCGGCCGTCTTGCCGACCTTCTGGAACAGCTGGGGGTTGGCCTTCACGGCGTAGTCGACGACGGGCGTGTCAGCCAGGTAGCTCTGGATCCGCCCGGCCTGCAAGGCCGTATTGACGTCGGACTGGTTGGGATATCCGCTCGCCACTGGTGCCGCCTTGCCCGCCGCCTTGCACTTCTGCACGACCGAGTCGGGCTCGTTCTTCTGCAGCGACTCCAGCTGGGTGGTGCCGTTCTCCGCACCGACCTTCTTGCCACAGAGGTCGGTCGTGCCCGAGATGTGCAGCGGATTGCACTTCTTGGCCATGATCGACGTACCGGCGGTGAAGTAGGTGACGAAGTTGACGGTCTGCTGCCGCTCCTTGGTGTCGGTGAACGACGACATGCCGAGGTCGTACTTGTGCGCAGCCAGGCCGGCGAGGATGCCGTCGAAGCTGGCGTTGACGAACTTCGTCTGCATTCCCAGGGTCTTGCCGATCGCGTTACCGAGATCGACGTCCATCCCGACGATCTTGCCGCCGGAGGAGAGGAATTCATTCGGCGGGTAGGACGCGTCGGCCGCGACGGTCAGGGTTCCCTTGGACCTGATGGACGCCGGAACCATGCCGGCGGCCGCGCTGTCCTTGGCGACGGTGACCGTGGCCGGGGTGATCGGTGGCGGTTTCGGCGCGCCGGTACCGACCTTGCACGTGCTGCCCGAGCCACCCGACCCTCCCGAGCTGCTCGACCCCGAGCTCACCGTGGTACCGCAGCCGGCCAACACGAGCACCGCGATGACTGCGGCCACTCCAGACGCACCAATGGCGCGAACGCCGATTCTCATTGGTCCCACCCCCGAGTGACCGCCCGAACCGTCCTGGGTACCTGATCGACCCGGACCCGGTAAACCCTAGGCCACCTGAGGCCACGATCCCGGACGAACACCCGCATCGTGACCTGGCCGCCGCTCACCGGGCCAGCACGGAATACGCAATCGGGGCATTACGGAAGCGCCTTCTGACCCTTCCCGAGTACGACGATCCCCGCCGGGCTCACCTGGTAGCGCTGCCGGTCCATCTCGCAGTCGACACCGATGTGGGCGCCGTCGGGGATGACGACGTTCTTGTCGAGGATCGCCCGCCGGACGACCGCACCGCGTCCGATGGTGACGTTGTTCATGACGACGCAGCCCTCGACGTAGGCGCCGGCGAGCACGCGGACCCCCGGCGAAAGGATCGACTGCCGCACCGTCGCATTGGCCACGATCACGCCGTTGCTGACGATCGACTCCTGCGCCATCCCGCCCTCGACGAACTTCGCCGGCGGCTGCTCGAGGTGGGTGGTGAAGATCGGCCAGTCCTGGTTGTAGAGGTTGAAGATGGGGTGGACGGCGACCAGGTCCATGTGCGCGTCGTAGAACGTGTCGAGCGTCCCGACGTCGCGCCAGTAGCCGCGGTCACGATCGGTCGCCCCGGGCACGTCGTTGTTGGCGAAGTCGTAGACGTTGGCCGACCCGCGCTCGACCAACATGGGGGCGATGCTCCCGCCCATGTCGTGCACGGAGCTGTCGTCGGCCGCGTCGGCCTTGAGTGCCTCGAGCAGGGTTCCGGTCTCGAAGACGTAGTTGCCCATCGACGCGAACGTCTCGTCCGGGCTGTCCGGCAGCCCGGGCGGGTCGTCCGGCTTCTCCAGGAACTGGCGGATCTTGCCCTTGTCGTCGGCGTCGATGACCCCGAACGCCGACGCCTCCGATCGCGGCACGCGGATCCCGGCGACCGTCAGCCCGGCGCCGGATTCGATGTGCTGCTCGACCATCTGACTCGGGTCCATCCGGTACACGTGGTCGGCGCCGAAGACCACGATGTGATCGGGCTGGTCGTCGTAGACGAGGTTGAGGCTCTGGTAGATCGCGTCGGCGCTGCCGGTGAACCAGCGCGGGCCCAACCGCTGCTGCGCGGGCACCGGGGTGATGTAGTTGCCGAGTTCGGTGGACATCCGCCAGGTCGTGGTGATGTGCCGGTCGAGCGAATGCGACTTGTACTGGGTGAGCACACATAAGCGCAGGTATCCGGCATTGACCAGGTTGGACAGCACGAAGTCGATGAGCCGGTAGCTGCCGCCGAACGGGACGGCCGGCTTCGCGCGGTCGGCCGTCATCGGCCAGAGGCGCTTGCCCTCACCACCCGCCAGGACGATGCCGAGCACCCGAGGTTGCGTCCGCATGGCCCGACCCTATCCACGATCCCGCGTCGGCGCTCTACTCTCTTATGCCATGCGCGTAGCACTGCTCAGCCGCGAGTTTCCGCCCGAGGTCTACGGCGGCGCCGGCGTCCATGTCGAATACCTGGTGCGCGAATTACGGCCCCTCGTCGACCTCGACGTGCACTGCTTCGGTGCCCCGCGCGAGGACTCGGTCGGCGCCACCGCCCACCGGCCACCGCCGTCGCTCGCCGGAACCAATCCGGCGCTGGCCACCCTCGGCGTCGACCTGGACATGGTGGCCGCCATCGGCGACAGCGCACTCGTGCATTCCCACACCTGGTACGCCGGCCTGGCCGGCCACCTCGCCGGGCTGCTCTACGGCATACCGCATGTCGTGACCGCGCACTCGCTGGAGCCGGCCCGGCCGTGGAAGGCCGAGCAGCTCGGCGGCGGATACCGGGTGTCGTCCTGGGCGGAACGAACGGCGTTCGAGGCGGCGGACGCGGTCATCGCGGTCAGCGACGGCATGCGCCGAGACGTTCTGGCCACCTACCCGCGCGTCGACCCGGCGCGGGTGCACGTGGTGCGCAACGGGATCGACACCCAGACCTACCACCGGGTCGACGACACCGACGCGCTGGTCCGTTACGGCGTCGATCCGCACCGGCCCTACGTCATCTTCGTCGGCCGGATCACCCGCCAGAAAGGGCTTGCGCACCTGGTGCGCGCGGCTGCGGCGTTCGACAAGGACACCCAGGTGGTGCTCTGCGCGGGTGCGCCGGACACCGCGGAGCTGGCCGAGGAGATCCGCGCCGGCGTCGCGGACCTGCAGGCCACGCGCGACGGCGTCGTCTGGATCACCGAGATGCTCGACCGCAGCGACGTCGTACAACTGCTGTCGCACGCCACCATCTTCTGCTGCCCGTCGGTCTACGAGCCGCTCGGCATCGTCAACCTCGAGGCCATGGCCTGCGAGGTCCCGGTGGTCGCCAGCCGGGTCGGCGGAATCCCCGAGGTGGTCGACGACGGGGTCACCGGCCTCCTGGTGGAGATGGGTGAGGCGGGCGGGACGACCTTCGAGGACGGTCTGGCCGACGCGGTCAACGCCCTCCTGCGCGACCCGGACCGGGCCCGCTCGATGGGCCTCGCCGGCCGGGCTCGGGCCGTCGACGAATTCGGCTGGCCGACCATCGCCCGCCAGACTGTGGCGGTCTACGGGACCGCCCTCGGATAGCGGTCAGCCGGCGGTGGCCTTCAGAGCGTCGCCCAGGGCGGAGGCTTCATCGGCCGACATTTCCACGACGAGCCGCCCGCCGCCCTCCAGCGGGACGCGCATGACGATGCCGCGTCCCTCCTTGGTGACCTCGAGCGGACCGTCGCCTGTCCGCGGCTTCATGGCCGCCATTCGTGCCTCCTCCAGCGCGACCGGCCCTGCTGCCGGCTTCGCGTTGCTCGACCATCGTGACGCCACCCGTAGGCACGGGCGACCACGTGACCCTGACATTCTCCCCTATCCGTTCGCGATCGGGAAAGTCCGGGTGGATCACGGCGCTGTAGGGTCGGCCTACCGCAGGGCTGGTCACTACTGGAGGACGCCGGTGTCGGACACCGTGCTCGTCGACGTCAGCGAGGGCGTCGCCACGATCACCCTCAACCGCCCCGAGTCGATGAACGCCTGTTCGCTGGAGCTCAAGTCGGCCCTGCTGAGCGCGCTCGGCGACGTCCGGGACGACCCGGTGGCGCGTGCGGTCGTGCTGACCGGCCGGGGCCGTGCCTTCTGCGTCGGGCAGGATCTGCGCGAGCACGCCGAGCTTCTCGACGCCGGCGATCCGGCCCCCCTCGCCACCGTGCGCGAGCATTACAACCCGATCGCCCGGTCGATCGTCGAGATGCCGAAACCGGTGATCGCGGCGGTCAACGGGATGGCAGCCGGTGCCGGTGCGTCGTTCGCCTTCGCCGCCGATTTCCGGGTCGCCGCGGAGAGCGCCGGCTTCCTGCTCGCCTTCGCCAACGTCGGCCTGACCCTCGACAGCGGCGCCTCCTGGCTGCTGCCCCGACTGGTCGGCTACGCCCGGGCGACGGCGCTCGCGCTGCTCGCCGACCCGGTGCCGGCCGAGCAGGCGCTGCAGATGGGACTGGTCAACGCGGTCGTCCCCGACGACCGGGTGCTGGTCGCGGCCCACGAACTGGCGGCGCGACTGGCGGCCGGCCCGACGGCGGCGTACGCCGCGATCAAGGAGTCGCTCGCCTACGCCGCGACGGCGACCTTCGACGAGTCGCTCGAGAAGGAGGCTGACCTGCAGGCGCGGGCCGGGGCGACCCAGGACCACCGTGCCGCCACCGCCGCGTTCCTCGCCAAGGAGCGCCCCCGGTTCACCGGCCGATGATGACAACCATCGGCCTGCTCCACCCCGGCGAAATGGGCGCGGCCGTCGGCGCGACGTTCACCGGTGCCGGGCGGCGCGTGCTCTGGGCGTCGGCCGGCCGCAGCCCGGCGACCGCCGCCCGCGCCGGCGCGGCGGGACTCATCGACGCCGGGAGCATCGCCGCGTCGTGCGCCGACAGCGATGTCGTGCTGTCGATCGTTCCCCCGCACGCCGCGCTCGCGTTGGCCCGCGAGGTCGCGGCGACCGGGTTCGCCGGGGTCTACGTCGACGCCAACGCGGTGGCCCCGGCGACCGCCGCAGCGGTCGCCGACGCCGTCAAGGCGGCCGGGGCGGCGTACGTCGACGGCGGCATCGTCGGCGGGCCGCCCGGCGAGAAGGGCACGACAACGCTCTACCTGTCCGGCGAGCAGGCGGATCAGGTCGCGGACCTGTGCGCCGGCACCGCCCTCGATGCCGCGGTGCTCGGCGACGACCCGACCGCGGCGTCGGCGATGAAGATGGTGTTCGCGGCCTGGACCAAGGGGTCCGCGGCCTTGCTGCTGGCGCTGCGCGAGACGGCCCGCAGTTACGGCGTCGACGAGGCGCTGGTCGCGAAATGGTCGGACTCGCTCCCGGAGCTTCCGGCCCGCAGCGAGCGGGCCCGCGCGTCGGCGACCGCGAAGGGCTGGCGGTGGACCGCGGAGATGACCGAGATCGCGGCGACGTTCGCGGCGGCCGGTCAGCCGGACGGCTTCCACCGGGCCGCGGCGGCGGTCTTCGCCGACTATCCCCGGCCGGAGACCGGCTGACTGCTCACCCTCACCCGGAGCACCAGCAGTCGGCGAGGTGGTCGTCGACCATTCCGGTGGCCTGCATCAACGCGTAGGCGGTCGTCGGGCCGACGAAACGGAAGCCGCGTCGTTTGAGGTCGCGGGCCAACTCCGTCGACGCCGGTGTCGTCGCCGGGATCTCGGCGGTCGTCTCGGGCGGACGCGGCCGGGGCTCCGGCGCGTGGGACCAGAGCAACGCGGACAGGCCGTCGGGCAGTTGCTGTGCGGCGCGGGCGTTGGCGATCGCGGCCGACACCTTCGCCCGGTTGCGGACGATGCCCGCGTCGGCGAGCAGCCGCTTCTCGTCCGCCGGTCCGAACTTCGCGACCTTGTCGATCGAGAAGTCGGCGAAGGCACGGCGGAAGGCCGGCCGCTTGCGCAGGATCGTGATCCACGACAGGCCGGACTGGAACGCCTCGAGGCAGAGCCGTTCGAACAGCGCGTCGTCCCCGCGCAGCTCCCGGCCCCACTCCTCGTCGTGGTATCCGAGGTAGTCCGGCGCGGCCGTCGCCCATGGGCAGCGCAACCGGCCGTCGCGGCCGAGGGTCGCCCGGCCGCCGGACTCCGGGACGGTCTCGTCAGGCATCGTCGTCCGTCCCGCCCGGACCCGCTCGGCTCGTCCCGGTCACGGCCGTCCCGCCCGCCGCTTCCGGTGCGCAGCGCGACGATCTCCCGGTCCCGCGCCTCCAGCGAGTCGGCCAGCTCCTCGAGCAGCCAGTCGACCTCGGTCATCCGATATCCGCGGAACACGACGGGGATCCGGAGCCCGCGCACGTCCCGGCCGGTGACCGGCCGGTCTTCGGGCAGGTGCAGCGGGGACGCATCGCGCGGCATCGGGGCGAGCTGCTCACCGCGACCGAAGACGAACGACGCGATCAGGAACAGGACCCCGCCGACGACGATGATGCCGAAGAAGTAGGTCAGGAACGTGGCCACGAGGCGATCGTGTCACGCTGTGGGCCGACGATCGACAGCCGCTCCGCGAGCCAAGGAGGGATATGCCGCTGCGCCTGGGCAGCCGCACGTTCGGCGACGAGGAACTCCTCGTGATGGCCGTGGTCAATCGGACACCCGACTCCTTCTACGACAACGGAGCCACCTTCGCCTTCGAGGCGGCGCTCGCTGCGGCCGACGCGGCGGTGGCGTCCGGCGCGCAGATCGTCGACATCGGCGGGGTGAAGGCGGGGCCCGGAGAGGACGTCACTCCCGCGGAGGAGATCCGGCGTACGGCGGAGCTCATCGCGGCCGTGCGATCGCGCCACCGTGACCTCGTCATCAGCGTCGACACCTGGCGCGCCGAGGTGGCCGAGGCGGCGGTGCGGGCCGGCGCGGACCTGATCAACGACGCCTGGCAGGGCTTCGACCCCGGCCTCGCGCAGGTGGCCGCCGACGCCGGGGTCGGCCTGGTGTGCACGCACGCCGGGCACCTGCCGCCGCGGACCCTTCCGCACCGGGTCCGCTACGACGACGTCACCGCCGACGTGGTGCGGACCGTCGTCGACCTGGCCGACCGCGCGGTCGCGACCGGCGTACGCCCGGACGGGATCCTCATCGATCCCGGCCACGACTTCGGCAAGACGACCGAGCACTCGCTGCAGCTCACCCGCGAGCTCGACCAGCTGGTCGCCACCGGGTGGCCGGTGCTGGTTGCCCTGTCCCGTAAGGATTTCGTCGGCGAGACCCTCGACCTTCCCGTCGACGAGCGGCTCGAGGGAACGCTCGCCGCGACGGCGGTGTGCGCGTGGCTCGGCGCCCGGGTCTTCCGCGCCCACGACGTACGCGCGACCCGCCGGGTGCTCGACATGGTCGCCTCGATCCGCGGCGACCGCGCGCCGTCGGTCGCCCGTCGCGGCGTGGACTGAGCGGCTACTCCGGCGACCCGTTGGCGGCGAGGATGATCTTCACGGCTTCGTCGACGTCGTCGGTGACGGTGATGAGGTCGAGGTCGGCAGAGCGGATCTTGTGGCCGGCCAGCGCCGTACCACGAAGCCAGTCGATCAGACCCGACCAGTAGCTCGTCCCGAAGAGCACCACCGGGAACTGGGTGACCTTGCGGGTCTGCACGAGCGTGAGCGCCTCGAACAGCTCGTCGAGCGTGCCGAACCCGCCGGGGAGGATCACGAAGGCCTGCGCGTACTTGACGAACATGGTCTTGCGGGCGAAGAAGTAGCGGAACTGCAGCCCGATGTCGACCCAGTCGTTGAGTCGCTGCTCGAACGGCAGTTCGATGCCCAGCCCGACGCTGATGCCGCCGGCCTCCTGGGCGCCGCGGTTGGCGGCCTCCATCACCCCGGGGCCGCCGCCGGTGATGACCGCGAACCCGGCCTCCGCGATCGCCCGGCCCAGCTGCAGGCCGGACCGGTATTCCGGGTCGGTGCGGGCGGCCCGGGCGCTGCCGAACACGCTGACCGCTCGAGGGAGCTCGGCGAGCAGGCCGAACCCCTCGACGAACTCGGACTGGATCCGCAGCACCCGCCAGGGATCGGTATGGACCCAGTCGGCGCCACCGCGACTGTCGAGCAGCCGCTGGTCGGTCGTGCCGGGTTTGACCTGGCCCCGGCGGAGCAGGACCGGACCGCGCCGATGCTCGACCGCGCGTTCCGGCTCCTGGGGCACTGCATCACTCATGCAGATCACCGTAGTCTCGCGGTGCGGCGGCGGTTCGCCCCTTGCTCAGCTGCCGTTGAGGTAGGCGGCCAGGACCCGTTCGCAATCACCGATCGGCCCGATCCGGACGTGTTCGTCGCGGGTGTGGGCGAGGTTGGGGTCGCCCGGGCCGTAGTTGACCGCGGGGATGCCCAGCGCGGCGAAGCGGGCCACGTCGGTCCAGCCGTACTTCGCCGTCGGGCCGCCACCGGCCGCGGCGAGAAAGGCCTGCGCGGCGGGGGCATTCAGCCCGGGAAGCGCCCCGGGCGCGGAATCGACCACGTCGACGTCGTACCCGTCGAAAACCTCCCGCACGTGGCCGGCGGCCTGCGCCTCGGAGCGGTCGGGGGCGAACCGGAAGTTGACGGTGATGGTGCAGACGTCCGGCACGACGTTGCCGGCGTGCCCACCGTCGATGCGTACGGCGTTGAGGCCCTCGCGGTAGACGCAGCCGTCGAGGTCGACCTCACGCGGCTCGTATCCGGCCAGCCGGTCGAGGACCGGCGCGGCGCGGTGGATGGCGTTGTCCCCGAGCCAGGAACGGGCGCTGTGGGCGCGCCGCCCGGTGAGCGTGACGACGGCGCGCAGGGTGCCCTGACAACCCGCCTCCACCGCTCCCGAGGTCGGCTCCATCAGCACGGCCAGGTCGGCGTCGAGCCATTCCCGGTGGGTACGGGAGATCCGGCCGAGCCCGTTGCGCTCCGCCTCCACCTCCTCGTTGTCGTAGAAGACGAAGGTCAGGTCGTACGCCGGCTCGCGGAGCGTCGCGGCCAGCCGGAGCATCACCGCGTCGCCCGACTTCATGTCCGAGGTACCGCACCCGTGGATCAGGTCGCCGTCGGTCCGCGACGGGACGTTGTCCGCGATCGGGACGGTGTCGAGGTGACCGGCGAGCAGCACCCGGCGGGGCCGGCCCATCGTCGTACGCGCGAGCACCGCATCGCCGTCGCGGGCGACCCGCAGGTGCCCGAGGTCGCGCAGGGCCGCCTCGACCAGGTCGGCCAGGGGCCCCTCTCCGCCGGAGACCGACGGCACGTCGACCAGCGCCGCGGTGAGCGCGGCCCCGTCCAGCATCAGATCCAGATCCGCCACGCAGGTACCGTAACGGCGTGACGACCCAGAATGCTGCCTGGGGCTTCGGCCTGGCCACCGTGACCGAGGGCGGTCAAGTCCTCGATGTCTGGTACCCGCATCCCGTGCTGGGGACCCCGCCCGAGGAGGCGACGGCCCCGGCCGAATTCACCGCGATGACCGGCGCCGACAGCGCCCGCGGTGTGCGCGTCGAGGTGGTCCGCACCCTGCTCCCCGACCTGGCCGCCGCCCCCGCGGACACGGCCGACGCCTACCTGCGGCTGCATCTGCTCTCCCACCGCCTCGTGCCGCCGCGTGCGCTGTCCGTGGAGGGCATCTTCGGCGTCATGGCCAACGTCGCATGGACCGATCGCGGGCCCTGCGCCGTCGAGGATTTCGAGGCGACCCGGCTACGGCTCTGGGCGACCGGAGGCCCGCCGCAGGTCTACGGCGTCGACAAGTTCCCGCGGATGACCGACTACGTGGTCCCCGCCGGGGTGCGGATCGCCGATGCCGACCGGGTCCGGCTCGGCGCGCACCTCGCCGCCGGTACGACGGTGATGCACGAGGGGTTCGTCAACTACAACGCCGGCACGCTTGGCCCGTCGATGGTCGAGGGCCGCATCTCGGCCGGCGTCGTCGTCGGCGCGGACTCCGACGTCGGCGGCGGCGCCTCGATCATGGGAACCCTCTCCGGCGGAGGCACCGAGGTCATCTCGATCGGCCGCCGGTGCCTGCTCGGAGCCAACTCCGGCATCGGCATATCGCTGGGCGACGACTGCGTGGTCGAGGCCGGCTGCTACGTCACGTCCGGCGCGAAGGTGACGACCCCGGACGGTGACGTCGTCAAGGCCCGCAAGCTGTCCGGTCAGGACGGTCTGCTGTTCCGGCGTAACAGCGTGACCGGGACGCTGGAGGTCGTGCCGCGAGCCGGCCGGTCGGTCGAGCTGAACGCCGCGTTGCACGCGAACGACTGAGCGTCGGTGGCGACACGGGGGGCGCGCGGAGCGGTATTGCTGGCCGTATTACTGGTGCTGGCCGGCGGCGTGGTCGTGGTGGTGCGGGTCGTCAGCGGCTCGCCGCCCCCCGCAGCTCCCCTCGCGCGGTGCAAGGCGGTGGACACGCCGTACAGCCTGTCGACCGAGCAGGCGGCCAATGCGGCGACCATCAGCGCGGTCGCGATCCGTCGCGGGCTGCCCTCGCGCGCGGTGACGATCGCGCTCGCGGCCGCCATCCAGGAGTCGAAGCTGGTCAACCTCGACTACGGCGACCGCGACTCGGTCGGGCTGTTCCAGCAGCGTCCGTCGCAGGGATGGGGACCCGCGGCCAAGCTGCAGAATCCGGTCTACGCCACCGGCAAGTTCTACGACGCGCTGGTCAAGGTGCACGGGTGGCTCACCCGCCCGGTCACCGAGGTCGCGCAGGCCGTGCAGCAGAGCGGTTACCCGCAGGCCTACGCGCAGTGGGAGCGCACCGCGGCGGCGTTTTCCGACGCGTTCGTCGGTACGACGCCGGGCGGCCTGGCCTGCAGCTACCCGTTGTCCACCGGCCCCGGGGCGACGCCGGACCGGGCCGCCGCGCTCCTCGCCGCCGACCTGCCGGTCACCCGGCTGCCGTCGACCGGATCGGTCCGCGACCGCCGACACCTGCTCGACCTCGCGGCCCCGACGACGCGGCGGGGGTGGGTGCTCGGCTGCTGGCTCGCCGCCCACGGCGAGCAGTTGCGGATCCGGTCGATCTCCGTACCCGGCTACATCTGGTACCGCAACGATTCGCGCTGGCACATCGATCGCCGCGCCACGCCCGGCCGGGTGCACGTCAACCTCGCATCGACCGGCAGCTGAGCGCCTGCTCGCCGCTCCTCTCCCAAAACGCACTAGGAGTGCGTTTTGGGGGCCTGGCACGGCGTGTCGCGGACCACAACGCACTCCTAGTGCGTTTTGGGCGGCCGGGTTGGCGGGGCGGCGCGGCGATGACTTTGCGCGTGGTCGGATGTCTACACCGCATGACACGAACCGGGAGCCGCCGCATGACCGTTGACGAGGCCGGCCTGGCGCGGCTGCACGACTCGATGGCGGCCCACGTCGCCGCCGGGCGGATGCCGGGGCTGGTCACCCTCGTGGCGGTTGGCGACGACGTACAGATCGATCCCATCGGTACGCCGTCCTTCGGCGACGACCGGCCGCTGGCGCGCGACGCCATCTTCCGGATCGCCTCGCTCACCAAACCGATCGCGGCGGTCGCCGCGATGTCCCTGATCGAAGAGGGACTGCTCCACCTCGAGGAACCGATCGACGAACTCCTGCCGGAGATGGCGAACCGCCGCGTGCTGCGGAGCGTCGACGGTGATCTCGACGACACGGTCCCGGCTCGTCGGCCGATCACCGTCGAAGATCTGCTGACCTACCGGTCCGGCTACGGCTCGGTGATGGCGCCGCCCGGCAGCTATCCGATCCAGCGGGCCGAGGCCCAGGTCGGGGTCAAGAGCTTCAGTGGGCCGCCGTGGCCGCCC
This sequence comes from uncultured Actinomycetota bacterium, assembly GCA_963775655.1. Taxonomy (GTDB): domain Bacteria; phylum Actinomycetota; class Actinomycetes; order Mycobacteriales; family QHCD01; genus DASXJE01. The sequence continues at coordinate 203,123 of CAVZJT010000005.1, read as the reverse complement.
GTCACGCTCGACGTCGACGGGTGGATCGGCGCGCTCGGGACGTTGCCGCTGCAGTCGCAGCCGGGCGAGCAGTGGCACTACAACACCTCGGGTCAGGTGCTCGGAGTCCTCCTGGCGCGGGCATGCAACCAGGACCTGGAATCGGTGCTGCGCGAGCGCGTCTTCGAGCCGCTCGGCATGTCCGACACCGGCTTCTTCGTGCCGGCCGACAAGCTGAGCCGGTTCACGTCGGCGTACCAGCCCGACCCGGAGACCGACGAGCTGTCGGTGCTCGACGACGTCGCCGACAGCTTCTGGAGTACGCCGCCGTCCTTCCCGGATGCGTCCGGCTGGCTCGTCTCCACGATCGACGACTACTGGACGTTCGTGTCGATGCTGCTGGCGGGAGGCACCGGGGAAGGTCGACGCGTGCTGTCACCGGGGTCGGTGGCGCTGATGACCACCGACCGGCTGACGCCGGCGCAGCGGGCCGCGTCCACCCTCTTCCTCGGCGAGCACGGCGGCTGGGGGCTCGGCCTGTCGGTGCCCGCCAGCGGCTCGTCCAGCCGGCCGATGCCCTACGGCATCGGCTGGGACGGTGGGATCGGCACCACCTGGCGATCCGACGTCGAGCGCGGCGTCACCGGGATCCTGCTCACCCAGCGCGCGGTCACCTCGCCGGTGGCGCCTCCCGCAGTGGTGGACTTCTGGGCCGGCGTCAACGCCGCCACCACCTGACGCGACGGCAGCGGCCGCATGGACAAAACCCACTACTAGTGGGTTTTGGTCCACGACACGCCGTGCGGGACGTCCAAAACCCACTACTAGTGGGTTTTGTCCACGGGGACGGGCACGCGGCACCGGCGCGGGTTGATCGGTGCCGTCAGAAGTTGGTCACCAGGTCGCTCAGTACGGCGCTGACCGTGTCGGGGTTGGTGGCGTCGTAGTAGTGCGCCCCGGTCATCTCGGCGATGTGCTGCAGGGTGGGGGTGTCGGCGTCGGTTCCGTAGCCGAGGGTGAAGACGCGGATCGGCTTGCCCTTCGTGGCCGCGGTGATCTGCTGGGTCATCGACGACATGCTCCCGGCGACGTCGGTGTCGTTGGTCCCGTCACTGAGCAGCACGATCGCGTTGATGTCGTTGCTGGAGTAATGCGACGTCATGCTCGACACGAACTCCGGTACGGCGCGGTATAGCGGCGTCTGATCGACGGCGGTCAGGTCGTCGATCTTCGAAATGAGCTGATCCCGGTCGCTGGACAACGGTGCCACCGGTGCCACCACGCCGGGAGTGACCGACTGCTGACCGGCCTGGTTGGAGAAGGCTGCGAGGCCGACCTGGTCGCTGTCGGAGAACGACTTCAGCGCCTTCACAGCCGCCTGTTGCGCGTCCTGCAGTTTGGAGTGGCCGTCGGGCAGGATCGCGCTCATCGACCGGGAGACGTCGAAGGCGAAGAGCACCCGCGCCTGCTTACGCACCGCCGGAAAGCTCTTCTGCACTGCCGTGAGTACGCCGGCCGACGGGCTCGGCAGGGTGCGCACCGACCCGTCGTGGTAGTCACCCGTCTTCGCGACCTGCGGGTCGACCCTGTCGGTCAGGTCGCGGTATCCGTTGGCCCGCACCACCTGCTGACCCTGCGCGGTCCGGGCGAAGCGGATCAGGTCGGTCGCCGCCTTCTGCTGCGCGGGGCTGACCCAGGAACCGTTCAGTACGGCGGCCGGGTTGTCGGCGACGTAGGTGCCGTCCTTCGGGTAGATCGGCACCAACGGGGTCTTCGGTGGGCCCGAATCACCCGCCGTCATGCCGCTCATCGACCCCATCCCGCTCATCCCGTCCATGGCGCCGGTGCTCACGTGTCCGCGGTCGTAGTCCCACACCGACTTCTCATCGAGCGTGACGACCGACAGCGAGTTGGCGACGTCGCCGGTCGATTCGGAATCACGGATGTGGACGAGGAAGTTGTCCTCGGACGACCCGTAGTGCACCGTCGTCCGCTCACCGGCGTGTACGGCGGCCTGGACTTTCGCGGAGTCGACCGTCGCGGGGGTCAACCCGGTCTCCTTGCCGGAGGCGCACCCGTAGACGGCGACCATGCCGTCCAACCCGGAGGTGGCCGTCTGCGGGCTGGTCTTGCCGAGGTTGAACGACCCCCAGTCGGCGTGCCCGTGCTGCGCCCAGACGTCGGGGTCGCTGGCGTCGTGCAGATAGTCGCGCCAGGTCGGCGGGTTCTTGTCCCAGCCGAGCGCCGCTGCCTGGGGCGCCGACATCGCCAGCACGATCGGCGTACGCGCCACGCTCGTCCCATGGTCCGGCACGCTCGGAGCGGATCCGTGCGCCTGCTCGGCATGCGCGATCGACAGCCAGTCCGAGGAGTCCGGCCACCAGATCGCCGGCTTCATCGAGTCGGCCTCGCTCGCGAACCCGCCGACCGCTTCGGTCGTGGCGTCGCCAGACGGGCTCGCGTCGACGTGGACCGAGACGCAGTGCCCGGCGATGTCGCGGCGAGCGCCCTGGTAGGCACGCGCGAGTGCCGTCAGCAGGTCACGGTCCTCCAGCGACGCGAGAACGCGCAATGAGGTGCACGGCCGGGCGCCCGGTGTACCGGGAAGCGAGTCGGCCGGGGCGCCGCCCGACGGCGCGCGCACGGACTGATGGGTCGGCGCGGTGGCGGAGCGGGTGGCGGCGGCCCGGTGAGTCGGCGTCGGCCCCGATCCGCGGGTGGCGATGACGCCGCCCGCAGCCGCAGCGGCGAGCACCACCACCCCGATGACCGTCGCCAGAACCACGCGACCGCGGCGCGGCCCCGAACGGGCCCTGCGCAGGCGGCTGCGGGAATGCGATCCCATGGGGTCCTCTCCGCGATCCGGTGAGTCGTTCGGTGCCTTGCCCCCATTCCGCGGCACGGAGTGTAGTAGCCCGGCACATCAGCTCACTCAGGCGGCGCAGCAGTCACGCCCGCACCATCACGATCGGTGAGGGACCAGCGGCGGATCGGTGGTCAGCTGACCTGGGTGAGGCGGGCGCAGGCGGCGTCGACGCGCTCGTCGGTCGCGGTCAGGGCGACCCGCACGTGCCGCGCGCCCGACGGCCCGTAGAACGTCCCGGGAGCCACCAGGAGGCCAAGCTCGGCCAACCAGGCGACCGTCGCCCAGCAGTCCTCGCCGCGCGTGGTCCACAGGTAGAGCCCGGCCGCGGAGTCCTCCACGGTGAACCCCGCACCCTGCAATGCCGCGCGCAGCCTGGTCCGGCGGCCGGCGTAGCGGGCCCGTTGCTCGGCCACGTGCTCCTCGTCGCCGTACGCCGCCACCATGGCGGCCTGCACCGGTGTCGGCACCATCAGCCCGGCATGGCGGCGCACCTCGAGCAGAGCCGCCACCAGGCCGGGATCTCCGGCGACGAAACCGGCCCGGTAGCCGGCGAGGTTGGACCGCTTTGACAGTGAGTGCAGGGCGAGCAGCCCTTCGTGACTGCCGCCGGACACCGAAGGGTGCAGCACCGACACCGGCTGCTTGTCCCAGCCGAGGTCGAGGTAGCACTCGTCGCTCGCGACGATCGCCCCGCGCTCGCGGGCCCAGGTGACGACCTTGGCCAGGTGCTCGGGAGGCAGCACCCGCCCGGTCGGGTTGGCCGGCGAATTCAGCCAGACCAGCCGGACCCGGCCGGGACCCGCGCCGGCCAGACCATCACTGCGCACGACCTCGGCGCCGGCCAGCCGGACACCCACGTCGTAGGTCGGGTAGGCCAACTCCGGGACCACCACCAGGTCACCCGGACCCACTCCGAGCAGCATCGGCAGCAGCGCCACGAGCTCCTTCGAGCCGACCGTCGGGAGTACGGCGTCGGGATCGAGCCCGCTGACCCCGTGCCGGTCGGCGAGCCAGCGGGCCAACGCCGCCCGCAACTCCGGCCGGCCCGAGGTGACCGGGTAGCCGGGCGCGTCGGCCGCGGCCCGCAGCGCGTCGCGGACGACGGCCGGCGTCGGGTCGACCGGCGTCCCCATCGACAGGTCGACGACGCCGTCGGCATGTTCCCGTGCCCGTGCGCCGTAGGGCGCCAGCGAATCCCACGGGAAGTCCGGCAGCCGGCCGGCCCAGAAGCCGCCGACCTTCTCCGCGACCGACCCGCCGAATTCTCCTTCGAGCGGCACGCTCAGTGCTCGTTCACCTGCGGCGGCAGCGCCGCCACCAAGGGGTGGTCCTTGTTGATCTTGCCGGTCTTGGACGCACCGCCGGGCGAGCCCAGGTCGTCGAAGAAGTCGACGTTGGCCTGGTAGTAGTCCTTCCACTTCTCCGGGGTGTCGTCTTCGTAGAAGATCGCCTCCACCGGGCAAACCGGCTCACAGGCGCCGCAGTCGACGCACTCGTCCGGGTGGATGTAGAGCATCCGGTTGCCCTCGTAGATGCAGTCGACGGGGCATTCCTCGATGCATCCCTTGTCGAGCACGTCCACGCAGGGCTCAGCGATGACGTAGGTCACGGGCGGCGTCCTCTCGGGTCTCAGCGCCTTGCTGGCTCTAGTATCGCCGGTCGGGTAGTGACGATTCGAGGAGGGTGGTCGGCGTGTGGGCTGATCTCGTCGGGCAGCGGGTCCTCGTCCGCCGGGTGGTCGGCGAGCGCGACGGCCGCCCCCTCTTCTCCGACGTGATCGGCGAGCTGATGAGCGGCGACGACCCGCTCACCGTCCGCCGTGCCGACGGCAGCCTGGTCCGCGTGGGTGCCGGTTCCGTGCACCGGATCAAGCCGATCCCCGGCCGCCGCGCCGACCCGCTCGAGCTCGAGGAGATCGCGGCCGCCGGCTGGCCTGCCGCGGAGACCCGCTGGCTCGGTCGCTGGCTGCTGCGGGCCGCCGACGGATGGACCGGCCGGGCAAACTCCGTCCTCCCGCTGGGCGATCCCGGCGAGCCGCTCGACCTCGCGGTCGAGACGGTCCGCCGGTGGTACGCCGACCGCGGGCTGGCCGCCCGATTCCAGGTGCCGTTGCCGGTGGCGACCGGGCTGGACGCCGAGCTCGCCGATCGGGGCTTTCGGGCCGACCCTCCGGTGCTGGTGCAGACCGCACCACTCCCGACCGTGCTCGCCGCCACGACCGACCGGTCCGATCTCCCCGAGGTCGTCTTCGACGAGACGCCCTCGCCGGACTGGCTCGCGGCCTACCACTACCGCGGCGGCACCGACCTGCCGGCGGTCGCCGTCCATGTGATGACCGGGGCCCAGCTGCCCGCCTTCGCCTCGGTCATCATCGAGGGTGAGACCGTCGCGGTCGCCCGCGCCGTCGTCGACGAGGGCTGGCTCGGCATCACCGCCGTCGAGGTCGCACCGGCCCGGCGCCGGCGCGGGCTCGCCAGTCACGTCATGCGCGGGCTCGCCCGCTGGGGCACCGAACACGGCGCGACCCAGTCCTATCTGCAGGTGGCGTCGGACAACCACTCCGCGGTGGCGTTCTATGAGCGCCTCGGCTACACCACCCACCACCGCTACCACTACCGCATCGCCGACTGAGGACGCATCGCTGACTGAGGACGTATCGCCGACCGACGATCAGCCGACGACGACCGCCCGGTCGGCCGCGGCGCGCAGGTCGAGGTAGGCCGCGACCGCCTGATCCCGAGCGACGACGGTGAAGCGCACGGTCGCGCCCGGGCGGAGCTGGCCGGCGGCCGGCAGGTCGGCCCGCACGACGACGCCGATCACGGGATAGCCGCCGGTCGCGCCGTGGTTGGCGAGCAGCAGGATCGGGGCACCGTCCGGCGGCACCTGCAGAGCACCGGTCGCCATCCCCTCGGTCGGCAGCTCCCCCTCACGCGACCGCGTGAGGCGCGGACCATCCAGGCGGACCCCGACCCGGTCGCTGCTCGGGCTGACGTCGTACGAGCCGCCGGCGAAGGCGTGCCGCGCCTCCTCGGTGAACCAGTCCGCGTGCGGGCCGACCATCACCCGCAGCCCGTCGGAACGCTGCGGCAACGCGGACCGGTCGAGCACCCAGACCGGCGGAAGGTCGGCCGGCGCCACCGCGAGCACGTCTCCGGCGGCGAGCGGGCCGGGACCGAGTCCGGAGAGGGTGTCAGCGGATCTGCTGCCGAGCACGGGCGGTACGTCGATCGCGCCGGCCACGGCGAGGTAGGCCCGCACGTCGTCGGTGCCGCCCACCGTGACCCGGCTGCCGGCGGGGACCAACACGGTCCGGCCGGCCGGCGCGGGCTCGTCGTCCACCTGCAGCGAGGCGCCGACCACGGCGACGGCCGTGTCCCGGTCGACCCGCAGCGTCGGTCCGGTGGCGGTGACCTCGAGGGCAGCGGCGCCGTCCCGGTTGCCCACCAGCCGGTTGGCCAGCAGGTGCGAGAGCCAGTCGGCCGGCCCGGCGACCGGCACGCCGAGATGCGCCCAGCCGACCCGGCCGGAGTCCTGCACGGTCGTGAACGGTCCGGGGGTCAGTACCTCGATCACCGCGGCACGAACCTCACCCGGTCGCCCGGTGCCAGCAGCGCGGGCCGGTCCCCCCGCCCGGCGTCGAAGACCCGCAGGTCGGTGCGGCCGATCAGCCGCCACCCACCGGGCGTCTCCTGCGGATACACCGCCGAGTACTCGCCGGCGATCGCGACAGCGCCGACCGGAACCCGGGTGCGCGGCGTCTCGCGGCGCGGCACCTGCAGGACCGGGTCGACGCCGCTGAGATAGGCGAACCCGGGCGAGAAGCCGAGGAAGGACACCAGGTAGGTCGCCGCGGAATGCCGCCGTACGACGTCCACTGTGGACAGTCCGGTGAGCTCAGCTACGTCGTCGAGATCCTCGCCGTCATAGGTGACCGGCACCTCGACCGTCCGGCCGGGCGCCGCGGACGTCTCCGGCGCCGGCCTACCGGCGACCTCGCGCACCCGGTCGAGGTCGGCCACCCGCGGATCGACGACGACCAGCACACTGCGCGCCCCGACGACACAGTCGTCGATCCCGGGGAGTCCGGCGGCACGAAGCGCAGCCCAGACGCGGTGGGCGTCGGCCGACCCGTCGGTCTCGACGAGCAGCGCGGAATCGCCGACGTCGGCGAATCTCATCCGAGTGACCGGACCTCGACGCCGGCGTCCTCGAGCGCCGCACGTACCCGCCGCGCCAGCGCCGCCGCGCCCGGCGTATCGCCGTGCACGCACACCGAGCGTGCGCCGAGTTGCAGCACCGAGCCGTCGATCGCTACCACGGTGCCGTCGGTGACCATGCGCAGCACCCGCGCGACGACCTCGTCGGGCGACGTGACCAACGCGCCGGGCTCCCGCCGCGACACCAGGCGCCCGTCGGCGGTGTAGCCGCGGTCGGCGAAACTCTCGGGCACGACCTTCACCCCGGCGTCGGCGGCTGCCTGCAGGCCGGTCGAGCCGGCAAGCATCACCATCGGCAGGCCCGCGTCGTAGCGGTCGATCGCCGTCGCGATCGCGGTGGCGACCACGGGGTCGCGGGCAGCCCGGTTGTAGAGCGCGCCGTGCGGTTTGACGTAGCCGACGTGCCCGCCGGCCGCGCGGGTGATCCCCTCGAGCGCACCGATCTGGTAAAGGACGTCGGCGATGATCTCGTCCGGCGCGAGCTCCATGTCCCGCCGGCCGAACCCGACCAGGTCCGGGTAGGACACCTGCGCACCGATCGCGACGCCGCGTTCGAGCGCCGCGGCGACGGTGCGCACCATCGTCGCCGGATCGCCGGCGTGGAAGCCGCACGCGACGTTGGCACTGGTCACCGCGTCGAGCAGGCTGTCGTCGTCGCCGAGCGTCCAGGCGCCGTAGGACTCGCCGAGGTCGGCGTTGAGATCGATCTCCGCCACGGCGACCAACCTACCGGCTCGGGCCCGAGACGATCAGTGACCGAAGTTGAGGTAGCGACCGCGGTAGTAGAGCAGCGGCGAGCCGTGCGGGTCGCCGAGTTCGACGGAAAGGACCTCGCCGATCAGCACCGTGTGATCGCCGCCGTCGTGCGCGGCCACGGTCCGGCACTCGAAGGTCGACAGCGCCTCGTCGAGCAGGATGACGCCGGTCTCCGAACCGAGCCGGTAGGCGACGTCGTCGAACCGGTCCTTCGGCGTACGGCGGGCGAACCGCCGGGACAGCCATTCGTGCTGCTCGCCGAGGACCGACACCCCCCACTCGCCGGTGTCGAGCACCATCTCGTGCAGCCGCGACGTCTTGTCGACGCTGACCAGGACCAACACCGGGTCGAGTGATACCGACGTGAAGCTGTTGGCCGTCATGCCGTGGTGGACGTCACCACGGCGGGCGGTCACGACGGTGACACCGGTCGGGAAGCGACCCACGGCATCACGGAACAGCCGCGAGTCGACGCCCTCGGGGGACCCTTGCGGCGCGGTCATATCCATCACGGCGAACCCTACCTGCGCGGCGGCGGGGTGACCCGCGGGCTGTCGCCGCCAGTGCCGCCCGGCGCCCGCGGCCCGCGCCTCCGGTGGGTCGGTACGGCGATCACGACCCCGATCGCCGCGGCGGCAGCCCCGGCCAACAGGAAGGAGATCCCCTGCCAGTCGCCCGGGACCACGACGTCTCCGCCGGGGCCGCTCGAGGAGAACACCAGCGCGACCACCAGCCACACCAGCGCAGGCACGAACCCCGCAGGGCGGATTCCGGTCACCCGGACCATCACCCACGGGGCGGAGAGGTTCACCAGCACCGCCAGCACGATCGACACCGGCACCGGCGTCGTACCCGCCCGGAGGACGACCAGGAAGCATTCGATGACGGACAGCACCAGGGCGCCGAGGGCGATGAGGACCCCGCCGGCGCTCCGTTCCCACGTCACCGGCCGCACGGCAGCGAGGGTAGTCGCGCGTACCGGCCGTCGCCCTACTGGTGGGGTCGCCTTCATCGGGGTGGGGTCCGGCGCGTGGTTCATCGTCGGACGCTGTACTCGCATCTGAGGCTGGATTATGCGGGTAGCGCGTCCGATGTTCGGCCGGCGCTCGCCGATCGCCCGGTGGGCGGGGTCGGGTGGGCATCATCGTGCGCCGTACTCGCATCCGGGACCCGATTGTGCGAGTAGGGCGCACGATGTCGCACTGTCCTCACTAGTTGACCAACTCGAGGGTGCGTCGCCGGCTGGTGCCGCGGTCGGCTCGGGTGGGTCGGGCATGGCGGGCAGGTGGTGCAGCCGGTTGCGGCGCGGGGTCTGGTCGGGGTCGATCCAGGGTGGCGGCAGGAACACGGGTAAGCCGTTGATCAAGTCGGACCTGCCAGTCGTGGTGGTGGATGGTGCGGTGGTGGTGCCCGCACAGCAGCACCAGGTTGGTGATCGCGGTGGGTCCGCCGTCGGCCCAGTGCGTGGATGTGGTGTCCGTCGCACCAGGCGGCCGGCCGGTCGCAGCCGGGGAACGCGCAGCCGCGGTCCCGGGCCACCAGCGCGCGGCGGATCCCGACCGGGATGGTGTGGCTGGCCCGCCCGACGTCCAGCGGTTGCCCGGCCGTGCCGAGCAGGACGGGGATGAGTTGGGCGTCGCAGGCGATCCGCCGGGCCGACTCCGCGGTGACCGGCCCGCCCCAGCCGAGCTCCGCCGCCCCCAACCGGCTGCGGAGAGTCTCCCAGTCGAGGGTGACGGTGACCTGCGGCCGTTGGCCCACCGGTCTCGGGCAGGTCCCCGGCGGCGAGGGCGCGGCGGGCCAGTTCGATCAACCCGTCCGCCTGCCGTCGGGCCGGGCTGCGGGGATCCGGGCCGTCGGCGGTGGACGGGGCCGGGGCGGTGAACGGGTCCAGCGCGCGAGCGGAGCACCGCCGCCCCCTCCGCATCGAGCCGGCCCCGGATGACCGTCATCCCGTCCGGCCCGCGGGCGAGGGACAGTTCCCGGGCCCGGACCGCCTCCTCGTCGTCGAGCGCGGCCCCGTCCGGGTCCAGGGTCGCGAGCATGCGCCGGGCCAGCTTCCCCAACGTCGTCGTGTCCAGGTCCCTGGCCTGCGGCGGCCAGGAACGCCTCCGCGTGAGCGCGGGTATCGGCGTCCACCCCGGCGGGGAGGCGGCGGATCGTGTCGCAGATCAGCCGGGCCTGCCCCGCCCCGATCGACCCGTCCGCCACCCCCGCCCCGGTCGCCGGCAGCGCCGCCGGCACGGTCTGCCCGGACGGGCCGGTCCGGTCCAGCAGTTTCTCCGCGGCGGTGACCCGCCAGCCCGCCTCCGCCGGGGAGATGTTCAGCACCTGCCGCAGCAACGCCGCCGTCGACACCGCGCCCCGGTCGGTGGCGAGCCGGCGGTCGTCGACCTCCGCGACCAGCCGCAACGCCGCCGCCGACAACCGGCGGGCCGCCGTCTCCACCAGCCGCTGCAGATCCAGCAGCTCCGCATCCCCGCACCGCCACAACGCCGCCCCGGCAAGCCCATCGACGGCAGAAGTCAGGCAACCGACCGCCTCCCACACCGGAAGCTCACCGGGACCGGAACCACTGACCATGACCACACCGATAGAACCAGCCACCGACAATTCCCCGACCCCGGAAACCCCTGCCACACAAGAACTTTCGGTCACCTGACGGCGACTTACCGCATCACCTGTGAACGCCGAGAATGAGCTAGTCGGACAGCCCGTCGAGCCCGGCGAACAGGTCCTTCTCCAAGCCGCCGGAGCCCCTCCCAGCCCCGCGCGGCCCGCGCACAAGAGTGAAATGCTCGACGCTGAGCAGCGGCTGACCCAGGTTGTTCGACAGCGCGAAGAACGGCCCGTCGACGCTGATCTGCGTCGCGTGTGCCCGCATCGCCGCTTGCTTCGCGTCGAAGAACGCGGTGCCATCCAGCTCGGTGGTGATGACCTCGTCGGGTACGCCGATTCCGAGATCGTCGGACGTCTCGGGGAGATCGAAGTTCCGGCCCTCGGCACGCAGGGCGGCGAGGCCCTCCTCGAGGAGCGAGCGGGACACCGCCACCCAGTACACCTTGGCGACCTGCCACGGCACGCCCGGATACTGCGGGTCCGCGGCCACGTCGACCGCAGCCATCGCCACCCGGTGGGACTGGATGTGATCGGGATGGCCGTAGCCGCCGCGCTCGTCGTAGGTCACCACCACCTGCGGGCGGACCTCGCGGACGATGTCGGCGAGCAGCCGGGCCGCCTCGCCGAGGTCGGCCTGCCAGAAGGCCCGCGGGGCATGGTTGGTCGGCAGCCCCATCATCCCGCTGTCGCGGTAGCGGCCCGGCCCGCCGAGGTAGCGGTGGTCGGTGACGCCGAGTGCGGCGCACGCGCGCTCCAGCTCGACGATCCGATAGCCGCCGAGCTGGTCGGCCGCGTCAGCCGCGAGCCCGGCCAGCTCGGGGACGAGGATTTCGCCCTCCTCGCCGAGCGTGCAGGTGACGAGGGTGACGGCCACTCCCTCGGCGACGTAGCGCGCCATGGTCGCGCCGGTCGTGATCGTCTCGTCGTCGGGATGGGCATGGACGAGCAGCATCCGCCGATCGGACACGTCAGATGATCTCGATCACTTCGGCGTAGTGGCAGGCCGTGGGGTGGCCCATGCCGCGGTCGACGAGGGCCGGCTCGTCGTCGACGCAGCGTTCCTGCTGCTCGTCGGTGAGCTCGTTGGCGAACTTGGGGCATCTCGTGCGGAAGCGGCATCCCGACGGCGGGTTGGCCGGGCTGGGCACGTCGCCGGTGATGATGATCCGTTCCCGCGCGCGCTCCCGGGTCGGATCGGGCAGCGGAATCGCCGACAGCAGCGACTGCGTGTAGGGATGGGCCGGCCGGTCGAAGAGGTCGTTGGTGTCGGCCACTTCCACGATCTTGCCGAGGTACATCACCGCGACCCGGTCGGAGATGTGGCGCACCACCGACAGGTCGTGCGCGATGAAGATGTAGGCCAGCCCGAGCCGGTTCTTCAGATCCTCGAGCAGGTTGATCACGCCGGCCTGGATCGACACGTCGAGGGCGGACACCGGCTCGTCGAGCACCATGACCTTGGGCTCCAGCGCGAGCGCGCGGGCGATGCCGATGCGCTGCCGCTGTCCGCCGGAGAACTCGTGCGGGAAGCGGTTGCTGTGCTCGGGGTTGAGCCCGACCAGCCGCAGCAGCTCCCGGATCTTGGCCGGGCTGTCCTTGTCCCACAGGTCGTGGATCCGCATGGACTCGCCGATGATCGCGCTGACCGGCATGCGCGGGTTCAGCGACGCGTACGGGTCCTGGAAGACGATCTGGATGTCACGACGCAGCGGCCGCATCTGCCGCTGCGACAGGGTGGTGAGGTCCTTGCCCTGGAATTCGATCGCGCCGGACGTCGCCGGCTGCAGGTGCAGGATCGCGCGCCCGGTCGTGGACTTCCCGCAGCCGGATTCGCCGACCAGCCCGAGCGTCTCGTTCGCATGCAGCTCGAAGCTGACGCCGTCGACGGCCTTGATGTCGCCGATGTGGCGCCGGATGATGCCCCGGCTCATGATCGGGAACCACTTCACGAGGTCGGTCACCCGCAGGACGACGTCGTCGTCCTTGTCGGTGCCGGCGATGACGTGCGACTCGCTCGTCACGCTCATGACGCCGCGCTCTGCGGGCCAGGGGTCTCGGCCTCGACCGGCACGTCCACCTCGTCAGCCGCGGTGACGGCGAAGATCTCGTCGGGAGTGAGGTCGCGTTCCATCAGCTCGTTGCTGTAGTGGCAGGCCGCGACGTGCTGTACGCCGTCGACCGGCTTGAGCTCCGGCTCGTCCGTCTCGCAGTTCGCCTTGCGCATCGGGCAGCGCGGGGTGAACGGGCAGCCGGCCGGCAGGTTGAGCAGCGACGGAGGGCTACCGGTGATGGGCGTGAGCTTCTGTCGCTCACCCCGGTCGACCCGCGGCAGCGATCCGAGAAGGCCCACGGTGTAGGGCATCCGGGGCCGGTAGTAGATGTCGTCGACGTCGCCGTACTCCACCGGACGTCCGGCGTACATCACCAGGACGCGGTCGGCCATCCCGGCCACGACGCCGAGGTCGTGGGTGATCAGGATGATGGCGGCATGCGTCTCGGCCTGCGCGGTACGCAGCGTCTCGAGCACCTGCGCCTGGACCGTCACGTCGAGCGCGGTCGTCGGCTCGTCGGCGATGATCACGTCGGGACCGTTGGCCATCGCGATCGCGATCACCACTCGCTGCCGCATGCCGCCGGAGAACTCGTGCGGATACTGGTTGACCCGGTCCTTGGCGTTGGGGATGCCGACCAGGTCGAGCAGGTCGATGGCCCGGCGGTGGGCGTCCTTGTCGGACATCCCGTGGTCGTGGACCTTCAGCGCCTCGGCGAGCTGCATTCCGATCTTGTAGACCGGGTTGAGCGAGGTCATCGGGTCCTGGAAGACCATCGAGATGCCCAGGCCGCGGACCCCGCTCATCGCCCGGTCGTTGAGCCCGAGGAGCTCACGACCGCGGAACTTCACCGAGCCGGTGACCCGGGCAGTCTTGGGCAGCAGGCCCATGACCGCGAGCGAGGTGACCGACTTGCCGGACCCGGACTCGCCGACGATCCCGAGGACCTCGCCGGGCTCCAATTTGTAAGAGACACCTCGGACGGCGTGGACGACGCCGTCGTCGGTCGGAAACCGGACCTCCAGATTGTCGACGTCGAGGATCGTCGACGAGGTCTCGAGTCGCTCCCCCTCGCGCATGTCGAGGAGCTCTGCCATCAGGCCCTCACCCTCTGCTGGGTCGGGTCGAGCGCGTCACGCAAACCGTCTCCGATGAAGTTGACCGTCAGCACCAGAATGATGATCACGAAGCCGGGGAAGTAGAACAGCCACGGCCGGGTCTGCGAGGCCGCGACCCCGTCCTGGATCAGGGTACCCAGGGAGACGTCGGGCGGGGTGATGCCGAAGCCGAGGAAGGACAGCGACGCCTCGGTGATGATCGCCAGCGCGAAGGTCAGGGTCGCGTCGACGATGATCGGGCCGAGTGCGTTGGGCAACAGGTGCCGCATGATGATCCGCTTGTCGGTCGCCCCCAGCGCACGGGCCGCCTCGACGTACTCCCGCTCCCGCAGGGAGAGGAAGACGCTGCGGACCAGCCGGGCCGTGAGGCCGGCGCCGAGCCCACCGATGATCAGGGCGATGATCCACCAGCTGCCGCCGGTGATCTTCTGCAGCACCGCGATGAAGACGAACAGCGGCAGGGTGAGGAGTACGTCGACGGCCCGCATCAGGGTCGCGTCGAGCTTGCCCCGGTAGTAGCCGGAGAAGGCGCCGATCAGCACTCCGGTCGTCTCACCGACGATCATCGCCAGTGCCGACACCTTGACCGAGGTCTGGGTGCCGCGCAGTACCTCGGCGAAGACGTCGTGGCCGAGCGAGTCGGTCCCGAACGGGTGCGCCCACGAGGGCGCCGCCGACAGCGTGTTGGTGATGGTGTTGTAGCTGTAGGTCCAGAAGAACGGGACGATGAAGGCGGCCAGCAGCATCAGGATGAAGACGATCAGACTGCCCACCGCGAGCTTGTGCGCGAAGAATCGGCGCGCCACCATCTGCCGCTGGGTGCGGGCCTTGACGGTGAATTCGCGGTCGGTCTGCTTCCCGACGGACGTCGTGGCCGGGGTCACGGGCGTGCTCGTCATGCGGGTCCCTCTCCGGTGAGACGGGCCGTTCGGCTAGCCAAGGCGGATCCTCGGGTCGAGTGCGGCATAGAGGATGTCCGCGATGAGATTGAATAACACGACACCCACCGCCGCGACCAGTAGCCAGGCCAACGTGGTGTTGGTGTCGGTGCGATTCAGGGCCGTGATGAGGTATTCCCCCATCCCGTGCCAGTCGAACACCGTCTCGGTGATCACCGCCCCGCCGATGATCGCCCCGAAGCCGATGGCGACCACAGTCGTGAGCGGGATCAGCGCGGTGCGCAGGCCGTGCTTGATGAGCACCCGCCGCCACGGGACGCCCTTGGCCCGGGCCAACCGGATGTAGTCGGAGTTGAGTACGTCGAGCATCGTGGCGCGCTGGTAGCGGCTCCACGCGGCGTAACTCAGCAGGGCGAGCGAAATCGTGGGCAGAATGAGATGACTTGCACGGTCGGAGAGGTTTGCGAAGAATCCGCCGTTGAAGCCCGGTGTCTGCTCGCCGGAGACCGAAAATATCGTGCTGCCGGCCGCGGTATTCGCCCGGATCGCGACGTCCTTTAACAGCCCGGCAAACCAGAATGTCGGAATCGAGATCAGTAAGAACCCGAATAAGGTCGTCGAGTAGTCGATGAAGCTGTACTGCTTCACCGCCGACACCACGCCGGAGATCACGGCCAGGACCAGGGCCAGCAGGCTGGCCAGGACCACGAGCCGGAGAGTCACGCCGAGCCGGGTCATGAGTTGCGGCCGGACCGGGTTGCCGTCGATGTCGTTGCCGAAGTTGCCCCGCACGACGTTGCCCAGCCAGTAGGCGTAGCGCACCGGAATCGGATCATTCAGGTGCAACTGGTTCTCGAGGGCCTTGATCGTCGAGGGCGGCGGCGGAGGCTGCCGACTCTGCAGGGTCGCGAGGGGGTTACCGCTCGCCGAGGCCATCACGAACACCAGGAAGGTGCTCACCAGTAGCACCAGGACGGCGATCACGAGCCGCCGGATGATGAAGGGCAACATTGCCAGCCTTCCGACTCCGCGGGATCAGGCTACCTCCGCGTAGGTGGCCGTGCGGTCGGTCCACCGTACGTGAGCGCTCCCGGCGGGGGCTGAGAGCCCCCGCCGGGAGCACCGGAGAGATCCATTGTTCCTGACTTGGCCGATTCTGCTACTTGACCGACCAGGTCTCGGAGTTCCACAGCGGACCCTGCGACGACGCGTTGTCCGCGATGCCGCTGTAGTTGTTGCTGTAGGAGATCAGGGTCGGCTTCTGGTACAGCGGCAGGGTGAACATGTCGCCCCACAGCAGCTTGTCGACCTGGTTCCACAGCGCCGTGGCCTGGCTCGGATCGGTGGATACGACCGCCTTGTTCATCAGCTTGTCGACCGCGGGGTCGCAGCCCAGGGTGTAGTTCTGCTGCTCCTGCGCACGCTCGTTCTTCGGCACGCAGGCGTAGATCGGCTTGTTCGAGCTGAGGGCAGGGGTCGCGACCCAGGCGAAGAGGCTCAGGTCCCAGTCCCCGGCCGCCGTGGCGCCCTGGGTCTTGTAGTCACCGAAGAACGTGTCGGCGTCCACCTGCTTGGGCTGCAGGTTGATGCCGATGGCCTTCAGCTGGCTCTGCACGTAGACCTCAGTGTCCTTGCGCAGCGCGTTGTTGGTCGTCGTACCCATGGTCAGGCTGACCGCCTTGCCGTTCTTGGTCAGCGTGCTGCCCTGGTACTTGTAGCCGGCCGCTTCGAGCATCTGCTTGGCCTTGGGGATGTTCTGGCTGTTGTACTGCGCCGGAGCGTTGTCCTGGTAACCGGGCTGGTTGTTGACGAAGATCCGGTTGTTCAGGACGCCGACCCGGTTGTCGAACTGACCGACGGTCCGGGCGGCCAGGGCCTTCCGGTCGATCGACAGCGCGATCGCCTGCCGCACCGCCTTGTCCTTCAGGTACGGGTTCTCGACGTTGAAGTCGATGTGCTCGAAGGAGAGGCCGAGGCTGGTCGTCGTGGTGGTGTTCGGAACCTTCTTGAGCAGCGAGATCAGGTCCAGCTGCGGCTGGGGGTAGATCATCTGGGTCTCGTTGTTCTGCATGTCCTGCGCGAGCGAGGTGGAGTCCGTGCCGACCGTCTTGTAGATGATCTTCGACAGCTTCGGCTTGGTGCCCCAGTACTTGTCGTTCGGGGTCAGCGTGAAGGTCTGGTTGGTCTTGTCGACCGAGCTGATCGTCCAGGGGCCACCCGAGATCGGCAGCGGCTTCGTGGCCGGCCAGCCGGTGTTGAAGGCCTTGCAGGTGTCCGCCGGCGAGGACTTCATGAACAGGTGCGCCGGGAGCAGGGTGGAGAAAAGGCTCTGGTAGTCGGGGAACGGCGTGCTGTAGACCGTGGTGACGGTCTTGCCGCCGTCGCTCCCGGTCACCGACTTGATCAGGTTGTAGTTGCCCAGCAGCGTCTGGCACGCGTTGGCGCCGAGCTTGCTGCCGCTACCGCCGTAGGTCGTGTCGTCGGGGTTGTTGGCCTTCCAGTTGAAGATGAAGTCGTCGGCGTTGATCGGCTTGCCGTCGCTCCACACCGCCTTGGGGTTGATCTTGTACTGCACGGTGAAGGGGTTGGTGCTGGTCACCTTCGGCGTCTCGGTGAGCAGCTCGCTGTCCGGGACATACTTGAACTTCGGGTTGGTGAAGAACGCGGACGGCAGCACACGCACGATGCCGTTGGCGGTCGACGTAGCGTTGCCTGCGCTGATGTCGGGCTGCCAGTTGGCCGGGAACTGGTCGGCGCCGTAGATGAGCTGGTTGCTCTTCTTCTGCGAACTGGCCGTATTACCGGCACACGCCGACAGCACGATCGCGCCTACGGCGGCCGATGCCACAAGCACCGCGCCCTTGCGACTGAACCTCACGACTAGGGGCCTCCTCATCTCCGCACCCGCGGAGAGACACGACGGATCGCCGGGATTACCGGCTGCGGGGAGACCGTACCGAGCGAAAGACCCTGTACTGGACCGACAGACCACATCGTGACCAATCAGTGACCACGATCTTGACCCAACCGTGACGCGTAGGTGCGAGCGGTCGAATCACCTTTGCGCCAGACGGATCAGAGCGCGTGGGGCCGACGGCCGCGCAGCTTCGCGCGCTCCTGTGCCGGGAGGACCACCTTGCGGAGCCGCACCATCCCCGGGGTCACCTCGACGCATTCGTCCTCCCGGCAGAACTCCAGCGCCTGCTCGAGAGACAGCACCCGATGCGGGATCAGCCGCTCGAGCTCCTCGCTCGTGGACGACCGCATGTTGGTGAGCTTCTTTTCCTTGGTGGGGTTGACGTCCATGTCGTCGGCCCGGGCGTTCTCCCCGACGATCATCCCTTCGTAGACCTCTGTCGTCGGACCGACAAACATCGTCCCGCGCTCCTGCAGGTTGAACAGGGCGTACGACGTCACAGCACCGTTGCGGTCGGCGACCAGCGACCCGGTCGGCCGGGTGCGCAGGTCGCCTGCCCACGGCTCGTACCGCTCGAAGACGTGGTGCAGCAGACCGGTGCCCCGCGTCTCGGTGAGGAACTCGGTCCGGAAGCCGATCAGGCCGCGGGCCGGGACGACGTATTCCATCCGGATCCACCCGGTGCCGTGGTTGACCATCTGCTCCAGGCGCCCCTTGCGCAGCGCCAGCAACTGGGTCAGGACACCGAGATAGTCCTCGGGTACGTCGATGGTGAGTCGCTCCACCGGCTCGTGCAGCGTTCCGTCGATCGTGCGGGTGACGACCTGCGGCTTGCCGACCGTCAGCTCGAACCCCTCCCGTCGCATGATCTCGACGAGTACGGCGAGCTGCAGCTCGCCGCGGCCCTGCACCTCCCACGTGTCCGGGCGCTCGGTGGGGAGCACCCGGATCGAGACGTTGCCGACCAGCTCCGCGTCGAGGCGGTTGGTCACCAACCGGGCGGTGAGCTTGTTGCCGGACCGGCCGGACAGCGGCGAGGTATTGATGCCGACGGTCATCGACAGGGACGGCTCGTCGACGGTGATCACCGGCAGCGGGCGGGGATCGTCGGGGTCGGCGAGGGTCTCGCCGATGGTGATGTCTGGGATCCCGGCGATGGCGATGATGTCGCCCGGACCGGCCTCGTCGACCGGCACCCGGTCCAGCGCCTGCGTCATCAGCATCTCGGTCAGCTTGACCCGGGACACCGTTCCGTCGATGCGGCACCACGCCACCTGCTGCCCCTTGCGCATCCGGCCGTTGCGCACCCGGCACAGGGCGAGCCGGCCCAGGTAGGGCGAGGCGTCGAGGTTGGTGACGTGCGCCTGCAACGGTGCGCCGGCGTCGTAGGAGGGCGCCGGCACCGTGTCGAGGATGACCTCGAAGAGCTCGCCGAGGTTCTCGGCGTCCGGCGAGGTGCCGTCGGCCGGGCGCTTCCGCGAGGCCTTCCCGCTGCGGGCCTCGCAGTAGACGATCGGGAAGTCCAGGGCGGTGGCGTCCGGGGATTCGTCGAGCAGGTCGATGAACAGCTCGTAGGTCTCGTCCACGACCGCGCCGATCCGGGCGTCCGGCCGGTCGACCTTGTTGATGACCAGGACCACCGGCAGCCGCTTGGCCAGCGCCTTGCGCAGCACGAACCGGGTCTGCGGGAGCGGGCCCTCGCTGGCGTCGACGAGGAGTAGGACGCCGTCGACCATCGACAGGGCGCGCTCGACCTCGCCGCCGAAGTCGGCGTGGCCCGGGGTGTCCAGGATGTTGATCGTCACGGGGCGTGACGGGTCGACGGCGTAGCGGACCGCCGTGTTCTTGGACAGGATCGTGATGCCCTTCTCCCGCTCGAGGTCCATCGAGTCGAGCACCCGGTCGTCCACCGTCTGGTTTTCGCGGAAGGCGCCGGACTGCCACAGCATCGCGTCGACCAGCGTGGTCTTGCCGTGGTCGACATGGGCGATGATCGCGACGTTGCGCAGATCGTCACGAGTGGGCACGTGGGCTCCCGGGAGAGGGGGTGTGGGGGACGTCACGGCGCGGGAACCGCGCCCGACGACACCATGGTAGGTGCCGCGGAGGCCCGCCACCCCCGCCGCGCGCGTCGATCACCCGCGGGGCATGCTTGACCGCGTCATCGAGGAGGACAGGAGACCCATGGCCACCGATACCAGGACGTCGGACACCTCCGGCGCGTCGTCCGGCGGTTCCGGCGTCAACGCCCCGGGCCGGGCCCGGATCGGGGCCCGGACGCTGCGGACCGACCAATGGTGGCGGCAGCCGCTGCTCAACGGCGGCATCCTGGCGGTCTGCGGTGCCTACCTGCTCTACGCGGTGCTCGTGAACAACAACTACTTCTGGGAGCCCTACATCTCCCCGATGTACTCCCCGTGCATCACGGCCAACTGCGTCCCGGGCAGCGGCTGGCACTGGCTGCCCAGCATCGCGCCGGTGACGCCCGCATTGATCATCATCATCTTCCCGGCCGGGCTGCGGGCCACCTGTTACTACTACCGCAAGGCCTACTACCGGGCCTTCTGGTTCGCTCCGCCGGCCTGCGCCGTGGCCGAGCCGCACGGCAAGTACACCGGCGAGAGCAGGTTCCCGCTGGTCCTGCAGAACGTGCACCGCTACTTCTTCTACATCACCCTCGCGTTCAACGCCCTGCTGACCTACGACGCGGTGATCGCCTTCCGCAACCACCAGGGCCAGTGGGGCCACATGGGCTTCGGGACCCTCGTCCTCATCGTCAACGCCGCGCTCCTGTGGCTCTACAACCTCTCCTGCCACGCCTGCCGGCACGCCGTCGGTGGCCGGATCAAGCACTTCTCCAAGCATCCGGTCCGGTACTGGATGTGGTCCCAGATCTCGAAGCTGAATGGCAGGCACCAGCAGATCGCGTGGGCTTCCCTGGTGTTCGTGACCCTGACCGACGTCTACGTACGGCTGGTCGCGAGCGGCACCATCAGCGACCCCCGATTCTTCTAGGAGCGACATCGTGAGTGAGCTGGAGCGATGGAGCTACGACGTCCTGATCATCGGCGCAGGCGGATCGGGCCTGCGGGCCGCCATCGAGGCGCGTGAGCAGGGCAAGCGGACCGCGATCATCTGCAAGTCGCTGTTCGGAAAGGCCCACACGGTCATGGCCGAGGGCGGCATCGCGGCGTCGATGGGCAACTCCAACCCGCGGGACAACTGGCAGGTGCACTTCCGCGACACGATGCGCGGCGGCAAGTTCCTGAACAACTACCGGATGGCCGAGCTGCACGCGAAGGAGGCGCCGGAGCGGGTCTGGGAGCTCGAGACCTACGGCGCGCTCTTCGACCGCACCCCGGACGGCCGGATCAGCCAGCGCAACTTCGGCGGCCATGAATACGCCCGGCTCGCCCACGTCGGCGACCGCACCGGGCTCGAGCTCATCCGCACGATGCAGCAGAAGATCGTGTCGCTGCAGCAGGAGGACGAGCGGGACCGCGGCGACGCGGAGGCGATGATCAAGGTCTTCGCCGAGTGCTCGATCACCGACCTGCTGCACGACGGCGACCGGGTCGCCGGCGCCTTCGGCTACTGGCGGGAGAGCGGCCGGTTCGTCGTCTTCGACGCGCCGGCGGTGGTGATCGCGACCGGCGGGATCGGCAAGTCCTTCAAGGTCACCAGCAACTCCTGGGAGTACACCGGCGACGGCCACGCGCTCGCCCTGCGGGCCGGCTCGACGCTGATCAACATGGAGTTCGTGCAGTTCCACCCCACGGGCATGATCTGGCCACCGTCGGTCAAGGGCATCCTCGTGACCGAGTCGGTCCGGGGCGACGGCGGAGTGTTGCGCAACGCCGAGGGCAAGCGCTTCATGTTCGACTACGTCCCCGACGTCTTCCGGTCGCAGTACGCCGACACCGAGGAAGAAGCCGACCGGTGGTATGACGACCCGGACAACAACCGCCGGCCGCCCGAACTGCTGCCGCGGGACGAGGTCGCCCGGGCGATCAACTCCGAGGTGAAGGCCGGCCGGGGCACCGAGCACGGCGGCGTCTTCCTCGACATCGCCTCCCGCCGCTCCCCCGAGTTCATCCACAAGCGGCTGCCGTCGATGTTCCACCAGTTCAAGGAGCTGGCCGACGTCGACATCACCAAGGAGCCCATGGAGATCGGCCCGACCTGCCACTACGTGATGGGTGGTGTCGAGGTCGACCCGGACAGCGGGGCGGCCGCCCGGGTGCCCGGGCTCTTCGCGGCCGGCGAGGCCTCCGGGGGCATGCACGGGTCCAACCGGCTGGGTGGCAACTCGCTGTCCGACCTCCTCGTCTTCGGCCGCCGGGCCGGGCTGGGCGCCGCGGCCTACGTCGAGTCACTCGGTGACGACCGGCCGGAGGTCTCCGACCCGGAGATCGCCTCGGCCCAGCAGACCGCCGTGGCTCCGTTCGAGTCCGACGGCGGCGAGAACCCCTACACGCTGCACCAGGAACTGCAGCAGACCATGAACGACCTGGTCGGCATCATCCGGCGGGAAGAGGAGATGCGCGACGCGCTCGAGCGCCTCGGAAAGCTCCAGGACCGGGCCCGGCGGCTCAGCGTCGAAGGGCACCGGCAGTTCAACCCGGGCTGGCACCTCGCACTCGACCTGCGCAACATGCTCGCCGCCTCGGAATGCGTGGCACGGGCGGCGCTGGAACGCGAGGAGAGCCGCGGCGGGCACACCCGCGACGACTACGCCGACATGCGGCCGGAGTGGCGGAAGGTCAACGTCGTCTGCTCGCTCGAGGACGACCACCTGCGGGTCGACCAGCAGCCGGTGCCCGAGATCCCCCTCGAGCTGTTGTCGTTGTTCGAGCGGTCCGAGCTGTCGAAGTACATGACCGATGAGGAGCTTTCGGCTCTGCCGGAAGGGAGCGACGCCTGATGGCCTCCTACAAGGCCCAGTTCCGGATCTGGCGGGGTGACGCCGAGAGCGGCGGCCTGGAGGACTTCACCGTCGAGGTCAACGACGGCGAGGTCGTCCTCGACGTCATCCACCGGCTGCAGGCGACCCAGACACCCGACCTCGCCGTCCGGTGGAACTGCAAGGCCGGCAAGTGCGGGTCGTGCAGCGCGGAGATCAACGGCCGGCCCCGGCTGATGTGCATGAGCCGGATGAACAACTTCACGCCGGAGGAGACCGTCACGGTCACCCCGCTGCGCGCCTTCCCGGTGATCCGCGACCTGGTGACCGACGTGTCGTTCAACTACGAGAAGGCGCGCCAGATCCCGTCGTTCCAGCCACCGCCGGAGCTCAAGCCCGGCGAATACCGGATGGCGCAGGTCGATGTCGAGCGGTCGCAGGAGTTCCGCAAGTGCATCGAGTGCTTCCTGTGTCAGGACACGTGTCACGTGGTCCGTGACCACGAGGAGAACAAGGAGTCCTTCGCCGGCCCGCGCTACCTGATGCGGATCGCCGAACTCGACATGCACCCGCTCGACCAGATGGATCGCCGGAAGCAGGCGCAGGACGAGCACGGCCTCGGCTTCTGCAACATCACCAAGTGCTGCACCGAGGTGTGCCCCGAGGGCATCCACATCACCGACAACGCCCTCATCCCGATGAAGGAGCGGGTCGTCGACCGTAAGTACGACCCGCTGGTGTGGCTGGGGAGCAAGATCGGCCGCCGCGAGGGTGCGGCCCCGCTCGAGGAGCCCCCGCCGGTACGGCGTGCCGCCGCTCCGGCCGCGCAGACCGCGCCGTCGCGGCCGGCACGATGAACGTCTCGGAGTTCACCTCGGAGCTGCAGGGCGCGCTCTCGCCGTTCGGTGAGGGCCCGGAGTTGCCCCTGCCGACGGAGTCGCTGTCCTACGAGCACCCGGGGCCCGAGGACCGGCCCAACCTCTGACGCCGCCGGCGCGCGGGTCGCGCCGGTCAGGAGTCCTCGAGGAGCCGGCGCAGATCCGGGACCAGCGCCCGGTCGGCCGGCAACCAGTCGGTGTCGTCGATCTCCTCGGCGGTGAGCCAGCGCAGCGCGCGGTGCTCCTGGGCCGTCGGGCGGCCCGACAGGATGCGCGCCGACCACACCTGCAGCCGCGTCCCGTCAGTGCCGATCGGGACGTCGCCGCCCACCCGGTGCCCGGCGGTGACCTCGATGCCGAGCTCCTCGCGGCACTCCCGGCGCACGGCGTCGAGGGACGACTCCCCCGCCTCGACCTTGCCGCCGGGCAGCTCCCAGCCGCCGGCGTGATCCGGCCGGGTAGGAACGCTGGGCGGCGAGCAACCGCCCGCCGTCGAGCAGCGCCACCGCGACGACGACCCGCCCGCCGACGACGCCGAGACCGTCGCCGCCGGCGAGTCGGCGGAGGCGACGGCCTCGGTCCAGCAGCAGACGCAGGGCCGGGCGGCGCAGGATCAGCGCGTCGGCGGCCGCGCCGAGCGCCCCGCCGCGGCTCCGCCACTCCAACTCGTCGGTGACGAGAGTGCCGGCGCCCGTACTGGCGAAGGACTGGCGATAACGCAGCACCCGCCACGGCCCGCGCTCGAGCTCCAACAGGAGCTGACTCGGTGCGACGCACTCGGCCACCACCATCGCCGTACGCGGCCGGGCGATCCCCGCTCGAAGGTCGGAGCAGCACGCGGTCTCCTTGCGCGAGCAGACCCCGGGTCACGCCCGGCGCGATCGGCCGTAGACGGTCGCCGACGAAGCCGCCGACATCGCGAGCGGCGTCGAAGACGGCCGCTCGCGGGGCGACCACGATCGTCGAGGTCCGGACCACGGGCACCCGTTCACGATGACAGACCTGCCAGACTCACCGTTTCCGGCCCGAGGCCGTACGGTGGTGCACATCGGACGGAGGCTGATCGTCATGGCGCAGACGTTGGACGACGCAGGGGTGCGGGCGGCGCTCGCCACCCTCGACGGGTGGACCGGTGACACCGCGGGGCTGCACTGGACCGTCGAGCTCCCGGACTTCCCGACCGCGATCGCCGTCGTCGACGAGGTGGCCCGGGTCGCCGAAGGCATGGACCACCACCCCGACATCGACATCCGCTGGCGCTCGCTCACGTTCAGCTGCGCCACCCACTCCGCGGGCGGAGTCACCGACAACGACGTGCGACTGGCCGGCCAGATCCGCCAGATCGCCACCGGAAAGGGAGGTCACTGACGTGACGGCTCCAGGATCGCTCGGCCGCGCAGACGTCGAGCTGCTGCGCAAGGAATTCGCGGCCGATCCGGCATACCGGCGCACGCAGAACGCCGTAACCCAGGTGACCGTCGACGACATCGCGTTGGACCGCGACGTCGTGATGGGCACCGACCACACGGTGTCGCACCTGCTCGACGACTGGAAGGTCACCAACCAGAAGCAGAGCGGGCGGTGCTGGCTCTTCGCCGGGCTCAACCTGATCCGGCCCGGAGCCATGAAGGCGTTGAACCTCAAGGACTTCGAATTCTCGCAGAACTACATCATGTTCTGGGACAAGCTCGAGCGGGCCAACTACTTCCTCGAGGCCGTCATCGAGACCGCCGACCGCGACGTCGACGACCGGACCGTGGCCTACGTACTCGACTCGGTGGCGAGTGACGGCGGGCAGTGGAACATGTTCGTGGCGCTCGTCGCCAAGCACGGGTTGGTGCCCAAGTCCGCGATGCCCGAGACCCAGAGCTCATCGAGTACGGCGCGGATGAACGCCGTCCTGCGCTCCGTGCTGCGCCAGGGAGCGCGGACGCTGCGCGGGCTGTCCTCGGTCGACGAGATGCGGGCCTACAAGCGGGAGATCCTCACCGTCGCCCACCGCACCCTGTGCATCCACCTCGGCACACCGCCGGAGCGCTTCACCTGGCAGTGGACCGACGCGGATCGCGAATTCCACCGGGACGGCGAGCTGACCCCGCAGGAGTTTGCCGCGAAATATGTGACCCTCCCGGTGGCCGACTACGTCTGTCTGGTCGACGACCCACGCCCGACCAGTCCGCGCGGCCGTACCTTCACCGTCGACTTCCTCGGCAACGTCGTCGGCGGACCACGGGTCGTGTATCTCAACGTCGGGCCGGCGGTGCTCAAGGACGTCGCGATGCAGGCGATCGTCTCCGGTGAGCCGGCCTGGTTCGGCTGCGACGTCGGCAAGATGATGCGCCGCGACCTCGGCATCTGGGACGCCCGGCTCTTCGACTACCCCTCGATCTACGACACGCCGTTCGACCTCGACAAGGCCGCCCGCCTGACCTATCACGAGACGCAGATGACCCACGCGATGCTCTTCACCGGGGTCGACGTGCACGACGGCGCCCCGCGGCGTTGGCGGGTCGAGAACAGCTGGGGCGACGAGGGCGGGGTCAAGGGCTTCTACACGATGAACGACTCGTGGTTCGACGAGTACGTCTTCGAGGTGGCGACCCGCCGCGACCGGCTGCCGGCCGACCTGCAACAGGCGCTGAGTCAGGAGCCGATCGTGCTTCCCGCCTGGGATCCGATGGGCGCACTGGCCCGATGAGTGGGCCGCTCGGCGTCGGCATTCTCGGTGCCGGACCGGTCACGCAGTCGATCCACCTGCCGGTCATCGCCGGCCTGTCCGACCGGCTGCGGGTCGTGCACGTGATGGATGTCGACGCGAGGGTGTGCGCCGAGGTGGCCGGGCGGGTCGACGCACGCGCCAGCTCTACCGTCGACGCCGTACTGGACGACCCGGCCGTCGACATCGTGGCGATCTGCAGCCCGCACCAGTTCCACGCCGACCAGGTCGCCGCCGCGTGCACCGCCGGCAAGCGGGCCGTCCTCTGCGAGAAGCCACTGGCCACGTCGCTCGAGGACGCACAGCGGGTCATGCGCTCGACGACAGGCGCCGGAGTGCCACTGGTCGTCGGAGCGATGCATGCCTACGACCCGGGATGGGTCAGTGCGCGCGACTACTGGGAGGACGCCGGCGCCGACGCGACGGTCGTGCGATCGGTGATCTACCTGCCGTCCAACGACGACATGATCGGCCTCGCCACCGACCCGGTTCCGGCCGCACCGGCGGCGCCGCCGACCGGTGCCGGAGCGGCGGTCGACCCGGTGGTCGAGCTGGACGCCGACCTCGAGCGCCTGCGCGGCGGGATCATCGGGCTGGCGATTCACGCGATCCCGCTCGTCCGGCGGCTGATCCCCAAGCTGAGCCGCGTGACGTCCGCGCGGGTGCTCGAGCCGTTCGGTTACCTCGTCACGGTGGCCGACAACGACGATCGGGTCGCGCAGTTGATCGGGCTCATGCCGGGCCGGTGGCGACCCGACTGGAGCCTCGACGCCTGGGGAGAGAACGGCCGGCTGCACGCGGATTTCCCGCCGTCGTTCGTCCTCGCCGGATCGGCGACCGCCCAGGTGCGGATCGGGGACCAGAGCCGTTCGTGGCGTTACCCCGAGAACGGCTACCAGGCCGAGTGGCGGCATCTCGCCGACATCGTCGGCGAAGGACACTCGCAGGCCATTCCGGTACAGGACGCCATCGACGACGTGTCCCTGGCGCTCACCATCGCCGACGGAGCCGTGAATCTGATCCGGGAGGGTCGATGACGACAGCGCTGTTCACGGTCGATCCCGATCCGGCAGATCGCCGAGGTCTCGTCGGTGCACCTCGCGACGCTCGCGAGCCTCCCCCGGCACTTCCGGGTGGCCGCCGATGGGCCGGCCGACGTCGTCGTGATCTCCGGTCGGTCCGGCGACTGGCCCGCGGCGGTGACGGCGGCCATCGACGCGGGTCGCCGGGCGATCGTGCTGACCAGGCCGGCACCGGTCGCTCTCGCCGACGTCGTCGCGGCCGCCGGACGCGCGGCGCAGGCCGACGCGACGGTCGCCGTCGAGACCTCCTACGCGGGCCATCGCACCTGGGCCGACGTCCGTCCTCGATTCGAGCGCCGACGCGGCGGACGCAAGCCTGCTCGACAGCGTCCTCAGCGCACAGGGCGGCAGCCTGTCCGCCCTGCTGCTCGACCAGCTCGCCGTCGTACGGCCATTGCTGGATCGACCACTGTCGCTGCAGGTGGTGCACCGATCCGACGACCACTACGTCGTGCAATCGACCGCCGGCGATCCGGTCGTCAACCTCGTCGGGCTGCTGTCGCCGGGCGTCGCTTCGAGTCTGCAGGTCGATCTGGTCTCTCCCGAGCGCCATTGGCGGGTCCGGTTCGGGCCGCCCGACGAGGCGGCTCCGATCGACGTGGAGCGCCACGACGCCGGTGGGACCACATCCTGGTCCCCGACCTATCAGACGTCCCGCCGCCAGCTCTGGGTCGAACTGCACGCCACGCTCACCGGCGCGCCGGCGCTGCGACACAGTTTGACGGAGCTGGCCGACGATGCGACGGTCGCCGAAAATCTGCTCGGGCAGGCGACGCGCGCACTCAGGACGCGTTAGCCGCCTCGGACTCGAACGCGTCGGCGAGCACGAGTACGTCGTCGATGAAGGCCCACGTGGCGTCGACCGTTCCGGGGTGGGCCGGGCGATGTACCCGCAGCCACGGGTCCGGCCGGTCGTCGAGTGCCCGCTGGATCAACGGATGCCAGCGCGCATCGAGATGCGACAACGCCCACCGGCCGGCGGCCGGCTTGGAGGTAACCCGCCCGACGGCCAGGGTGTGCAACGTCCGGCAGTAGGACAGGACGACGTGCGGTTGCCGCCACGCGTTGTCCATACCGTCGGGGTCGCCCCGCAGGTCGACCGCCCAGTCCCGGATCGTCGCGAGAACCTCGGCCCGGAGAGCCTCGGCACTCACCGCGTCGATGAGCGTCGTCGGATCCGGTCCGGCCAGCACCACCCCGTGCTCACGCAACGTCCACCGCGTCACGGCGTTGTTGTCGTGGTCGGAGCGCTCCAGCCGGGTGCTGCCGTTGTCGAAATAGATCCACCCGGATCGCGCGGGGTCGACGTTGCGTAGGGCCGCCTTGTCGACGTAGGACCCCTCCAGATGCTGGGCCCACGGGATCGGCCCGGCATGGAGCTCCGCGTGCCGGGCGGCGATCGCGCCAGCCTGCTCGGTGCCGATCTCGTCGTACGTCACGACGATGAAGTCGACATCGCTGTGGACGTCGGCGTCGCCGACCGCGAACGATCCCTGCAGGTAGGCGCCGCAGAAGTTGTCCGAGACGGCTTCCCGGGCGGCGGAGACGAGCTGCCGGAGAACCTCGTTCAGCTCGGGGAATCCGGTCGGCTCGTCGCTCATTCCCGGACGCTAGCGCACGGCGATGCGACACTGGGCACGGAGCAGGCCGACGGGATGAGGAAGCATGCCGAGCCACTCGACTGATCCGACCCGACTCCGCGGTCTCTACGTGGACGACCGGTCCGCACTCGACCAACTCCTCGACGAGGTCGTCCTCGCGCAGGTGGGACTCGTCGCCGCCGATCGCGCCGTGGTGATCCCGACCGCGATGGCGCGGGACGCTGACCGCCTGCTGATCCACGGCTCGACGGGCTCCGGATGGATGACGGCTCTCGCGGCCGGTACGGAAGCCTGCGTGTCGGTCACCGCGCTTGACGGCGTCATCGTCGCGCGTTCGACGTTCGAGTCGTCGTTCGCCTACCGCAGTGCCACGTTATTCGGACACTTCGTCGCCCTCGCGGGCGAGGACAAGACGCGCGGCCTGACCACGCTCACCGAGAGATTCATTCCGGGCCGCAACAGCGAGGTGCGGGCGTCGACCGCACGAGAGCTCGCAGCGACCCTGGTGCTGTCGATGCCGATCGAGAAATGGACCGTGAAGGTGTCGTCGAGCTGGCCGGAAGATCCCGACGACGACATCGCGGGGCCGGCCTGGGCCGGGATCGTGCCGTTCGGGCGCCGTCCCGCCGGTCCCGCCCGCTCCGCTCCCGACCTGACGCCGGGCATCGACGTACCTCCCTCCGTGCGCGCACTGATCGACCGCAGATGACCGCAGCCGACGCCGGTCCCCGTATCGCGACGGCCGACGACCGCGACGACGTCGTCGCGATCCTGACCAGCGCATTTCACACCGACCCGACCTGGAGTTGGGCCTTTCCGGACGCGTCGCTGCGTGCCGCGCAATACACGCGGCTATGGGGGCTGCTGGTCGATGGTGCTCTGCGCTACCCGTGGGTGTGGCTGACCCCTGGAAACACCGCTACGTCGGTATGGATCCCGCCCGGCGAAACGGACCTGTCGGACGAGCAGGAAGCGCTGGTGGAGCCGACCATCGTCGAATTGCTCGGTGCTGATGCTCCGCGGGTCATCGAGACGGTGGCGATGTTCGACGACGCGCACCCTCGGGCCGTGCCGCATTTCTACCTGACCCTGCTGGGAACCGCGGCCGAGCACCGTGGGCACGGCTACGGGCTCGCGCTGCTGGCCGAGAACCTCCGCCGGATCGACGAGTCCCGGATGCCGGCCTATCTCGAGGCCAGCAACCCCGCCAACGTCGCGCTGTACGCACGGTACGGCTTCGACGTGTTCGCCTCGTTCAGGCTTCCCCAGGGAGGACCTGAGGTGATCACGATGTGGCGGGAGGCGGCCGCCTAGGTCAGCTCATACAGCGAACGCAGGTCCTAGCCGTAGGGCGTGCGATGAGTCGCTCCGCGGCGATGTGCTCGCCGCAGACGGCACACCTCCCGTAGCTCCCGCGATCCAGCCGGTCAATCGCGGCGTCGATGTCGTCGAGGCGGGACTTCGACGTGGCCAGCATTGCGGCGACCTGGGCCCGCTCGAAGGCGATCGTGGCGCCCTCCGGGTCGTGTTCGTCGTCGGCATTCGACGACTCCGACGCCTCGACCACGCCGTGGAAATCCCGTTGGAGAGCGGCGATGTGGTCGATAACCCGGAGCCGTTCGCGCGCGAGGATCTGCGCCACCTCCGCGTCGCGGCCGTCGCGAGTCACGCATGACACGGTAGCCGTTCAACCGGCTGGTGCGGTCCCGGTGATGAGTCGCCACAGCTCACGGGCGGCCGGGTTGGTCGGCCCGGGAGCGGCGGCGACCGCGCTGATGATCCAGTCGAGCTTCGGGCCGCGGAGTGCGACCGTACGCAGAGCGCGTCGCTGGGTCGCGATCGCCTCGGCGATCAGTGCGACCCCCAGCCCGGCCTCGACGAGGTCGAGGAGCGTGGGGGTGTCGTTGACCTCGAGGTTGATGTCCAGCTGCATGCCGGACCGACGCATCATCTGGTCGGCGAGGCCGCGCATGGCCCAGCCGCTGGGGAAGCCGATCAGACTCCGCCCGGTGAGATCGCCGGCGCCGACCGTCTTCCGGTTCGCGTTGGGGTCGTCGGGACGGCAGGCGAGCACTACTGGCGTGTGTAAGAGATCGACCGCCACCAGGTGTTCGGTGCCGGCTTCCGGCGGTGAGACGACCGCGAGGTCGAGCGCACCGTCGATGAGAAGCTGGTGCAACTCCGAGGTGGATCCCTGGCGGAGGCGCAGCTCGACCCCGGGGTAGCGGCGCTGGAACTGCGCGAGGGTGCGTGGCAGCTCCACCACGCCCATCTCCTGCATCACCCCCACGGCCACCGTTCCGCGCTGCAGACCTTGCACCGCATCGACGGCTTCCGCCCCTGCTCGGGCGGCAGCGAGCGCACGACGCGCATCCGGGAGTAGCGCTGCGCCGGCCGAGGTCAGGCTGACCCGCCGGGTGGTCCGCTCGAAGAGCGCGGCATGCAGTTCTGCCTCCAGCGACCTGATCGTCGCCGACAGTCCCGACTGCGACACGTGTACCCGCGCGGCCGCACGGGTGAAGTGGCGCTCATCGGCGACCGCCACGAAGTACTCCAGCGCGCGCAGCTCCATTCAGCAATTCTAGTGCTTACTGCAATCAGATTCTTCTGTTGGACTGATGAATCAAGGCGGCTCAGGATGGAGATGGTCGACGAAGGAGCTGACATGACCACACCTCTCGCATCAGCCGCAGTATTGACGACCGGCCGGCCGGTGTGGCGCCTGGCTGACGGCGGATCCGGCGCACGGCCCGCTGCCCGCCCTGCTCCTCGGCCTCACGCTCCTGACCGGCGTCGTGGACGCCGTCAGCATCCTCGCGCTGGGCCGGGTCTTCGTGGCGAACATGACGGGCAACATCGTGTTCGTCGGGTTCGCGCTCGCCGGGGCGGCCGGGTTCTCTCTCGCCGCCTCCCTCTCCGGACTTGTCGGATTCCTCGTCGGGGCACGCTTCGGCGGACGGTTCATCCAGCGGTTCGGCGGCGACCGGGCCGTCCTGCTCGCCGCCGCGTCCGGGGTGGAGCTCGCCCTTGTGTCGACCGGCCTCTTCCTCGCGGCCGCGACCGGATCCGTGCCGTCGCCGGTCGGTCGAGTCATCATCGCCGGGGTGCTGGCGGTCGGCACCGGTCTGCAGAACGCCGTCGTACGCCGCCTCGCCGTCCCCGACATGACGACGACCGTGCTGACGATGACCCACCGAGCAACGTGGTCGACGCCGCGCGACCGGTCCTGGAGGCCCTCGGTGAGCGTGTCCTCCACGTCGGAGCCGGGCAGCAAGCCAGCCGGCTCAAGCTCGTGGTCAACACGTGGATGACGGCGGCGACCGTCGCGATGGCCGACGCGCTCATCGCGAGTGACCGTCTCGACATCGCGCGATCGGCGCTGCTGGAGGTGATGGCCGGCGGTCCGCTGGCCATGCCCTACGCCGTACAGAAGGCGAAAATGATGATCGACGGGAACTACACCGCGGGCTTCCCGGTCGAACTTGCGCTCAAGGACATCCGGCTCACCGAAGAGGCCGAAGGCGCGCAGCCGCCGCTCATGCGCGCCGTCGAGGAACGCCTCGTCCGCGCCATCGACGCCGGCCACGCCCGGGACGACCTCGCCGCCGTCGGGGCCGTCGACTAGGAGCCTGTCGACGAGGCGTACGCCGTTCCGGCCGCACGGCAGTCATGGGATCGTGGCACCGTGCCCTTGGAAGGACTCCACGGCGATCGACATCGCGCACGTTCTTTCGGATCGATCGCGGAAGACTACGACCGGTTCCGTCCCGGCTATCCTGACGCCTTCATCGAGGATCTGGTGGCGCTCGAACCGGCCGAGGTCCTCGATGTCGGCTGCGGCACCGGCAAGGTGGCGCGGGCACTGACTGATCGGGGACTACGGGTTCTCGGCGTCGAACCGGACGAACGCATGGCGCACTTTGCCCGCGCGCACGGCATTCCCGTCGACCTCGCGTCGTTCGAGGCGTGGGACCCGGCAGCACGGACCTTCGACCTCCTCACGGCCGGACACGCCTGGCACTGGGTGGATCCCGCGATCGGGCTGCCGAAGGCCGCATCGGTCGTGAACCCGGGCGGCACAGTTGCGCTGTTCTGGAACTACCACGCCCTCGACGAATCGCTCCTGGACGCGTTCGACGCCGCGTATCGGCTTCACGCACCCGAGCTGACGGTCGTCGGCCGCGATCCCAGCGGAGCCCCCGACGTCGACCCATTCGCCAGAAGCAACCAGTTCAGCCCAGGTGAGTCGCGGACCTACCGCTGGCCAAGACACCTCAGTGCGGACGAATGGGTCGGGATGCTCGCGACCTTCAGCGACCACCAGCGCCTCGGACGGGAACGCCTGACCGACCTGCAGGCCGCGGTGCGCGGGGCCATCCGAGCTTCCGGCGGTGTCGTGCGCAGCGCCTGTGGCACATACGTGTGGTCCGCCCGCCGAACGTGAATGACCGCGCGGACGGTGCAGCTCAGCCAACCCTGGACAGCACGAAGATCACTACTGTAATGGTGAAAAATGCCAGGGGCAGGAGGGCAAAGCCGAGAATCAACTGCCCTAGCGAGTAGTCGCCGGACGGCTGGCTGACGCCACCGCCACCCCCGTGCCGACCGCCACCGCCACCGCCCCGGTGACCACCGCCACCGCCGCGGTGACCGCCACCGCCGCCGGACCGCGGTGGCCCGTCCCGGCGAGGAGTCCACCGGGACCGCTGCGGCGCCTTCATGAGCACGTCATCGACGCTAACACCGCAGCCGCGACGGCACGTCCGGAAGGAAGAGAACGCCGCGCGCTACGGACGTTGGTTGGTCGGCGGCACGATCTGAGTATTGCCCTTGGCCTGTGCCTTCGAGTGCTTCTCGGCGCGTTTTTCCTTGAGCGACTTGCCCGTCTTCTTGGACATGTGTTGCCGAGGCGATTTGTCGGCCATGGCTGCTCCTTTGAGCGGAAGCCCGACTGGCTACCTGACCACCGTACGCCGGGAGGTCACTGTCACACGAGCAGCGCCTCGAGCTCCGGAAGTCGGCCGAACAGGTCGGGGAGGCCGCAAACGCCGTTGCGCACGGACTCGTGCGACAGCGCGAGGTCAGGGCCGGTGCTCGCCTCGACACCGGCGAGGCACCGGAGGATGTTCCACCTCGTGTGGCCCAGCCAGCCGCCGATCATGAACACGAACCAGCTCGGACCGGACGGCGGCAGCGCTCCGCCCCCCTCGACATACCCGTCGAGGACCGAGCGGAAGATGGCGGGCTGGATGTCGTCGTAGCCAGGTCCCTTTGCGAGGCTCAGCGCGGTCGAGCCGAGCTCACCGGACAGGTCGAGCATCCCCGAGAGCTCCCAGTCGAGCACCACCGGCCGCCCCTCTCGAGCGAGCAGATTCCACGGTTGGATGTCCTTATGGGTCAGCACGACGGGGCCCGGCCGTTCGCAGGTGTCGACGAAGTGGGCTATGGCAAGGAACGTCTCGACGTGAGAGGCGAGTTCGTCGGCCCACGGCTGTCCGGTCGCCGCCGCCCGCGCGGCGAGGTCGGGCCAGTCCCGTGGGGTCGGTTCCTCGATCGGCACATGGGGCCACGTGACGTCGAGCGCGTGGATGCGCGCGAGGATCTGACCGATCTCGAACGCGTACGCCGCGGACACCGGTGCCTCGGGCACCTTTTCTCCCTCGACCCATCGATGCACGAGCGTGTGGTGGCTGGCCGAGATCGGCTCTGGCATCGGGATGCCGGCCGCAAAGGCCGCCCGCTCAAACCTGAACACGTCCTCGACGCGATAGGTCCAGCGACGGTCGACGAGGTTCAACTCCTTCACCGCGAACGACCCTTGGTCGGTGTCGAGCCGGTACATCCGGTTGGCGAACCCGCCGTGGACGCGGATCATCGGCCCGATCGGCGCGCCGAGATGCGAAAGGTTCACCCACGCAATCTAGGGGCTGGGCGCCACAAAAACGGTGCTGGGTCAGACGTTGAAGCGGAACTCCACGACGTCGCCGTCCGCCATGACGTAGTCCTTACCCTCCATGCGGACCCGACCCGCCGAGCGCGCCGAAGTCATCGACCCCGCGGCGATCAGGTCGTCGTAGGAGACGACCTCGGCCTTGATGAAGCCGCGCTGGAAGTCGGTGTGGATCACGCCGGCCGCCTCCGGCGCCGTCGCGCCGACCGGGATCGTCCACGCCCGCGACTCCTTGGGTCCGGCGGTGAGGAAGGTCTGCAACCCGAGGGTCGCGAAGCCGACCCGGACCAGTTGGTGCAGGCCTGCCTCCTCCTGGCCCACCGCCGCCAACAACTCCGCCGCCTCGTCGTCGGGGAGCTCGACCAGCTCCGACTCGGTCTTGGCGTCGAGGACGATCGCCTCGGCCGGCGCGACCATCGCGCGCAGCCGGTCGAGGTATTCGGTGTCGGCGAGCTCACCCTCGTCGACGTTGAAGACGTAGAGAAACGGCTTCGTCGTCAGCAGGCCCAGCTCGCGCAGCACCTCCGCGTCGACACCCGCGGAGAAGAGTGTGCGCCCGGAGTCGAGGATCTCGCGCGCCTCCTGCGCCGACTCGAGGAGCGCACGCCGGTCCTTGTGCAGCCGGGACTCCTTCTCCAGCCGGGGAATCGCCTTCTCCAAGGTCTGCAGATCGGCGAGCACAAGTTCGGTGTTGACCGTCTCGATGTCGTCGCTCGGCGAGACCTTCCCGTCGACGTGAGCGACATCGGGGTCGGCGAAGCCGCGGATCACCTGGCAGATCGCGTTGGCTTCGCGGATATGCGCCAGGAACTGGTTGCCGAGTCCCTGACCCTCACTCGCACCCCGCACCAGGCCGGCGATGTCGACGAAGGAGACCGTGGCCGGTACGACGCGGGCGCTGTCGAAGAGCTTGGCGAGTACGTCGAGCCGAGGGTCCGGGACACCGACGACGCCGACGTTGGGCGAGATCGTGGCGAACGGGTAGTTGGCCGCGACGACGTCGTTCTTGGTCAGGGCGTTGAAAAGGGTCGACTTGCCCACATTGGGCAGGCCGACGATTCCGATGGTGAGTGCCACAGGCACCGATGCTAGGCGTCGGCAGATCGGCTCCGAGCAGCGCATTCGCCCGGCTGGAGCTCATCTCCTGCGAAAGAGGGGTGTCGGCGCGGCATCCCGGAAACTGTCGGTGTCCGATGTCAGCATTTCCTCATGGACGTCACCACTGTGCTGATCGGCCTGCTGATGCTGGCCGCCGGGCTGGTGGCTGGGCTCGCGCTGGGTCGGGGGGCGGCCCGGACGGCCGCCGCGCAGCGCGACTCCCTGCGGGCCGATCGCGAGATGCTGCGGGCGGAGCGGATCGCGCTGGACGAGCGCGCCCGCGCCGCGGAGGCGGAGTCCGCCCGACTCGACGCCACGCTGGAGCACGAGCGCCGCGCGGCGGGCGAGCAGATCGCCCGGCTCGAGGAGGGCGAGCAGCGGCTCCGGGACACGTTCAGCGCACTGTCCCAGGAGGCACTGTCCCGCAGCTCGCGCGAGTTCATGACGCTGGCGGAGACCCGGTTGAAGCAGGCCGGCGTCGTCGCCGACGGCGACCTGGCGGCGCGCCAGCAGGCGATCGAGAGCCTCGTCAGCCCGCTGCGGGATGCCCTCGGCAAGGTCGAAGAGCAGATGCAGACCGTGGAGCGCGAGCGGGTCGGCTCCTACCGTGCGCTGCGCGAGCAGGTTCTGACGATGCAGCAGAGCTCCGCCCGCCTCGAGCAGGAGACCAGTCAGCTCGTCACCGCGCTGCGCGCACCGCAGATCCGGGGCCGGTGGGGTGAGTTGCAGCTCGAGCAGATCATCCGCACCGCCGGGATGGTCGAGCACTGCGACTTCGTCACCCAGGCGAGCGTGAGTAACGCCGACGGCGGCGCGCTGCGCCCCGACCTCGTCGTCCGTCTCGCCGGCGACAAGAACGTCGTCGTCGACGCCAAGGTGTCGTTCGTCGGTTTCCTCGAGGCGATGGAGGCCCGCGACGACACGGCCCGCACCGCCCGGCTCCGGGCGCATGCGCGGCACATGCGCGAGCACGTCGACCGGCTCGCCGACAAGGCGTACTGGAAGCATTTCGACGCGACGCCCGAGTTCGTCGTGATGTTCGTGCCGGCCGAGGTGTTCCTCAACGCCGCGCTGGATCAGGATCCCGCGCTGCTCGAGCACGCCTTCGAGCGCAACGTGGTGATCGCGACGCCATCGACCCTCATCGCGCTGCTGCGCACGGTCGCCTACACCTGGCGCCAGGAAGCCCTGGCGGAGAACGCCGCGAAGATCCACCAGCTGGGCAAGGAGCTGCACGGCCGGCTCGCGACCATGGGTGGGCACTTCGCCCGCATGGGCAGCCAGTTGAGCCGGACGGTCGACCAGTACAACCAGACCGTTGCCTCGCTGGAGAGTCGGGTACTGGTCAGCGCCCGCAAGCTCACCGAACTCCAGGTCAGCGGCACCGAGCTTGCGGCGGCGGAGCAGATCACCGCGGTGCCGCGGCGGCTGCAGGCCCCTGAGCTGGTCGCCTCGGCCAGCGACGCCCTGATCGCCCTCCCCGAGACGCCTGCGCAGAGTCGCCCGGCGCCCGGGAGCGGGACGGCCGGGGGCGGGTGAGCGCCGGGAGACGCCCTCTTCCGGCCGAGCGCCCGGCGCGCCATCGGGCCAGCTAACGTTGGGTCATACCCATCGAGTGGCCGGAGGCACGTGTGTCGACCAAGGTGGAACCGCCGCGTAGCGGCTCGCGGAAACTGACTCCGCCGAGTCCCGGCATGGCCGGTCCGGCCGCGGCGCTGCTCGTCTTCGTCGTGTCCGGCGTCGGCGGCTCCATCGACGTGTTCACCGGCCCCGGCCTGCGGCTGCTGTTCACCATCTGTCTCGTCGGCAGCACGGCGGTCGCCGCCGTCCTGGTGCGCCGCGGCGATCTGCTCTGGGTCGTGCTGGCACCGCCCCTGATCTGCCTGGCGTTGGCTCTGGTCAACGTGCTGACCACGTCGCACAGCGCGACCGGCCTGACGATGGACTACCTGGCCCACGGGTTCCCGGCCATCGCGATCGCGGTGGGGCTCGCCGCCCTGATCGGCGGCATCCGGCTGCTCAACCGGAAGTGAACCGGGGCCGGGCTCCGGTCAGTTGGACGGCGTGGCGGCCTTGCGCCCCGGCGCACGCAGCTCGCGAGGAAGGGCGAAGGTCAATCGCTCGTCGGCCGCGCTGATCTCGTCGATCGCGTCGAAGCCCCGCTCCGCGAGCCAGTCGAGCACCCCCGTGACCAGGACCTCCGGCACCGAGGCGCCGCTGGTCACGCCGACCGTGCTCACGCCGTCGAGCCAGGCCCGGTCGATCTCACCGGAATGGTCGACGAGGTAGGACGACCGCGCGCCGGCTTCGAGGGCCACCTCGACCAGGCGCACGGAGTTGGAGGAGTTCGCCGAGCCGACCACGATCACGACGTCGCACTTCGGCGCCATCTGCTTGACGGCGCTCTGCCGGTTCTGCGTCGCGTAGCAGATGTCATCACTGGGTGGGGACTTCAACGCCGGGAACCGCTGCTGCAGCCGGGCCACCGTCTGCAGGGTCTCGTCGACCGACAGGGTCGTCTGCGACAGCCACACCACACGCTCGGGGTCACGGACCTGGACGTTGTCGACGTCCTCGGGGCTGTCGACCAGGTGGATCCGGTCGGCGGCCTCGCCCATCGTCCCGACGACCTCCTCGTGTCCGGCGTGGCCGATGAGCAGGATGTCGTAGTCGGCCGAGGCGAAGCGACGTACCTCGGCGTGCACCTTGGTGACGAGTGGGCAGGTCGCATCGATCGTCTGCAGCTGCCGGCGCTCGGCCTCCTCATGCACCGACGGGGCGACGCCGTGCGCCGAGAAGACCACGGTCGCGCCCTCGGGTACGTCGTCGGTCTCGTCGACGAAGATCGCCCCGCGACCTTCGAGCGAGGAGACGACGTGCTGGTTGTGCACGATCTGCTTGCGGACGTAGACAGGAGCGCCGTGCAGGTCCAGCGCACGCTCGACCGCGATAACCGCACGATCGACGCCCGCGCAGTAGCCCCGAGGCTTGGCGAGCAGGACACGACGGGTCGGCGAGGTCATGCCCTGATGGTACGTGCGCGGGCGGTCGGCGGCCCGGCTGCGGGGCCGCTTCGGTACCTGACCCGACGCTCCGGCGGCGATGGTGCACCCTTGTCCCATGAGCACCGCGATACCGACCCCGCTGCGTGCCGCGGCCGGCCTCGCCGCCGCGACCATCGACGAAGCACGGCGGCTCCCCGGCCAGCTCGTCGCCCTGCCGGTCCTGGCGGTCAGCAGCGCCCTGCAGGTGTCCCTCAAGGCGCAGCAGCACTACGCCGACCTGGTGATCCGCGGCGACGCCCTGTTGAGCCAGCTGCAACCGGAGCCGGCCGAGCCGCCCGCGTGGGCGAGGTTCGACGAGGACGAGGTCGCCGTGAGCGACTTCTCCGGCGCGGACACCCTCCCGGCGACCGAAGACGTTCCCGCGACCGAGGACTTCCGCGCAACCGAGGACTTCCCGGTGCCCGCGGACTTCCCGGTGCCCGCGGACTTCCCGGTGCCCGGTGAGCCGCAGCCGGCGTTCCTTCCCGGCTACGACGACCTGCGGCTGGCCCAGCTGCGGGCCCGGCTGCGCCGCCTGTCCGCCGAGCAGGTCGAGCAGCTGCTCGACTACGAGCGTCGGTACCAGGCCCGGCCGGCGTACCTCACGATGCTCGGCAACCGCCTCGACACGATCCGCTCCAGCTGACGTGGCCAACCCGACCACCGCCGAGGCACCGTGGCCGGTGCGCACGGTCGCCCGCAAGATCGCCGACTGGATCGCCCGGCTCGGCGAGGTGTGGGTCGAGGGTCAGGTGACCCAATTCACCAACCGGCCCGGCACCCGCACGGTCTTCCTGACGCTGCGCGACCCCGCGGCCGAGGTCTCGCTCACCGTCACCTGCCCGCGCGAGGTGGCCGACGCGGTCGGCACGCTGCGCGACGGCGCGCGGGTGGTCGTGCGGGCCCGGCCGGACTTCTACCCCTCCCGCGGGACCCTGTCGCTACGGGCCAGCGAGATCCGTCCCATCGGCGTCGGCGAACTTCTCGCCCGGCTCGAGCGGCTCAAGCGAGCGCTGGCCACCGAGGGACTCTTCGATCGCGACCGCAAGCGCGCGGTCCCGTTCCTCCCGCGGCGGGTAGGACTGATCACCGGCCGGGCCAGCGCCGCCGAGCGCGACGTGCGGGAGAACGCCGTACGACGGTGGCCGGCGGTGCGGTTCCGGATCGAGAACGTCGCCGTGCAGGGCCCGGCGGCCGTGGCACAGGTGGTCACGGCCATCCACCGTCTCGACGCCGACCCTGAGGTCGACGTCATCGTCCTGGCACGCGGGGGTGGGTCGGTGGAGGACCTGCTCCCGTTCAGCGACGAGGCGCTGTGCCGGGTGGTAGCCGCGGCCCGCACCCCGATCGTCAGCGCCATCGGGCACGAGTCCGACACCCCGCTGGTCGACCTCGTCGCCGACCTGCGCGCGTCCACGCCGACCGACGCCGGCAAGCGGGTGGTGCCGGCGGTCACCGAAGAGCTCGCGGCCGTCGCCGAGCGCCGGGCCCGGTTGCGCCGCGCGATCGGGCACCGGCTCGACACCGAGGCCGAGCGGCTGCGCGCGATGCGGGCCCGGCCGGTGCTGGCCGACCCGGCGCACCTGATCGACGGGCGCCGGAGCGAGCTCGACGGGTTGCGGGACCGGGCCCGCCGCAGCCTCAGCCATCGGCTCGACGCGGCCGCCGCCGACCTGGTCCACACCCGGTCCCGGGTGCGCGCGCTCAGCCCGGCGGCCACGCTCGAGCGGGGCTACGCCGTCGTCCACGGCCCCGACGGCGCGGTGCTCCGCAGCGCCGGCGCGATCGACGCCGGGGCGGCGCTGTCCATCCGCCTCGCCGACGGCTCGCTCGACGCGACGGCCGGCCCGGCCCGTCCCGCCCCGGCCGGGACCACCCAGACCGGGGCCACCCAGACTGGGGCCACCCAGACCGGGGCCACGTCGTGACCGAGACCGGCCCGAGCTACGAGCAGGCCCGCGACGAGCTCACCGACGTCGTACGCCGCCTGGAGTCCGGCGGGCTGACGCTCGAGGAGTCGCTGACCCTGTGGGAGCGCGGTGAGGAGCTCGCCGACATCTGCCAGCGGTGGCTGGACGGCGCCCGGGCGACCCTCGACGAGGCGCTCGCGAAGCGGGACGGCGACCGCCTGGCCGGCCCGGGCACGGGGTAGCCCGCTCAGCGCAGCGAGCCGACCAGCGTCCGCTGCTCGGCCAGCGAGGCGTTTCCGGTGACCATGACGCCGATGCGGCCCAGCGTCGCCGCCAGCACGAGTTCGCCCCGGTCGGTGCGGTAGCGCGCCCAGGTCCGGCCGGCGATCGTCACCGATCCGGCCGGGTCGGGCGCCCCCAGCTCGGCGCGGACCACCGCCGCGGCCGGGCGTCCGCTCTCGACCAGCCGGGCGAAGTTGCCGCCCGGAGTCAGGTAGCCGACGTCGACGGTCGCGGCGGGCCGCCCGGGGGCGGCGGAGGCGACGTCACTGCTGGTCGACCGCCAGCCCTTGGCCAGGCCGTGCGGGCTGGGGACGGCCGTCCTCAGCTGGCTGGCGACGTAGCTGAAGTCCGGCGCCGGGTTCACGGTCGGGGTGGCCGTCCGGTGCCCGGGCTGGAACAGCACGACGAGGACGACGACGAGCACGGTCAACGGCACCAGCGACCGGAACATGTTGACCACCGTCCGGCGGGCACCCGAAGATGTCGGCCGCACCTGCTCAGTCACTCCTCCATCCTCGCCCACGCCCTCGGCCGGCGCTCATCCGCGGTGACGGGGGTCGGCGGCGGCCGCCGGACTCTGCAAGGATCGAGGGGACCCCCTGCCGACGTGAGGCCACGGGAGTGACGATGACCGAGGTACCTGCCGAGCTCGCCGTACACCACGAAGCCCCCGACCGAAACCTCGCGTTGGAGCTGGTCCGGGCGACCGAAGCCGCCGCCATGGCGGCCGGTCGGTGGGTCGGCCGCGGCGACAAGAACGGCGGCGACGGGGCGGCCGTCGACGCGATGCGGGCCCTGATCGGCACCGTCGCCATGCGCGGCACCGTCGTCATCGGCGAGGGCGAGAAGGACGAAGCGCCGATGCTCTTCAACGGCGAGGAGGTCGGTGACGGCACCGGCGCCGAATGCGACGTCGCCGTCGACCCGATCGACGGCACCACCCTGATGGCCAAGGGGATGCCCAATGCGGTGTCCGTCCTGGCGGTCGCCGAGCGGGGCACGATGTATGACCCGTCGGCGGTCTTCTACATGGAGAAGCTGGCCACCGGCCCCGAGGCCGCCGATGTGGTCGACATCACCGCGCCGCCCGGCGAGAACATCCGCCGGGTCGCCAAGGCCAAGGGACTGGATGTCGAGGACGTCACCGTCTGCATCCTGGACCGGCCCCGGCACGAGGACCTCGTCCAGCAGGTCCGGGCCGCCGGTGCCCGGATCACCTTCATGTCCGACGGCGACGTGGCCGGGGCCATCATGGCGGCCCGGGAGACGACCGGGGTCGACCTGCTGCTCGGCATCGGGGGTACGCCGGAGGGCATCATCGCCGCGGCGGCCATGACCTGCCTCGGCGGCGTACTGCAGGGACGTCTCTGGCCGCGGGACGACGAGGAGCGGGCCAAGGCCGTCGCCGCCGGCCACGACCTCGATCAGGTGCTGACGACCCGCGACCTGGTCCGCAGCGACAACGTCTTCTTCGTCGCCACCGGGATCACCGACGGCGAACTGCTGCAGGGCGTGCGCTACCGCCACGGCGGCGCCCAGACCCACTCGATCGTGATGCGCTCGAAGAGCGGCACCATCCGCCTCATCGACAGCTCCCACTCGCTGACCAAGTTGCGGGCCTACAGCGCGGTCGACTTCGACCGGCACGGCTGACCCGGGGCCGGGCTGGCTAGCATCGGCGGAGAGTGACCACCAAGACCCCGCGCGCCGAGGAGTAGACCGTGTCCGACCCGGAGTTCCGCATCGAGCACGACTCCATGGGTGATGTCCGGGTGCCGGCCACGGCGAAATGGCGGGCACAGACCCAGCGGGCGGTGGAGAACTTCCCCGTATCCGGCCTGTCCATCGACGCCGCGCTGATCTCGGCGCTGGCGCAGATCAAGGGGGCGTCGGTGCGGGTCCGGGCCGAGATGGGCCTGCTCGACCCGACCCTCGCCCAGGCGATCGCCGACGCGGCCGACGACGTGGTCACCGGCGCGTGGGACGAGCACTTCCCGATCGACGTCTTCCA
This sequence comes from uncultured Actinomycetota bacterium, assembly GCA_963775655.1. Taxonomy (GTDB): domain Bacteria; phylum Actinomycetota; class Actinomycetes; order Mycobacteriales; family QHCD01; genus DASXJE01. The sequence continues at coordinate 160,223 of CAVZJT010000005.1, read as the reverse complement.
GACCGGATCCGGCACCAGTTCGAACATGAACGCCAACGAGGTGCTGGCCACGTTGGCGGCTGAACGCCTCGAGACGGTCGTCCACCCCAACGACGACGTCAACGCGCCGCTCTCCTCCAACGACCAGTTCCCGTCCGCCATCCACCTGGCCGCGACCGAGGGGATCGTGCGCAGCCTGATCCCGTCGCTGGACCACCTCGCCGACACGCTGGCGGCGAAGGCCCAGGAGTTCGCAGGCGTGGTCAAGGCCGGCCGCACCCACCTGATGGACGCGACCCCGGTCACCCTCGGCCAGGAGTTCGGCGGCTACGCCGCGGCCATGCGTATGGGCGTCGAGCGCCTGCAGTCCGTGCTCCCCCGGGTCGGCGAGCTTCCGCTCGGAGGTACGGCGGTGGGCACCGGCATCAACGCCCCGGCCGGCTTCGGCGGCCGGGTGATCCTGCGGCTCGCCCAGAACCTCGACCTGCCGCTCTCGGAAGCCCGCGACCACTTCGAGGCGCAGGGCGGCATGGACGCCCTCGTCGAAGCCAGCGGCGTACTCCGCACGATCGCGGTCGGCCTCAACAAGATCGCCAACGACATCCGGTGGATGTCGTCGGGGCCGCGCACCGGGCTGGCCGAGATCCACCTGCCCGATCTGCAGCCGGGTTCGTCGATCATGCCCGGCAAGGTCAACCCGGTCATCCCCGAGGCGGTCTGCCAGGTCGTCGCCCAGGTGATCGGCAACGACGCCGCCGTCGCCTTCGGCGGTTCGGCGGGCAACCTCGAGCTCAACGTGATGCTGCCGGTGATCGCCCGCAACCTGCTCGAGTCGATCCGGCTGCTCGCCAACATCTCGCGGCTGCTCGCGGACCGGACCGTCGCGGGCATCACCGCCGACGTCGACCGTTGCCGGAGCTACGCGGAGTCCTCGCCGGCCATCGTCACCCCGCTGACCCACTACATCGGCTACGACGAGGCGGCGAAGGTCGCCAAGCAGTCGCTGGCCGAGCAGAAGACGATCCGGCAGGTCGTCCTCGACCGCGGATACCTCGACCGCGGCGAGCTGACCAAGGAACAGCTCGACGCCGCGCTCGACGTACTCGCGATGACCCGGCCGATCCAGGACTGATCCGCGACCCCCGCTGTCAGAGCGGGAGGTCCTCCAGCATCTCGGTGACCAGCGCCGCGATCGGCGACCGCTCCGAGCGGGTCAGGGTCACGTGCGCGAAGAGCGGGTGGCCCTTGAGCGCCTCGATCACCGCAGCCACCCCGTCGTGCCGGCCGACCCGCAGGTTGTCGCGCTGGGCGACGTCGTGGGTGAGCACCACCCGCGAGCCGGCGCCGATCCGGGACAGCACGGTCAGCAGCACCCCACGCTCGAGCGACTGCGCCTCGTCCACGACGACGAACGCGTCGTGCAGCGACCGCCCGCGGATGTGGGTCAGCGGCAGCACCTCGAGCATGTTGCGGCCCAGCACCTCGTCGATCACGTCCTGCCCGACCAGCGCGCCGAGGGTGTCGAAGACCGCCTGCGCCCAGGGCGCCATCTTCTCGCCCTCGCTCCCCGGCAGGTAGCCGAGCTGCTGCCCGCCCACGGCGTAGAGCGGTCGGAAGACGATGACCCTCTTGTGCTGGCGGCGTTCGACGACGGTCTCCAACCCCGCCGCCAGGGCCAGCGCCGACTTGCCGGTGCCGGCCCGGCCGCCCATCGACACGATGCCGACCGAGGGGTCGAGCAGCAGGTCGAGCGCGATCCGCTGCTCGGCCGACCGTCCGCGTACGCCGAAGGCCTCCCGGTCGCCCCGGACCAGCGTCACCGACTTGTCCGGCGTGACCCGGCCGAGCGCCGAGCCCTGCCCGGAGGCCAGCACCAGACCGGTGTGGCACGGCAGCTCGGCCGCACCCGCGATCTCCACCGTCTCCCCGGCGTAGAGCCGGTCGAGCTCGGCCGGTGCGACGTCGACCTCGGCCATTCCGGTCCAGCCGGCGTCGACCGCGAGATGCGCGCGGTATTCCTCGGCCGTAACGCCGACCGAGGCGGCGGTGACCCGCAGCGGCATGTCCTTGGTGACGAGGACCACCTCGCGGTCCTCGGCGGCGAGGTTCAGCGCGACAGCGAGGATCCGGGCGTCGTTGGTCTCGGTGCGGAACCCGGCCGGCAGCAGCGCGGGGTCACTGTGGTTGAGCTCCACGTGCAGCGTGCCTCGTCCATCGGCCACCGGCACCGGTGCGTCGAGCCGACCGTGCCGCACCCGCAGGTCGTCGAGCAGACGCAGTGCCTGCCGGGCGAACCAACCCAGCTCCGGGTGGTGCCGCTTGCCTTCCAGCTCGCCGATCACCACGAGCGGAAGCACGACGTCGTGCTCGGCGAAGCGGTGCAGCGCGAACGGGTCGGACAGCAGGACGCTGGTGTCCAGGACGTAGGTACGACGAGTTGGCACGGGCCCTCCCCCTGGCGCCCGGCTGTCGGATCCGGACCGCCGAAGACGACGCTATCGACGTGCACCGACGGCCGTTGGTCACGACACGCCAGCCCACGGGGAGAGGCTATGCGGCCAACGCACGGGCCCGGTGCGCTATCCCGCGGCCGAGGCCAACGACACCCGGCGCAGGTAGGCAACTGTTCCGTCCTCGTCCACCAGCGCGCCACCTCCGCGCGGTCTGCGCCGGCCCACCAGGACCGCGCGGACGCCGACCTGGGCGGACAAGGTACGGGCCACCGGGCCGGCCGGTATGGCCACCGGGCCGTCGGCGGTGGACAGGACGAGGCCGGACCGGGTGTCGCCCAGGATCAGCCGGCCCGGGGTCACCCGGACCCGGCCGGTGCGCACCGCGCGATCCATCCGGGCCGGCGTGCGGGCCATCCGCCACAGCGGCCCGATGAGCAGCAGCACCGGCAGCGCGATCGCCCACCACTGGGTGGACGGGTCGCCGGCGAACGCCAGCCCCACCCCGGTCAGCAGGGCGACCGCGGCGACGAACACCGCCCGGTCGCGGACGACGGGGTAGAGCGTCGGCCACGCGGACGGCCACCGGTCGGGAAGCAGGACCGGCTCCGTCCCGATCGGCTCGCGGTGCTCGATCACGCGCGAAGCTCGGCCGCCACCCGAGCCGGGGTGAGCGGTTCGTCGAGCAGCCGCCGGAACCTGTCGGTGACGGCCTCCCCGACCGGCCGGGCATCGAGCCAGGACGAGAGCAGCCGGTAGCCCTCGACGTAGGTCGAGGTGTAGGCGCGCCACAACGGATGGGAGAGGAACCGCAACATCTGCCGTGCCCGGTCGGCCGGGATCAGCAGCCACCGTTGCAGGTAGGCGACCACGTCGTCGGGGCCCGCGCCCCGGTCGTGCAGCATCAGCGCGGCGTCCTGGCGTACGGCGTCCAGGCCCGCGGCGGCCGCCGCGACCCGCTCGGCGACCTCGCCGTCGACGACCAGCCCGAGGTCGCCGAAGATCTCCGCCGCCCACTTCCCCCACCCGTCCCCGACGCTCACCTGCACCCCGAGGTCGGCGAGTCCCTCGGCCATCAGGCATTCCGGGGTGTTGACGAGGAAGACGGTGTGCTCGACGTAACGGTCGCGCTCGACCAGACCGCGTTCCTTGCGGCAGTGCTCGGTGTGGTGCCCGGGGTAGGACTCGTGCGCCACCAGGTGCGGAAGCTGCATCAGCCGGTGCGGCAGGTCGGCGTTGATCGCGACCCGGGACTTGTAGTCCCCGAGGTAGTAGTTGAAGCCGCTCCACGGCTCGTCGGTGACGATCTGGTAGTCGACCGTCTCCTGCTCGGGGAGCCCGTACGCCGCCCGGGCGCGGTCCCGTAACGCGCTGGACAGCGCGTGGACGGCGACGCCGAGGCGCTCGGGCGGGCACTCCCCCCGGCGCCGGTAGTCCGCGTAGCGGGTCGCCAGGTCGCCGGTGCCCGGCAGGACGTCGTCGAGGGCGCGATGCGCCTCGGCGTAGCGAGCCGGGTCGCCGGGTTCGGGGCGCACCTGGAAGTAGGCGTCGACCTCGTCGACGAAGCCCACGTCCTCGCCGGCGAACCGGCGGGCGCTGCACTCGAGGCCGGCGAGCTGGCCGGACAGGAACGCGATGCGCTCGGCCGGCAACCCCGAGGTCGGCAGCTCGGCGAGCAGATCGCGGGCCCGGCGGACCAGCGCGGCCGGCTCCGGCGGTGGTTCGTTCTCCACCTGCCGACGCAACTCCGGTGCACCGGTGTAGGCGTCGACGAAACCGCGTTCGAGCCGGTCGAAACGCAGGCCGAGCGCGACGTACTCGCGGGCGACGTCCATGCCGGTCAGTCTGTCAGGCGCCGTAGCGGCGATGCCTGGCGGCGTAGTCGCGCAGGGCGCGCAGGAAGTCGACCCGCCGGAAGTCCGGCCAGAAGGCGTCGCAGAAGTAGAACTCCGAGTGCGCGCTCTGCCACAGCAGGAACCCGGACAGCCGCTGCTCGCCGCTGGTGCGGATGACCAGATCCGGGTCGGGCTGTCCGCGCGTGTAGAGGTGCTCGGCGATGTGGTCGACGTCGAGGATCTCGGCCAGCTCCTCGATCGACGTGCCGAGCGATGCGTGCTCGTGCAGCAGCGACCGTACGGCGTCGGCGATCTCCCGGCGACCGCCGTAGCCCACCGCGACGTTGACGCGGACGCCGGTCCGGCCGGACGTGCGCTCGGTAGCGGCCTTGAGGACGGTGGCGGCCGGGGCCGGAAGCAGGTCGAGCGCGCCGACGACCGACAGCTGCCACGACTTGCCGGGCGCCGCCAGGTCGTCGACGACGTCCTCGATGATGCGCAGCAGCGGTTCGAGCTCGTCGGTGGACCGGACCAGATTGTCGGTCGACAGCAGCCAGAGCGTGACGACTCCGACGCCGGATTCGGCGCACCAGCCGAGCACTTCCTCGATCTTTTCCGCGCCGCGCCGGTAGCCCTGGCTCACGTCGTCGCGGCCGGACGCGCGGGCCCAGCGCCGGTTGCCGTCCAGGATCACCCCGACGTGTGCGGGCCGGGGCGCCCCCGCCAGCTGATGCATGAGGCGTCGTTCGTAGACCGAATACACGATGTCCGCGACGCTCACAGGCAGTGAGACTACGCTGCGCTCGCCCGGTTGCCCGGCAGGCTCGTTGGCCCGACCGACCGGCCTGCCGTAACTTGAGCCCTATGAGCGGGCTCGCCGGGGCGGTTGTTCGCACAGGGCTCCCGGTCAAGCCGCGGTGGCGTGGCTGGCTGCACTTCTGGGCGTTCCTCGTGTCCTTCGCGACCGGCGCCGTCCTGATCTCGCTGGCTGCCTTCAGCAGCGAGCGGGCCGTGGTCGGCGCGTCGATCTACGCGGTCACCGTGTCGCTGTTGTTCGGGACCAGCGCGCTCTATCACCGGCGCAATTGGGATGCGCACGGGCGCTCGGTGATGAAGCGCCTCGACCACTCGATGATCTTCGTGTTCATCGCGGGCACCTACACGCCCTTCGCGCTCCTCGTGCTCCCCCGCGAGTTCGGCGAGGTCATCCTCGCGGTGGTCTGGCTCGGTGCCCTCGGCGGCATCGTGCTCAAGCAGGCGTGGATCACGGCTCCCCGTTGGGTGACGGTGCCGCCCTACCTCGCCCTGGGTTGGGTGGCCGTCTTCGTGCTTCCCGCGATGCTGCGCCAGGCCGGCCTCGCCTCTCTCCTGCTGCTGGTGATCGGCGGCCTCATCTACACCTTCGGGGCCATCGTCTACGCGACCCGCCGCCCCGACCCGGCACCGACGGTGTTCGGCTATCACGAGGTGTTCCACCTCTGCACGATCGTGGCGGCGCTCTGCCACTACGTCGCGGTGTGCCTCGCGCTCTACGTCACCACCGTTCCGCTGCACTGACCGACGGCCCGTCCAGGCAGCTGCCGGGCGCGGTGGCCGAGGGCGTAGCATCGCGCCGGCGTCGAAGGGGGGTCGCGCGTGGCCGAGACGACATCGGTGTCACGCAGGCCCGCCGAGCCCACCGGAGCCGAGGTGCACCGGGCGGTCGACGAGTTCTTCGGCAGGGCCGTGATCGGGGTGGCGATCGCCGACCTCGCCGGCACAGTGGTCCAGGCAAACCCGGCATTCGCGGCACTGGTCGGCCGCAGCATCGCCGATGTCGTGGGCCGGCAATGGGCCGATCTGCTCCCCTTGCCGGCCGATCCGGACACCTTCGACGAGATCCATGCGACCGGCCGGGTCGTGCGACCGGACGGTGCGGAGATCACCGTCGCGGTGTCCGTGCTGACCCTGCGGGCTCCGGACGACCAGCCGTACAGCCGGCTCGTGCAGGCCCAGGAGCAGGCACCCGACGAGGCGGGCGCCGTACACCGCAACGACCTGCTCTACCGTCAGCTCGCCCGCAGCATCCCCGATGCCGCGATCCTGCGGTTCGACCGCGACCTCACCGTCGTCGGCGCCGAAGGTTCGGCGCTCGGACGGGAGGGGCTCGCCACCGCCGACATCGAGGGCCGGCCGTTGCAGGAGGTCGTCTCTGCGGAGCGTTACGCACGGGTCGCCCCGCATCTGACCGCCGCGCTCCGCGGTGTGGTGAGCGTCTTCGACAGTCCCGGCGAAAAGCACCCGGCCCTCTACCGCAGCCGGGTGGTACCGGTCCGCGAGGACGACGGCGCCATCACCGGCGCTCTGCTGGTCAGCGAGGACGTCACCGGATCCCGGCATGTCGAGAACGCCCTGCGGGAGAGCGAACAGCGCTTCCGCGATCTCTTCGAGTTCGCCCCGATGGGCATCGCCTTGATGTCGACCGAACCGCGGGTCCTCGCGGTGAACGGTGCCGCCTGCGCGATGCTGGGCCGCAGCAGGTCCGAGCTCGAGGCGTGGCAGCCGGGTGACTACATCGTCGACGAGGACGTCGCGATCCCGCTGAGCATCTACGACGAACTCGTCCGTGGTGACGGCATCAGCCGCGGCGAGCTGCGGCTGCTCAAGCCGGACGGCGACGCGGTGTGGGTGTCGGTCAGCGCCGTACGGATGGATCAGACCGCCGGCAGCATGCTGGTCGTCTATCTGCAGGACGTCACCGCCCGCAAGGTGGTGGAGAGCCGGCTCTCGCACGCCGCGCTGCACGACAGCCTCACCGACCTGCCCAACCGGGTGCTGTTGCTCGACCGGCTGCGCAGCGCGCAACTGCGCGCAGCAGTCACCGGCGACCGGATCGCCGTACTGTTCTGCGACCTCGACAACTTCAAGCGCATCAACGACTCACTCGGCCACGACGTCGGCGACGACCTGCTGGCGGAGGTGGCGCATCGGATCACCGGCTGTCTACGGCTCACCGACACCGCGGCACGGCTCGGCGGTGACGAGTTCGTCGTCCTGTGCGAGTCCCTGCACGACGTCAGCAACGCGACGAGCGTCGCCGTACGGATCCAGGAGTCGCTCGGCCAGCCGATCCAAGTGGCCGACCACCAGATCCATCTGTCGGCCTCGATCGGCATCGCCCTGGTCGACAACCTCGACCGCCGGCCGGAGGAGGTACTCCGGGTCGCCGACGCGGCCATGTACCGCGCCAAGCGCAACGGCCGGGCGCGTTACGAGCTGGTCGACGACGAGCTCGAGGCGCTCGCTGAGCGACAGGTGCGCCTGGAGGCCGAGCTCACCTACGCCCTCGGCAATGGCGAACTGCGGGTGCACTACCAGCTCATCGTCGACGCCAACCGGGTCCCGCGCGCCGTCGAGGCGCTGGTGCGCTGGCAGCACCCGACCCGCGGCCTGCTCGGCCCGACCGAATTCCTCGACGTCGCCGAAGCCGCCGGGCTCGTCGTCCCCCTGGGTGGCTGGGTCCTCGACCGGGCGTGCCGACAGGGGGCGCAATGGCTGCGCCGGTGGCCCGACCGCTCACTGCGGACCTGCGTCAACATCAGCGCCAGCCAACTCGGTCGACCGGACTTCGTCGCGACGCTGCGTCGGGTGCTCGACGAGACCGGGCTGCCGCCGGAGCAGCTGTGCCTCGAGCTGACCGAGTCGCACATGCTGGAGCTGACGCCGTCGGTGCGGGGTGAGCTGGTCGCCCTCCGGTCGCTCGGCGTCCTGGTCGCGGTGGACGACTTCGGGACGGGTTACGCGCCATTGACCTTCCTCACCCGGCTGCCCGCGCAGGTGCTGAAGGTGGACCGGTCGTTCGTGTCGGGGGTCGGCACCGACCTCGCCGACACCGCGATCGTCGACGCCCTGCTCCGACTGGGCCGGGCGGTCGGATGCGAGGTCGTCGCCGAGGGCGTAGAGACCGCCGACCAGTGGGAGCGGCTCCTCGCGATGGGGTGTTCCCGCGGTCAGGGCTTCCTGCACGCCGCACCGGCAGAAGCGCCGACCGTCGAATCACTCCTCGCCGCGGCGTTCGACTGACGGCCCGCGCTCAGCCCTCGGCCCGGGCGAGCAGACTCCGGCGCAACACCGTCGGGTCGGTCACCGGAGCGTCGCAGACGAAGCCCCGGCAGACGTAGGCCGCGGGCCGGCCTTCGACGAGCGGACGCCCGGCGAGCAACGGCGTACCCGACTGGTCGGACGCGCCGGCGACCACCACGGTCCCGGGCGCGGCACCCATCCGGGCCGCACGTTCGAGGTCGGCACGGGCGGCGACCTCACCGACCACCGCCACCTCGGCCGGTCCGGCCTGCAGCGCCTCGCCGACCGCCGCCAGCCATCCGACCGCGCGCGGGAACCGGCCGACCAGTGTCGAGGACCGGGCGACCGCGGCTTCGGCCGCCTCGCGGTGCCGCACCGAGCCGGTGAGGGCGGCGTAGCCGAGCAGCGCGCCGGCCAGCGCCGAGCTTCCGGACGGTGTCGCGCCGTCGGTCGGGTCGCGCGGCCGGCGGACCAGGCCCTCGGCGTCGTCGGCGGTGTCCCAGAACCCGCCCTCGTCGTCGGCGAAGCGGGCGAGCGCGACCTCCAGGAGGTCACCGGCCGCCGTGAGCCAGCGGCCCGATCCGGTGGCCTGGTGCAGGGCGAGCAAGGCGTCCGCGACGTCGCCGTAGTCCTCGAGCACCCCGGCGCCCGGGCCGACCCGGCCGGCGCGCGACGTGCGCCGCAACCGGCCGTCGACGAGATGCAGCCGGAGCAGCAGCTCCGCGGCCTCCTCGGCCGCCGTCACGTAACTCGGGTTCACCAACAGCACGCCCGCCTCGGCGAGCGCAGCGACGGCCAGGCCGTTCCATGCGGTGACGACCTTGTCGTCGCACGACGGTTGGGGGCGGGCGGCGCGGACGGTGGCGAGCGTGCTGCGGATCGCCCGCCACCGACCGGCGTCCGTCGGGTCGGTGCGCAGTTGCAGGGTCGAGCTGCCGTGCTCGAAGGTCCCCCGGTCGGTCACCGTGAGCAGGTCGGCGGCCCACCGGCCGTCGTCGTCGCCGAGCACCTCGACGAGCTGCGCAGACGTCCACACGTAGGTCGCGCCCTCCACCCCGTCGGTGTCGGCGTCGAGGGCGGAGGCGAATCCGCCCTCGGGGGTGCGCATGTCGCGGACCAGGAAGTCGGCGGTCTCGGTCGCGACCCGGCGCGCCAGCGCCGACCCGGTCTGCCGCCACAGATGCAAATAGACCCGCAGCAGCAAGGCGTTGTCGTAGAGCATCTTCTCAAAGTGCGGGACGACCCAGCCGGCGTCGACGGTGTAGCGGGCGAAGCCGCCGGCCAGCTGGTCGTACATCCCGCCACGGGCCATCGCCTCCGCGGTGCCGTCCACCATGCGCAGTGCGTCGTCATCTCCGGTACGGGCGGCATGACGAAGCAGGAACTCCAGAACCATCGACGGCGGGAACTTCGGGGCGGACCCGAAACCGCCGTTCTCCTCGTCGTAGGACGTCGCCAGCTCTCGCACCGCCGTGTCGAGTGCGGCGGCGTCGAGGGTGGGACCGCTCGGCACGCGGTCGCTCGTGTCGAGCTGGGAGACGACCCGCTGGCCGACCGCGAGGAGCTCGTCGCGACGTTCGCGCCACGCCTCGGCGACCGCGCCGAGCAGCTGGGGGAACGACGGCATCCCCGGCCGCGGACGCGGCGGGAAGTAGGTGCCGCAGAAGAACGGCTCGCCCTCGGGGGTGGCGAAGACGGTCATCGGCCAGCCGCCCTGGCCGGTCATTGCCTGCGTCGCCTCCATGTAGACCGCGTCGACGTCCGGCCGCTCCTCCCGGTCGACCTTGATGCAGACGAAGTCGGAGTTCATCGCCTCCGCGGTCGCGGCGTCCTCGAACGACTCGTGCGCCATGACGTGGCACCAGTGACAGGCGGCGTATCCGATCGACAACAGCACCGGTGTGTCGCGGCGGCGCGCCTCCTCGAACGCGTCGTCGCCCCACTGCCTCCAGTCGACGGGGTTGTCCTTGTGCTGCAGCAGGTACGGACTCGTCGCATCGGCCAGCCGATTCGGCACGGACCCTCCCTCTCCGGTCGCGGATCGTCGTCCACTGTCCTCCTACCCAGATTGGCGCAGGACGACAGCGGTAGCCGTCGTTTCCCCGGTCAGCGCCGTCCCGTGCCGCTACTCTCCAAGAGGACGAGAGCCTGGCCTGCTCGGCTCGGGGGGTCGCGAAATGAATAGGCTGCTCGAAAAACTCGGCCGGTTCGCCGCACGCCGTCATTGGCTGGTGATCATCGGTTGGCTGGTCATCCTGGGCGCGGCGGTGCTCCTCCGGAACAACTTCGGCGGGAACTACGTCAACGATTACAACGTGCCGGGGAGCCAGTCGGCGCTGGGGCTGTCCCGGCTTCAGTCCGACTTTCCCTCCCAAAGCGGTAACTCCGGGCAACTGGTATTCCACTCACATCACGGCACGGTAGCCCAGCAGACCGATGCGGTGAACCAGGCCGTCACCAACGCGAGCAAGCTCCCGCACGTCATGAGCGCGGTGAGCCCGTTCGCCTCCTCGAACTCCACCCTGGTCTCGAAGGACGGCACCATCGCCTACGCGACACTGTCCTTCAACGTCGTACCGGCGACCCTCGATGTGAACTACCTGGACAAGCTCAACACGGCGGTACAGCCGGCCCGGTCCGCCGGGCTGGAGGTGGAGTACGGCGCAGGCGCGGGCCAGATCGGGCAGAAACCCGACGACCTGACCTCGGAGATCATCGGGCTTTCGTGCGCCCTCCTGCTGCTGATCGGGATGTTCGGGGCACTTATCGCCGCGGCCATCCCCTTGGTGTCCGCCATTTTCAGCGTCGTCACCGGGCTTTCCCTGGTCGGTCTGCTCGCGGCCGCCACAAACCTGCCGACCACCGCCGTGACGGTGGCGACCCTGCTCGGCCTGGGAGTCGCCGTCGACTACGGGCTCTTCCTCGTCGCCCGGCACCGGGAGCAGATCGACGCGGGGATGGGGGTCGAGGAGTCCGTCACCCGGGCCGAAGGCACTTCCGGCGCGGCGATCGTGGTAGCCGGCAGCACTGTGGTCGTGGCGATCCTGGGGCTCTACGTCTCGGGCGTGCCCTTCGTCGGGGCGCTCGGCGCCGCGTCGGCGTTGGTCGTCGCGGTCACGATGCTCGCGGCACTGACGCTCGTGCCGGCGTTCATGGGCGCGACGGGGAACAACATCCGCGCGCTGCGCGTACGCGTACGCGCCTACCGGGCGAAGCGCCGGGCCGGTCACAACGGCGCGGCCGAGAAGATCACGCCACCGGACCACGAGAACTCGCCGTTCGCCCGGTGGGGGCGGCGGGTCAGCGGGAACCCGTGGCCGTGGGCGATCGGGAGCGTCGCGGTATTGGTGCTCCTCGCCGTCCCGTTCTTCTCCATGCGGCTCGGGCAGCTCGACAACGGCTCGAACCCGACCTCGCAGACCAGCCGACGCGCGTATGACCTGATGAGCCAGGGATTCGGGCCGGGCTACAACGGCCCGATCACCGTGGTCGTCGTGCTGCCCAAGGCATCGACGTCGTCGAACCAGTCGCTGCTCAGTTCCATGCAGAGCACGCTCACCAAGACGCCAGGCGTCGCGGTGGTGCCCGCACCGGTGGTGAACAGCGCCGGCACCACCGCCGTCATCAACGTCGTCCAGACGACCGAGCCGCAGGCCGAAGCGACGACGAACCTCGTCGACAATCTCCGCAACTCGGTGTTGCCGCCGTTGGGCGCGAAGACCTATCTCACCGGGGCAACCGCCGGTGGCGTCGACTTCACCGAGAAGGCGTCCGATCGGATGCCCTACCTGATCCTCGCCGTCGTGTTCGTCGCCTTCGTTCTGCTCACCATCGCGTTCCGGTCGGTCGTCATCGCCACGAAGGCCGCGATCCTCAACCTGCTGTCGGTCGGCGCGGCGTACGGCGTCATCGTCGCGATCTTCCAGTGGGGTTGGGGCTCGTCCTGGCTCGGCATCGACGAGAAGTTACCCATCCCGGCGTATGTGCCGATGCTGGTCTTCGCCATCGTGTTCGGTCTGTCGATGGACTACGAGGTGTTCCTGCTCTCCCGGGTGCACGAGGCGTACGTCCGCACCAAGGACGCGCACCGCAGCGTCGCCCTCGGGATCGGCAGCACGGCCAGGGTCATCACGACGGCGGCCGCCATCATGGTCGTCGTGTTCACCAGCTTCGTACTCAACGACGATCCCGCGGTGAAGATGCTGGCGATCGGTATGGCGGTGGCCGTCCTGATCGACGCGAGCCTGGTGCGGATGATGCTGGTCCCCGCGATCATGTCGCTGCTCGGCAGTCATGCGTGGTGGATGCCGCACTGGATGGAGCGGATCGTGCCCAACCTCGAACTGGAGGGCAGCCCGCCAGGTCCGCCGCCGACCCCGCCCGCCCCGGCCAAGCCGGACATCCCGGAGACGGTGCCGCCGAAATAGCCCCTAGGATGCCGCGAGTGGAGTGGCAGGGGTTCGTCACCGCAGACGACGGATGTCGGCTGTGGACCGAGGTCGCGGGTGAGGGTCCCCCGATGGTGTTGTGCCACGGCGGCCCCGGCCTGTGGGACTACCTGGCGCCGCTCGCCCGGCTGATCGGCGACGGCTACCGCGTGCACCGCTACGACCAACGGGGCAGCGGCCGCTCGAGCCGCGAGGAGCCGTGGGCGCTCGACCGATTCGTCCGCGACCTCGACGCCGTACGAGCTCATTTCGGCTACGAGCGCTGGCTCGTCGGCGGGCACTCGTTCGGCGCGGACCTCGCGCTGCGCTACGCCTGCGCGTATCCGGAGCGCACGATCGCGGTCGTCTACATCGCCGGGGTCGGGATCGCCTGGCCTACCTACCGCGCAGCGTTCGGCGAGGCCCTGACCGTGCGACGGCCGGCCGACGACGAACGCCGCTATCAGGAGCTGTCCGACCGGGACCGCACCGATGCCGAGGAACGCGAATTCCGGATCCTGTCCTGGACCACGGATTACGTCGATCCCGTTGTCGGCAAGGTGAATGCCGCCGGGATGGCCGACAGCGGCAGGTCGGTCAACTACGAGCTCAATCGCATGCTGAGCGCCGCGTCGAATAGGGAGAGCGCGTCGGCTCGCGCCGACACGTGCCGGCAGATGTCGGCGCCGACGTTGGTCGTGCAAGGCGATCACGACCCGCGGCCGGTCGCGTCCTGCGATTCGCTGGTCGAGGCGCTTCCCTCGGTGCATCGCGTGGTTCTTCCCGACGCAGGTCACCTGCCGTGGGTCGAGCAGCCGGTGGAGTTCACCCACGTGGTCCGGGACTTCCTCGCCGAAGAGGCGGCACCGTGATACCCGACGCCTTCGCGCAGGAGATGATCCGGCGTACGGGCGACGCCGGGCGGGCGTGGCTCCGGAGCGTGCCGGGACGCGTCGAGCGGTTGTGCCGACAGTGGGGCACCGAGCTGACCGGCGAACCCACGTTGTACGGCGACGTCAACCTCGTCTTCCCCGCCCGCCGGGCCGGTGCGGGATGCGTCATCAAGATCTGCTGGCACGAGCACCGGACATCCGACGAGGCGGCGGCGCTACGGGCCTGGGACGGCAGGGGCGCCGTGCACCTGCTCGACGTCGGGCCCGCCGACAACGCAGTGCTGCTCGAACGACTCGACGCCCGGCGCTCGCTCCGCGACCTCGACCTGCTCCCGGCCGCGGAGATCGCCGGCGGACTGATCCGCACTCTCGCCATCCCCGCGCCCGCGGAGATCCCGCGGCTGTCCGCCATCGCCGGTGAGATCGCCGCGACGGTGTCGACCAGACAGAGGGCGCTCGGTGACCCGCTTCCGGCGCGGTGGATCGGTCTGACCGCGTCTCTCGCCACGGACCTCGGGGCCGCCGCCGGCGAAGACTTGGTGCACGCGGACCTGCACTACGGCAACGTCCTGGCGGGAACCCGACTGCCCTGGCTGGCGATCGACCCGAAGGCCGTCGCCGGTGACCCCGAGCACTCGGTCCCCGAGCTGATGTGGACCCGGATCGACGACGCTGCGGACGATGCCGCGGTGCGTGAGCTGCTGGGCGTCCTGGTCGCGGCCGGCAAGCTCGACGCCGAGAAGGCCCGGGCGTGGGCGATCGTGCGCGCCGTCGACTACTGGCTCTGGGCGCTGGGTGTCGGCTTCACCGAGGATCCGGCGCGCTGCCGCCGGTTGGTCGGCGCCTTGGCCTGACCGTCGCTATGCGCCGGCGTCGCCGTCCCGGCGGTTGTCGGTCTGCTTGTGCCCGCGGTCGTCGGTGCGGTCGAACGACGCGGGCACCCGCTTGAGGTGTCGGATCATCGAGCGGGCGAGGAAGATCAGCGCCACACCGAGCACGACGATCACGACCAGACCGATGGGGCCGGCCTGGTTGGACGACTCGGCCGCCAGGGCAGGCACGAAGCCGGCCGCCGCGATCATGCCGCGGTCCGCGCCCGGATGCCGGCGAACAGGTCGTCCTCGGGCAACTCGATGTCGATGAGCGAACGCGCCAACTCGTAGTCCTCGGTCGGCCACGCCGCCTGCTGGATGGCCAGCGGCGTCGCGAACCACCGCCCGGTCGGGTCGACCTGCGTGGCGTGGGCGATCAGGGCCTGGTCGCGGATCTCGAAGTAGTCCGCGCACGGCACCCGGGTCGTGACGCGGTGCGACATGTCCCGCGAGTCGTCCCACTTGGCGAGCCACTCGGCGTAAGGCGACTCGAGGCCGTGCTTTCGCATCGCCTCGTCGAGCGCCACGAGCCGCGCCTTGGACATGCCCATCTGGTAGTAGAGCTTCGGCGTGGCCCACGGCTCCCCCGTGCCGCGGAACCGGTCCGGGTCGGCGGCGGCGTCGTAGGCCTCGACCGACACGGTGTGGCACATCACGTGGTCGGGGTGCGGGTAGCCGCCGCGCTCGTCGTAGGTGACCATGACGTGCGGCTTGAACCGGCGGATCATCTCGACCAGCGGGCGCGCGGCGACCTCGAGCGGCTGCAGCGCGAAGCATCCCTCGGGCAGCGGGGGCTTCGGGTCGCCCTCGGGCAGCCCGGAGTCGACGAAGCCGAGCCACTCCTGGCGAACGCCGAGGATCTCGCGGGCATGGCGCATCTCGCGCTCGCGGACCGCGGCGATGTTGTCGGCGATCTCCGGGCGGTCCATCGCGGGGTTGAGGATCGAGCCCCGCTCCCCGCCGGTGCAGGTCGCGACGAGCACGTCCGCGCCCTCACGGACGTAACGGGCCATCGTCGCCGCGCCCTTGCTCGACTCGTCGTCGGGGTGCGCGTGCACGGCGAGCAGGCGCAGTTGGTCGGTCACCGGTGCACTCTCCCAGCGTCGATCGGTGGTAACCGCATTCTCGCCGACGCCACCGACATCTCCGCCATTGCCCCCATCGGGACCCCGTGACGGGCCGGACGGTCAGTGGCCCGATCGGTGGAATGGGCGGACTAGTCGGGAATGGTCGGTAGGGTGGAGACCACCCATCGGCCCCCGCCGGGGATCGATTGCCCGCCCCGGGATTGTGCGCTCGGACACCGGCCGATGTTAACTTCGACGTTCGAGCGCGACCCATTTCGGCAAGGAGCAGTACGTGTCGATGACCGACCACGACGCATCCGTCACCTGGCTCACTCAGGAGGCCTACGACCGGTTGAAGGCTGACCACGACCGGCTCGTCGACAACCGCCCCGCCATGGCCGCCGAGATCAACGCCCGGCGCGAGGAGGGCGACCTGAAGGAAAACGGTGGCTACCACGCCGCCAAGGAGGAGCAGGGCAAGCAGGAGGCCCGCATCCGCCAGCTCGAGGATCTCCTGCGCACCGCCAAGGTGGGAGAGGCGCCGCCGGACAACGGCGTCGCCGAGCCAGGCATGGTCGTGACCGTCCGCTTCGAGAACGACGACGCGCCGGAGACCTTCCTCATCGGCTCCCGCGAGGAGGCCATGGGCGGCGACCTGGAGGTCTACTCGGCCGCGTCGCCCCTGGGCAAGGCGCTGACCGGGGCCACCGTCGGTGACACCCGCCAATACAGCCTGCCCAACGGCGCCACGATGCGGGTCACCCTGCTGGAGGCGAAGCCGTTCCACCGCTGAGCCCGGCCGGCCCGCTGTCGAGCAGCGGCAGCACGCGGTAGGGAATCAGCGTCGAGAGCGCGATCAGCGTCGACGTCCGCACGATGTCCGGGTCGACCACGACCTGGTCGATCACCCGCTGCAGGTCGGCGTTGGACCGGGCCACGATCCGGCACAGCAGGTCGCCCTCGCCGGTGATCGTGTGCGCCTCGAGCACCTCCGGAATGCCGGCCAGGTGGCCCGCGACGGTCTGGTGCCCCCGACCCTGGCGGATCTCCAGCGTGACGAACGCCGTCACGGCGTAGCCGAGCGAGGCCACGTCGAGGTCGGGACCGAAGCCCCGGATCACGCCGCGGCGCAGCAGCCGGTCGAGGCGCGCCTGGACGGTCCCGCGCGCCACGGAGAGGCGCCGTGAGCACTCGAGGACGCCGATCCGCGGTTCGGCGGCGAGCAGGTGGACGAGGCGGGAATCGAGCTCGTCCAGCGACGTCTCCTCGGGCACCGGCCCTCCCCTGCGCAGACTGGTCAACTTCTGCCGACTTTGACGACTGAGGACTGGACAATATGTCCAGTGCTGGTGACCGTCATTGCGCAGAGTGTACGTCGCCCGCCACGCTGGTGGGGTCCGCAGCGTCGCGACTGGGAGGCCCCGATGACCGAGACCGCAGCCCGCCCGACCGACCGGGCGACCCAGGCCGACGTCTTTCCGGTGCTCGGCATGGACGCGGTCGAGTTCGTGGTCGGCAACGCCCGCCAGGCCGCGCACTTCTACGCCTCGGCGTTCGGGATGGAACTGGTCGCCTACGCCGGCCCCGAGTGCGGCACCCGCGACCACGCGTCCTACGTCCTCACCTCGGGCACCGCGCGGTTCGTCTTCACCGCCCCGGTCCGCGGCGGCACCCCGCTCGACGAGCACCTCGCCCGGCACGGCGACGGCGTGATCGACCTCGCGCTCGAGGTGCCCGACGTCCCCGCCGCCTACGCGTACGCCACCGCCCACGGCGCGACCGGGCTCGAGGAGCCGCACGAGATCAGCAACGGGCACGGCACCGTCGTCCGCGCCGCCATCGCGGCCTACGGCGACACCCGCCACTCCCTGATCGACCGGTCGCGTTACACCGGCCCGTACCTTCCCGGCTACGTCGCCCGCGAGCCGATCACCGCGCCGCCGGCGACCCGCACCTTCACGGCGATCGACCACTGCGTCGGCAACGTCGAGCTCGGCAAGATGGACGAGTGGGTCGAGTTCTACCACCGGGTCATGGGCTTCACGAACATGAAGGAGTTCGTCGGCGACGACATCGCGACCGAGTATTCGGCGCTGATGAGCAAGGTCGTCGCGGACGGGTCGAGGAAGGTCAAGTTCCCGCTCAACGAGCCGGCCGCGGGAAAGCGGAAGTCGCAGATCGACGAGTATCTGGAGTTCTACGGCGGCCCCGGCGTACAACACATCGCGCTGGCGACCGACGACATCGTCGCGTCGGTGCGGCACATGACGGCCGCCGGCGTCGCGTTCCTGCAGACCCCGGACAGCTACTACGAAGAGCTCGGCAACTGGGTCGGTGACACCCGGGTCCCGCTCGACACCCTGCAGGACCTGAAGATCCTCGCCGACCGCGACGAGGACGGCTACCTGCTGCAGATCTTCACCGCGCCGGTCCAGGACCGGCCGACGGTCTTCTTCGAACTGATCGAGCGGCACGGATCGATGGGGTTCGGCAAGGGCAACTTCAAGGCCCTCTTCGAGGCGATCGAGCGCGAGCAGGAGCGCCGCGGCAACTTGTGACGACGCCCGGTCCGCGACTCTGGCACGCTGGAGGGTGATGGCCGATCAGCGGCGGTACGACGACGGCACCCGACCGGTGCCGGCGTACCGCGACGTGCCGCCGAGCGGGCTGATCTCCCCGACCGCAGGAGCCGACGCCACCGCACCCGGTCCGGTCGCCGCCGGTCCGTTCGCCGACTCGCTGGGCGCCGCCACCGCGCTCGGGGCGCCGCCACCCGCGGGCACGGCGCTGCCCGGGAGCGAGACCGCGCTCGAGTTCGGCCGCTTCCCCGACTCCACCCGGGTCTCCTCCCCCGACCTGGCCGGTCCCCCGCCACCGCCGCCTCCCCCTCCGCCGCCGCGGCCCGCGCCCCGGCCGGCGGCGACCCCCGCACCATCGGAACCGCCGGTGCGGCGCGCGCCCGTCGAGGTCGAGCCGCAGCGCCGGCCGGCCGCGGCGGCCGCGGCGGTCGAGCCGGTCGAGCCGGTCAGCCCGATCCAGGAGGGGGACCAGGTGCACCTGGATCCCCTGCTCTACCGCCGGGTGCGGCCCCGCGCGGACCAGCGGCAGTCCGGGCCGCCGACGGGCGCGCCATGGGCGCCACCGCGCGGCACCGTGCCGTGGACACCGCCGGCGCGACCTGGTTCCCCCCGTGGCGTGCCGAGACTCGGCGAGCCCGGCTCCGGGCCTGGACCGGTCCGACCACGCCCCCGCCAACCCGCACCGGACCAGCGCGCACCGGGCCAGCGCGGCCCGGGGCGGCAGCCGGCGCGCCGCGGTGCCCGCCCGTGGTGGCTGCTGATCGTCGCGGCGATCCTGATCTTCAACCTGGCCCGCGGCTGCGGTCACATCTGAGTCAGCTGAAGACGAGGGTGTGCCCGCTGTCGCGCAGGGTCGCGAGCAGCGCCGCGCAGTGCTCCTCACCGCGGGTCTCCACCGACAGCGCGACCTCGACCTCGCCGAGGTGCAGCTTCGCCCCGGTGCGCGAGTGCTCGACGTCCAGCACGTTGGCCCCGGCGTCGGCGAGCAGTGCGAGCAGCCGGGCCAGTTCGCCCGGGCGGTCGGCGATCCGCAGCCGGAAGGACAGGTAGCGGCCGGCACTGATCATGCCGTTCTGGATGACCCGCAGCAGCAGCACCGGGTCGATGTTCCCGCCGGAGAGCACCGCGACCACGGGCGGCTCGAACCGCTCGGGCTCCTCCATGATCGCCGCGACGGCAGCCACGCCGGCCGGCTCGACGACCAACTTCGCGCGCTCGAGGCAGAGCAGCAGCGCGCGGGACAGCGCCTCCTCGGACACCGCGACCATGTCGTCGACCAGGTCGCGGACGAGCGGGAAGGTGAGATCGCCGGGGCAGCCGACGGCGATCCCGTCCGCCATGGTCGCCATCGACTTGAGCGGCACCGGCCGGCCCTCGGCGAGCGACCCCGGGAACGCCGCGGCGCCGGCAGCCTGCACGCCGACCACCCGCACGTCCGGCCGGATCCCCTTCACCGCCGTCGCGAGACCCGCGGCGAGCCCGCCGCCGCCGGTGCTGACCGCGATCGTCCGCACGTCCGGACACTGCTCGAGGATCTCCAGCCCCACCGTGCCCTGGCCGGCGACGATGTCGGGGTGGTCGAACGGGTGGATGAAGATCGCGCCGTGCTCGTCGGCGTACGCCGTCGCGGTCTCGATGGTCTCGTCGACCGCCTGCCCGGTCAGCTCCACCCGCGCGCCGTAGGCCTTGGTCGCGGCGATCTTGGGCAGTGGCGCGCTGACCGGCATGAAGACGGTGGCCGCGGCGCCGAGCAGCCGGGCGGCGAGCGCGACGCCCTGCGCGTGGTTGCCGGCGCTGGCGGCGACGACGCCCCGCGCCCGCTCCGCCTCGGTGAGCCGGGCGATCCGCACGTAGGCGCCGCGGATCTTGAACGAGCCGGCCCGCTGGAGGTTTTCGCACTTGAGGTACGCCGGCCCGCCGACCAGCTGGGCCAGCGGTCGCGACCCCTCCACCGGCGTGACCCGCACGACACCGGTCAGGAGTTCCCGCGCCGCCCGGACATCGTCGACGGTGACCTGTCCCATGCCCGGCATCCTGCCATCACGCCGTCAGTCGCCGGTCGCCCCGTCGATCCGCTCGCGGAGAAAGTCGGCGTGGCCGTTGTGGCGGGCGTATTCCTCGATCATGTGGACGTAGATCCAGCGCAGCGTCACCCCGTGGCCGTGCCGCTTCCGCGCCCCGACCTCGTCGAGATCGGGGTGCGCGGCGCCGATCGCGCGGACGTGGTCCAGCTCGGCGCGGAAGGTGGCCAGGTCGGCCGCGACGTCGGCTTGGTCGACGTCGTCGAAGTCGCCGTCGGGGTTGTCATCGGACCAGTACTGCGGGGCCACCTCCTCATCGAGCAGGACCCGGCGGAACCAGTTGCGCTCGACCTCGGTCATGTGCCGGACCAGCCCGAGCAGCGACAGGGACGACGGCGGCACCGTGCGTTCGCGCAGCTGGTCGTCGGACAGCCCCGCGCACTTCACCAGCAGCGTGGCGCGGTGGAACTCCAGCCAGGACTCGAGCATCGGACGCTCGGCGGCGACGAACGGCGGGTCGCTGCGGTTGGCGACTTCGGGAAACTCGGACTCCGGCGGGTGCTGCTCGGTCATCCGGCAACCCTATGGCGGTGCCGGATCAGTCCGCCGACCAATACCGCTCACCCTTGGCGAGCAACGCCGCCGCACCCACCAGGCCCGCCTGCTGGTCGAGGGCCGCCGGGATGATCGGCACCTCCTTGGCGTAATAGATCCGGGCGTGTTCGGCGTAGGAGCGGTGCAGCGGGTCGAAGAGCAGCGGGCCGGCCTGCGAGAGTCCCCCACCGATGGTCACGAGGTCGATGTCGACGAGGGCGACCGCCGATGCGATGCCGAGCCCGAGCAGCCGGCCGGCCCGCTCGAACGCCTCCCGCGCCACCGGGTCGCCGGCCCGTGCATCGTCGGCGAGGTCGCGCGCGGACGGATGATCGGCGGTGCCGGCCGGTGCCTGCCACCCGTGCCGCACCGCCCATTCGGCGACCCGCGGCCCGCGGGTCTCGGCCTCCACGCAGCCGTGGCCGCCGCAGCCGCACGACTGCCCGCCGGGTACGACCACGATGTGGCCGACGTGACCGGCGTTGCCTGTGGCGCCGTCGATGGCGTGCCCGCCCAGGATCAGCCCGCCGCCCACCCCGGTGGAGACGACCATGCCCATCAGGTTGTCGTGCCCGCGGCCGGCGCCGAGCCAGTGCTCGCCGATCACCGCGCAGATCGCGTCGTTGTGCAGCCGCACCGGCTTGTCGGGGAACCGCGCGGCCAGCCGGGCACGCAGCGGGAAGCTCCGCCAGGCGGGGATGTTCAGCGGCGACACCTCGCCGGCCGGCCAGGTCATCGGCCCGCCGCACCCGACACCCACCCCGTCGATCGTGGTCTCGGAGACGGCCCCGCCGGTGACCTCGGAGGCACAGGCCAGCACCTTGTCGATCACCGAGCACAGCGCGAGCCAGAGCGCCTCGGCGTCGGCGGCCGGGCCGTACGGAGTCGGCACCCGGTCGGCGGCCAGCACCGTGCCGGTGTGATCCACCACACCGGCGGCGAACTTCGTGCCGCCGAGGTCGAGGGCGAGGATGGGCGACGTACCGACCGGGCTGACCATGCGCGACATTCTGGCCTACCCGCCGACCTCGGGTGTGTGCGGTGCCACGTCGGACGTCGTACCTTCGAACGGTGACGACACCGCCATCTCCCACCACGCTCGGTGCGCTTCGCGAGTCGGGCCACGTCCACCGCTCGGTCAAGGCCGAGCTCCGCCACAACCTGCTCGACCGGCTCTCGTCCGGCGAGCCCAGCATTCCCGGCATCGTCGGCTTCGACGAGACCGTCATCCCCGAGGTCGAGCGGGCCGTGCTCGCCGGCCACGACCTGGTGCTGCTCGGTGAGCGCGGCCAGGGCAAGACCCGGCTGATCCGGACCCTCTCCGGACTCCTCGACGAGTGGACCCCGGTCGTCGAGGGCTGTGAGATCAACGACCACCCCTACGCGCCGGTCTGCCGGCGCTGCCAGGCGTTGCTCGCCGACCTGGGCGAGACCCTGCCCGTTTCGTGGAAGCACCGCAGTGAGCGGTACGGCGAGAAGCTCGCCACGCCGGACACCAGCGTCGGCGACCTCATCGGCGACATCGACCCGATCAAGGTGGCCGAGGGACGCACCCTGGGCGACCCGGAGACCGTCCACTACGGCCTGCTGCCGCGCACCAACCGCGGCATCTTCAGCGTCAACGAGTTGCCGGACCTCGCCGAGCGGATCCAGGTCTCGCTGCTCAACGTGCTCGAGGAGCGCGACATCCAGGTGCGCGGCTACGCGCTGCGCATGCCGCTCGACGTCCTGCTCGTCGCCAGCGCCAACCCCGAGGACTACACCAACCGGGGCCGGATCATCACCCCGTTGAAGGACCGCTTCGGCGCCGAGGTGCGCACCCACTACCCGATCGAGCTGGCCGACGAGCTGGCCCTGATCCGGCAGGAGGCGCAGCTGCGCTGGGACACCGGCGAGCACGGCTCGGGCCAGCGCGGCACCCACGTCGCGCCACTGGTACCGACCCACCTGGTCGACATCGTGGCCCGGTTCGCCCGGCTGGTGCGCGACGCACCGCAGGTCGACCAGCGCTCCGGCGTCAGTGCCCGGTTCGCGATCGCCGCGGTCGAGACGGTCGCCGCCTCCGCCGTACGCCGGGCCGCGATCACCGGCGAGCCGAGTGCGGTCGCGCGGGTCTGCGACCTGCCGGCCGTGATCCCGGCGAGCCGGGGCAAGGTCGAGTTCGACGACGCCGACGAGGGCCGCGAGATCGACGTCCTGGCGCACCTGCTGCGGCGGGCCACCGCGGAGACGTTCCGGGCCACCCTGGCCGGGGTCGACCTGTCCGGGCTGCAGCACAAGTTCGACGAGGGCGCGACGGTCGAGACCGGCGATCTGGTGCCGGCCGCCGAGCTGCTCCGTCAGGTGGGGCCGTTCCCGGGGCTGGCCGTGATCCTGGAGCGGCTCGGCATCGAGGAGGGCGTGGAAAACCCCGGGCTGGCCGCGTCCGCGCTCGAATTCGGCCTGGAGGGGTTGCACCTGTCCCGTCGACTCGCCAAGGACGAGGTCCAGGGCCGCGTCCTCTACGGAGCCTGAGCCGTGGCCGCACCGGACCCGCACCACCGGTCGCGCTACTCGGCCTGGCACGGCGGCCGCGACCCGCTGGAGCCGCCGTTCGACGTACGCCAGGCGCTGGACGAGATCGGCGACGACGTCCTGGAGGGCGACAGCCCGGCGGAGGCGCTGCAGCGCATGCTGCGGCGCGGCACCGACGGGCTGCGCGGACTCGACGACCTGCGCCGACGGGTCCGCGAACGCCAGCGTGCGGCTCGCCGCAAGGGGCAGCTCGACGGGACGCTGGAGCAGGTCAAGGAGCTGCTCGACCGCGCGCTGGAGGCCGAACGACGCGAGCTGCTCCCCGACCCCTCGGACGCGGCCCGGCTCGCCGAGTCCGAGCTCGACACCCTGCCCAACGACCCGGCCCGCGCCGTACGCGAGCTGAACGACTACGACTGGCGCAGCGACGAGGCGCGGGCAGCGTACGAGGAGATCAAGGACCTGTTGCGGCGCGAGGTGCTCGACAGCCAGTTCCGCGGCATGAAGCAGGCGCTGCAGGGCGCCAACGAGCAGGACATGGCGCGGGTCAAGGACATGCTCGCCGACCTCAACCAGATGCTCGCCGCCGACGCGCGGGGCGAGCACACCCAGGAGCAGTTCGACGAGTTCATGGCCAAGCACGGGGAGTTCTTCCCCGACTCGCCGGCCAACCTCGAGGAGCTGGTCGACTCCCTCGCCCGGCGCGCGGCGGCGCAGCAGCGGCTGATGGACAGCCTCTCCGACGAGCAGCGCCAGGAACTCTCCGACCTGATGGCCGGCGCGATGTCGGACGTCGGTCTGGCCAGTGAGCTGGATCAGCTCAGCCAGCAGCTGCAGGCGGCCCGGCCGGACCTGCGGTGGGGCGGGCAGGAACGGATGCGGGGCGACCGGCAGATGGGGCTCGGCGACGCCACCACGGCGTTGGAGGAGATCGCCGACCTGGAGGAGCTGGAGTCGCTGCTCGACCAGGACTACGCCGGGGCCACCCTCGACGACGTCGACCAGGAGCTGGTCGAACGCGCGCTCGGGCGGGGCGCGGTCGACGACGTGGAGGCGCTGCGCCGGATCGAACGCGAGCTGGAGCGGCAGGGCTATCTGGTCCGGCAGGAAGGCAAGCTGCAGCTCTCCCCGCGCGCCGTACGCCGGCTCGGGTCCACCGCGTTGCGCCGGGTGTTCACCGAGCTCAGCGCGACCGGCCGGGGCAGCCACGACGTCGCCGACGCGGGCGCCGCGGGCGAGCCGACCGGCGCGAGCCGCGGCTGGCAGTACGGCGACGAGCAGCCGCTCGACGTCGTCCGCACCGTCACCAATGCCGTGCGGCGGTCCGAACCCGGTCGCGGCGTGAAGCTCGCGGTCGACGACTTCGAGGTGATCGAGACCGAACGTCGTACCAGTGCCGCGGTCGCGCTGCTGGTCGACCTGTCCTACTCGATGGCGCTGCGCGGGGCGTGGGGAGCGGCGAAGTCGACGGCGTTGGCGCTGCACAGCCTGGTGACCACCCGCTATCCGCAGGACGCGATCGAGGTGATCGGCTTCAGCCGCTACGCGCGGTCGCTGCAGACCACCGAGCTCGCCGGCATGTCCTGGGACATGGACCAGGGCACCAACCTGCAGCACGCGCTGATGCTGGCGTCGCGGCACCTGGCCAAGCATCCGGACAGCGAGCCGATCATCATGGTCGTCACCGACGGCGAGCCGACGGCGCACCTGACCCGCGACGGCAATGCGGAGTTCGCATGGCCGCCGCTGCCGGAGACGGTGAGCCTGACCTTCGCCGAGGTTGAGCGCGCCACCCGCCGCGGCGCGACGATCAACGTGTTCCTGCTGGCCGACGAGCCGGGGCTGGTGCGGTTCGTCGACGCGATGGTCGAACGCAACGGCGGGCGGGTGTTCTCGCCGAGCCCCGACCGGCTGGGCGAGTTCGTCGTGCGCGACTACCTGCGGGCCAGGAGGGGCCGCCGCCGTCGATAGGCTGCCGCGCATGAAGGTGCTGCTCACCCTCCACCTGATCGGTGCGGTCTTCCTGGTCGGCCCGGTCGTCGGCTCGTGCATGGTCGCCATGCGGGCGACCCGTACCGGCGACGTCGAGGCGGCGCGGGGCGCGGCCCGCACGACCACGATCTACGGGTGGGCGACGCTCGCGGTGTTCGTGCTCGGCGCGGCGATGGTGCAGGGCAAGGACCGCACCGGGCACTTCTCCTTCAGCAACACCTGGATCATCGCGTCGATCGTGCTGTACGCCGCCGCGTTCCTGCTGACGGTCTTCGTGCTCGCTCCGACGCTGCAAAACGCGGCGACGAAGCCGATGCGGCCGCCGCTCGCCGCGGTGGCCGGTGTCATCACCGTGCTCTATCTGGCCATCGTCGTACTCATGGTCTACAAGCCGTGAGCGTGCGGGTCGAGCAGGCGCTGCCCGCGGTCACCATTCCACTGATCCACAAGGTGCTGCGACCGCACCAGGAGTGGGCGGAGGTCGTGCGGATCGGCGCCGCACCCGGTGCGGTCGGGCTCGCGGCGTACCTCGACGACCGGGTGGTCGGCACCGCGATCGTCAGTCCCGAACCGCTCCCCGACGAGCCGGACCGGCCGGGCACGTGGCGCCTGCGCGGCATGGCGACCGCACCGGAACTGCAGGGTCAGGGGGTCGGCACCCGCGTGCTCCGTACCGCCGTCGACCTCGTGGCATCCTCCGGCGGCACGTTGATCTGGTGCAACGCCCGGGTGTCCGCCCTCGGCTTCTACGAGCGCGCCGGGTTCCGCACCCTCGGCGACCGGTGGGACGAGCCGGGCCTCGGTCCGCACGTGCGCATGTCCCGCCCCGTTCCCTGACCGCTCGCGCCCTCCCTCCGCCTCTCCCTCTCCGCTTCTCCATGATCAAGAGGGGATTCGTACGGCGTTTCGTACCGGAATCCCCTCTTGATCATGGAGAGGTCGCGACGGACGGAAGGAGGCGACGGCCGCGCTAGGCGAGGGCGTGGTCGAGGTCGGCGAGGAGATCGTCCACGGACTCGATGCCGACCGAGAGCCGCACCAGGTCTCCCGGCACCTCCAGCATCGAGCCGCTCACCGAGGCGTGGGTCATCCGCCCCGGGTGCTCGATCAGCGATTCCACTCCCCCGAGCGACTCGCCGAGGATGAAGACCTCGGTCCGCTCGCAGACCCGCAACGCGGCCGGCTCGCCGCCGCGGACCCGGAACGACACCATCCCGCCGTAGCCGCGCATCTGCTTCTGGGCGATCTCGTGGCCGGGGCTGTCGGCCAGCCCGGGATAGTGCACGGCGGTGACCGACGGGTGCGTCGCCAGCATGCGCGACGATCCGCTCGGCGTTGGCGCAGTGCCGGTCCATCCGCACCGCCAGGGTCTTCGCCCCGCGCAGCACCAGCCAGGCGTCGAAGGGTCCGGCGACCGCGCCGAGCGCGTTCTCGTGGAAGGCCAGCCGCTCGCCGAGTTCGGCGTCGTCGACGACCAGCGCGCCGCCGATCACGTCGGAGTGACCGCCGAGGTACTTCGTCGTGGAGTGCACCACGACGTCGGCGCCGAGGGCCAAGGGTTGCTGCAGGTACGGCGAGGCGAACGTGTTGTCCACCACCAGCAACGCCTCGGCCTCGTGGGCGAGCACGGCGAGCGCAGCGATGTCGGAGACGTTCAGCAGCGGGTTGGTCGGCGTCTCGCACCACACCAGCCGGGTGGTGGGCCGGACCGCCGCCCGCACCGCGTCGACGTCGCCGAGCGGCACCGGGGTGAAGTCGACGCCCCAGCGGGCCAGCACGCTGGCGAACAGCCGGAAGGTGCCGCCGTAGGCGTCGTTCGGGATCAGGACATGGTCCCCGGGGCGGCAGAGCGCCCGCAGCAGGCAGTCCTCGGCCGCCAGCCCGGAGGCGAAAGCCAGCCCGCGGCGACCACCCTCGAGGGCGGCCAGGCACTGCTCAAGGGCGGTGCGCGTGGGGTTGGCCGACCGGCTGTACTCGTATCCCGCGCGCAAGCCCCCCACGCCGTCCTGTTTGTACGTCGACGTCGCATGGATCGGCACGCTGACCGCGCCGGTCGCCGGGTCGGGATCCTGCCCGGCGTGGATGGCGAGAGTTTCGAAGCCACTCATCCCGG
Source organism: uncultured Actinomycetota bacterium (assembly GCA_963775655.1). Classification (GTDB taxonomy): domain Bacteria; phylum Actinomycetota; class Actinomycetes; order Mycobacteriales; family QHCD01; genus DASXJE01. Next base: position 132,825 of record CAVZJT010000005.1, on the reverse strand, counting down.
CAGGCTATCGGGCGGTGACCGACCGACGCCCGCCCGCTGGCGCGCGGGTAACATTCCGCTGCGTCACCGCCGTCGGACAGCCGGGAGCGCATCGCATGCCCACCGCTACAGACCGCCGCCGCTACGCCATCGTGGGTACCGGTGGCCGGGCCGAGATGTACACCAGGGCGCTGGCCGCCGACTTCCCCGACACGGCGGAACTGGTCGCGCTCTGCGACGTCAACCAGACCCGGATGGACGTCCACCTCGGCGTACTGCGCGATGCGGGCCTGCCGCCGGTGCCGACGTACTCGGCGAAAGACTTCGACCGGATGCTCGTCGAGCAGCGGGTCAACGGGCTCGTCGTCACCACCGTCGACCGGTTCCACGACGACTACATCGTCGCCGGGATGCGCGCCGGCTGCGACGTGGTCACCGAGAAGCCGATGACGATCGACGCCGCCCGGTGCCGGCGCATCCTGGCCGCGCAGGCCGAGACCGGCCGGCGACTGACCGTGACGTTCAACTACCGCTACAGCCCGGTGGCCACGAAGGTGCGCGAGGTGCTCGCCTCCGGCGCGATCGGAGAGATCGGCTCGGTCCACTTCGAGTGGACGCTCGACACCGTGCACGGGGCCGACTACTTCCGGCGCTGGCACCGGGACAAGGCCAACTCCGGCGGCCTCATGGTGCACAAGGCGACCCACCACTTCGACCTGGTCAACTGGTGGATCGACTCCGCGCCTGAGCGGGTCTTCGGGCTCGGCAAGCTCTTCTTCTACGGCGATGAGAACGGCAAGCGGCGCGGTCTGGCGCGCGACTACGTGCGCGCGCACGGCAACCCGCAGGCCGCCGACGACCCGTTCGCGATCCGGCTCGAGGACAATCCGAAGCTGCAGGCCCTCTACCTCGACGCCGAGCACGAGGACGGGTATTTCCGCGACCAGAACGTCTTCGGCGCCGGCATCACCGCCGAGGACGACATGGCGGTGACCGTCCGATACCGCAGTGGCGCGACGATGAGCTACCACCTCACGGCGTACTCGCCGTGGGAGGGCTACCGGGTCATGTTCAACGGCAGCCTCGGCCGGCTCGAGCTCGAGGTGACCGAGCGCGCCTTCGCGCAGTCGGACGCGGCTCCGGCGCCGCCGGAGGCGGGTGCGGTGCTGCACGGCGCCGGGCCGGCCGACGAGAGTGCCGGCGCGCGACTGCTGCTCCGTCCGCTGTGGGCCGAGCCGAGCGAGATCCCGCTCCCCGCTCCGGAGGGCGGGCACGGTGGCGGCGACGCCCGGATGTTGAGGGACATCTTCGGCGCCGACCCCGGCCCCGACCCGTTGGGCCGCCGGTCCTCGCACCGCGACGGCGCGCTGTCGCTGCTCACCGGCCTGGCCGCGAACGAGTCGTTCGTGACCGGTCTGCCGGTCGACGTCGCGGACCTCGTCGACGTCCGCTGATCCGGCCGGCGGCTCAGCCTTCGGCGAGGAAGCTCAGCAGGTCCTGCCTGGTGAGCACGCCGCGCGGCCGGCCGTCGTCGAGCACCACCGCCGCGTCGGCCTGCTTGAGCGCGGCCACCGCCGCCGAGACCGGTTCGCCGCCGCCGATCATCGGCAGTGGCGGCGAGGTATGCCGCTCGAGCGGGTCGGCGAGATGCGCCGTACCCGCGAACAGCGCGTCGAGCAGGTCGCGTTCGACCACCGACCCCACGACCTCCGCGGTCATCACCGGTGGCTCCTCCTTGACCACCGGCATCTGTGAGACCCCGTATTCGCGCATGATGTCGATCGCCTCGCGCACGGTTTCGGTGGGGTGCACATGCACCAGCTGCGGCATGCGGACTCCCTTACGCGCCAGCACATCGCGCACGTGCAGGGTGTCCGTGCCCGAGGTCAGGAAACCGTAGTCGGCCATCCAGTCGTCGTCGAAGATCTTCGACAGGTAACCGCGACCGGAATCCGGCAACAGAACCACGACGACGTCACCGGCCGCGCCGCGTTCGGCGACCTGCACCGCGGCGGCGGCGGCCATCCCGCAGGAGCCGCCGACGAGCAGGCCCTCCTCGCGCGCGAGCCGCCGCGTCATGGTGAACGACACCTTGTCGCTCACCGCAATGACCTCGTCGCAGATGCTGGGGTCGTACGTCGTCGGCCAGAAGTCCTCGCCCACGCCTTCGACGAGGTAGGGACGGCCGGTCCCGCCGGAATAGACCGACCCTTCGGGGTCGGCGCCGATCACCCGCACCCGGCCGCCGGACTTTTCCTTGAGGTAGCGACCGGTCCCCGTGATGGTGCCCCCGGTGCCGATTCCGGCGACGAAATGCGTGATTTGGCCCTCGGTCTGGGCCCAGATCTCCGGGCCGGTGCCGCGGTAGTGCGCCTCGGGGTTGTTGCGGTTGGCGTACTGGTTGGGCTTCCAGCCGCCGGGCCGCTCGCGGGCGAGCCGGTCCGAGACGCTGTAGTAGGACTCCGGGTGCTCGGGCGGGACCGCCGTCGGGCACACGACCACCTCGGCGCCGTACGCCCGCAGCATCCTGATCTTGTCGATGGACACCTTGTCCGGGCAGACGAAGACGCAGCGGTAGCCCTTGCGCTGGGCGACCATGGCGAGGCCGACGCCGGTGTTCCCGCTGGTCGGCTCGACGATCGTCCCGCCGGGCTGCAGCTCGCCCGAGGCCTCCGCGTCCTCGATCATCAGCGCCGCGATCCGGTCCTTCACCGAGCCGCCCGGGTTGAAGTACTCCACCTTGGCCAGCACGAGCGGAGCCGCCCCGCCGGTCACCTGGGAGAGCCGGACGAGAGGGGTGTCGCCGACCAGATCGATGATCGACTCGGAATAGTGCATGGCGCACAGGCTAGCCTCGGAAGTGAGCTGACAGCCGTGGTGCATGGGGAGGTGGCCTGTGGGCAGGGCGAGCAGGGCGCGCCGGATCGCGACGACCGCGATCTACGGCGGTGGGGGTCTAGGCCTGGCGAGTGCCGCACTGGCCGGAGTGATATTCGGGGAGATCAAGCTGGCCCACCGGTGGGTGGGACCGCCAGAGGGCGAAGCTCCGGTCGCCGACGGCTGGTGGGGCGACGGGCCGGGCGAGCCGATCGTGCTCGCCGTCCTCGGCGACTCCAGCGCGGCCGGGCTCGGGGTGGAGCAGAGCATCGAGACTCCGGCGGTGCTCGTCGCCGCCGGGCTGTCCGAGGTGGCCGAGCGACGGGTGCGGCTGATCAACGTGGCCGTGGTCGGCGCGCAGTCCTCACAACTGCGCACCCAGGTCACCGAGGCACTCGAACGAGAAACCTCAGGTCGCGCTGATCATGATCGGCGCCAACGACGTGACCCACCGGGTCCGGCCGGCGCAGGCCGTGCGTTCGCTGGCCGAGGCGGTCCACGGGCTGCGCGAAGGCGGCGCCGAGGTGGTGGTCGCGACCTGCCCGGACCTCGGGACCATCGAGCCCATCGCCCAGCCACTGCGCTGGATCGCGCGGGCCTGGTCACGCAACCTGGCCGCCGCGCAGACGATCGCGACCGTCGAAGCCGGCGGCCGGACGGTGTCGCTGAGCGACGTACTCGGCCGGGAGTTCGCCGACCGCCCGCATGAGATGTTCTCCGCCGACCGGTTCCACCCGTCCGCCGCGGGATACGCCGCCGCGGCCGCCGTGATGCTGCCGTCGGTGTGCGCGGCGCTGGGCGTGTGGCCCGAGGAGATGGACCGCCCGCCACGCCCGTTCTTCGGCGAGGGCGTCCGGCCGGTCGCGAAGGCCGCGGCCCGGGCCGCCGGCCACGCCGGCACCGAGGTCGCCGGAGTCCAGGTCGACGGCCACGAGCGCGGCCCGCGGGGCCGGTGGGCGTTCCTGCGCCGACGCGTCCGGCAGCCGGTTCCGGTCCGCCACACCGAGGAGTTGCCCGACGAGGGGGCGCCGGCAGCAGAACTCGCTACGCCGACCGACGGGCAACCACCGCGCGTTGGACGTAACCTCTGAGAGTGGACGTCAGCCGCCTGGCGGTGCTGTCAGCCACCGGGCTCACCTCGGCGGCGTTGGCTGGCGTGGGCCTGCTCGTCGTCGAAGCGGCGTTGACGATCCGGCGGGGCTTCCTGTCCCCCGATACGGCGCCCGCCCAGGACGGACTCATCGGCGACCCCAGCCGTCCGACCCTGCGGCTGGCCATGCTCGGTGACTCCACCGCGGCCGGGGTCGGGGTGTCCCGGGCGCAGCACACGGTCGGTCGTCAGCTCGCCGTACGCCTCGCCCGCGACGGTCGGTGCATCCACCTGTCCGCGTCCGCGGTCGCCGGCTCCCGGGTCTCCGACCTCGGGCCGCAGGTGTCGCGGGCGCTGCTCGGCCAGCCCGACGTCGCCGTCGTCCTCGTCGGGGCCAATGACGCGACGCACGGGACGCGGCTCGAGACGGTCAGCCACCACCTGCGCGACGCGGTCGGCCGGATGCGTGCCGCCCACGTTCCGGTGGTCGTCGGCACCTGCCCGGACCTCGGATCCGCGCCGGCCTGGTCACAGCCGCTCCGCGGGGTGATCGGCTGGCGGGCGCACCAGGTGGCCCAGGTGCAGCGGGCGGCGACCGTGGCCGCCGGCGGTGTCTGCGTCGACATCGGCGCGGCGACCGGCGCCATCTTCCGGGCCGACCGGGGCACGTTCAGCGAGGACGGCTTCCACCCCTCCGCCGACGGCTACCGGCTGTGGGCGGAGGCGCTGCTGCCGGCTGTCGCCGACGCCACCAGCGCCCCGGCGACCCTGTGACCCGCCGGGCACCTGCGCCCCGCCCGGCCGATGTGAGACGGTGCCGGTAGCGGCACCAGCCGGAGCGCTACCGCGATCCACGGACGGAGAACACCTATGGCCGAGGCAGTCATCGTCGCCACCGCCCGCTCGCCCATCGGGCGCGCCGGGAAGGGTTCGCTCGTCGAGCTGCGGCCGGACGACCTGACCGCCACCATCGTGCGGACCGTCCTGGACAAGATTCCGGCTCTCAAGCCGGAGGACATCGACGACCTGATGGTCGGCTGCGGCCTGCCCGGCGGGGAGCAGGGATTCAACCTCGCCCGGGTGGTCGCCGTCCTCCTCGGCTACGACAAGCTGCCCGGCACCACGGTCACCCGGTACTGCTCGTCGTCGCTGCAGACCACCCGGATGGCGTTCCACGCGATCAAGGCGGGCGAGGGCGACGTCTTCGTCTCCGCCGGTGTGGAGTGCGTGTCGCGGTTCGCGAAGGGCAACAGCGACGCCTGGCCGGACACCCACAACCCGGTCTTCGCCGACGGCGAGGTCCGCAACGCGGAGCGGACGCAGGGCGGAGCGCCGACCTGGCACGACCCGCGCGAGGACGGCGCCGTACCGGACATCTACCTGGCGATGGGCCAGACCGCCGAGAACCTCGCCCAGCTCAAGGGGATCACCCGCGAGGACATGGACGAGTTCGGCGTCCGGTCCCAGAACAACGCCGAGAAGGCGATCGCGGACGGCTTCTGGGCCCGCGAGATCACCCCGGTCACGACGCCCTCGGGCACCGTGGTCGCGGTCGACGACGGCCCGCGGGCCGGGGTCACGATGGAGGGCGTCGCCGGCCTGAAGCCGGTCTTCCGGCCGGACGGCCGGATCACCGCCGGAAACTGCTGCCCGCTCAACGACGGCGCCGCGGCCGTGGTGATCATGTCCGACACGAAGGCGCGCGAGCTCGGCATCACGCCGCTGGCCCGCATCGTCTCCACCGGCGTGACGGCGCTCTCCCCCGAGATCATGGGTCTAGGCCCGGTCGAGGCCTCCCAGCAGGCGCTCGAGCGGGCCGGGATGACGATCGACGACATCGACCTGGTGGAGATCAACGAGGCGTTCGCGGCGCAGGTGATCCCGTCGTACCGGGAGATCGGCGTCGACATCGACCGGCTCAACGTGCACGGCGGCGCCATCGCGGTCGGCCACCCGTTCGGGATGACCGGCGCCCGCATCACCGGCACGCTGATCAACGGCCTGCAGTTCCGCGACGCGACCCTCGGCCTCGAGACGATGTGCGTCGGCGGCGGTCAGGGCATGGCGATGGTGCTGGAGCGGCTCAATTAGACGCACAGACGCGGAGGTGAATTGACCGGTCCGCAGGCGGCGCTCGACGCATTGCTGCGCCAGCTGAACGCCCATGACCTGGATGCGATCGCTGCCTTGGCGCCGGACAACGCGCGCTTTCGCGAGTCCCACCGCCGGATGTTGACGGCGTTTCCCGATGTGCACGTCGACGCCGAGTGGACAGTTGCCGACGCAGAAAAGGCAGTCGTCTGGGGACACATCACGGGATCCCACCAAGGCGAGTGGCGCGGCATCAAACCCACTGGGCGTGCGATCGACGTCCGCGGCGTCATCGCGCTCGCTGTCGATCCGCGCGGTCGCGTCACGGACTTCTGGCTGGTCAACGATTGGCTCGGCATCGCGACGCAGCTCGGCGCGACGCTCTCCCCTCCGCCGGCCTAGCCGCGCCGACCGGCAACGTCCGGTCCGCCAGGGTGCAGCGTGTCCAGCCAGCGCCGGGTCGCCCGGGGCGAGGTCAGCCGGACGACGGCCGGCCCGGACGGGGCCGCGGCCCACGCGCGGATGCGGTCGCGTTTGCGGGCGAAGGACCGGAAGTGCCAGACGAGGATCGAGTCACGGGAGAACGCCTGCCGGAACGTCTCGTGGTTGCCGTTGCAGATCGGCCGGTGGTCGACGGCGCGCAGCAGCGTCCGGCGCGCCAGCCGGCCGAGTGAACGCCAGCGCGGATAGTCCAGGGCGACGATCACCTCGACGCGGGCCAACGGGAAGTCGAGCCACTTGCCGTAGGCGGTGTCGAGGATCCATCGCTCGCCGACGCAGATTGCCGAGACCCGGCGCCGCTGCTCCTCCGTGGGAACCTGGATCCAGCCCGGTTCCCAGGTCAGGTCGTCGACGGAATACCACGGCAGCCCGGTCCGCTCGGCGATCCGCGCGGCCATCGTGGTCTTGCCCGACCCGGTCACGCCGTAGACGAGGATCCGGTCGGCCACGGCGAGGATCCTACGGTCTCGGCCGGCGGGTCACGCGCGGGTGAGGTGCAGGTCGGCGGCGAGCCGGTCGATCAGGTCGGCCGCGCGCCGGCAGGCCATCGGGTCGCCGGTATGTACGACGTCGTGCACCATCACCGCCAGCTGGTCGGCCAGGCCCGCACCGGGCAGCGTGTCGGCGTCGATGCGGGGTACGGCGGTCCGCGGCCGTCGTTCGGCGGTGGCGGCGAGGTCGGCCAGCTGCTGCACCGCGGCGCGCACCACCTGGGCGCGGGTGCGGTGCCAGCCGACCCGGTGGCTCCAGCTCCGGCCGGTCCAGGCGGCGATCTTGGCCAGGACCGGCCCGGCGACCGCCGTCAGGTGACCGGCGGGATCGACGGCCCCGAGCGGATCTGCGGCGTTCAGCGGCGTACCGATCCGGTCGTTATTGGCGGACGAAGCCGAGCAGCCGCAGGATCTCGAGGTAGAGCCAGACCAAGGTCACGGTGAGGCCGAACGCGGCGTACCAGGCGAAGTTCTCCGGCGCACCGCGGCGGATCGCCTGGTCGACCATGTCGAAGTCGGAGAGGAAGCAGAAGGCCGCGATCCCGATGCACAGCACGCTGAACCCGATCGACAGCGCCGGGTTTCCGCCCCGGATGCCGAGAGCGTCGTGCCCGACGATGAGGCTGCCGATGACGTTGACCAGCATCAGTGCGACGACCCCGAACAGCGCGCCGATGAGCCAGCGGTTGAACTTCGGGGTGACCCGGATGGCGCCGGTCTTGTAGACGACGAGCATGCCGCCGAACACCGCGGCGGTGCCGATGACCGCTTGGATCGCGACGCCCGGGTAGAGGTTGTTGAAGACGTGGCTGATCGACCCGAGGAACAACCCCTCGAGGGCCGCGTAGCCGAGCACGAGGGCCGGGTTGGCCCGGCGGGAGAAGGCGACGACCATCGCGAGCACGAAGCCGGCGAGGGCGGCCGGTAGGGCCAGCGCGTTGAGGTTGAAGATCCAGGACACGGCGCCGAAGAGGATGACCGTGCCCAGCGTGGCGCCGGTGCGGACGACGACGTCGTCCAGGCTCATGTAGCGCGTGGGAGCGTATGCCGGCTGGTCGTACATGTTCTGCAGCTCGGCGGCATCCGGCGTCGGCTTGTTGAACGTGGCGTAGCGCCCAGCCGCAGACGAGAAGTTCCGGCCGTCGCGGCCGAATACCGGATTACTGCTCACATCCGCTCCTTCCGGGCCCCGGACACCCACCGGCACCCACGGACAGACGCGGCGCGCCTTGCACCGCGTACGACACCGTAACGCGCATCCGATCGCCGTAGTTCCGCGCGGTCCCGATGGCCCAAAGCGGCCGCACGTACGGGGTTCTGCCGGAAACCTGGACCGGCCGGAGACGCGGATTGCGGCTATCCTGACGACACTATGGCGCGCATCCGCAGCACGCGACACCTGGCGAGCGGGCTGCTGGGCGCGATCGTCGCCGTCGCGCTGGTCTGGCTCGCCGGCTCGGCCGGGTCGATGCCCGACTCCGGTCCCCAGGGCCTGTTCGGTCCGGCGGCCGTCGCGACCCACCCCGCCGGCACGCACCACGACGGCTGGGGCGTCCTGCACCATCGTCCGGGCGCGCAGCGCCCGGCGGTCGTCCACGGCGGCCCCCTCCTCGGCGCGCTCGCCGCGACCGCCGGGGTCGCCGTACTGCTCCTTCTTCTCGGCGCCGGTCCGACGCCGTCGAGAAACCCGCGTCGGCTGCTCACGGTGTGGCTGCCGACGACGCGTGGGCCACCGGCGGTCGCCGCCTAGGGCGCTGCCCTCCCCCGGGACCGTCGCCGGCACCGGCTACCACGGCCGCTACGACGAATTCGGGTTTCCCACGAGGCTGTGCTCCGGGCGTCTGCGACCCCTTCTCGCTCCCCACCCTGGAGTTTGTATGGCCAGCACCCTCACACCGACACCGGACACACCGCGGCTCGACCTCGTCGCCTGCCTGCCCTCGCTGCGCACCGAACTCGAGCGTCAGCGCCGCTTCCGGCTCGACCAACTCGCCGCTCTCGGCGGTCGGGTCGACCGGCCCGGCGGCGACGACCTCGACCTTTTGCATGCGGGGCAGGGCGGCGGGGCGTCGCAGGAGATCGTCGAGATCCTCTCGTCCGCCGCCCTGCGGTCGCTGTCCGACATCGACATCGCGCTGCGGCGGATGACGACCGGCCGCTACGGAAGCTGCCTCGACTGCGGCAGGGAGATCCCGCTGGAGCGGCTACGTGCCGTCCCGCAGACCCTGCTCTGCCTGGGCTGCCATCTGAGCGAAAACCTCGAGCGCTAGGGCGCGTCATCATTCCGCCTCAACGTGACGTTGATGCGGCTAGAGCGCTTGAACGTGACGTTCAAGCGGAATGGTGCGCCCCCGCATTCCGCATCAACGTGACGTTGATGCGGCTAGAGCGCTTGAACGTGACGTTCACGCGGAATGGTGCGCCCCCGCATTCCGCATCAACGTGACGTTGATACGGCTAGACCGCTTGAACGTCACGTTCAAGCGGAATAGCGGCCAGGGGGCTGCGCGCCGGCTCACCGTGGTGCCGAGCCGGCGCGGCGTGCCCCCGGTCGGGTTCGAACCGACACCTGCGGCCCTTTTAAGGGGCCTGCCTCTGCCGATTGGGCTACGGGGGCGACAGGAGGTTAATCGGATTCCGGGTCATCCCGCACCACCCTAACCAGGACCCGGCGTCGTCACGCGCCGGCGGCTCAGTCGCCGGCCGCCGCCGACTCGAACGCGCGGCGCGGGTTCTGGATCTGGCCGAGGGAGACCACCTCGCGCGGGAAGAACAGCGCCAGTGTCCAGTCGGCCACCACCCGGACCTTCCGGTTGAAGGTCGGCACCCGGGAGATGTGGTAGGTGCGGTGCATGAGCCACGCCAGGAACCCGCGCAGTTTCACGCCGTAGACCTCGGCGACGCCCTTGTGCAGGCCGAGCGACGCGACCGACCCTGCGTAGGCGTGCACGTAGGGCTTCGGAGCGCCGCCGCGCAGCGTGATCACCAGGTTGTCGGCGAGCCGTTTGGCCTGGCGTACCGCGTGCTGCGCGCTCGGGCCGCACAACGCGTCGGGGTCGTCCTTCTTCGACAGGTCGGGTACGGCGGCGCTGTCCCCCGCACTCCATACCCCCTCGAGACCGGCGACCCGCAGCTGCGCGGTGCACCGCAGCCGGCCCTTCTCGTCGACCGGGAGCCCGGACCGGGCGGCCAGCGAGTTGGCCCGCACGCCGGCGGTCCACACGACGGTCTCCGCGTCGAAGCTGTCCCCGTCGGAGAGGGTCACGCGACCGTCGACCATCGACTCGACCCGGGTATTCAGCCGGATGTCCATGCCCCGCTCGACGAGTCGCTGGACGGTGTAGGCGGACATCGACACGCTGACCTCAGGCAGGATCCGGCCGGCCGCCTCGACGAGCACCCACCGAAGGTCGCGCTGCGTCAGGGTCGGGTAGAAGCGGAGGGCGGCGTGCGCCATGTCTTCGAGTTCGGCGAAGGCTTCGACACCGGCGTAGCCGCCGCCGACGAAGACGAAGGTGAGTGCGCGCCGTTGCCGCGCCTGATCACCGGTCGTGTAGGCCAGGTCGAGCCGGGACAGCACGTGGTTTCGGAGGAAGATCGCCTCGCCGATCGTGCTGAACCCGATGCCGACCTCGGCCAACCCAGGGATCGGCAGGGTGCGGGCCACCGAGCCGGCCGCCATCACCAGGACGTCGTAAGCCACCTCGACCGACTCGCCCTCCAGCGGCTCGACGACGGCGACCCGGCGGGCATGGTCGACGGTCGTCACCCGGCCGGTGAGCACCTCGGTCTTGTTGAGCACCCGGCGCAGCGGTACGACGACGTGTCGCGGTTCGATCGACCCGGCGGCGGCCTCGGGCAGGAACGGCTGGTAGGTCATGTTGGGCTGCGGATCGACGACGGTGACGGCGGCCTCGCCCCGGTGCAGCTTCTGCTGCAGCCGGAAGGCCGTGTACATCCCGACGTAACCGCCGCCGACGATCAGGATGCGGGGCGGACGACCGGTGGGACGGTGCACTCCGCTGAGCCTACCGGCGGGCCCGGGCGAGCCATACGGGGACGGCGGTCAGCGCGATCACCGCGAGCAGACCGGCGAGTTCCAGCGGCAGCGATCCGGTGAGCCGCGGCAGCACGAAGGCGATAGCGGCGACCACGGCGCTCACCGCGAGGGTGACCAACCCGTGTCGGGACCACCGGACGAGCACCTCGGGATCGATGCGCGCCGTCGCCGGCATCGCCGCGCACAAGGCGGTGAGGGTGTGGAAGACGTAGAGATCGGCGGCGAGCCCCGTGGTCAGGGCGATCGACGGTGCGCCGTGCAGGCCGTAGGCGACGATCCACAGGACGGCGACCATGACCAGGGCGATGGCCGCGCCCGGAGTCTCCGGCGCGACGGCCGCCATCAGGGCACCGAGGAGTGCGACGACGATCAGCACCGCGAGACCACCGACGAACTGCTGCTGCGGCAGCAGCGCGGCGATCGCGCCGGTGAGGAGTACGCCGGCCCGCAGCGCGAACTGGATGGGCGGCATGGCGCGGAGGGTGCGGGCCGCTCCGACGACTGCGGCGACACCGGTGTCGATCGCACTCATCGCAGCGCCTTCGGTGCGGCGGCGGCCCGGCTGATGTCCTGCAGCACCAGGTCGAGGCTGCCGGCCCCGCGCCAGGGCACGACCGGCACTCCGAGTTCGGCGAGCCGCGCGACGTCGACCTCGCGTTCGAGCAGCCAGACCCGCCAGGCCAGCTGGGTCCATTCGCTGCGCCGCGGTGGCCGGGCGTCGGCCGGCAGCGTGTCGACGACCAGCACCGAGTGCCCGGCCCGGCCCAGCGCCGCGGCGCGGGCGAGCGCGTTCTCCCCGACGAGCGGGCTCAGCAGCAGCACCAGCGAGCCCGGCGCCACCTCGCTCAACGCGACGTTGGCCGTCAGCCCGCTGCCGCGGGCCGGCTGGGCGTCGAGCAGGACGTCGAGCAGGCGGACGAGGTGGGCCCGTCCCCCGCCGGGACGCACCTGCCGGATGGCCTGGCCGAGGTCGATCAGCCCGACGCGGTCGCCGTGGCGCAGATAGTGCTCGGCCACCGACGCGGCCGCGCGCACGGTGACGTCGAGGCTGCTCGCCGCTCCGTCGATGCCGTCGCTGATCCCGATGTCGTAACGGGTGTCGAGGACGAGGGTGACGTCGGTGTCGCGGTCGGACAGCGTCGCGGTGACGTGGAGTTCGCCGGTACGCAGCGACACCGGCCAGTGGATACGGTGCAGCCGATCGCCGACGCTGAAGGCCCGCACACCGGTGAGCTCGGTGCCCTCACCGGGCCGACGGGAGCGGTGCAGGCCGACCACACCCTGGGCGTGGGGCACCGTGTCGGTCGCCTCGAAGCCCTCCCGCAGCGGCAGTGTGGTCGCGGTGACCACCCCGGAGACCCACGGCCCCTGGCGGAGAAGACCGTGCGCGCCGACGGCGTGCACGATCGCCGGGCCGACCTGGTGGCGGCCCCACCGGATCGAGCGCAGGTCGAGTGCGACGTCGCGGTGCTCGCTCGGGCGCAAGCTCACGCACCGCTCGGGCCGGCCGGACAACCCCACGAATCCGCGTCCCACCCGCAGGTCGACGGCGACGACGTCGAGGGTGTCCGCCGAGGCCAGTGATACCGCTGCGGAGGTGGCCTGCCCCTCGAGCAGGCTGTCGGCACTCGCCGACAGGCCGATCTCGGGCGGCCCGGTTGGGCGACGCAGCAGGCCGAGCACGGTGCCGACCACCAGCGGCGCGGCCAGCACCACCAGATCGCTGCGGCGGAGCAACACCGCGGTGACCAGCAGGGCGGCGGCGACGCCGATCGCCCGGGCGAGCGCCGCGGTCGGTCGCCAGGCGGTCGAGTCGGTCGGGCTGGTCAGCGCGACACCTGCCCGGCGAGGTGGTCGTCCGGCCGCGGCGCGGACGGGTGGCCGCCGGTCGCCGGTGCCGGCACCTCGTCCAGCACCGACCGTACGACGTCCTCGGGGGCGACCCGGCGCATCCACATCTCGGGCCGGAGGGTGAGCCGATGGGCCAGTGCCGGTACGGCGACGGCCTTGACGTCCTCCGGGGTGACGTAGTCGCGGTGGCTCAGCACGGCGTACGCCCGGGCGACGAGCAGGAGCGCCAGTGCACCTCGGGGCGAGGAACCCACCAGGACCTGCGGGCGGGTGCGCGTCGACGACGCCAGCTCCACGCAGTAACGGCCGACCGACTCCTCGACGGTGACCGCCTCGACCGCCCGCTGCATGGCGCGTACGCCGACCGCGTCGGTGACCGGGTCGAGCGTGATCGCCTCCTGGCGACGCTGCATCCGCCGCTGCAGCACGGTCCATTCCTCGTCGCGGTCGGGATAGCCGAACGAGATCCGCATGAGGAACCGGTCGAGTTGCGCCTCAGGCAGCGGGTAGGTGCCTTCGTACTCGATCGGGTTGGCGGTCGCGATGACGTGGAAGGGCACCGGCAGCGCGAACGTCCTGCCCTCGATGGTCGCCTGGCTCTCCTGCATCGCCTCGAGCAGGGCAGCCTGCGTCTTCGGCGGCGTGCGGTTGATCTCGTCGGCGAGCAGCAGGCCGGCGAACACCGGCCCGGCGCGGAAGACGAACTCGCCCTCCTTCTGGTCGTAGATGAACGAGCCGGTGACGTCGGACGGCAACAGGTCGGGGGTGAACTGCACCCGCCGGAAGTCCAGGCCGAGTGCCTGCGCGAACGACCGGGCGGCGAGGGTCTTGGCCAGGCCCGGGTAGTCCTCGAGCAGGATGTGCCCGCCGGCGAGGATGCTCGCGAAGACCAGCGACAACGCGTCCCGGCGCCCGACGACCGCGCGACCGACCTGGTCGAGCACCCGGTCGCAGGAGGCCCAGACCTCCTCGAGCGGCATCAGCTCGTCGTCGGCCGGGTCGCTCAGATCGCCTCGATACGTTCCACGGTCGCCGCCACCTCCCGCGGGGTCGGCGGCCTCTCGCCAGGCGTCGGTGTTCCGGTCCTCAGCTGCCACAGCTGCTCTCCTACGATCTTGCGGGCACGGTCGGGGTCACGGGCGGGGTCGACGCCGTGTCGTTGGCGGAGGCGCTCGTCGACCAGCCGCACGAGCAGCGGACGGACCCGCTGCTCGAAGCGCTGGCGTTCGACGCTACCCCAGGACAGGCGGTACTCCAGGAAGTAGAGGTCGGCGTAGGGGTCGGGGGAATCGGCCGGCTCGGCCGGCAGCCGTGCCACGGGATCGGCCGGGTCGAGGCAGGCTCGCACCAGGGCGCCGGCGGCAACGACGGCGAGCGCCACCCCGATGCAGTACGCCGGGCGGGCCCGCAGTCCGCCGGCGGACAGGATCAGCCAGCCGGCGAGACCGACGCCCACGCCGATGAGCAGCACCACGCCGGCGGTGCGCCAGGGCGACGCCCGCCGCCGGGTCAGCCGCCTCATGACCGGCTCCCGGGCCCGTCGCCGCCGACGGCCGAGCGCTCCGGCTCCCCGGCCGGGTCGGTGGCTGCGCCTTCGGCGTTGCGGCGGCCGGCGAGCAGCTCGGCGCGCACCTGCTCCAGCGCCGAGCGGGCCTCACCGCGCGCGGTGTCGTCCATCTGATGCGCGGAGAAGCGCGCCTCGCGGTAGAGGTCGGCCAGCCGGACGAGGGTCGGGTTGGAGACCTGGTAGGTCGAGAGGACCCGTTCGGTGAAGTCGGCGGCGGTCTCGGCCGGACGCCTGGCCACGCCGGCCTCGGCGGCCACGTCCTCCCAACGCATCCAGCACGCGACGATCGCGTCCCGCGGTTGACCGCGCTCGATTCGGGCCAGCACCTCGTCCACGGCGTCGGCGAGCGCGTCGGCGACCCCGGGTGGGGCGAATTCGAGGTCCGCGGGCGGCGGGCCGGGGCGGTCCGGGCCCCGGTCCAGCGCGCGCACCGCACGCACGACGTACCAGGTGATGGCGCCGATCAGCAGGACGGCGGCGGCGATGCCCACGGCCAGCGCGAGGTCGCCGAGCCAGCTCGGCGCGGAGCCGGTGTGCGGCAGGGTGTTGGGCCGGCCGGTCGGAGGTGTCGACTGGGCCGCGGTCGGTTGCTTGAAGACCGGCGCCACCGGGTGGTACGGCGTGCTGTGCGCGGCGATGTCGCGGGTCTGACCCGATCGGCTGGCGAACAGCAGCATCGCGAGCCCGGCGACGGTGACGACCGACGCGACCCAGATGCGGAAGCTGCGGGTGACCGTCACGTCAGGCCGGCCAGCTCGCCGGCCCGGCCGAAGACCGCGTCGAGCATCGGGGCCGTGAGGCGTCCGGTGAAGGTGTTCTGCTGGCTCACGTGGTAGCAGCCCAGCACCGTGACCGGCGGCCCGTCGGGGCGGGTGAGCTGCACCTCCCGGCCGTGCGCGAAGACCGGGCGCGGCGACGGAATCGTCACGTCGAACTCCCGCAGGGCCGGCCAGAGCACGCTCCAGCCGTAGCCGCCGAGAACCACCACCGCGCGCAGGGTGGGCCAGAGCAGGGCCAGCTCCCGGTCCAGCCAAGGCCGGCAGGTGTCCCGCTCGACGGTCGTCGGCTTGTTGGCGGGCGGCGCGCAGCGCACGGCGGCGAGGATCCGGGTGTCGCGCAACGTCAGGCCGTCGCCCGCGTGGACGGACGTCGCCTGGCTGGCCAATCCGGCCCGATGCAGCGCGGCGAACAGCCAGTCGCCGCTGCGGTCGCCGGTGAAGACCCGCCCGGTCCGGTTGCCGCCGTGCGCCGCCGGCGCGAGGCCGACGACGCCGATCCGCGCGTCGGCCGCGCCGAAGCCGGGTACCGGACGGCCCCAGTAGTGCTCATCGGCGTAGGCGCGGCGGCGGGTCGCGGCGACGGTCTCGCGCCACTCGACCAGCCGCGGGCAGGCCCGGCATACCGACACCAGCCCGTCGAGCGCGGCGAGGTCCTCGGCGGTCGCGGCGAGCCCGGCCACCTCGGCCGCCGTGGACGCGACCGGCGTACCCGGCGCGGCCGGATCGCCGGCCACGAGGCCGAGCCCTGCTCCCACCATCTGCTCCTGACCCGTGACGACCGGTACGGCGACCACCCAATCACGGACGGCGCGACACCGCGACGGGCCGTCGGGTGGGGACGCGGCGGAGACCGACCCGGCAGGGCATGATCAGGGGCGACAGGTGCAGCGCGGCGGCGAGGAGGTGGTCCACGGTGGCAGGTCCCGTCGGCAAGGTGGGCTGGAAGGTGCTGGGACTGGCCTTCGCCGTACCCACCGGGATCGTGGTCAACAAGACGCTGGAGAAGGTCTGGCGTCGTTCCCGCGGCTCGGCACCGCCGAAGAACCCGGCCGCGCCCAACGTCGACTGGCTCGACGCGCTGGTGTGGGCCGCGATCTCCGGGGTGGTGGTCGCCGGCGCCCGCGTGGTCGCCAACCGTGGGGCCGCCGCGACGTACCAGACCCTGACCGGTCGGCTCCCTCCCGGCGTCGAGGACGAAAAGCCCTGACCCGCAGCCTGCCGCTTCCTGCCCGGGTCTCCCCATGATCAAGAGGGGATTCGTACGGCGTTTCGTGTCGGAATCCCCTCTTGATCATCGGGAAGGGGGACGGCGCGCGCGGTCAGCTGCCGGTGAGGGCGCCGAGCAGTCGCGCCACGGTGTCGGCCATCGCGTCGCGGGCCGGCGCCAGGTAGCGCCGCGGGTCGACCGACTTCTGGTCGCCGGCGAGAAACTCGCGCACCGATCCGGTGAACGCCGTGTTCAGCGCCGTACCGATGTTGACCTTGACCATGCCGGCGGCGACCGCCTTGGCGAGGTCCTCGTCGGGTACGCCGGACGACCCGTGCAGGACGAGGGGCACGTCCAGCGCCGCGCGCAGCCGGGCGATCAGTTCGAGGTCGAGGGACGCGGTGCGCTCGGTCATCGCGTGTGAGCTGCCGACCGCGACGGCGAGCGCGTCGACGCCGGTAGCCGCGACGAAGTCCCGCGCCTCGTCGGGGTCGGTGCGTACGCCGGGGGCGTGCGCGCCGTCCTTGCCGCCGACCTCGCCGAGTTCGGCCTCGAGCCACAGGCCGCGTTCGTGCGCCCAGGTCGCCGCGGCGCGGGTGGCCGCGACGTTGTCGGCGTAGTCGAGCCGGGAGGCGTCGTACATCGCCGAGCTGAAGCCGGCGTCGCCGGCCTGGTGCAGCAGGTCCTCGTCGTCGACGTGGTCGAGGTGCAGCCCGACCGGGACGCCGGAACCCCGGGCGACCGCGGCCGCTGCGGCGGCGATCGGATATACCGCGCCGTGGAACCGGACGGCGTTCTGGCTGATGGCGAGGATCACCGGCCGGCCGGCGCGTTCCCCGCCGGAGACGATCGCCTCGGCATGCTCGACGGTGATGACGTTGAAGGCGCCGACGCCGATGTCGGCGGCGCGCGCCGAGTCGACGAGTTCAGCGGTCGGGACGAGTGGCACGGTGGCTCCTAATCGGGATGTCTTCGCGGCGGTCGGCTAACGGAGCGACCAACGGCCGAGCGCCATGACCCGCTCGACGCGCAGGTCGTCGTCGAGCACCACGAGGTCGGCGTCGAGACCGGCGACGATCGCGCCGAACCGGTCGGCGCCGCCCAGCACCCGGGCCGGCGTGGTGGCCGCGGCCCGCGCCGCCGCCTCGATCGGCAGACCGACGTCGCGCACCGCCCGGCGTACGGCGTGGCCCATCGTCAGGGTGCTCCCGGCGATCGACCCGCCGCCGGCGAGCACGGCCTTGCCGTCGGTGACGATCACCCGCTTGCTGCCGAGGTCGTACTCGCCGTCGCCGACCCCGGCGGCGGCCATGGCGTCGGTGATGAGGCACAGCCGGTCGCCGACCAGCCGGGCCAGCAGCCGGAGCGCCGCGTCGTGCAGGTGCATGCCGTCGTTGATCGCCTCACACACCAGGCCGCCGTCGACCGCGGCAGCGACAGCGCCGGGATCGCGGTGGTGCAGTCCGCGCATCCCGTTGAACGTGTGCGTGAGCACCCGGGCACCGGCCTGGATCGCGGCCTGAGCGTCCTCGTAGTGCGCGTCGGTGTGACCGATCGCCGGGATCACACCGTCCGCCGCCACGATCCGCACCAGGTCGACCCCGCCGGGAAGCTCGGGGGCGATGGTCATCATGCGGACCGTGCCGCGGCCCGCTTCGCCGAGCCGCCGCCACACCGCGGGATCGGGGTCGATCATCGCGTCGGTGTCCTGCGCCCCGCAGCGCAACGCCGACAGGAACGGTCCCTCGAAGTGGCAGCCGACGACGTGGCCGTCCTCGGTCGGGCCGGCCTCGACGGCGTCGGCGATCCAGCCCGCCGCGGCGACCATCTGCTCGACCGGAGCGGTGACGACGCTGGCGAGGGTGCGGGTGGTGCCGTGCCGGCGGTGGAACGCGACGCTGGTCGCGAGACCCTTGGCCGATTCGTCGATCCGCCCGCCGTCACCGCCGTGCACATGCAGGTCGACGAAGCCGGGAAGCAGCCAGGCGCCGCCGAGGTCGGTGCCCGCACCCGCGTCGGCGGGCGGCCGGCCCCGGCCGACCGCGGCGATGCGTCCGCCCTCGACCTGCACCCAACCCGGGTCGAGCACACCCTCGGGTACGACGACCCGGGCACCGCGCAGGATCGTCATCGCGCGCCCGCCGTCGTCGGGCCGGCCACCGGCTGCCAGCCGAGGTCACCCGTCGCGACGCCGGCCACGCCCCAGCCGAGCACGGCCGCGCCAAGGCAGCCGGCCTGCCCACCCAGCGCGGCAGGCACGAGCCGTGGCAGCGGGTGGAACGAGAGCCCGGCGGCGATCGCGGCGCGGAGCGGGCCGAAGAGCCGCTCCCCCGCCGCCGCCATCCCGCCGCCGATCACGATCAGGTCCGGATCGAGCACCATCGTGTACGTCGTGAGCGAGGTGGCGAGGGCGTCGATCGCCTCGCCCATGACCCGCCGGGCGACCGGATCGGTGTCGGTGCGGTCGATGATCTCGTCCGTGCCGAGGCCCGGGGTGCCGCCGGCGGCGGCGTAGCGGCGGGCGACCGCGGCGGCGGAGGCGTAGGTCTCGAGGCAGCCGCGCTGGCCGCACGCGCAGAGCTCGCCGCCGGGAACGGCCGGGGTGTGCCCGATCTCGCCGCCGAGTGTGTGCGCACCGGCGTACGGCCGTCCGTCGAGCACGATGCCGCCGGCGATACCGGTGCCGATCGGCAGGAAGAGGAAGTCGGTCGCGTCGCGGGCGGCGCCGATCAGGCCCTCGGCAAGTGCGCCCGCGCGTACGTCGTGCCCGAGCGCGACCGGCAGCCCGAGTCGCTGTTCGAGGCGGGAGCGCAGCGGCACCTCGTGCCAGCCGATGTTGGCCGCGTAGACCGCGACGCCGTCGACCTCGTCGACGACGCCGGGGACGACGACACCGACGCCCTCCACTGGCACGCCGTCGGCGCCGGCCTGCTCGACGAGGTCGACGGCCAGATCGCCCAGCCCGGCGACCACCGCGTCGACTCCCTGCGCAACGCCCGTCGGACGGCGGTCGGAGCGCAGGACGCGGCCCTGCCGGTCGACGACGGCGGCCTTGACCGCCGTACCGCCGACGTCGAGACCGACGACCGCGCTGCTCACGGGCCGCGCCACTACGCCGGTCCGGACGGCAGGATCACCGACCGGGAGAGGTTGCGCGGCTGATCCGGGTCGAGGCCCTTGGCGTCGGCGAGCGCCACCGCCAGCCGCTGGGCCCGGATGAGCTCGGCCAGCGGGTCGAGGTCACCGACGACGAGGGTCGCGCCGGTCCGGGCGACATCGTCGGCAAGACCGCCGGGTGGCGGCCCGAAAGACCAGACGCAACTCGCGGCGTCGGTGATGCTGATCGGGCCGTGCCGGTATTCCATCGCCGGATAGGACTCGGTCCAGGAGTTCGACGCCTCGCGCAGCTTGAGCGCCGCCTCGTTCGCCAGGCCGACCGTCCAGCCCTGACCGAGGAAGGTGAACTGCCGAGCTCCGATCGCGCCGGCGGGGAGCGGCGCGCCGACGGCCTGCTCGGCCTGTGCTCCGAGCGCGCCGACGTCCTCACCCAGGTGAGCGCGCAACAGGACCAGGGCGCTCGTCGCGAACCTGGTCTGCACGACCGACTCCTCGTCGGCGAAGTCGAGCACGACCGTCTCCGTCGCCGCCCGGCCGACCGGAGTCCGCGGATCGGCGGTCAGGGCGACGGTCGGGGTCCCGGCCGGCACCTGGCCCAGGGCGGTGAGCACCTCGGTCGTGGTCCCCGACCGGCTGAGCGCGACGACGCGGTCGTAGCGCCGGGCCGCCGGGAACTCGGACGCGGCGAACGCATCGGTCTCACCCTTCCCGGCCGTCTCCCGGAGTACGGCGTAGGCCTGGCCCATGAACAGCGAAGTGCCGCACCCGATCACGGCCACCCGCTCGCCGGGCTTGGGCAGTCCCCGGGCGTCGGCGGCGAGCGCGATCGCGGACCGCCAGCAGGCCGGCTGACTGGCGATCTCGGTGTCGACGTGACTCACGGTGCTGGTCCTCCACGGGGGGCTGATGAGGGCGGCGCGTTCGCACGCTAGCGCACCGGGGGCAACGGCTCGCCGGTCACGTCATCCGGAAGTCGTAGGCCGACGGCAGCGGATGCGTACGGCGGATCTCCTCCCGCGTCGCTTGATCCACCGGATGTCCGGTCTCGGCCGCCGCCCGCGCCTCGTGGTAGGCGAACCACAGCTCGTCGAGCGACCGCTCGCCCTCGCGCAGATCGGCCAGCTCGATGCCGTCGGCCAGCAGCCTCCCGGCCCGGTCGAGTTCGCCGCGCTCGACCGCGGCCCAGGCTTCGGCCGTCCGGATCCGGCCGTCGCTGCGGTCGGCCGGGTCGAGGTCGTCGACGACGGCGAGCACCTCGTCCGGCTGGTGCGAGGCCAGCAGCGCCTGCACGGTCTCGATCGTCAACGACCGGATCTGCCTCGCGCTCCGGTGCGCGGAGAGCAGCCTGCGCGACCCGGCGGTCAGGTCGCCCTCGACGATCGCGGCGACCCCGAGATTGCGCATCGCCCACGGTGTCGGCTCCTCCGCGAGCGAGGATTCCCACGCCAGGCGGGCGCCGGCGCGGTCGCCGGACTGCCACCGGGCCACGCCACGGTGCAGCCAGCTGAGCCAGCCGTCCGCGGTCTGCTCCAGCAGCGCCTGCCACGCCGGGCCGACGACGTACGACGCGGGCGGCACGTCCGGCGGCGACGGCGGCAGCCAGCCGGTCTCGAGCAACTGGACCCAGGGCTCCTGCTCGGCGCCGAGCGTCCCGTCCGGGTAGGGCGTGCCCGGCAGGTCGAGCACCTCCTCGTGGGCCCGGGCCCGGCGCCGGCGCTCCAGGGCACCCCACCCCGACCCGGCATGCAGGATCTCTTCGGGCGGGTCGTCGGCGCCGCCCTCGGCGTCGGCCAGCGCACGGTCCAGCGCCGCCGGCGACGCCAGGGTGTCGACCGCCGCGCCGACGGCCCGGCGCGCCGCCGCCCACGGCCCGTGCACCTGCCGCGGATCGGCCTGCAGCAGGCCGTAGGCCTCCACCCACGACCAGCGGGCGCCGCCCGGCATCCGCAGGTGCTCCAGCTGCGTCCGGGCGAGACCAGCCTGGATCTCGGCGTACGCCGCGTCCGGCCCGGACAGGAACTCCTGCCAGCGCCGGCCGCCGGTCGAGCGACCCCACACGAACAACTTCCGCCCGATCAGGCGTCCGGTGGAGACCTGCGCCAGACCCGTGCCGGCCCCGTCCAGCGCCGCGATCCACGGCCGGTCCGCGGCCCTGGCGTCGAAGAAGTAGTCGGCGGCCCGGCGCGCCCGGGCCGGGTAGCTCACGTCGGCCCCGTCGTAGTCCGGGACCCCGACCGTGCGCAGCCGCCGGTCGTCGCCGATGTGATACGCCGAGTCGGCCGGGCAGACGACCCGCACGTCCGCAGCCTCGGGGACGGCGGTGTTGGACCACCAGTACACCGGCGTCTCCTGGCGGCGCGGATTGACGACCCGCACGTGCACCAGCAGCACCGGTGACCCCGGCGGCAGCCAGGCCTCGACGCAGTAGCTGAGCTCCCGGATCCGCTCCCACTCGTAGAGCCGCAGCACCGGGGTGCCGTCGGCCCTGGTGACCCGGGCGGCGTGCACCGGCGCACAGGTCAGCGGGGTGTGACCGGTCGCGCCGATGTTCCACTCCACACCGCCGGCGAACCACGCGTTGCGCAGGGCGAGGTTGGCCGGCTGCAGGATCGCGTTGCGGTGCAGCAGTTCCCGCCCGGTGGGCAGGTGCACCAGCGACCACAGCCGGCCGCCGTAATCGAGCAGGAACGTGGCCCGCAGCACGTCGTTCTCCAGGACGGCGACCGCGAGGTCGGTGGGCCGCCGGTCGCGGGTGTAGCCGTCCTGCACGAGATAGGGCAGGACCGAGTCGAGCCGGCCGTAGTCCAGGTTGGCGGCCATCTCCGGGTCGGCGAACGGGGCCTGCACCTGCTGGTGCAGGTCCATCGGACCGGTCAGCGGCGGGAGCGGGTTGACCGGACCGATGTCGGCGGCCGGCACGGTCAGGGTCTCGAGCCGAAGCCCCGGGCTCGTCATCGGCCGGCCAGCGACCAGGCGATGCCGTCGAGGATGTCGTGCTCGCTGACGACGACCTCCGGCACCGACAGCTCGTCGACCAGCACCCGGAGCACGAGGGCGCCGCTTCCGATCACGTCGACCCGGCCGGGGTGGATGACCGGGTTGGCAGCCCGGGTCGCCTGGTCGGCGGCGAGCAGCCGGTCGGTGACCACGCGCACGTCGTCGGCGGCGATCCGGCTGCCGTGGATGCGGGTCGCGTCGTATTCGGTCAGGCCGAGGGCGAGCGCGGCCACGGTCGTCACCGACCCGGCCAGGCCGACGAAGGAGCGCGCCTCGTCCACCGGGACCCGTTCCCGGACGAGGCCGAGGGCGGCGCGGATGTCGGCCTCGGCGGCGGCGATCTGCGCCGGGGTCGGCGGGTCGTCGCGCAGGTGGCGCTCGGTGAGCCGTACGCAGCCGATGTCGACGCTGCGACCCGACCACATGCCCGCGGCGTCACCGAGCACGAACTCGGTCGACCCGCCGCCGATGTCGACCACGAGGTACGGCGCCTCCCCGGCGTCGAGTCCGCGTACGGCGCCCGCATAGGACAGCGCGGCCTCCTCGTCGCCGCTGATGACCTCGGCCGGCGCGCCGAGGGTGTCGCGCACCATGTGGTGGAAGTCGGCCCGGTTGGCGGCGTCCCGGGTCGCGCTGGTGGCGACCATCCGGGTCCGGGCGACCCCGAGCCGCTTTATCTCGGCGACGTAGTCGGCGAGGGCGACGCGGGTGCGCTCGATCGCGGCTGGATCGAGCCGACCCGTGCGGTCGACGCCGCGGCCGAGGCGGACGATCCGCAGGGTACGGACGACGTCGACCAGTTCGTCGTCGTCGACGTCGGCGACGAGCAGCCGGATCGAGTTGGTGCCGCAGTCGATCGCCGCGACCCGGGTCACCGGTCCACCTCCGCGTCGCGGATGCACGGCCCGCGGCTCCACCACTCCGGCAGCCGGTCGAGGGTCTCGTCCCCCAGCGGGTTGATCCCCGGGCCGACGGCGAGCGCGTGCGCGACCAGCACGTGCAGGCACTTGACCCGCTCCGGCATGCCGCCCGCGGACACGCCCGCAATCTCCGGTACGTCGCCGAGCCGTGCGCGCCGCGCCAGGTAGTCCTCGTGGGCGGCGCGATAGGCGGCGGCCAGGCCTGGGTCGTCGGCCAGCCGGTCGGTCATCTCGGTCATCACGCCCGACCCCTCGAGCCGGCTGACCGCGGACACCGCGCGCGGACAGGTGAGGTAGTAGAGAGTTGGGAACGGCGTACCGTCGTCGAGCCGCGGGGCGGTCGCCACCACGTCGGGCAGGCCGCACGGGCAGCGGTGCGCGACGGACTGCGCGCCGCGGGTCGGCCGGCCGAGCTGGCGGGCGACGACCTGCGCGTCGTCGGCGTCGATCGGAGCTGGCACGGATCAGTGAGCCTGGTCGGCCCGTTGCACGGAGTCCCACAGCTGCGAATACCACGGACCCTGCTGGCCGGGCCGCGGTGTGCGCGCGCTTTTGCCGGGAGCCGCCGGGCGTCCCTTGGTGACCACCACGAACGCGGTGTCGCCGGGCATCACGTATTGCAGCCGGCGCCGCGCCTCGGACCTGATGTAGGCCGGGTCGGTCAGGTCCTTCTTGCGCTTCTCCAACGCGCTCACCTGCGCCTGCCGGCGCGCGTTGTCCTGCTCGAGCGCGGTGATCCGGCCGCGCTCGGCGACGTATTGCCGGAGCGGGTAGGAGACGCTCAGCGCCAGGGCACAGACGACCGCCGCGAGCACGATCGCCCGGCTGGTCAGTCGTCGTCGCCGCAGCGGCGACGGTCGGGCCGGCGTCGTGACGACGGGCTCGGCATTGGTACGGCGACGCAACGGCTCCGGTCGACTCGCGGACCGGCCCTGTCGGCGAGTGCTCGGGCGGGTGCTCGGGCGGGCACTCCCCCGGCCGGGCCGCCGCCAACGCTGCGGGCGGGTGCGACGAGGAAGCCGCATCGACTAGACCTCGCCCGCCTGATGGAACCGCGGGAACGCCAGTGCGCCGGCGTAGCGGGCCGCATCGTCGAGTTCCTCCTCGATGCGCAGCAGCTGGTTGTACTTCGCGACCCGCTCCGAGCGGGCCGGAGCCCCACTCTTGATCTGGCCGGCGTTCACCGCCACGACGAGGTCGGCGATCGTCGTGTCCTCGGTCTCGCCGGAACGGTGGCTCAGCATGCAGGTGAAGCCGTTGCGGTGCGCGAGGTCGACGGCCGCGAAGGTCTCGGTGAGGGTGCCGATCTGGTTGACCTTCACCAGCAGCGAGTTGGCCGACCCTTCCGTCACGCCGCGCCGCAGCCGCTCGGGGTTGGTCACGAAGAGGTCGTCGCCGACGATCTGCACCCGCGCGCCCAGCACGGCGGTGAGATGCCCCCATCCCGCCCAGTCCTCCTCGGCAAGCGGGTCCTCGATCGAGACGATCGGGTAGGCCGTCACCAACTGCTCGTAGTAGGCCGTCATCTCGTCGGCGGTCTTGACACCGCCCTCGAAGCGGTAGCCGCCGTCGCCGTGAAATTCGGTGGCAGCTGCGTCGAGCGCAAGGGCGATGTCGTGGCCCGGGCTGTAGCCGGCGAGCCGGATCGCCTCGACGATGAGGTCGAGCGCCTCGGCGTTGGCCTTGAGGTCGGGGGCGAAGCCGCCCTCGTCGCCGAGTCCGGTGTTGAGGCCCTTCGACCTCAGCACACCCTTGAGGGCGTGGTAGGTCTCAGCACCCCAGCGCAGCGCCTCCGCGAAGGTGGATGCGCCGATCGGCGCGATCATGAACTCCTGGATGTCGACATTGCTGTCGGCGTGCGCGCCGCCGTTGAGGATGTTCATCATCGGCACGGGCAGCAGGTGCGCGTGCGGCCCGCCGAGGTAGCGGAACAGCGGCAGGTCCGCGGAGGTGGCCGCGGCCCGCGCGACCGCGAGGCTCACTCCGAGGATCGCGTTGGCGCCGAGTCGCGACTTGTCGGGGGTGCCGTCGAGGTCGATCAGGCGACCGTCGACCAGGCGCTGCTCGCTGGCCTCGAATCCGGCCAGCTGCGGACCGATCTCGTCCAGGACGACCGAGACCGCCCGGGTGACGCCCTTGCCGCCGTAGCGACCGGTGTCGGCGTCACGGACCTCGACGGCTTCGAACTGGCCGGTCGACGCGCCGCTCGGCACGGACGCCCGGGCGAAGGTGCCGTCGTCGAGGGCGACCTCCACCTCGACAGTGGGGTTACCGCGCGAATCGAGAATCTCGCGCGCGCCGACGGCCTCGATGGTCGCCACTCCGCGACTCCCTCCTGGATGAACGTGATGGTGGACGGTGCAGTCCCCGGATGTCGCGACCGAGCCTAGCCGCCACGCCGAGGTACGCCGGACTGCCCCGCCGGGGGAGCCGCGACCACCGGCTGCCGACGTGATCGGGCCGGCCGCACCGGCGGGTGGAATAGTGTGCCGCCCGTGAGAGGGCTATGGCGGCTGCGGGCGGTACGCCAGATCACGCTCGGTCTGGTTCCGCTGGTCGCCGTCGGGCTCGCCATTCTCATCGCGCTGCTGGTGCGGTCCCACACGGTCAGCGACCGACTCGCGCCGGCGACGGCACGGGCGTCCGGCACGGTCGTCTCGGTCGGCTCCGGAAACCCGCGGCCGGCCACGGTCCGGTGGACCGATAGTCACGGCACCCAGCAGGTCGGCCGGTTGACCTTCCCCGGCTCGGTGACGTTGCCGCGCGGGACCCGTGTGTCGCTGCACTACGTACCGGGCGATCCGCAGCGGGTGTTCGCCGACGGCGACACCAACTACACCCTGCTCGGCGTACTGCTCGGCGAGTCGGTGCTGGTGGTCGTGGTGCTGGCCGCCGCGCTCGCCTTCACCGCGGGCCGCGTCACGCGGCGGGTGCTGTTGGCCCGTCAGCCCGTCACCACACTGCCGGTCTCCCGGGTGCACACCAAGGTGGGCCTGATCCAGCGCAGCTGGCTGGTGATCGACCGGAACCGTCGTGAGTCGTGGGTGCCGGTGTTCTGGGAGCCCGTCCTCGGCGACCTGATGACCGGCACGCCCGCTGCAGATCCACGGCAACCCGGAGCGCGGCGGCGTCGTCGTCGACATCGCCGGTACGTCGATCTGGCCGTCCGGCCGGCGCCGGGCCACCCCGCCCCGCGGCGAGCACCGCAGCAACGCCGGCCGCTGGTCGCAGGGGGCCGAACGCCGGCGGGCCGGTGATCCGAAGTGGACGGCCACCGCACCGGTGTCGATGGCCCGGCAGGCGCGCGGCGACGCCGCGCTGCTCCTCGCCGCGCCGATCATGGGCCTGCTGTGGGCCTACATCGACGGGCTCGGATCGGTGGGCTTCGGACTGTCGACGGCGTTGTTCGCCGCACTGCTGTTCTGGGTGCCGACCGTCTACGGCTCCGACCCGTCCTGACCGGTCGGGTCGTCCGGCCAGTAGCGCACCCAGCCCGCCGCGTCCAATGTGGACGGATCCCGGCCGTCGGCGCGGGCGGCGCGCTCGGCGGACCTCAGGTCGTCGCGGAACCGCAGCGCGGTACGACGCAGCGCCGCCTCCGCAACGTCTCCCGCACCGCGGGCCGCCGCCAGGTCCATCCACAGCGACTCCGGTACGCCGGCCCGGCCGGCCCGGCGTTGCAGCGCCGCGGCGAGCAGCAGCGCCGGCAGGGTCAGCGGTACGCCGTCGACCGCGGATTCGCGCCGCTTCTCGGTGCGCTTGATCCGGTCCCAGTTGGCCGAGGTCTCCGCGGCGCCGGACACCTCGACGTCGGCGAAGACGTGCGGGTGGCGTCGTACCAGCTTCGCCACCAGGTCGCCGGCGACGTCGTCGACCGACCACGGCTCGGCGCCCTCCTCGGCCAGGCGGGCATGGAAGACGACCTGCAGGAGGACGTCACCGAGCTCCTCCCGCAACGCGTCGGCGTCCTCGTCCTCCAGTGCCTGCAGCGTCTCGTAGGTCTCCTCGACCAGGTACGGCGCCAGGCTGGCGTGGGTCTGCTCGGCGTCCCACGGACAGCCGCCCGGCGACCGAAGCCGGTCCATCACGGCCACGACGTCGAGCAGCCGGGCGCCCGGCGGATCCCAGGAGCCGTAGACGACCTCGAGCTCCGCCGTACCCTCCCGGGCGACGAGATCCCCGACGGCGCGGGCGAAGTCGGCGTCGCCGTCGGGTCCGGCGAGCCACACGGCGATCGCGCCGTCACGAGCGTGCTCGCGGAACGCGCCGGCACGGGAGCGTTCGTCGGCGGCGTCGAGCGGGTGCACCGCGATGCCGGCGGCCGCGACCGCACGCGCCTGGTCAGTGGCTACGTCGGCGGTGTAGACGGGCCCGGACCGCAGCGCCTCCCAGGCCTGCCAGGACAGGACACCGGCCGGCACTCGGGGCGAGGTCGCGACGAGCAGCAGCCGATCGGTCACCGACCGGCCGCCGCCTTGGTCGACTGCGGGGTCACGGCCGGGTTGACCGTGTCGCCGATCGTGCCGCGCTCGACGTTCCACATCCCGAACCGCGGGTTGACGGTGATCTTCTCGTCGGCGTGCGTTGCGACCCGCGTCCGGCCGGCGTTGTAGGCGCCGATGATGGTCTGCGCCCGCTGACTCGGGGGCAGCGACGCCAGCTTCGGCGTCGTGACGGTGAAGATGTGCACCACCGCGACGTGACCGGCGGCGTTCGGCACCGGCAGGGTGAAGGTGGTGCCGGCCTTGATCCCCTTCGAGTGCGCCGACCCGAACGCCTGCTGGAACTGCGCCTGGGTCACCGCGACCGGTGCGCCCAGGGTGTTGGTCGCCGGGTGCGCCTTGGCCAGCGCCGGGTAGGACGCCGGGTTGGCCATCAGCTGCTTCGCCACCGACGCCGCGACCGCCGCGCTCGGGAGTTCGATGATGCCGACGCGGTACTGCGAGGGGAGCGGGGCCGCGCCCTGCTGGATCGCGAGCTCCGCGGTGAGCGCGACGTCGCGGAAGAAGACGCCCTCGCCGTTGTGCGCGACGCCGAGTCCGGCGAGCTGCTTGTCGAGGGTCTGGCCGTTCTGCGAGCCGGCCTGCACGCCCTGCACCAGGTCGCTGACCTCGGCTCCGCTCACCGACAGATGCGAACGCGCCGCGGCCTTCTGCACGAGCAGGTGGTAGATCGCGTTGTCGAGCACCTGCCGGCGGTAGGCCGCCTCCTTGCCCGACCACACCTGCCGGACCACCGGGTTGGCCAGGCCCTGGTTGACCATCGCGTCGAGCTGGCTGGTGGTGATCGTCTGGCCGCCGACGTAGGCGGCGGTCGAGGACCGGGTCTGGCATCCGGCGAGGGCACCGACCGCGCCCAGAGCGGCGAGGGCGAGGGCGAGGGCACGGATCCCGGAACGTCTCACAAGGCGCGATGTTCTCACGGCGCGGTGGTCTGCGCGGGGGCCGGGGTGTCGAGCACGCTGTCGAGGACGGCGCGGCACCAGTCCAGCAGCGCGACGTCGCGCACCGGCTCCTGACCGGGGCGTGGCGGCGTACTGAGGGTGCCGTCGCTGGCGCGGGACGGTCGCGGTACGGAGATCGTCGACACGGCGGTCTTGTAGACGCTGCCGGGATGCAGCCGGCGCAGCTTCAGCTCCTGCGACTCGCGCAAGGCGATCGGGGAGAACCGCACGGTGCGGCCCTGCACCGAGACCTCGGTGACCCCGACCGTCCGCGCGTGCGCCCGGAACCGGGCCACGGCGAGCAGGTTGCCGACCGCGACCGGGGGCTCGCCGTAGCGGTCGGTCAGTTCGTCGGCGACGGCCTCCACGTCGGCCTCGGTGTTCGCCGACGCGAGCTTGCGGTAGGCCTCCATGCGCAGCCGCTCGCCGGGGATGTAGTCGTGCGGCAGGTGCGCGTCGATCGGCAGGTCGATCTTGACCTCGGCCGGCTCGACGTCGGGCCCGTCCGCGTCGGGGTCGCCCGTGGAGCGGCGGAAGTCGGCGACGGCCTCCCCCACCATCCGGACGTAGAGGTCGAAGCCGACACCGGCGATGTGCCCGGACTGCTCGCCGCCCAGCAGGTTGCCGGCGCCGCGGATCTCCAGGTCCTTCATCGCCACGGCCATGCCGGCACCGAGATCGGTGTTCTGCGCGATCGTCGTGAGCCGGTCGTAGGAGGTGTCGGTCAGGGGCCGCTCGGGCGGGTAGAGGAAGTAGGCGTAGGCGCGTTCCCGGCCGCGCCCGGTCCGCCCGCGCAGCTGGTGCAGCTGGGAGAGCCCGAGCAGGTCGGACCGGTCGACGACGAGCGTGTTCGCGTTGGCGATGTCCAGGCCGGATTCGATGATGGTGGTGCAGACCAGGACGTCGAACTCCCGTTCCCAGAACGCGATCATGACCCGCTCCAGGGAGTCCTCCGACATCTGGCCGTGTGCGACGGCGACCCGCGACTCGGGCACCAGCTCACGCAGCCGGCGGGCGGCCTGGTCGATCGATTCGACCCGGTTGTGGACGAAGAACACCTGCCCGTCACGCAACAGTTCGCGTCGGATCGCCGCGCCGACCTGTTTCTCGTCGTGCGCGCCGACGAACGTGAGCACCGGATGGCGCTCCTCCGGCGGGGTGAGGATCGTCGACATCTCCCGGATTCCGGTCAACGACATCTCGAGGGTGCGCGGGATCGGCGTGGCGCTCATCGACAGCACGTCGACCGCCGTACGCAGCGTCTTGAGGTATTCCTTGTGTTCCACCCCGAACCGCTGCTCCTCGTCGACCACGACGAGGCCGAGGTCCTTGAAGCGGGTCGAGCTCTGCAGCAGCCGGTGGGTGCCGATGACGACGTCGACGCTTCCGTCGGCGACGCCCGCGACGACGGCCTCCTGCTCCTTCGCGGTGTTGAACCGACTCGCCACGGCGACCTTGACCGGGAACTGCGCGAACCGCTCGGAGAAGGTCGAGAAGTGCTGCTGGGCGAGCAATGTCGTCGGCACCAGGATCGCGACCTGCTTACCGTCCTGCACGGCCTTGAACGCGGCCCGTACGGCGATCTCGGTTTTTCCGTAGCCGACGTCGCCGCAGATCACCCGGTCCATCGGCACCGGGCGCTCCATGTCGGCCTTCACCTCGTTGATGGCGGCGAGCTGGTCCGGCGTCTCGACGTAGGGGAACGCGTCCTCCAGCTCCCGCTGCCACGGCGTATCGGGGCCGAAGGCGAATCCGGGTACGGCGGTGCGGGCCGAGTAGAGCCGGATCAGCTCGGCGGCGATCTGCCGGACGGCCTTGCGCGCCCGACCCTTCGTCTTGGCCCAGTCCGAGCCGCCGAGCCGGTTGAGGGTCGGCTGCTCGCCGCCGATGTAGCGGGTGACGAGGTCGAGCGCGTCGGTGGGCACGAACAGCCGGTCCGGCGGTTGACCCTTCCGGGCCGGCGCGTATTCGAGGATCAGGTATTCCCGCTCGCCGCCCCCGACCGTCCGCCGCACCATCTCGACGTAGCGCGCGACACCGTGGTGCTCGTGCACGACCAGGTCGCCGGGCGCCAGCTGCAGTAGGTCGATCGCGTTACGCCGCCGCGACGGCATCCGCAGCATGTCCTTCGTGGACTGCCCGCGCTGGCCGGTGATGTCGGCCTCGGTGAGTACGGCGATCCGGAGAGCGTCGCTGACGAAACCGTGCTCGAGCTGTCCGGTGACCACGCTGACGAGGCGTTCGGCCGGCTGCTCGGCGAGGTCGGGCAGCAGCCGGGCCGGTACGTCGGCGTCGGTGAGCACCTCGACGGCCCGCTGTGCGGGGCCGTGCCCGGCGAAGACCAGGGCGACCCGCCATCCGTCCGCGATCCAGTCGGCGAGGTCCTGCACCGCCCGCGCGGTCTCGCCCCGGTAGGAGTCGGCCTGGCGGGCGGGAACGAGCGCCGTGTCCTCGTCCAGCTCGGCGTCCGCGCTGAAGGGTGTGACCGTCCACCACGGGATGCCGAGCTCGGCTGCGGTCTCCCGGAGGTCCGCGATGCCGTGGTAGGCCGCGGCGCCGAGGTCGAGCGGCGCGGAGCCGCCACTGGCGGCGACCGCCCAGGAGGCGGCGAGGAACTCCTGGCTGGTGCGCACCAGGTCGACCGCGCGGGCGCGTACCCGCTCCGGATCGGAGACGACGACGTGGCTGCCGGCGGGCAGGTCGTGCAGGACGGGTCGTAGGTCGTCGACCAGCACCGGGGCGAGGGACTCCATGCCCTCGACCGGCTGCCCGTCGGCGAGCCGGTCGAACATCTCGGCGAGCTCGGGGCGGCCGGCGGCGGCCTGCGCGGCCGCCTGCTCCTTGGCGCGTTCCCGGACCGCCGGGGTCAGCAGCATTTCCCGGCACGGCGGCGCCCACAGCCCGTGTGCCTGGGTGCTCGGGGCGCCCTCCGCCGGCTCGATCGTGCGCTGGTCGGCGACGGCGAACGGCCGGATCTCCTCGACCGTGTCGCCGAAGAACTCCACCCGGACCGGGTGCTCCTCGGTGGGCGGGAAGACGTCGACGATGCCGCCGCGGACCGCCAGCTCACCGCGCTTCTCCACCAGATCGACGCGGGCGTAGCCGATGTCGACCAGTCCCTCGACCATCCGGTCGAGGTCGACCTCGTCGCCGGTGTGGACGATGACCGGCTCGAGGTCGCCGAGGCCGGCGACGACCGGCTGCAGCAGGCTGCGGACCGGCGCGACGACCACCCGCACCGGGCCGGTGGCCGGGTCGTCGGTCGAGGGATGGGCCAGCCGGCGGAGGACGGCCAACCGCTGACCGACGGTCTCCGACCGGGGGGACAGCCGCTCGTGCGGCAGGGTCTCCCAGGACGGCAGCAGGGCGACCTCGTCGGGGCTGAGCAGGTCACCAAGGGCGGCGAGCAGATCCTCGCCCTCGCGGGTCGTCGCAGTGACGGCGAACACCGGCCGCCCGGCGCCTCCACGGGCCGGGTCGGCGGCGATCGCGGCGACCGCGAACGCCCGCATGGCGGGCGGGGCGGTGAGGTCGAATGACGGCGCGCCGGCGCGGGCGACCGCATCGGCGAGAGCGGTGTCGGAGAGAGTGGTGTCGAGCAGACCGGCGAGGGTCATCAGGTCCTTCGGGGCAGGCCATCGGGGCGGCTGGCAGCACAAACGCCCCCGGACGAGTTGCCGACCAGGGGTTAGTGACCACGGTACGCCCGACCCGGCGCCGCTCGCATCGTCCTTCAGCACCCGACATTCGTGCGCAAAGGTGCAGCCGCACCGGCCAACCCAGGAGTGGCGTTCTGGGAAAAAGCGCCGGGATGCGAACCGACCTCCCAGAGCCTCAGCCGCCGAACGTCGGACGCTCTACTCGCACAAAAGGCGCCAGGATGCGAGTACGGCGTCCTATGTCACCCACCGATCTTCCGAGGACTCGGAGCGCCGGTCAGGCGACATCGTGCGCCGTACTCGCACAAAGACGCCGTTGATGCGAGTAGGACGCACGATGTCGACCACCCCGGCCGCCCCAGAGCCCCAGCCGGGCGAAACGGGCCAGCCGATACTCTTGGTTTCGGGCAGAGCACCCGCGCACGCCCAGCCACCAGCGTCCCGCGCCGAAGTCCGATAGGGGCCCGCGAATGTCTGCCGAGCCGACTCCGGACGTGCCGGACGCCGTGGTCGATTCCGAACGCGCCGACGCCGCCCTGCGCGCGGACATCCGCCGGCTGGGCAACGCCCTCGGGGAGTCGCTGGTCCGCCAGGAGGGCGAGGAGCTGCTCGCTCTCGTCGAGCGGGTCCGCGCGCTGACCCGGGAGGACGGGGCGGCCGCAGCCGACCTGCTCGGCGGCATCGATGTCGGTCAGGCGACGCTGCTGGTACGGGCGTTCTCGGCCTACTTCCACCTCGCCAACGTCGCCGAGCAGACGCATCGCGGCAAGGAGCTGCGCCGCGCGCGGGCCCGGCAGGGCGGCTGGCTGGAACACGCGATCGGCCGGGTGCTGGAGAGTGGCGCGTCACCGGAGGAGGTCGCGGCCCTCGTCGGCCGGCTGGCCGTGCGGCCGGTGTTCACCGCACACCCGACCGAGGCGTCCCGCCGCTCCATCCTCACCAAGCTTCGTGCGGTCTCCGACCTGTTGGCCGCCGACCGGCACGATCCGGCGGGCCGCCGGCGGGCCGACCGGGATCTCGCCGCCTTGGTCGACCTGCTCTGGCAGACCGACGACCTGCGCCTGCACCGTCCCGAACCCATGGACGAGGCGCGCAACGTCGCCTACTACCTCGACGAGCTCTTCACCGACACCGTGCCGGACGTTCTCGACGAGCTGGCCGAGGAGCTGGACCGGCTCTCGGTCCGTCTCCCCGACGACGCGCGGACGATGTCGTTCGGCACCTGGATCGGCGGCGACCGGGATGGCAACCCCAACGTCTCCCCCGAGGTCACCGATCAGGTCCTGCTGCTCCAACACGAGCACGCGATCCGCGGCCTGCTCGCGGCGTGCGAGCGGCTGATCGACGCGCTCTCGTCGTCCAGCCGGATCGCCGGCACCTCGACGGCGCTCGTCACCAGCCTCGAGACCGACCTCGCGCTGCTGCCCGAGGTCGAGACGCGCTATCTGCAGATGAACGCCGAGGAGCCCTACCGGCTGAAGTTGTCGTGCATCCGCGCGAAGCTGATCAACACCCGGGCCCGGCTGGCGACCGGGTCGGCGCACGAACCGGGCCGCGACTACCTCGGCAGCGGTGAGCTGCTCGCCGACCTGGAGACGATGCGCGACTCGCTGCACGGAAACAAGGGCCGGCTGGTCGCCGACGCCAGTCTCACCCGCATCATCCGGTCGGTGGCGACGTTCGGCCTGCACCTCGCGACGATGGACGTCCGCGAACACGCCGACGCCCACCACGTGGTGCTCGCGCAGCTCTTCGACCGCCTCGGTGAGCTCGACCGGCCGTACGCCGACCTCGACCGGGCCGAGCGCACGGCCCTGTTGTGCCGCGAGCTCGGCGGTCGCCGCCCGCTGGTGTCGAGCGACCTGCAACTCGACGACGCGGGCGCGCGGACGTACGCCGTCTTCGGCGTCATCCGGGAGGCGCTCGACCGGTTCGGTCCGGGCGTGATCGAGAGCTACATCGTCTCGATGACCCGCGGTGTCGACGACGTCATCGCTCCGGTGCTGCTCGCCCGCGAGGCCGGCCTGATCGGGGTGCACAGCGGGCGGGCCCGGATCGGTTTCGTGCCGCTGCTCGAGACGGCCGAGGAGCTGCGGGCGGCGGGCGACATCCTCGACGCGATGCTGCAGGTGCCGGCGTACCGGGAGATCGTGACCCTGCGCGATGACGTGCAGGAGATCATGCTGGGCTACTCCGACTCCAACAAGGACGCGGGGATCACCACCTCGCTGTGGGAGATCCACAAGGCACAACGCGCGCTCCGTGACGTCGCGGCGCGACACGGGGTGCGGCTGCGGCTCTTCCACGGCCGCGGCGGCACCGTCGGTCGCGGCGGCGGCCCGACCCACGACGCGATCCTCGCCCAGCCCTACGGCACGCTCGACGGCGAGATCAAGGTGACCGAGCAGGGCGAGGTGATCTCCGACAAGTACGCGCTCCCGTCGCTGGCGAAGGAGAACCTCGAGCTGATGGTGGCGGCGGTGCTCGAGGGATCACTGCTGCACCGCGTCTCCCGGCAGAGCCCGGACCAGATGCAGCGCTGGGACGAGGTCATGGAGACGATCTCCCGCAACGCGCACGCGTGCGTACAAGGAGCTCACCGCCGAGCCCGCGCTGCCGGCGTACTTCACCGCGTGTACGCCGGTCGAGCAGCTCGGCGAGCTCAACATCGGCTCGCGCCCGTCCAAGCGGCCGGACTCCGGAGCCGGCCTCGAGGGCCTGCGGGCGATCCCCTGGGTCTTCGGGTGGACCCAGACCCGCCAGATCGTGCCCGGCTGGTACGGCGTCGGGTCCGGGCTCGCCGCCGCCCGGGCGGCCGGCCTCGGCGAGATGTTCGCCGAGATGTACGCCGAGTGGAACTTCTTCCGGACCTTCATCTCCAACGTCGAGATGACGTTGGCCAAGACCGACCTGGGGATCGCCGAGCGTTACGTCGACACGCTCGTCGACGCCGAGCAGCGGCACATCTTCGACATGGTCCGGGCCGAGCACGACCGCACCGTCGACGAGGTGTTGCGGGTCACCGGCGAGCGGGACCTGCTCGACGCGCAGCCGGTGCTGCGCCGCACGCTCGCCGTCCGGGACACCTATCTCGAACCGCTCAACCACCTTCAGGTCGCCCTGCTGGCCCGCCACCGCGCGGGCGACGACGACGTCCGGCTGCGCCGCGCGCTGCTGCTCTCGATCAACGGCATCGCCGCCGGCCTGCGCAACACCGGCTGACCTGCGCACCGACGCGTTCGCAGTTGCCGGCACCGGATCGCATGGCACAATTTGCTCTGTACACAAACCATAGTGAATCGATGGAGATACATGTATAAGGTCTCCCGACCTCCGGAGCGTCGGTGAGCGCGCCGGACGCGCCGCTCCCGGAGGAGCTGCAGACGTTGCCGTCGGTGGTCCCGAGCACGCGGGAACTCGGCGACCTGGAGCTGCTCCTGGCCGGCGCCTACCGCCCGCTCACCGGCTTCCTCGGCCGGTCCGACGTCGAGGCCGTCCGCACCTCAGGCCGACTCGCCGACGGCACCCCGTGGCCGGCGCCGATCACTCTCGTCGTCCCCGACGACGTCGGCGAGGGCGGCTCCCTGGTCCTGACCGACCCGGAAGGCGCGCCGCTCGCCGTTCTCGACGTCGAGGAGACCTGGGCGGACATCGACGGTCAGCGGCGGGCGACCGGCAAGCTCCGGGCGCTGCGGGCCGCCGAGCACGGCACGTTCGCTCGGCTCCGCCGGTCGCCGGGCGAGGTGCGGGCCGAGCTGGGTGACGGTCCGGTGCTCGCCCGGGTGACCGCGGAGCCACTGCTGACCGATGAGCTCAGCCGGCTGACCGCCCGGGCCGCCGACCTGCAGGCGCAGGTGCTGATCCTGCTCGCCGTCGGCGACACCACCGCGACCCAGCCGCCGGAGACGCTGATCCGCGCCGTCCTGGCCGCCCGCACCGACCTCCCCGAGGGCACGATGGTCGTCCCGATCCCGCTGTCGACCGTCGACGATCCCGACCGCGACCTGCTGCTGCGGGCGCACGTCGCCGCCGCCTACGGCGCGACCCACCTGCACACCGACCGGGACGCTCCCGCCGCCCCGCTTCCGCTGCTCGTCGACGCGGACGCGACCGACGCCCACCGGACGCTCGCCGCCGCGCTCGACGAGGGTGCGGACCTCCCCGTATCGCTCGTCTCCACCGACGTGGCCGCCGAGCTGCGGGCGGCCAGGCCGCCGCGGAACCGTCGCGGTGTGGTCGTCTTCTTCACCGGGCTGTCCGGCTCGGGCAAGTCGACGATCGCCCGCGGCCTGCACGACGCCCTGCTCGAGCGTGGCGGCCGCACGGTGACCCTCCTCGACGGCGACGTCGTACGCCGGCTGCTCTCGGCCGGCCTCACCTTCTCCCGGGCCGACCGCGACCTCAACATCCGGCGGATCGGCTACGTCGCCGCCGAAGTCGCCCGGCACGGTGGGATCGCGCTGTGCGCACCGATCGCGCCGTACGCCGCGACCCGCGCCGAGGTCCGCGCCCGGGTGACCGAGGTCGGGGACTTCGTGCTCGTCCACGTCGCCACTCCGCTCGAGGTCTGCGAGGCGCGCGACCGCAAGGGTCTCTATGCGAAGGCGCGGGCCGGCCTCCTGCCGGAGTTCACCGGCATCTCCGACCCGTACGAGGCGCCGGAGGACGCCGACCTCGTCCTCGACACCGCACAGACCTCGGCGCACGACGCGGTCGCCTCGGTGCTGAGCCTGCTCACCGACCGCGGCTACCTGACCGGGAGGTACCGATGAACTGGTGGCTCACCTTCGCAGGGCTCATCGTCGGCGTCGTCGTCGGGATGACCGGGATGGGCGGCGGGGCGCTGATGACCCCGATCCTCGTCATCTTCTTCGGCATCCAGCCGCTCGCCGCCGTGTCGAGCGACCTCGTCGCCGCCGCGGTGATGAAGCCGGTCGGCAGCGTGGTCCACCTGCGGCGGGGCACCGTGAACATGCAGCTGGTGAAGTGGCTGTGCGTCGGGTCAGTGCCATGTGCGTTCGCCGGGGTCTTCGTGGCCAAGGCGATCGGCCCGGGAGCCAGGGTCAACGACGTGATCCAGTTCGTGCTGGGGATCGCGCTGCTGGTCGCGTCGGCGTCCCTGATCGTCAAGGCCTACCTGTCGATGCTCGAGCGCGCCCGGCGGCGGGCCGAAGGCGTGAGCGACGACACCGACTACACCGCCGCGCCGGTGGTCGACGTCCACATCCTGCGCACGGTGGCGATCGGGGCTGTCGGAGGCCTGCTCGTCGGAATGACCTCGGTCGGCTCCGGATCGCTGATCATCATCGCGCTCATCGCGGTCTATCCGCGGTTGCAGCCCTCCTCTCTCGTCGGCACCGACCTCGTCCAGGCGGTGCCGCTGGTGGCCTCGGCGGCCCTCGCCCACGTGCTGTTCGGCGACTTCCACCTGGGCATCACCGTCTCGCTGCTGATCGGCTGCCTGCCGGGCGTCTACCTGGGGGCCACGCTGTCCTCGCGCGTGCCAGGCGGCATCATCCGCCGGGCGCTGGCCTTCGTGCTGCTCGCGTCGGGCCTCAAGCTGCTCGACTTCAGCAACTTCACCACCATCGTGATCCTGGTGGTGGTCGTCGTCGTCGGACCGCCGGTGTGGATGTGGTTGCGGCACCGGCACGGTTTCCCCCCGCTGGCATCCCAGGAACGGTCCGGGGAGGACCAGCCGGACGCCGTCGAACTGCCGGTGGGACGGGATCCCGGAGATCGCCGCCCCGATTCCTAGCCCGTAGCACGCAACCGGGCCCCGGTCGGATGACCGGGGCCCGGGGTGGTCTCCCGCCGATCCGGGCGACCTTTGCGTATTCAGGTGTGGTGCTAGAGCGGCATCACTCTCAGGGCAAGATCACCTTGAGGAGCGACGGCAGGTCCACCAACTGGCGGAATACCGACAATGCGCTCGCGCTGCTGTTGACCTGGGTGTCGCCGCGCGGAGCATGCGGCGAGTCGAAGTACACCAGCGCCTTGATCTTCGGGAAATTCGCCAGCTCGGACATCGCCGTCCGGAAGAATGCCGGCTTGTCGTTCGGGGTCTCGCTGTGCTCGAAAGCACCCCACTCGGCGATCATGATCGGCTTCGACGGGTGCTTCGTGGTCGCCCACGTGTAGAAGCCCGGCCAGGGCGAGTTCGCCCCGTACCTACGGTTGACCATGTTGGCGAAATCTCCGCACTTACCCGCGCGCACGCAGGCGTACGGGTCCTCGGCGATCCAGTCGACGACGTCGTCACCGGGGTAGAGATCGTTGAACCAGGGCTTGGAGCTCCAGTCCGGGTCACCCATGTAATCCACCACGGTGACTGCGTTGTGCACACCGTCATTGCGCAACCGCTCGACGACGTGCCGGAACATCAACCGGTAGTCCGCCGCAGTGTTTCCCGAGCCGGCTGACGCATTGACGTCGTTCTCCGGCTCGTGGTGGATGGCGAGGTAGAACTTGTCGGTGTAGGTCGACTTCAGGTATGCGGCTTCCTTGTCGATCACGGAATCCGACGCACCGTTCGCGACCTGGGCCCAGGTGTGGCCGGCCTCCGGCTTCCAGTTCTCCAGCAGAAGACGGTGCTTGCCCGGCTCGTTGGCGATACCGATCTCCGCCTTCGTCGGGAAGAGCTGCGATGCGACGTGGTAGGCGTGATAGATATCCATGTGCTGGCCGACGGTCTGCTCGTACTTCGCGAGCGACGCGGCACCCGGGTCGACGAACTGACCGGGGGCTACGCCCTGCAGGACCCCGCACGCCGGGACAAGGTCCGCGGACAGTGTGCAGGAGCCGCTGGTTGCGGCCGGCTTGGTCGTGGCGACCGATTTCGTGGTGGTCGTCGATCCGGCCCCCCACGCGATGGTCGCGATCGCCACCAGAGCTGACGTTGCGACGGCGGCAACAGTGGTGACCCGGAAAGCGGATCGTGCGCGTCGCGGCGTGCGGCTCGGGGTTTCCTGTCGATGTCGTGCTGGTTCTCGCTGCCTTGATGGACTCACTCAGACACTCCAGTCTTGGTCAATGTGTCATGGGCGGGCCCCCCTCTTGTAATCAGCCATTCCGGGATGGCCGATTCCCAAGTGCACGACGGTGATCGGCCGGCCGTGCACTGGTGCGACACCATAGCCGAGAGACGCGTGTGACGACATTCGAGAGTGGCGCTGATAAATCGGTCTCTGGACACCGCCGAAATAATCGGACAGCGGGTGCGTCAACGAGTCTCCGAGCACAACCCGGATGATCGGGAGGAGAAGTGACAGCCGATTGCCGGAGCGGTGGTGACGGTGTGCACCCGGGGACCACCCAGCTCGGTGGATTTGTCAGCCTGCTCGGTGCGGTCAAGGGCAGGCAATAGGTAGTTGACCGATCACCCACAGATGGTGCCGCGCCCGAACCGAGAGGGGTAGGTTGTCCGGAACCTGGCGCCGCTCCCAGCTAAGCTGGTTACGCTCGGTCTTGGTCAGCATGAACGTGCCGCCCCGCGGTGCCTCGGGGATAGCGCAGAAGAGGGCAGTGGGGGAAGGGTCTTAACGCAGTCATGGCAAATGGTACAGATCGGGCCAAATCGTACGAGCTGGTGGACTACTGGGTGGTCCTCCGCCGACGGTGGGTCTGGGTTGTCGCCGGCCTGATCATCGGCGCGCTGCTGGCCGGCACATATCTGCACGTGGCCTCGAAGTCCTACACCTCGTCCGCCGGCGTGCTGGTCACCCCGACCGGCGTCGACACCTCCTCCTCGGCCTCCGTGGCCGGCGGCCGGACCAAGACCGACGTCAACCTCGACACCGAGGCTCAGCTCGTGCAGTCCAGCGTCGTCGCCAGTGGCGCGCGGACCCTCCTGCACACGACGACCCCCGCCGACCAGCTCGCCGGCAACGTCGCGGTGACCGTCCCGCCCAACTCCTCGGTCCTGTCGATCGCCTACAAGTCCCCCAACGCCAAAGAGGCCCAGCGCGGGGCATTGGCCTTCGCCCAGGCCTACCTCGCGAATCGGACCAGCACCGCGAAGGCATCGGTTGCGTCCCAGGTGGCGTCGTTGAAGGGCCAGATCAAGGGCCTGGACACCCAGCTGCAACAGGTCACCGGACGGATCGCGACCCAGCCGACGAACTCCCCGGACCGGGCGCTCGCCCAGGCCCAGCAGAACACCATCTCCACCCAGATCTCGGCTCTCTCGACCAACCTCACTGCTTTGACCACGACTCCGGTCACACCGGGCAGCATCATCAGCCAGCCGAAGCTGCCCGGCTCGCCGACCAGTCCGAAGGCCTCCTACTCCCTCGTCGGCGGACTACTCGCCGGCCTGCTCCTCGGGTTGATCATGGCGGTCATCCGGGAGAAGACCGACCACCGGGTCGCCGGGGCCACCGACCTCGAACGGCGGCTCGACCTCGCTGTCCTCGCCGAGCTGCCCCGTACCCGGCGCCGCCGGGCGGAGGGCCTGGCCGGCACGGCGACGCCCACCGGGGCGGCATTCCGCAAGCTTGCCAACCAGGTGCAGGCCGCCCTCGGCGGGACCCACCGTGCGCTGCTGGTCGCGCCGGTGGTCCGGGGCACCGGAGCGGCGATCGTCGCGCCCAACCTCGCCGCAGCGCTTGCTCGTGGCGGGTCGAATGTGATCCTGCTCTGCGCCGATCCCACATCGGCGTCGACTACCAGGGTGCTCGATGTGGCCGGCTCCGAGGGGCTTGCGGACATCCTGTACGACCACCGGACCATTGAAGACGTCGTCACCCACCTGACCCACCTCCCCCGCCTCCTGGTCGTCGGTCCCGGCCTGCGACCGGAGCTCGCCGAGGAGGGGGTGCAGAACGAGAAGGTGTCGTCGCTGCTCAGCGCGCTCCGAGCGACCGCCGACTATGTCATCGTCGAGGCGCCGCCGACGTCGAAGAGCGCCGATGCGCAGACCCTCGCCGCGCTCGTCGATGCCACGGTCCTGTCCGTCGAACCGAAGGCCACCAGCTACGCCCAGGTACTCGACGCTGTCCACCAACTCGACGGTGTCGGCTCGGAGATACTCGGTAGCGTCGTCGTACCCGCCATCCGGTGGACGCCGGCACCGAAGGAATCGCTGTCGCGGCATGCGGTCGGCCACAACGGGACGGGCGTGCAGCGGCACGAGACGCTGTCGAGTGCAGAGGCGGAGCGAACCGTGCCGGCGAACGATCCGACGGCCATCGCCACCAGCCCGACGCCGGAGTCCTGAGCGGGCCGCTGATGTCCCGTCGGCATTCGATCGCGTGCGGGCTCCTCCTCACGCTGGCGGTCGGCGCACTCGCCCTGAGCGGTTGCAGCGCGAGCGGCGTGGCCAGCGGCTCGACCCGATCCGACTCATCGACGGCCGCCTCGTCCTCGCCCGCATCGCCGTCGCCGAACCCCACATCGTCGGATTCGTCGTCGGATCCGGCCCAACCGGCGACGGCCTTCCCGCTCACCGGAGAGGCCGCCTCGGGGGCCGCTGCGGCGTCCCGCCCGGTCCTCGCGGTCGCGGTGCCGGTCGGCCCGGGTCTCCCCGCGCCGACCGGGCTGCAGGCCGCCGACATGGTCTATGCGGGCTATCCGGCGCGCGACGCGGTCCGCTACCTCGCCCTCTTCCAGTCGCAGCTACCCGCTCGCGTCGGACCGGTCGGTCCGGCCGCGCCGGAGGACGGCCGGCTGCTCGACGTGATGCATCCGCTGTACGCCTTCAACGACGGCCCGAAGAGGTTCGTGCACCCGTTGTCCCGGACCTCCGTCGTCGCTCTCCCCCGCTCTGCGCACGGCGCCGCGTATGCCGTGACCTCGGGGAAGCCCTACGCGACGCCGTCGGCGTTGCTCGCACTGGCACCGCCGGATTCGGCACCCCCCACCATCCTCGTCCCGCACTCCCGCCCGCTCGCCGGTTCCGGCGTGCGTGCCGCGCACACCCTCACCATCGCCATGCCCGGGCGCACGCCGCTGACCTGGCGGTACGACGCGAAGCCTCGCGGCTGGCAGGCCACCGGCACCGGTGGCGCAACCCCGACCAACGTGATCGTTCAGGTGATGCCCTACCGCTCCGTGCTCGACCGCAACCACGGCACGCCGGTGCGCAGCCCGGTCGTCGTCGGCACGGGAAGCTGCCGGGTCGTGTCGCTCGACCAGACGGCCGGGTGCACCTGGTCGAAGCCCGGCGCGAGCAAGCTGACCAACTACGTCGACGCCGGCGGCACCCCGCTGCAGTTCGCTCCCGGCCGCACCTGGGTCCTCCTCGTCCCACCGGGCAGCGCCGTGAAGACCGGGTAGCGCGACGATGACGACAACGGCCCCGGCGCGGCAGGGAGAACCCCGGCACGATCCCCATCAGGCTGACGGGCTCGACCGAGCCCGCCCGGTGCGGTTCTTCTCGCTTCGGCCCGGCTGGCCCCTGACGGCGCTGATCGTGGGTTTTCCGCTGTGGTGGGCGATGGGATTGGGCACCTTCATCTTCCCCATCCTGGCGCTTCCGATGGCCGTCGAGCTGCTACGCCGCCG
Source organism: uncultured Actinomycetota bacterium (assembly GCA_963775655.1). Classification (GTDB taxonomy): domain Bacteria; phylum Actinomycetota; class Actinomycetes; order Mycobacteriales; family QHCD01; genus DASXJE01. The sequence continues at coordinate 89,693 of CAVZJT010000005.1, read as the reverse complement.
GCCGATCAAGGTGCCTCCGGGCTTCGGGGTGTGGCTGCTCTTCCTGTTCTGGGTCTTCGCGAGCCTCGTCATGCTCAAGGCCAACCCGCCGGGCACGCGTAGCGGGAGCAGTCAGATCCTCTCCGAGACGCTACGCATCGTCGAATACCTGACCGCGACGATCATCTTGCTCTACGCCGGAAACCTGACCGAGAAGGAGATGCCACAACGGCGGCTCACCAGCCTGCTGAGCTATCTCTTCCTGGTCACGGTCGGCGGCGGCCTCCTCGGGCTGGTGGCGCCGAGATTCCAATTCACCGCTCCGCTCGAGTTGCTGCTGCCGCATTCGATGCGGACCAATCTCTTCGTCAAGAGCCTGGTGCACCCGACGGCGGCGCAGATCCAGGTGGTGCTCGGGTATTCGGCGCCTCGACCGAGCGCACCGTTCGGCTATACCAATACCTGGGGAAACTGTCTCTCGATCCTCCTGGTCTGGATCATCGTCGGCTGGGTCATCAGGGGCTCATCCCGGCAGCGCATCATCGGTCTCATCGCGGTCGCGGTCTCGGTCGTGCCGATCGTCTTCTCCCTCAACCGCGGCCTGTGGGTGGCGCTGGCGGTGTCGGCGATCTACGTCGCCGTCCGACTGGCCGCGCGCGGCAAGGTGATCGCCGTCGGCGTCCTCGCCGTGGTCCTGGTGGGAGGAGCAGTCGCCTTCGTCGTGTCACCGTTGCACGACGTCGTGACCAGCCGGTTCCAGCACGGTCAGAGCAACAGCATCCGCAGCTACACGGTCACCCAGGCGATCACCGGCGCCACCCACTCGCCGATCCTCGGCTACGGAAGCACCCGCAACACGCTCGGCAGCGCGCAGTCCATCAGTGTCGGCAAATCGGCGACCTGCCAGCTGTGCGGTAACAGCACCATCGGCAGCAACGGACAGTTCTGGCTGGTGCTGATCTCCCAGGGATACGTCGGCGCGATCCTCTACGTCTGGTTCTTCATCGCCGCGGCGTGGCGCTACCGACGGGACAAGTCTGCCATCGGCATGGGCGGCGTACTCGTCCTGCTGCAGTCCTTCGTCTACATGCTGGTCTACAACGCGCTCATCGTCCCGCTCGTCCTCTACATGCTGTCCGTGGCGCTGATGTGGCGCAACGACATGCAGAGTACGAGCGGTTCCACCACCTCGCCGGCGCTGTCCCGTCGCCATTCGACACCATTCACCCCCCAACGAGCTTCGGGGTTGCACCTGTGATGTCCACGCGCGCAGTCCCATCCCGGGGCCTGGTTCCCTCGAGCGCCGACGGCGCGGCGCGGACCGCCTACCTCCGAGAGATTGGAGCCCTGCTGTGGCCGACGCCGGCGTCGGTCGTCGTCGCCGGTTCCGGTGCCGACCCCCGCACACCGACCACCGAGTTCCTCCTCGTCCCCGACGCCCGCCGGCCGCGCCTGCTCGTGCCCGCCGGCAAACCACGCGCCGCGTCCGCCGCGGTCCGGCGCTACAGCCAGCCCCGGTCCCGAATGGCCTGGCTGCGGACGCAGGCGCTGTCCCTGTCGATCCGCACCGGGCTCGGCGACAAACTGCTACGGGACCGGGTCCGCGTCTACGACGGATCGGACGCGGACACCATCGAGACCTACCTGTGCGAGGCCCTCAATAGGGATGTCCGTCTCAGTCTGCACATCGGTCCGCCGCGGGCCAACCGCAAACCGGTGCTGCAGCTACTCACCGACAAGGGCGTGACGGTGGGGTTCGCCAAGATCGGGGTCAACGACCTGACCCGAAAGCTGGTTCTGGCCGAGGGCCACGCGCTGCGAACCCTTGCCACGGCGGATCTCCCGTCGATGACCATTCCCTCGGTGCTGCACGACGGCCGATGGCGTGAGCTCGAGATACTCGTGCTGTCGGCGCTTCCGGTGCGGCGGCGCCGGGGCTCGTCCTCGGCAGGGCGGATCACCGCGGCAGCGGTCGAGCTTGCCCACGTCGCCGGGACGACCACCGACACTCTCGCCGGGAGCGACTACTGGCGAAACCTCACCGCCCGCCTGGGCGACGCGGGCGACGGGCGCGCCGCCGACTCACTACGCACCATCGTCGGCGAGCTCACGGCACGGGCGGGAAGCACCACCCTCACCTTCGGCGCATGGCACGGTGACTGGTCGCCCTGGAACATGTCCGTGCTGCCGGACACCGTGTTGGTGTGGGATTGGGAACGGTTCACGACGGGCGTCCCGGTCGGATACGATTTGGTGCATTACGCCTTGCAGGATCTCGTCGTGGTCAAGCGTCGGGAGCCCGCCGGTGCGGTGGGTGATCTGCTTACCCTCGCACCAGAACTGCTCTCACCGATAGGGCTCGCCGACGACGTGGCGACCGTGACCGCGATGCTCTATCTCATCGAGCTCGCCGGCCGGTACGTCGTCGACGGGCAGGCCGAAGCTGGTGCGCGCCTGGGGGCGCCGGAGGAGTGGCTGCTGCCACAACTCGCCGCGAAGATCGCGGCGATGACAGGGGGGACAACACCATGAAGATTGCCGGCAGGCCGATCCCGCGCAGGGTCAAACGGGTCGCCCTCACGGCGTCGGAGCTCACCGGCCAACTGACGCGAAACGCGCGGATGCTCCCCGACTTTCTCATCGTCGGCGCGCAGCGCAGCGGCACCACCTCGATGTACAAGACCCTGAGTCAGCATCCCGCGGTGCTCAAAGCGGTGCTCCGTAAGGGAGTTCACTACTTCGACGTGGGCTACACCAACGGCCCAGGTTGGTATCGAGCACAGTTTCCGTTGCAGCACACCGCGACGCGCACGCAGCATGCCCTCGGGGTCCGGCCCTTGACCGGCGAGTCCAGCCCCTACTACATGTTCCATCCGCTGGCGGCAGAACGCATTGCCCGCGACCTCCCGTCGGTCCGGCTGATCGTGCTGCTCCGTGACCCGGTGGAGCGGGCCTACTCGGCACACACCCACGAGGTCGCCCGCGGCTACGAACCGGAGAAGTCCTTCGAACGCGCGCTGGAGCTCGAGGAGGAGCGGACGCGCGGTGAGGCCGAACACATCATCGCCGACCCGACCTACAACAGCCATAGCCTGCAGCATCAGGCCTACATCGCCCGCGGCCGCTACATCGAGCAGATCGAGCGGCTCGAGCGCACGTTCGGCCGCGAGCCGTATTCACGTCGTCGACAGCCAGGACTTCTTCGAGAAGCCCGAACCGGCGTACCGGGAGGTCCTGTCCTACCTCGGACTCCCCGAGCTCGGGTCACCGGACTTCGAGCAGCACAACGCCCGGCCGCGCTCGCCGATGTCGGACTCGCTCCGCACCAAACTCGACGAGTACTTCCTTCCGTACGACGAGCGGCTCGCCGAATGGCTCGGCGCGACCCCCAGCTGGCGGCGGTGACGAGCACCAGACAGGAACCCGACCGGCGGCCGTCGGAGACCGCACGACCGGAGTCCAGCAAGTCCGAACTCGGCGCGGTGGCCCGCGGTGGGGTGCTGAACCTCGTCGGCGCCGGAACGTCGTCGGTGGCGAACTTCGTTCTCGTCGTCCTCGTCACCCGGGGCTTCGACAAGACCACGGCGGGCGTCTTCTTCACGGCGACGTCGGTGTTCCTGCTGGGCGCCAGGGTCGCCGAGCTCGGCACCACGACCGGTCTCGTCTACTTCATCTCCCGCTTCCGCAGCCTGGGCACCACCCAGCGGATCCGCGGCTCGCTGCGCATCGCGCTGTTGCCCGTGCTGGTGACGTCTGTGGTCGCCGCCGTCATCGCGATCTTCCTCGCCCCGGACATGGCCGGGTGGCTGGTGCACGGCGACTCCGGAGACTTCGCGACGTTCCTGCGGATCCTGGTCGTGTTCCTCCCGCTAGGGGCGGCCTCCGACGCCCTGCTGTCGGCCACCCAGGGGATCGGCACCATGCGCCCGATGGTGGCGGTGGAGAAGGTCGGCCGGCCGGTCGCACAGGTGGTCCTCACGGTGCTCGCCGTCGTCCTGGGATCACAGCTCATCCTGCCCTTCGCCTGGGTCGTGCCCTACCTGCCGGCGGCGGTGTTGGCGGCTGTCTGGCTGCGCAAGCTGCTGCGCCGCTCCGGCGTCCGCGCCCAAGGACCCACCACGATCGAGCCGGGCCAGATCAGCGAGTTCTGGCGGTTCACCGCCCCGCGCGCCCTGGCCAGCGTCGTACAGCTGGCGCTGCAGCGGCTGGACATCGTCCTGGTTGCGGCGATCAAGGGGCCGATCGACGCCGCGATCTACACCGCAGCCACCCGGTTCCTGGTGGTCGGGCAGCTCGGAGCCCAGGCCATCACGACCTCGGTCCAGCCACGGCTGAGCCAGCGGCTCGCCCGCCACGAGAAGGACGCCACCAACCACCTGTACCGCATCGCGACGGGCTGGCTGATCCTCGTCACCTGGCCGCTCTACCTGATGTGCGCGGTGTTCGCGCCCTACATGACCCGCCTCTTCGGGCACGGCTACACGGCCGGCACCACCGTCGTCGTGCTGCTCTCGCTGACCATGCTGATCGCCACCGCGTGCGGAATGGTCGACGTGGTCCTGATCATGGGCGGCCGGACCACGTGGAACCTGGGCAACGCGGTGCTGGCGCTGGTCGTCAACATCACCGTCGACATCCTGCTGATTCCGCACCTCGGCATTCTCGGGGCCGGGATCGGCTGGTCCGCCGCCATCCTGGTGAACAACCTGCTGCCGCTTTCCCAGATCGCCTTCGTCCTCGGGCTGCACCCGTTCAGCCGCGCCAGCTTCACCGCGATCCTCATCACCGGAGCCTGCTTCGGCATCGTCCCCGGCCTGGTCCGACTGTTCGGCGGTACCCAGCTCGTCCCCCTGCTCGTCGCCTCCGTCATCGGCACCTTGCTCTTCCTCGGTGCGTTGTGGTTACAGCGCCAGCCGCTCGCGCTGGACGCCTTGGCCACGCTGCGGCCGGGCCGCCGCGGCAGTCCGCGACACGCCGCCACGAAGGGAGCCTGACCGATGGGAGCCGCCCAGGACCGCCCAGGCCCGCTCTTGGTCACCGGGCTGCCCCGGACAGGCACGAGCTGGGTCGGCAAGATGCTCGAACTGAGCAACGCCGTCGTCTACGTCAACGAGCCACTCAATCCACAGCATCCACCCGGCCACTCCCCCGGCGTGCTCGACGCCCGGGTGACTCACCGGTTCCAGTACATCTGCGCCGACAACGAGCAGGACTGGCTCCCCGCGTTCCGGCGCACCGCGTCGCTGCGATACGGACTGCGGGCCGAGCTCCGCACCAACCGGTCCGCATATGACCTCGGCCGGATGGTGAAATACCTGACCGCATTCGAGGCGGGTCGCCGCCGTGGCCGACGCGCGCTCTTCGACGATCCCTTCGCCGTGCTCTCCTCCGCCTGGATCGCCGACCGGCTCGACGCGACCGCCGTCGTGTTGGTCCGCGATCCCGTCGCCATCGTCGGGAGCTGGCGTCGGCTCGGCTGGACGACGTATTTCCACGAGTTGCTCGAGCAGCCGCTGCTGATGCGCGACCTGCTCGGACCGTACGACGAGCGCATGCGGGCTCTCGTCGGGTCGCAGGACCACGTCGCGAAGATCGCCCTGCTCTGGTGCGCGGTCTACGACGCCGTAGCACAGCTGTGCGCGGACAACCCGGCGCTGCACCTCGTCCACTACGAGTCGTTGGCCTCGGACCCGGTCGCGGAGTTCCACGACCTGTACGACATCTGCGCGCTCCCCTGGGACGAACGGGTCCGAACGGAGCTCGTCGCGGCGACCACCGCCTCCGGGACCACCACGAACTCGCATGCATGGACGATGCGGGGAGGTGTGTCCCGGACGGCGTACCGGCCGATGGACAGCAAGGCATCCCTCGGCTCCTACCGCGAGCGCCTGACGCCGGAGGAGATCGAGCGGGTGCGCGACCTGACGAGCGACGTCGCCGCACGCCTCGGTCCGCCAGAGGTCCGCGCGTGAGTAGCCCCGCCAACCCGACCCGGCCCCGTCGGTGGTGGCTGGCCGTGGTCGCGGTGGTGGTCGTCGCCGCGTTGGTCGCGCTGGGGGTCGTGCTCGGCACCAGAAACTCCGGGGACAAGCAAGGTGCCGGATCCGCAGCAGGACAGTCGGCGGCCCCAATGGCGCCCTCGGGAGGAACGGTGGGCTCGAACGAGGGCCCCCCGGTCCCGGCGCACGGTGCGTACGTCGGCGCGTGGGTCAAGGCCACACCGCTATTGCAGAGCACCCGGGTCTCCGCCGTCAGAGAGTTCGAACGGGCACTCGGCCGGCCGCTCGACATCGTCCACACCTACCGGAAATGGACGCAGCCCTTCCCCACATCCAGCGATCTCGTCTTCACCCGCGCGGGCCAGTACCTCCAGTTTTCCTGGGCGGGGACCGACGACCGCGCGATCATCTCCGGTCAATACGACGACGTCATCCGGGCGCGGGCGACCGCGGTCAAGAACCTGGGCAAGCCGATCTTCATGGAGTGGCGGTGGGAGATGGACCGGCCCGGGCTCCGCGACAGCATCGGCGGGCCGGCCAACTACATCGCCGCGTGGAAGCACATCCGGGCGATCTTCGCCGAGGTGGGAGTCCACAATGCAGCCTGGGTATGGTGCCCGACCGCGATCGGCTTCCAGCTGGGTCGCGCCGCCGCCTACTATCCTGGCGACGACCAGGTCGACTGGACCTGCGTGGATGCCTATCCCGGCAAGGAATTCATCCCCATGTCGACGCTGCTGGCACCATTCCTCAAGTGGGCCGCCAATCACCCGAAGCCGATCATGATCGGTGAGTACGGCGTGCCGCGCAACGGGTCACCGCAACGCCGGGCGCAGTGGCTGACGGCGGCAGCCGCCACCTTCCGAGCCAACCCGCGGATCAAAGCGGTGAGCTATTTCGACGAAAACCCGAAGTTGCATGGGCCACCGCGTTCCTACGTCATCCAGGATGATTCGGCAGCCATCGCTGCATTCAGCGCCATGGCACGCAACCCGTACTTCAACCCGCGCCACTACCCCATCACACCCCGATGACACCCACCGACAAAGGCGGGCAGTCCGCCCGACCCACGGTCCTCTACCTCGGCGGTCTCGGCCGCAGCGGCACGACGTTGCTCGAACGGATGCTGGCCGAGCTTCCCGAGGTGTGCTCACTCGGCGAGGTCGTGCACCTCTGGAAGCGCGGGCTCGGCGACGACGAACGCTGCGGCTGCGGCGAGCCGTTCTCCCGATGCGCATTCTGGACGCAGGTCGGCGAGATCGCGTTCGGCGGATGGTCGGAGGTCGACCGCGACCGGGTGCTGGAACTGCAGCACGCCATCGACCGGACTCGACGCATCCCGCAACTCGCCGTCGCACCAGGCGATTCCGCGCTCGGCCGGCAGTGCCGGGAATACGCGGACTATTACCGGCGCCTCTACGCGGCTGCCGCAGCGGTCAGCGGATGTCCCGTCGTCGTGGACTCCAGCAAGAACTCGTCGCTGGCATTCTGCCTCCGCCAGCCACGAACCATCGACCTGCGCGTGCTGCACATGGTTCGTGACAGCCGAGGTGTCGCCTACAGCTGGACTAAGCGGGTGCTCCGCCCCGATCGGGAGAACGACGAGAGCTTCATGACGCAATACTCACCATGGTCGGCGGCGCTGCTCTGGGACGCACACAACCTGTCCTTCGACCTACTCCGACGACTCGGCACACCGACCCTGCTGGTGCGCTACGAGGAACTGCTCTCCGCGCCCCGGGACGGCCTCGCCCGGATCGCCGACTTCGCCGGCGTGCCGGCGGGTGAAGGCTCGTTGGACTTCCTCACCGGCACCGATGCGACGCTGCACCCGACGCACACCGTCTCGGGAAACCCGATGCGATTCCAGAGCGGAACGATCTCACTGCGCCGCGACGACGAATGGCGCACGATGCTTCCGGCCGGTCGGCGCCGCCTCGTCTCCGCGGTGACGATGCCGCTGCTGCTGCGCTACGGCTACCTGCACCCGGCGAAGCGCGATAGCGCATGACCGGGCGATCGTGGCCCGCGGTCGGTGTCGTGCTGCCGACCCACGACCGCCCCGAACTCATGCGCAAGTCGCTCCGCGCGATCGTCGGGCAGGACTACCCCGGGGTCGTCGAGACCGTCGTCGTCTTCGACCGCAGCGAACCCGATCGCGAGATCGTGCGGGACGACGACCGCCGCCCGGTCCGGGTCATGGCGAACGCCCGTACCCCGGGCCTGTCCGGGGCCCGGAACACCGGGATCCTCGACCTGGGTACCGATTACGTCGCCTTCTGCGACGACGACGACATCTGGCTGCCGGGAAAGCTCGAGGAGCAGATCACCACCCTGGAAGGCCATCCGGACGCCGAGTTCGCCAGCTGCGGGATCGTCGTACAGTTCGGCGACCACGACAGCGTCCGCCTCGCCGGTGCGGGCGAGGTGACCTACCGCGATCTGCTCCGGTCCCGGATGTCGATGCTGCACTCGTCGACGTTCCTGGCCAGGCGCAACTCATTGGTCGACGGCATCGGTCTGCTCGACGAGGACATCCCGGGCAGCCAGAACGAGGACTACGACCTGCTGCTCCGGGTCGCGAAACGCCACCCGATCATGGTCGCCGACGTACCGCTGGTCCGCGTGCTCTGGGCGGACTCCTACTTCTCCCGGCGCTGGGAGACCAAGGTTGCCTCGCTGCAATGGATGCTCGCCCGGCACCCGGACCTGACGACGGATCCGGTCGGGTCGGCACGCATCTTCGGCCAGCTCGCGTTCGCCTACGCGTGCCTGGACGACCGTCGGATGGCGCGGCGCTGGGCCGGGCGGTCGTTGCAGGCCAACTGGCGCGAGCCGCGGGCCGTATTCGCCCTCGCGGTCAGCGCGCACCTGGTGTCCGGGGAGACCATCCTCCGGGCGCTGCACCGCCACGGCCGTGGTGTGTGAGAGCTATCGGCCGAGCCGGCTTCTCGCCGCCGACAGCATGAGCCGTACGGCGAACGGCAGGTCTTCGAGGATGTAACGCCGGAAGAGCCGCCGCGGCTCGGAGAGCAACCGGTGCACCCACTCCAGGCCGCTGACCTGCATCCAGTGCGGCGCGCGCCGGATCTCGCCGCTGACGAACGTGATGGCCGCGCCGCACCCGACGAACCAGGCGGTCGGGAGATCCGGCAGCAGTTGCTCGATCACCCGTTCCTGCTTGGGGAATCCGAGTCCGCAGAAGACGATGTCCGGCGCGGCGGCCACGACGGCCCGCCGGACCCGGTCGATCCCTTCGGGACTGGAGTCGAATCCGAGCGGCGGGCAGTCGTGCCCGGCGACGACCAGGCCGGGGTAGGTCCGGGCCAGGATCTCCCCCGCCCGCTCCGCCACTCCGGGGGCTCCACCGAGCAGGTAGATCGACCGACCCTCGCGGGCGGCGGCCGCCGACAGCGACCAGATCAACGACGCTCCGGCGACCCGACCCGGCAGCGGGTGGCCGCTGACCCGGGTCGCCCACAGCAGCGGTACGCCGTCGGCGACGACGACGTTCGCCCGGGCGACCAGCGCCGCGAGGTCAGGATCGACCACCGCGCTGCGGAGGATGTCGACGTTCGGGGTGACCAGCCAACCACCGACGCCGCGTCGCCCGGCACTGCAGACGAGGTCGACGACCTGGTCCTCGGTGAGCGGGTCGAACCCGACTCCGCTCAGGGTCACCCGGTCGGCGGGTGACGGGAGCCGCGGAGGCGGCGGGCTCTCCGGGGTGGCCACGATCGGCCGTGGTCAGCGGACGTCGACGATGATGCCCGCGCCGACCGTGCGGTTGGTGGCCTCGTCGATCAGGATGAAGCCGCCGGTCGTCCGGTTGCGGCGGTACTCGTCGCAGAAGAGCGGCTGCGTGACGCGCAACGACACCCGGCCGATCTCGTTGAGCCCGAGTTCTGCCGCCGCCTCATCGCGGTGCAGCGTGTTGACGTCGAGCCGGTACTGCAGGTCTCGGACGGCGGTGCGGGCGGTGCGGGTGGTGTGTTTGAGCGCGAGCTTCGCTCCCGCTCGCAGCGGCTGCTCGGTCATCCAGCAGACCATCGCCTCGATGTCCTGCGCGGTGTCCGGCGCGTTGTGCGGCCGGCAGATCATGTCGCCGCGGGAGATGTCGAGGTCGTCCTCGAGGCGCAGGGTGACCGACATCGGGGCGAAGGCCTGCTCCACCGGACCGTCGGCGGTGTCGATGGCGGCGATCCGCGTCCGCAGGCCGGACGGCAGCACCATCACCTCGTCACCGGGCTTGAGCACGCCCCCGGCGACCTGGCCGGCGTAACCGCGGTAGTCGTGGAACTCGGCGGACTTCGGCCGGATGACGTATTGCACCGGGAAGCGGACGTCGACGAGGTTGCGGTCGGAGGCGACGTGCACGTTTTCCAGGTGGTGCAGCAGCGACGGGCCGTCGTACCACGGCATGTTCTCCGACCGGCTGACGATGTTGTCGCCCTCGAGCGCGCAGATCGGGATGACCGTGAGGTCGCCGACGTCGAGCTTGGCGGCGAAGGCGGTGAACTCCTGGCGGACCTTCTCGAAGACGTTCATGTCGTAGTCGACGAGGTCCATCTTGTTGACGCACAGCACGAGGTGCGGCACGCGCAGGAGCGTGGTGAGGAAGGCGTGCCGCCGGCTCTGCTCGAGCAGGCCCTTGCGGGCATCCACCAGGATGATCGCGAGGTCGGCCGTCGACGCGCCGGTGACCATGTTGCGGGTGTACTGGATGTGGCCAGGGGTGTCGGCGATGATGAATTTGCGCCGTGGGGTGGCGAAATAGCGGTAGGCGACATCGATCGTGATGCCCTGCTCACGCTCGGCCCGCAGGCCGTCGGTGAGCAGCGCGAGGTCGGTGTATTCGTCGCCGCGATCGCGGCTGGTGCGTTCCACCGAGACCAGTTGGTCCTCGAAGATCGCCTTCGAGTCGTAGAGGAGCCGCCCAATGAGCGTGCTCTTGCCGTCGTCGACGGATCCCGCCGTGGCGAACCGGAGCATGTCCATGGTCAGAAGTATCCTTCTTTCTTGCGGTCTTCCATCGCGGCTTCGCTCGTGCGGTCGTCGGCGCGGGTGGCGCCACGTTCGGTGATCCGGGTGGCGGCGACCTCCGCGATGATCGCCTCGACGGTGCTGGCGTCGGACTCGACGGCGCCGGTGCAGGTCATGTCCCCCACCGTGCGGTAGCGGACGGTCGCTTCGTAGCGGACCTCGTCGTCCTCCGCGGGGAGGTAGGGGTTGTCGGAGAGCAGCATGCCGTCGCGCTCGAAGACGGTGCGCTTGTGCGCGAAGTAGATGGAGGGGATCTCGAGGCCCTCCTTGGCGATGTAGTCCCAGACGTCGAGCTCCGTCCAGTTGGAGAGCGGGAAGACCCGGATGCTCTCCCCGGCGTGGACCCGGGTGTTGTAGAGGTTCCAGAGCTCCGGCCGTTGGTTCTTCGGATCCCACTGGCCGAACTCGTCGCGGAAGGAGAACATCCGCTCCTTGGCCCGCGCCTTCTCCTCGTCGCGCCGGGCCCCGCCGAAGAGCGCGTCGAAGCGGTGCTTCTCCGCCGCGTCGAGCAGCGCCGTCGTCTGGAGCCGGTTGCGGCTGGCCCGCCGGCCGGTCCCCTCGACGACCCGTCCCGAGTCGATCGCCTCCTGCACGGACGCCACCACGAGCCGTACGCCGAGCTCGGCGACCCGCCGGTCGCGGAACTCGATGGTCTCGGGGAAGTTGTGGCCGGTGTCGACGTGCATGACCGGGAACGGGATGGGCGCCGGCGCGAACGCCTTCTCCGCCAGGCGCAGCATCACGATCGAGTCCTTGCCGCCGGAGAAGAGTAGGACGGGCCGCTCGAACTCGGCGGCGACCTCGCGGAACACGTGGATCGACTCGGATTCGAGGGTGTCGACCTGGGAGAGGCGGTAGTCGGTCGCGGTCTCCGTCATACGGTCATTCTCTCCTCATCGGGCGGCCAGTGCGGCCGCTATGCCATCTAGCAGCTCCGAGGCCAACTCGGCTCGGCAGACCACGAGGTCGGGAAGAAGCGGATCGGGAAGATTGTAGGCGAGTGCGGTGCCGTCGATTCGCGAGGCATACAGCCCCGCGGCGTGGGCCACGGCGACCGGTGCGGCCGAGTCCCATTCGTACTGGCCGCCGGCGTGCAGATAGGCGTCGACCTCGCCGGACACCACGGCGGCGACCTTGGCGCCGGCCGACCCCATCGGCACCAGTTCGGCCCCGCGGGCCGCTGCCACGGCCTCGGCGACGGCGGGGGGCCGGGTGCGGCTCACCGCGATCCGCAGCGGCCGGTCCGGGCGCGCGGGCACCACCGGCGGCGCATCGGTGGCGAACGTCACGCCCTGCGCGGGCAGGGCCACCGCCCCGGCGGTGAGTTCACCCCGCTCCCACAACGCCACGTGCACCGCCCAGTCGACGCGTCCGGCCTCACCGTATTCGCGGGTGCCGTCCAGCGGGTCGATGATCCACACCCGCGGCGCGGACAGCCGGCCGGCGTCGTCCACGGCCTCCTCGGAGAGGACGGCGTCATCCGGACGGGCGTCGCCCAGTTGCCGCGCCAGAAGCTGCTGCGACTGCTGATCGCCCGCCGAGCCGAGCGCCCGGCCGTCGCCGAACCCCATCCGGTCCCGTACGGACAGCAAGAGGTTCCCGGCCTCGTCGGCGAGCCGACGGGCCAGGAGGGAGTCGCTCATTCAGTAGGCTCCAGAAGACTTGACGACGGCGAACGCGGTCCGCCACAGGATCAGCAGATCCATGGCCAACGACCAGTTCTCGACGTAGCGCAGGTCGAGCCGCACCGACTCGTCCCACGACAGATCCGACCGGCCACTGACCTGCCACAGCCCGGTGAGCCCGGGCTTGACGACGAGCCTGCGATGGACGTCATCAGCGTACTGGTCGACCTCGGAACGCAACGGCGGTCGCGGACCGACGAGCGACATCTGGCCGCGCACGATGTTCAGCAGCTGGGGAAGCTCGTCGAGCGAGTAGCGCCGCAGATGCTTGCCCAGCCGGGTGACCCGGGGGTCGTCGCGGATCTTGAACAGGACGCCGTCGTGCTCGTTGAGCCGGCGCAGCTCGGCCAGGCGCGCCTCGGCGTCGGCGTACATCGACCGGAACTTGTAGACCCCGAACGTGGTGCCGTCCTTGCCCACCCGCGCTTGGCGGAACAGGGCCGGACCGGGGCTGGTGAACCGGATGGCGAGACCGATCGCGAGCAGCAGCGGGGACAGCAGGACAAGCGCGGTCCCGGCGACCAGGCGGTCGAAGAGCTCCTTGACCAGCCGGCGTCCACCGGAGAGCTTCGGGTGTTCGACGTGCAGCAGAGGGAGGCCGTCGACCGGGCGGATCGTCGTCCGCGGGCCGGCCACATCCATCAGGGCGGGAGCGACGAGCAGGTCTACCTGGGTCTTCTCCAGCTGCCAGGCGAGCCGGCGCAGCGCTTCGGCGTCGAACTCGGGACAGGCGAGCACCGCCACCATGTCGGCGCCGGCCCGATCGACCGCGTCGGCCACGTCGAGGAAGGTGCCGTAGACGTCGATACCGACGTCGTCGATCCGGTCGTGATAGGGACGGTGCGGCGGCAGGCACGCCCCGACGACCTGCATCCCGTGGTAGTGCTGGCGATTGAGCTGCCGGGTCATTCCGGCGATCGCGCGCTCGTACCCCACCAGCATCACCTTGCTCATGAACCGCTGCTGGGTGTGGCGGTTGTGGTGCACCCATTTACGGGCGGCGTAGCGGACAGCGAGATCGGCGACCGTCGCGGCGGGCAGGGCGACCAGGACGTAGCCGCGGGCGAGGTCGATGTGGAAGGCGTAGGAGACAACGGCCACCAACGAGGTCAACGCGAGCCCCGCGAGCAGCACCCGGTGGTATTCGTCCGATCCGACGAAAAGGAATCGGGCTTCATACGCCCGCGCCAGGCCGACGGCGGCGACCCACGCGATCGGCAGCAGCACGCTCATCAGCAGGTAGGACTGCGTCGAGTCGTCGACCGTCCCGAATCGGACGGCGAACGCCAGTGCGCCGGCGATCAGCGCGACTACGGCGTCCAGTCCGACGAGCATCTGGCGATAACGCCGCTGCCAGCGGCGCTCGTTGCCCCGGTGCTGGGACGGTCGGCCCGACGGCTCCTGGAGCTCAAGCTCCTGTACCCCGTCGACCTCTAGCGCTGTCACGTGAAGTCCCCCCACCTCACCGGCAAGACCGTCGGTGCCCTTGTGATGGCTACCCGATCAGGTCCGCGGAAACATCGGCCAAACTCTATGGCCTCGCGCAGACTGCCTGCGGCGGTTTCCCGAATTGCCGGTCGATTATCAAGTTTCACAGCCCATCGACGACGAACCGCAGCCATACCACTACTGTGTGTACTTTACTACGCGAAGGACCGCGTTACGCCGCGATTCGCTCGCGGCGTACGCGTCAACCCCGGACGGGGACGAATACGGTTATATGCGTATCGAGCCCAATTCGGAGCGGGCTTCGGCTCTCCCTGTCACCGCGCCCCCCGCGGATCCCCCATGACCAGGTTCGAACCGAAGCCCCGCCCCGAAATGGTGGCAGCGGTGCCGTCACGCTCGTTCCGTCACGCTCTGTACATCGAGAAATCTACGGGCGTCACTCGTCTGGCGCAACAGCCTCGGGTGAAGTTCACCCAGTGTGGTGACGGTCCGCACGAGGCGGTGCCGATCCGATCAGGGGTTGATGCTCTTCTGGGCGTTATCGGCACCGTGCAGCAGCACCGCCTCCACCGCATCGGCGGCCTGCTCGACATGCAGGTCGAGGTCGCGCCGCTCGGTTGCCGAGAAGTCCCGCAGCACATAGTCGGCCGGATCCTGCCGCCCGGGCGGGCGCCCGATCCCGAACCGGACCCGGGTGTAGTCCGGGCCCCCGAGCGAGCGGGTGAGTGACCGGAGTCCGTTGTGTCCGTTGCTGCCGCCGCCCTGCTTGACCCGGACCTCGCCGTAGGGCAGGTCGAGTTCGTCGTGGATCACCACGACCTGGTCGAGCGGGACCGAATAAAAGGTCCGGACGCCGGCGACCGGACCGCCGGACTCGTTCATCGCGGCCTGCGGCTTGATCAGCACCGCCCGGACTCCGCCCAGGCGGCCGTCGAGCACCTCGGCCCGGCCGGGCGAACGATGCGCCTTCTGCGTGCGGAACCGGCCACCGATCCGCTCGGCCAGCCGGTCGGCCACCAGGTAGCCGGCGTTGTGCCGGTTACCGGCGTAGGGCCGGCCGGGATTGCCGAGTCCGACGACGAGAAAGACCTCGGACATGGGGTGCGGTGCCGGGACGGCTCAGGACTCGTCCGGCGCGGCGTCGCCGCCCGCGGCCTCGTCGGCCCCCGCCTCGGCGCCCTCGGCGGGCTCCTCCTCGGTCGGCTGCTCCCGCTCGACACCGGCCTCGGCCTCGGCCTCGCTGAGTTCGGCCTCCAGCGCCTCGGCGGTCGGCTGGGCGAGGATCGAGACGACCACGTGCTCGGGGTCGGTGACCAGGGTCGATCCGCTCGGGAGCGAGACGTCGCCGGCCGTGACGTGGTCGCCGACGTCGAGGCCGTCGATGTTGATCTCGAGGCCGGTGGGGATGTGGGTCGCCTCGGCCTCGACGGTCAGCGTCGTCAACTCGTGGTTGACCATGGTCTCCGGGGCCGCCTCTCCGTGCACGGCGACGCCGATCTCGACGGTGACCTTCTCGCCGCGGCGGACGGTCAGCAGGTCGACGTGCTCGAGGAAGCCCTTGATCGGGTCGCGCTGCACGGCCTTCGGGATGGCGAGGTGGTCACCGTCGTCCGTCACGATCGTGAGCAGGGCGTTGGGGTTCTTCAGTGCGAGCATCAGGTCGTGGCCGGGCATCGAGAGATGCACCGGCGGCTCGCCGTGACCGTAGAGCACGGCCGGCACCAGGTTGGCGCGGCGGATCCGGCGCGCGGCACCCTTGCCGAATTCGGAACGGGTTTCGGCGGGAATGCGAAGCTCAGGCACGGCGGGCTCTCCTCGTACGGCGGTGGCTCGGTCTCTATCGGGCTAGCGTCTTGTCGGCGCGCCCGCGAAGAATCCCGCACTACCGCCGTCGATCACGGAGCCGAAATGGCATCCCTCGCCGGGCAACTGCTCAAGGGTACCCGTCGCTGCGCTCCGACGGGGCGCGGGTGCCGGGCCAACCGACCGTCAGCCGGCGGCGCCGTCGAACAGGCTGGTGACCGAGCCGTCCTCGAAGACCTCACGGATCGCGCGGGCGATCATCGGGGCGATCGACAGCACGGTCAGCTTGTCGATGCAGCGCTCCGGGGGGATCGGCAGGGTGTTGGTGATCACCACTTCGCTGATCCGGCTGTTCTTCAGGCGATCGACCGCCGGCCCGGAGAGCACCCCGTGCGTGGAGGCGGCGATCACGTCGGCGGCGCCGGCATCGAGCAGGGCGTCGGCCGCGGCGGTGGTGGTGCCGCCGGTGTCGATCATGTCGTCGACGATGATGCAGGTGCGACCGGCGACGTCGCCGACCACCCGGTTGGCCTTCACCTCGTTGGGCACCAGCGGGTTGCGCGTCTTGTGGATGAAGGCCAGTGGGCAACCGCCGAGCCGGTCGGTCCACCGCTCGGCGACCCGCACCCGCCCGGAGTCCGGGGCGACCACGGACAGGTCGACGCCGGCGTAGCGCCGCTGGATGTGGTCGGCCAGCAGGGGCAGCGCGAACAGGTGATCGACCGGGCCGTCGAAGAAGCCCTGGATCTGCGAGGTGTGCAGGTCGACGGTGAGGATCCGGTCGGCCCCGGCCGTCTTGTAGAGATCGGCGACCATCCGCGCGGAGATCGGCTCACGCCCGCGGTGCTTCTTGTCCTGCCGCGAATAGGGATAGAACGGCACCACCACGGTGATCCGCTTGGCCGACCCGCGCTTGAGCGCGTCGACCATCACCAGCGACTCCACCAGCCACTGGTTGATCGGTGTCGTCATGCTCTGGACCACGAAGGCGTCGCAGCCGCGGACCGACTCCTCGAAGCGGACGTAGATCTCGCCGTTGGCGAAGTCGTACGTCGACGCCGGTGTGCAGGTGATACCGAGCTCGCTGCCGATCTCGTCCGCCAGGTCGGGGAAGGCGCGACCGGAGAAGAGCATGAGGCTCTTGCGGCTCTGGCTCTGGATGCTGCTCATCGATCCGCCCCATCATCGGTGGAACCGCCGTCGGTGTCCGGCCGCTCCTGCTCATTGTCCTCCGTCGCGGCCCCGGCCTCGCGCGCCGCCTCGGCCGGTGGAGTGCCCGCACGTTTGCGCTCGGTCCACCCGCTGATCGTGCGTTGCGGGCCGGCAGAGACCGCGAGCGCGCCCGGCGGGACGTCTTCGCGGATCACCGCACCTGCCCCGGTGTAGGCACCCGCGCCGATCCGGACCGGCGCCACGAACGTGTTGTCCGCCCCGGTCCGGGCCTGGTCGCCGACCTCCGAGCGCCGCTTGGTGACGCCGTCGTAGTTGACGAAGACCGACGAGGCGCCGATGTTGACTCCCCGGCCGATGGTGGCGTCGCCGACGTAGGTCAGGTGCGGCACCTTGCTGTCCTCGCCGACGTCGGCGTTCTTGATCTCGACGTAGGTGCCCACGTGGACGCCGCGGGCCAGCCGTGTCCCGGGCCGGAGGTAGGCGAACGGACCGACCGTGGCGAGCTCGCCGATCTCCGCCTGGTCGCTGTGGGTCCGCACGACGGTCGCGCCGGCTCCGACGGTGGTGTCGCGCAGGGTGCAGTCGGGGCCGATCTCGGCGCCCTCGTCCACCCGGGTGGCGCCGTGCAGCTGGACGCCCGGGTGCAGCACCACGTCTCGGCTCAGGGCGACGTCGACGTCGACCCACGTGCTGGCCGGGTCGATCACGGTGACCCCGGCGCGCATCCAGGCCGCCAGGGTCCGGTCGCGGAGCTCCCGGCCCGCGTCCGCGAGCTGGACCCGGTCGTTCACGCCGGCGGTCTCCGCCGCGTCGGCGAGCACCCCGGCGACCCGGCGACCCTCGGCCAGCAGCGCGGGGATCACGTCCGGGAGATATTCCTCGCCCTGGGCGTTGTCGCTCGACAGACCCGCCAGCGCGGTGCGCAGCGGCGCGGCCTCGAACGCCCAGACGCTGGTGTTGATCTCGTCGATGACGAGCTCGGCCTCGGTCGCGTCGCGGTGCTCGACCACCCGGCGTACGGCGCCGGAATCGTCGCGCAGCACCCGGCCGTAGCCGGTCGGGTCGGGCACCCGCGCGGTCAGCATCGTCGCGGCGGCGCCCGCCTCCTGGTGACCCTCGACCAGGCGGCGCAGCGTGTCGGTGGTGAGCAGCGGGGTGTCACCCGGCAGCACCACGACGGTGCCGTGGATGTCACCCAGCGCGTGGAGCGCCAGCCGCACCGCGTGCCCCGTACCGCGTTGTTGGTCCTGGACGACCGGCACGGCACCCGAGCCGGTCAATGCATCGGTGACGTCGTCGCGTCGGTGACCGACCACGACCGCGAGATGCTCGGCCGACAGCGGCGCGGCGGCGGTCAGCAGGTGGGCCAGCAGACTGCGGCCCCCGACGGTGTGCAGCACCTTGGGGACCGACGATTTCATCCGGGTCCCCTCGCCTGCCGCGAGGACGACGACCGCGGCAACGCGGGCGTCGGACACCAGCACTCCCCCTCGTCGACGGTCGGGACGACTCATGTTACCGACAGACCAACACCAGGTGACGACGGTTGCGCCGGGCCACTCGGACGGGCGCGGCGCGAGCGTCGTACCGGTGCCGTGATGTCGCTGGGGGACTCGGACTCGAACCGAGATTGCACGGCTCCAAAGGCCGGCGGGCTGCCGATTACCCCACCCCCCATCGGGGCGTGCTGCTCAGCGCTCAGCCTAAGCGACCGAAACAGCGACCTCCCACGCGCACTCACCGCTCGTGCCGCCGCTGACCAAAACGCACTCGGAGTGCGTTTTGGGGGCGTCGTACGGCGTGTCCCGGACCACAACGCACTAGTAGTGCGTTGTGGTCACGCAGCCCGCGCTGCCCGCGCTGCCCGCGCTGCCCGCGTGGACAAAACCCACTACTAGTGGGTTGTGGTCCACGACACGCCGCTGGCGACGTACAAAACCCACTAGTAGTGGGTTTTGTCCACCGAGGCTCCGGGTCCCGGGGCGGGCGTTTGTCCGGTGGCACGGCCGGGTAGCGACTACGCACCCCCCGTCCGATCCGACGAAGAAACCGACCGCGTCGACTTGCCAAACCTACGCTTCCGTAGGTTACGGTGGCGTAGCGTCGTGACCACAAGGCTAGGGAGATGCCGATGACCCGAGCACAGCCCTCTGCTTTGGACTCTGCGGCCGACGTCCTCGTCACCACCCCGAAGGCAGCACAGTTCGACGGTATGGATGAGGGCTCGTCGCCGGGCACCCTTCGCACCCGGGCGCGTCAACGGTCCGGACCCAAGCCGGTCGTCGCCGGTCGACGTGGGTCGGCCGAGCAGGCGGCACTGTACTTCTTCGTCGGCGCGCCCTTCGTCGCCCTCGTCGCCGCCATCCCCGTGCTCTGGGGCTGGGGATCTGACCTGGACCGATCTCGTGATCTTCCTGGGGTTCTACGTCGTCTCCGGGTTCGGCATCACGATGGGCTACCACCGGCTGTTCACCCACACCTCGTTCAAGGCCAACCGGGGCCTGACCATCGCGCTCGCCGCCGGCGGCAGCCTCGCCGTGCAGGGCGAGTTGATCCGCTGGGTCGCCGACCACCGCCGCCACCACGCCTACTCCGACAAAGAGGGTGACCCGCACTCGCCGTGGCGCTACGGGCCCACCACCGGTGCGCTGCTCAAGGGCCTCTACCACGCGCACACCGGATGGCTGTTCGACCGCGAGCGCACCAACAAGGAGCGCTTCGTCCCGGACCTGATGCGCAACCCGGATCTGGCCCGCATCAACAAGCTCTTCCCGCTCTTCCTCGTCTTCAGCCTCTTCGGCCCCGCGCTCATCGGCGGACTCGTGACGATGTCGTGGGCCGGTGCGCTGACCGCGTTCTTCTGGGCCGGACTTGTCCGGATCAGCGTGCTGCACCACGTCACGTGGTCGATCAACTCGATCTGTCACACGATCGGCGAACGGCCGTTCGCCTCGCGGGACAAGTCGTCGAACTTCTGGCCGCTGGCGATCCTCTCGCTGGGCGAGTCGTGGCACAACTCCCATCACGCCGACCCGACGGCGGCCCGCCACGGACTGCTCCGCGGTCAGCTCGACGCCACCGCCCGACTGATCTGGTTCACCGAGAAGTTCGGCTGGGCGACCGACGTCCGCTGGCCGTCGAAGGAGCGGATCGCCGGCAAGCTCGTCAAGCCGCCCGCGCCGCCCAGCACGGAGACGGAGCTCGCGGCCTGATCCCGCAACCCCGTCGTACGCCGGGCGGACCGGGCGAGAGGACGGGAGAACGATGAGCGAACCCAGGCGGGTCCGGGTCCGGATGACCGGCAAGGAACGCCGCCAGCAGCTGCTCGACGTCGGCCGTACCCTCTTCGCCGAACGCGGTTTCGACGCCACCTCCATCGAGGAGGTCGCCGCCCGCGCGGGCGTGAGCAAACCCGTCGTCTACGAGCACTTCGGCGGCAAGGAAGGGCTCTACGCGGTCGTCGTCGACCGCGAGATGGGCCGGCTGCTCGACCGGTTCACCGAGTCGCTGTCCGCCGGGCCGCCGCGGGAGCTGCTGGAGCAGGCGGCGTTGACCCTGCTCGGTTACATCGAGGAGGAGACCGACGGTTTCCGCATCCTCGTCCGCGATTCACCCGTCGCCAGCAGCACCGGGACCTTCTCCAGCCTGATCAGCGACATCGCGAGCCAGGTGGAATACATCCTCGCCCGCGAGTTCAAGTCACGCGGCTTCGACCCGAAGCTCGCCGGGCTCTATTCGCAGGCCCTCGTCGGCAGCGTGGCGTTGACCGGTCAGTGGTGGCTCGAGGCGCGCTCGCCGAAGAAGGACCAGGTGGCGGCCCATCTGGTGAACCTGGCCTGGAACGGGCTGTCCCATCTGGAGCAGAAGCCGCGCCTGCGGGTCCGCCCGGGCCGCTGAGCCCGGCTACCCCGCCGAGTCGTCGGAGAGCTCGAGCCACTCCGTCTCGGTGGTGTCCCGTTCGGTGTGGATCTCGCGCAGCTCGGCGTCGAGCTGGGCGACCCGGTCGTAGTCTGTCGCGTGCGCGGCCAGCTCCCGGTGCAGCCGGGCCTCCGACCGCTCGAGGGTGGCGAGCCGGCGCTCGAGCCTGGCCAGCTCCTTGCGGGTCCCCCGCGAGTCACCGCGCCGGGTCCGGCTCCCGCCGACGGTGGCCCGCGCGACGGTACGGCGCCGGGCCAGGTAGTCCTCGACCCCGCCGGGCAGGGCCGCCAGTGATCCGTCGCCGAGCAGGGCGACCACCGTGTCGCAGACCCGCTCGACCAGATATCTGTCGTGACTGACGACGACGACCGAGCCGGGCCACGAGTCGAGCAGGTCCTCCAACGCGGTCAACGTGTCGATGTCGAGGTCGTTCGTGGGCTCGTCGAGGAGCAGCACGTTGGGGCCGGCCATCAGCAGCCGGAGCAGCTGCAGCCGCCGCCGCTCACCGCCGGAGAGGTCCGCGACCGGTGTCCACTGCCGGTCCGCGCCGAAGCCGAAGCGCTCCGCCAGCTGCGACGCGGACAGATCGACCCCGGCGACGGTGACGGTGCGGGCCACCTCCTCCACCGCCTCGAGCAGCCGAAGCTCGGCGGGCAGCTCGGCGACCTCCTGGGAGAGGTACGCCGGATGCACCGTCTTGCCGACCACGACCCGGCCGGCCTGCGGCGCGAGGTCTCCGGTGAGCAGCCGCAGCAGGGTCGTCTTGCCGGAGCCGTTGACCCCGACCACGCCGATCCGGTCGCCGGGTCCGACCTGCCACGACACGTCGTCGAGCAACACCCGGTCGCCGAGCCGGACCGTCACGTCCTCGAGGTCGTAGACCGTGCGGCCGAGCCGTCGGGTCGCGAAGGTCTGCAACGCCACGGCGTCGCGGGCCGGCGGCTCGTCGGCGATCAGTTCCTGCGCGGCGGCGATCCGGAACCGCGGCTTGCTCGTCCGCGCCGGCGGCCCGCGGCGCAGCCAGGCCAACTCCTTGCGCAGCAGGTTGGACCGCCGGGCCTCCGACGCCGCCTCCTGCCGGTCCCGTTCGGCCCGGGCGAGCACGTAGGCGGCGTACCCGCCGTCGTAGGGGTGGACGGCGCCGTCGGCGACCTCCCACGTGTGGGTGCACACCTCGTCCAGGAACCAGCGGTCGTGGGTGACGACGAGCAGCGCACCAGGCCGGGACTTCAGGTGCCCGGCGAGCCACGACACGCCTTCCACGTCGAGATGGTTGGTCGGCTCGTCGAGCACGAGCAGGTCGCTGTCGTGCACCAGCCGGGCGGCCAGGGCGACCCGGCGCCGTTCACCACCGGACATCGCCGACACGTCCGAGTCGAGGCCCAGGCCGGGGAGCCCCAGCCCGTCGAGCACCGCGCGGACGCCCGCGTCGCCGGCCCACTCGTGCTCGGCGGCGAACGCGTCGGCGTGCAGCACCACCTCGCGCACCGTGCCGGTCTCCGGCAGGGCCGGGCCCTGCGGCAGTACGCCGAGCCGCAGGCCGCGGGCGTGGGTGACCCGGCCGCTGTCCGGCCGCTCCCGCCGGGTGATCACCTCGAGCAGGGTGGTCTTGCCGCCGCCGTTGCGGCCGACGACCCCGATCCGCTCCCCCGCGGCGACGCCGAGGGAGACGTCGGTGAGCACCGGCGCGGCACCGAACGCCTTGCCGACCGATTCGAGATTGACCAGGTTGGCCGGCACCGGCTAGCCGCCCTCGCCGACGAGCCGGGCACCGGAGACCGGGCCGTGCGCGGTCCGCACGGTGCGGCACACCCCGGTCCCGGACAGCGCCGCGGCCAGCCGGATCGCCGCGTCCGGCGGACCGCACCAGGAAGGCGCAGGTCGGCCCGGACCCGCAGACGACGCCGCCGAGCGCGCCGAGCTCGTCGCCGGCCCGCAACGTGCGGGCCAGCGACGGCCGCAGCGACCGGGCCGCGGCCGCCATGTCGTTGGCCAGCAGCTGCCCGAGGCGGGCGGGGTCGCGGGTGCGCAGCGCGTTGATGAGTCCGTCCGGCGCGCCGATGCGGGCGGCGTTCCGCTTCTCGCGGAGCCGATCGAGCTCGGCGTAGACCGCGGGGGTGGACAGGCCGCCGTCGGCGATCCCGAGCACCCAGTGCCAGCGTCCGGCGGCCAGCACCGGGGTGAGCTGGTCACCGCGGCCGGTGCCCAGCGCGGTCCCGCCGGTCAGGGCGAACGCGACGTCGCTGCCGAGCTCGGCGGCGAGCTCGAGCAGCTCCGTGCGGGCCAGCCCGGTGCCCCAGAGCGCGTCGCAGGCGACGAGGGTCGCCGCGGCGTCCGCGCTTCCCCCGGCCAGCCCGCCGGCGACCGGGATTCCCTTCGACAGGTCGAGCCGCACGGCCGGATCGACCCCGGTTCGCCGGGCCAGCAGCGCGGCCGCCCGCCAGGCGAGGTTGTCCGCGTCGTCGGGCAGCTCGGCGGCGCCCTCGCCGTGCACGGTCAGCGTGAGGTCGTGGGCAGGGGTCGCGGTCACCTCGTCGTAGAGCGAGATGGCATGGAAGACGGTGACCAGGTCGTGGTAGCCGTCGGGGCGCGGTTCCCCGACGGAGAGGTGGAGATTGACCTTGGCGGGGACCCGGACGGTGACCGGTTCCGGCACACCGACCAGACGCGTCACGATCTGCGAGTCCTCCTTGCGCGGATTTCGGTCGGCTGATTTCGGTCGGCTGGGCGCCTGCGCCGATGCTAGCTCCCGGGCGGGGTCGGGCCTACGGCGGCAATGCGGGCGAAGGCGGCGACGTCGAGCGCCTCGCCGCGCAGACCCGGGTCGACCCCGGCGCTACGCAGCGCCGCTTCGGCGCGGGCGGGCGACCCGGCCCAGCCGGCCAGGGCCGAGCGCAGGGTCTTACGCCGCTGGGCGAACGCCGCGTCGATCACGGCGAAGGTCGCCGCCCGATCCGCGCCGGCGGGCGGGTCGCGGCGCAGGAAGGACACCAGGCCGGAGTCGACGTTCGGGACGGGCCAGAAGACGCTGCGCGGCACCGCTCCGGCGCGGGCGACCTCGGCGTACCACGCCGTCTTCGCCGACGGCACGCCGTAGGTGCGCGATCCCGGCGGTGCGGCGAGCCGCGCGGCGACCTCGGCCTGCACCATCACCAGGCCCCGACGCAGCGACGGCAGCAGTTCCAGCAGATGCAGCAGCACCGGTACGGCGACGTTGTAGGGCAGGTTGGCGACCAGCGCCGTCGGCTCGCCCGGCACCGACTGCAACGTCAGCGCATCGGCGGTGACCACGGTGAGCCGGTCGCCGTACGCCGGAAGGCGCTCGTCCACTGTGGACTGCAGCGCGGCGGCGAGGACCGGGTCGATCTCCACACCGATCACCGCCGCGGCGGCGGGCAGTAGCCCCAGGGTGAGCGAGCCGAGACCCGGGCCGATCTCGAGGACGACGTCGTCGGGGCGCAGCGCGGCGGTGCGCACGATCCGGCGCACGGTGTTGGCGTCGTGCACGAAGTTCTGACCCAGCGCCTTGGTCGGCGACCGGCCGAGGCCCGCCGCCAGCCGCCTTACGTCGGTCGGCCCGAGCAACCCGTCATCCACCCGTCTAGGTCTACAGGTCGGCCGAGGTCAGGTCGGTACGCTGCCCCCACATGAGTGCCCAGAATTCGCCGCTGGTCGTCGGGATCGATGCCTCGACGACCGCGGTCAAGGCGGTGGTCTACACCGCCGCCGGTCGGTCCGTCGCGGTCGGCCGGCGCAGCCTGCCGATGGCGATGCCGCATCCCGGCTGGCATGAGCAGGATCCGCGGGACTGGTGGAGCGCCACCCTGGCCGCGCTCGGCGACGCCGTGGGGCAGGTCGACCGCACCCGGATCGGGGCGATCGGTGTGACCCACCAGCGGGAATCCTTCGCCTGTCTCGACGACGCCGGCGACCCGATCCGGCCCGCGCTGCTGTGGGTCGACGGCCGGGCCGGCGCGGAGATCGCCGACTACGGCACCGAGGCCGTGCACGCCCTGTCCGGGAAGCCGCCGGACGTGACGCCCGCCCTCTACAAACTCGCCTGGCTGCGCCGGAACGAGCCCGAGACGCTGCCCCGCAGCCACCGCGTCGTCGACACCGGCGGCTACCTGCTGTGGCGGTTCACCGACCGCTACGCGACCAGCGTCGCGTCCGCCGACCCGCTCGGCCTACTCGACATGCGCACCCGCCGGTGGGCACCCGAACTGCTCGAGATCGCCGGGGTCGACGCCGCCCAGCTGCCCGAGCTGGTGGCTCCCGGGGACATCGTCGAGAAGCTGCACCCGCGGCTCGCCGACGAGCTCGGCCTGCCGGCCGGCATCCCGGTCGTCGCCGGCGCCGGGGACGGGCAGTGCGCCGGGCTCGGTGCCGCCGTCACCGCACCCGGGCCGGCGTACCTCAACCTGGGTACGGCGATGGCCACCGGCATCCACCTGGCCGACTACGGGTGGGGCCGCCAGTTCCGCACCCTGATCAACCCGCTGCCGACGGCGTACACCGGCGAGATGCTGCTGTCGTCGTGCACCTACCTCGTGCGGTGGCTCGAGGAGAAGTTCGGCGGCGGCTCCGACGACGGCGTCCCGGACGCCGAAACCGCCCGGGCGGCAAGCGAAGTACCGCCCGGGTCGGACGGTCTGCTGACCCTGCCCTACTGGAACAGCGCCCAGACGCCGTACTGGGATCCGCTCGCCCGCGGGGCGGTGGTCGGGTGGCGCGGCAGTCACGGCCGCCCGCACCTCTACCGGTCGATCCTCGAGTCGACCGCGCTCGAGCTGCGACTGCAGATCGACGGCCTCGAGTCGTGGCACGACGGCGAGGCGGGAGCGATCACCGAGTTCCGCGCGATGGGCGGGGGCAGCCGGAGCGACCTGTGGTTGCAGATCGTCGCCGACGTCACCCGGCGACCGGTGCAGGTGTGCGCGGAGGAGGAGGTGAGCGCGCTCGGCGCCGCGATGCTCGGCGCCGCGGCGATCGGACTGCACGGCGAGGCGGACATCGCCGCCGCCGGTGCGGCCATGGCGTCGTTCACCCGAGTCGTCGAGCCGCGCGACGCCGACGAGACCTACGAGCCGCTGTATGCGGCGTACCGCCGCCTCTATCCGCAGCTCGCGGAGATCTTCCCGCTGCTGGAGCGGGCCACGTCGACCGCGAAGGGAACCGGATGACGCACGCCGTCACGATCCTCGGAGCCGGTGCCATGGGCACCGCGCTCACCACACCCGCCGTCGCGCGTGGCCATCGGGTCCGGCTGTGGGGAACGTCGCTGGACACCGACATTCTGGCCGCCATCAGGCGGGACGAGCAGCATCCGCGGCTCGGCCTGCGGGTGGATCGCGCGGTCGCCACCTACGCCGCCGAGGACCTGCCGGACGCACTCGCGGGCGCCGACCTCGTCGTACTCGCGATCTCCTCCGACGGTGCGCTGGACATCGCCGGGCAGGCCGCCGACCACCTGCGCCCCGGCACGCCGGTGCTCGTGACGACGAAGGGCTTCGGTCGCGATCGCGACGGCGCCGTCGCGCTCTTCCCGCCGCTGCTGCGCGAGGTCCTGGGAGCCGGCATCCCGTTGATCGTCGCCGGCGGACCCTGCAAGGCCAACGAGGTCGCGTCCGACGACCCGACCGCGACCACCTATGCGAGCGACGATCCGGCCGCGCTGCGGCAGGTCGCCTCGCTGCTGGCGACCGACAACTATCGCATCGAAACCTCCGCCGACGTCGTCGGTGTCGAGATCGCCGCGGCGATGAAGAACGTCTACGCGATCGCCCTCGGCATCTGCGACGGGCTCGGCGACGCGACCGGTTCGCCGCGGCACAACCTCAAGTCCGCCGTGTTCGCCCGGGCGCTGGTCGAGATGCGGTCCCTGAGCGATGCGCTCGGCGGCGACCCGGCGACGATCTACGGCCTGCCCGGCGCGGGCGACCTCGAGGTGACCGGGCTGTCCGGCCGCAACAAGGTGTACGGCGCCCGCATCGGCGCCGGGGAACGGCCCCGCGCCGCGCTCACGGTCATGCACCGCGCGGGTCAGACCGTCGAGGGGGCGGCGGCCCTTCCCCTCGCCGCCGAACTGGGCACCGCGCTGCGGGCCACGGACCGGCTCGGCCCCGACGCGCTCCCCCTGTTGGCGGCACTGGGTCGGATCCTCGACGAGGGAGTCGATCCGCAGCACACCCTCGCCGAGGCGAGCCTGCCCGGCCGGTCACAGGTGTCCGCGCCGGCGTAGCGAACGCAGCGATGCCCACCCGATCGGCAGCGGCAGCCACACCGTCACCAGCCGGAACAGCAGGACCGCCGGAACGGCGATCGCGGAGGCCAGCCCGGCGGCGGTGAGCCCGGCGATCAGCGACGACTCGACGGCGCCGATCCCGCCGGGGGTCGGGACGATCGAGCCGACCGCGGAGCCGGTCAGAAACACCACGGCGACCGTGAGCAGGCTGACGTTGCCCCCGAAGGAGTGGACGCTCGCCTCCAGCGCGCCGACGAGCGCGACCGTGAGCAGGAGCGATCCGCCCAGCCCGATCGCGACCCTCAGCGGCCGCCGCCGGGCATGCTCGACCAGCATGGCGAGGCTGGCGCGAGGTCCGTCGAGCAGCGCGCCGACCCGCGGCACCCGGCGGCCCACCACGGCGAGCGCGCCGGCCAGCAGCACGAGCCCGCCCAGGACCGCGGCCACGATCGGCAGGTTGCCGCCGAGGCCGGTGCCCGAGCCCGGTGGCCAGACCGAGCAGCGCGACCAGCACGATCGTCATCGCGAACTGGCCCAGCTGCGCGATCGCGACGCACGCCACGGCCAGCGGGGTCGGGGTGCCGTGGCGCCGCAGGTATTGCGCGTTGACCACGTTGCCGCCCATGCCCGACGGGGTGAGCACTCGCGTGAACGACGCCGCCGTCTGCACCGCCACGGTCCGCCGGACCGGGAGCCTGGTCGGGGTGAAGCCGATGAGGTTGTACGCCGCGCCCAGCAGCGACAGCACCATCGCGGTCACCACGAGCGCCACCCACCCGGCGCGCATCGACCCGAGGGTCGACAGGTCGACGGTGTGCAGCTGCCAGCCGAGGAGTCCGCAGGTCGCGGCGCCGCCGACCCACAGGAGCGCCGTACGGATCTGCCGGCCGCCCGACCGGGCCGGTGGTGCAGAGACGGCGTCCCGGACCGGGTCCGGGACGCCGCCCCGCTCGCAGGTGATGGTCATCGTGCGGCCCCCACCGGTACGACGGCGCGCCGGACCGGCTCGGGTTGAGCGACGGGCACCGCCGGGAAGGTGTGCCGCGCCAGGGTGATCACGCCGGTCACCACCATCGCGGCGGCCAGCGCCGTGACGGCGGGCATCGTGAACCGGACGGGCTGGCCGAGCGCGCCGGCGCCGATCCCGATCGCCACCAGCGGGTCGATCACCGTCATCACCGCGACGGTGACGGCGAGCCGACCGGACTTGTACGCCGTCTGCTCCAGCGAGGTTCCGGCGATCGCGCAGCCGGCGAGCAGCGGCGTACCCCACGCGACGATCGTCGCCCAGGACAGATCGGAGGCCAGCAGGGTGCGGGCCAGCGCCGAGCCGAGGCCCAACAGCGCTGCGGCGCCACCGGCGAGGAGGACGGTGCGCGCGGCGCCGGACAGCCGCGCGGCCACCAGCAGGATCAGCGTGACGCAGCAGGCGATGATGACGGCGGCGAGTGCCACCGAACCTCCGGCCGGCCGGGGAACGTCCGTGGTCGTCCGTACCGTCGTCACCACGATCGCGAGTCCTGCCGCCACGGCGATCGCCGCGACCATCTCGGTCGCCGCCGGCCGGCGGCGGCGCAGCGCCGCACCCAACGGCACCGCGAACACCACCGTCAGCACGACGATCGGCTGGACGAGCGCCAACGGCGCGAGGGCGACGGCCAACACGTGCAGCCCGGCGCCGAGTCCGCCGACGCCGAAGCCGACCAACCAGCGGCGCTGGTGCATCAGCCGCCAGAGCAGGAACGAGCGGACGCGGTCGCGGCCCCGGTCGGCCTCGGCCTGGATCTGCTCGACAGCCGCCGCGACCGCGTAACAGAGCGCCGCCGCGACCGCCGCGACGAGGGCAAGTGCGGTCATCGCGCACCTGCCCGTCCTGCTCCGTACTCCGCCATCGCCGTCGTCCTCTCTCGATCGCCTGACCACTTCAGGCTTCCGGTCACGGCGGCCGATGACGATGGGGCTGCTATCCGGAACCGGGGTGGGGTAAACCCCACCTCCTGCACCTCACTCATGGCCGCCTCCCTTCCTCGTCGATGCTGTCGGCGGGCAAGGGGGCCGCACATCAGGGATCGCCCCGAACGCAACCCTGAGATCCGGCCATGGTCCGCCGGGCCCTGCCATTCCCCTGCCATTCGCGCTCGGCTGAACGTCACGTTCAAGCCATCTAGCGGCATCAACGTCACGTTGATGCCGAACGAACGAGCCGCCCTACCCGCCGAACTGCCGCGCGAAGAACCGCGTGTCGATCCGCTCCGCCGGCACGCGGAAGTGCGAGCCCGGGAACGCGAGCAGCGTCTTCTCCTCCGACGCGAACGCGTCGAACAGCGCCAGGCCGGACTCGCGATCAATCTCGTCGTCGTCCCACGGCAGCAGGAATTCGATCGGGATCGTGACCTTCCGCGCCGCCTGCAGCACGGCGTCGTACCCGAACACGCCCCCGAAGATCGCCGCGCGGATACGCGGATCGGCTACCGCGAGGGCGATTCCGGTTGCACTCGCAAGCGTCATGCCAGAGAACCCGATCGGCGCGTCGGCACCGATCTCGGGCAGCGACTGCAGCGCGTCGATCGTCGCCTGCCACTCCGGTACGGCGCGCTCGACCAGCGAGCCGTTGAACGGGGCAATGATCGGCGCGAGCGGTTCGCCCGCTTCCCGGGCGCGGAGCATCGCATCCACCCACTGCTGATCCTGGTGCGAGCGGGAGCGTTCGCCGTGGCCGGGCGCGTCGATCGCCGCGACGTGGAACCCGTCACGCACGACCGCCTGCCGGGCGCGCGCGAGCAGGCCCGGCGCCCGCTTGTGCAGGCCACCTCCGTGGCCCATGAGCAGAAGCGGAGTGCCGGGAGCCGCGGACGGCGGCGACCAGAGGACGCCGGGAACCTCCCCGACGGTGAAGCTGCGGTCGACCACGCCGTCCAGCGATATCTCCGCGACAAAGTTCAGATGCATGGTGGTGCCCTTCGAGAGTGCCTGCGTGAGGCGCTCCCGGCGACACCTACAGCTGTCGCGCGATCGTGAACGCGAAGGGGAGCACCGATCGAGTTGCAGTCTTCACGGGCCTCACCTCCTCCAAGCGGGTCACGACGCGGAGAACCGTACCGATGCTCTTCCGGTTCCGGCAATCGAAATTCGCCGCCCATCTCATCGCCTCTGGCTCCGGCAGCCCTCCGTTCGGCTTGACGTCACGTTCAAGCCTTCTAGCGGCATCAACGTCACGTTGATGCCGAACGAGAACGCGGGGGACACTCCATTCCGCGTGAACGTCACGGTCAAGCGCTCCAGCCGCGTCGACGTCACGTTCACGCGGAATGGTGCGGCAGCCGCCGACGAGTACGGCGTCAGGACGAGGACAGCGACGCCTCGGGCAACGTGGGTTCGAACAGCTCGACCGGATTGCCGGACGGGTCGTCGAGCAGGATCTGGTTGCCGCCGACGCCGGTCACGATGTCGTTGCGGAAGTGCACCCCGGCCCGACGCAGTGCGTCGACCTGTGCCGCGAGGTCGGACACCTCGAGCGAGATCCGGTTCCACCCGCCCGGCTCGGGACGCGTCCCGTCGGGCATCGCCTGAGATCCACCGCCGGGGGCGCCCGGCGCGCCCGCCGCACTGAGCAGGAGACGCAGGTCGCCGCGCACGAGCATGGCGAAGGCGGGAGCCGGGTGCATCACTTCGCGGAAGCCGAGCCGCTCGCAGTAGAACGCGATCGCGGCGTCGACGTCGTGCACGATGTAGCGGACGCTGACGGTGGCCACTGGATCCTCCTTGCCCTGCGCGCCCAAGCTACCTCAGAAGGGGCCGAAAAGAGCCTCGGCCGTGCGGGTCATCGTCGTGCACAGGTCGGCCAGCGGCGTGCCCGTGACCTCGGCGAGAACGCCGATCGTGAGCGGCAGCAGATACGGCGCGTTGGGCCGGCCGCGATAGGGCATCGGGGTGAGAAACGGCGCGTCGGTCTCCGCGAGCAGTTGCCCGGGCGGGACCAGCGCGGCCGCCTCCCGCAACGCCGGCGCGTTCTTGAACGTCACCGTGCCGGCGAAGCTGAGCACGTAGCCGGCGTCGACACAGCGTTGCGCCAGCGCCCGGTCCCCGGAGAAACAGTGCATGACGGTCGCCTGCGGCGCGCCCTCCTCGTCGAGGATCGCCAACACGTCGTCGTGCGCGTCGCGGTCGTGGATCACCAGCGGCTTGCCGACGTCCTTCGCCAGCGCGATGTGCCGCCGGAAGGCCTCCTTCTGCGCCGCGGGGTCCACCCGTCCCCAGTAGTAGTCGAGCCCCGTCTCCCCCACGGCGCGTACCTGCGGAAGTGCTGCGAGTCGGGCCAGCTCGGCGTAGCCGTCCTCGGTCAGCTCGCCGACCTCGTTGGGGTGTACGGCGACCGCGGCGTGGACATCGGGATGACCCGCCGCCGCCTCCGCGCACCAGCGCGAGCTGGCGATGGTGTCGCCGACGGTCACCACCCGCCGGATCCCCACCGCCTGCGCCGCGGCGACCGCACGGGCGACGTCGGCGTCGTCCCGGCAGCCCATCGCGTCGAGGTGGCAGTGCGAGTCGACCGCGTCGGCGGGCAATGGCTGCGGCGCCGGCGGTGGCACGGCCCGCTCGCGCGAACCACTCACCGCGGATCAGGCCCGGTCGGTGAGCCGGGCGAGCTCCTCGTCGACGATCGACGGGTCGAGCTTGGTGAAGACCGGCGTCGGCGGCCGCAGCGGCGTTCCCGGGCGGATCGGTATCGACGCCCACCGTGCCTCGGTGTCGTAGTCACCGGTGAGGATGCTGTAGCGCCGGCCGCCCTCCTCGTCGACCTCGCGGAGCTCCGGACTGCTCGTCCATCGGCTCGTGTTGCCGAGCAGCTCATGCACCTGCTGCGCCGAATGCGGGAGGAACGGCGTGAGCATCGCCTTGCAGTTGTCGACGAGTTGCAGCGCGACGTGCAGCACCGACTCCATCCGGGCCGGGTCGGACGTGCGCAGCTTCCAGGGCGCCTGGTCGGAGAGGTACTTGTTGGCGTCGCCGACGACCCGCATCACCTCGGTGATGGCCGCCTTCTGCCGTGACTTCGCGAGCAGGCCGCCGACGGTGTCGAAGGAGTGCCGCGAGGCGGCGAGAATCTCTCTGTCCACATCGGACAGCTCGCCGGGCTCGGGCACGCTGCCGATGTTCTTGGCCGCCATCGACACCGACCGGTTGACCAGGTTGCCCCACCCGGCGACGAGTTCGTCGTTGTTGCGGCGCAGGAACTCCGACCAGGTGAAGTCCGTGTCATGGGTCTCGGGGCCGGCGACCGCGAGGTAGTAGCGCAACGCGTCGGCGTCGTAGCGGGAGAGGAAGTCGCGCACCAGGATGCCGACGCCGCGGGACGACGAGAACTTCCGGGCCTCCATGGTGAGGAACTCGCTCGAGATGATCTCGTCGGGCAGGCTCAGCCGGCCGAGCGATCCCGGCGTACCGCCCCGGGAGCCTTCACCGTCGTAGCCGAGCAGCTGTGCCGGCCAGATCTCGGCGTGGAAGACGATGTTGTCCTTGCCCATGAAGTAGTAGGACCGCGCGTCGGGGTTCTGCCACCAGGCCCGCCAGGCATCGGGGTCGCCACTGCGCCGGGCCCATTCGATCGACGCCGACAGGTAGCCGACCACGGCGTCGAACCAGACGTAGATGCGCTTGTCCGGCCGGTCGCGCCAGCCGTCCAGGGGCACCCGCACGCCCCAGTCCAGGTCGCGGGTGTAGGCGCGGGGCTTGAGGTCGGCGAGCAGGTTGAGCGAGAACTTCAGCACGTTGGGCCGCCAGCCCTGTCGCGACCGCAGCCACTCCTCGAGCGCGTCGGCGAACGCCGGCAGGTCGAGGAAGAAGTGCTCGGTCTCGACGAAGGTCGGCTCCTCGCCGTTGATCCGTGATCTCGGGTTGATGAGGTCGATCGGGTCGAGTTGGTTGCCGCAGTTGTCGCACTGGTCGCCGCGGGCCTCGGGGTACCCGCAGATCGGGCAGGTCCCTTCGATGTAACGGTCCGGCAGGGTGCGGCCCGTCGACGGGGAGATGGCACCCATCGCGGTCTTGGGGAAGACGTAGCCGTTCTTGTAGAGGCCGAGGAAGATCTCCTGCGACACCGCCTCGTGGTTGCGGGTCGTCGTACGGGTGAACAGGTCGTAGGACAGGCCGAGTGACTGCAGGTCTTCGGCGATCATCCGGTTGTAGCGGTCGGCGAGCTCCAGCGGCGGCACGCCCTCGTTGTCCGCGGCGACGAGGATCGGCGTCCCGTGCTCGTCGGTCCCGCTGACCATCAGGACACGGTTGCCGGCCATCCGCTGGTAGCGGCTGAAGACGTCGGACGGGACCCCGAAGCCCGCGACGTGGCCGATGTGGCGCGGTCCGCTGGCGTAGGGCCAGGCGACGGCCGTGAGAATGTGCCTCCCGCTGGTCATGCGACCCAGCGTAGTGATCGGCTCCGTACGCTCTCCGCTCGCCGTACGCCGTCGGGCATAAACACCCGACAAAGGGTGCTTTGCTCCGACCAAGATCACCAGCCGTCGATGCCGGCGTCGTCGTCGCGTGTAGCATTCAGAAGGTTCACGGGCGGAACGAGCGCGAGGAGGTGGTGGCACGTGAGTACCGGTGACCATCCGAGTCCCGTGCGCACACCGTCCCCTCGCCGCGTCGCCTGAGAGCCCCGCTCCCAGCGCAGTCCGTCGGCGTAGTCCCTTTGAGGTGCCGGGAACGGCGTGCGCGTTCGCCCTTTGTCGAGCGGAGGCGTCCCATGAGTAGCCCTCTGAAGATCACCCGGCGGCCGATCGGCCGTCGGCACCCGACCTCGCGCGGCACCGTCGCCGCGGCCGCCGATGTCCGGGAGTGTGTCGTCGACTGCGGCCTCTACGTCGACGGGCAGCGAGCGCCGCTCACCGGCGGCTACGCCGAAGCAGCCCGGACCGCCCGGGAGAAGGACGGTTTCGTCTGGCTCGGCCTGCATGAGCCGACCGCCGAGCAGTTCGCCGGTATCGCCGCCGAATTCGACCTGCACCCGCTCGCCGTCGAGGACGCCGTCAACGCCCATCAGCGGCCGAAGCTCGAGCGCTACGACGACACGCTGTTCGTCGTCTTCGTCACGGTCGAGTACGTCGAGCACGAGGCACTGACCGCGACCAGCGAGATCGTCAACACCGGCCAGGTCATGGTCTTCACCGGACCGAACTTCGCGATCACCGTGCGGCACGGGAAGCACAGCGCTCTCGGCGCGGTGCGCCACCGCCTCGACACCGATCCGGGTCTGCTCGAGCACGGTCCGACGGCCGTGCTCTACGCCGTCGCCGACCACGTCGTGGACGACTACCTCGCGGTCGCCGCCGACGTCGAGGTCGACGTGGACGAGATCGAGACGTCGGTCTTCTCGCCGCAGCGGTCGCAGGACGTCGAGCGGATCTACCAGCTCAAGCGCGAGGTGCTCGAACTCCGGCGCGCCGTGCTTCCGCTGACCGGGCCGCTGCGCATGCTCGCCGAGCGCCACCTGTCCGGCGTACCGGACGACATCCGCGAATACTTCCGCGACGTCGAGGACCACCTCACCCGGGTGCGCGACCAGATCAGCGGTTTCGACGAGTTGCTCTCGTCGATTCTGCAGGCCTGCCTCGCCCGGGTCACGATGGCCGAGAACGAGGACATGCGGCGGATCTCGGCCTGGGTGGCGATCGCGGCCGTCCCGACCGCGATCTGCGCCATCTACGGGATGAACTTCCGCTACATGCCGGAGCTGCACTGGAAACTCGGCTACCCGATGGTTCTCGTCCTGATCGCCGCGATCTGCCTGCTGCTCTACCGCGGCTTCCGTCGCAACGGCTGGTTGTAACAGGCCGTCAGTCGGGCGCCGGCCCGCGATCCGCGGTGAGCAGGGCGTCGTAGACCACCCGCCGGGGTACGCCGGCTGAGCGGGCGACCGCCGACATCGCGTCGCGGCGGGGTACGCCGTCGGCGATCTGGTCGCGCACTAGCGCGGCGAGCACCGCCGGATCGTCCTGCGGGGGCGGAGCCGGTGCCCCGCCGATGACAACGGTGACCTCCCCGCGGACGCCGCCCTGTGCCCACTCGGCCAGTTCGACGAGTCCGCCGCGGCGCACCTCCTCGTGGGTCTTGGTGAGCTCCCGGCACACCGCGGCGGGACGGTCGCCGAACACCTCGGCCGCGTCCGCCAGCATCGCGGCCAGGCGGTGCGGCGCCTCGAAGACGACCAGCGTCCGCCGCTCGGCGCGAAGACCCTCCAGGGCCTGCCGCCGCCGACCGGGACGACGGGGCAGGAAGCCCTCGAAGCAGAACCGGTCGCTCGGCAGCCCGGACACCGCCAGCGCCGTCGTCACCGCCGACGGGCCGGGCAGGCAGGTGACCCGCGCGCCGGCGTCGGTCGCGGCGCTCACCAGCCGGTATCCCGGGTCGGAGACCGACGGCATTCCCGCATCGGTGATCAGGAGCACGTCCCGGCCGGCGCGCAGCTGGTCGACAAGCTCCGGGGTCCGGGACTCCTCGTTGCCGTCGAAGTAGGAGACGACCCGGGCAGGCCGGGCGATGCCGAGGTCGGCGACGAGACGCGACAACCGGCGGGTGTCCTCGGCCGCGACCAGATCGGCTCCGTCCAGCGCGTCCCGCAGCCGTGGGCTGACGTCGCGGACGTCCCCGAGCGGTGCGCCGGCCAGTATCAACGTGCCCGGGTCCACGCGGTCAGCGTACGGGTGGCGGCGTCCGGCCGCGCCGGGCGAGGATCGCGCCCGGCCCGGCACCTACCATCTCCCCATGGCGGTCACGGCATCCGACGCGGCGATCGACTCCGCCGCAGATCCCGGCCCGCCGGTCGCGCCGTTGTCCGCACCCGAGCGCCTGCGCCCGCAGCCGCTGCCCCGGCCCGGCCCTGGCTGGGCGGTGACGCTGGCGGTCGGAGCCGTCGCAGCCGTCCTGCGGCTCTGGTCGGTCGGCTTCCCCGGCATGAAGGTCTTCGACGAGATCTACTACACCACCAACGCCGTCGAACTGCTGCGCCAAGGCTATGAGAACAATCCGGCGCGGCTCTTCGTCGTCCATCCGCCACTGGGGAAGTGGTGCATCGCCGTCGGTGTCGCGATCTTCGGCAACAATGCCTACGGCTGGCGCATCCCGTCCGCGATCGCCGGGACCGTCGCCGTCGTGATCCTGATCCGGGTCGTCCGCCGGATGACCCGGTCGACGCTGCTCGCCGGCGCCGCCGGGCTGCTCCTCACCCTCGACGGGTTGTCGCTCGTCCAGAGCCGCACCGCGCTGCTCGACATCTACCTGCAGGTCTTCATCCTCGCCGGGTTCGCCTGCCTGGTCATCGATCGCGACCAGGTGCGCGCACGACTCGCCGAGGCCGTGCCCGCCGGTGGCGTCGCCGGATTCGGGCCGTGGCTCGGCCCGCGGCCGTGGCGGCTGGCCGGCGGGGTTCTGCTCGGCGCGTCGTGCGGCGTGAAATGGAGCGGTGTCTGGTTCCTCGCCGGATTCGCGGTGCTGTCGGTGTTCTGGGACCGGGGCGCGCGCAAGTCGGCCGGAGCGCGTCACCCGACCGCGGCGACGGCGGGGCGCGACCTGCCTGGCACTGTCCTCTCCCTCGTCGTGGCCCCGCTGGTCACCTATCTGCTGACCTGGACCGGCTGGTTCCTGGGCGAGAACGGCTACGAACGCCACTGGGCGGACGGCCGGGCGACGCATTGGGGGTTCGTGCCGGGTGTGCTGCGCTCGCTGTGGCACTACCACTCCGAGATGCTCAACTTCCACGAAGGGCTCTCGAGCTTCCACCCGTACCGCTCGCTGCCCTACAGCTGGCTCGTCGACGGACGCCCGGTCGACTACTACTACCCGCAGCACGTCACCGGGTGCGGGTCGAAGAGCTGCGTCCGGGAGGTCCTCTCGATCGGAACGCCGGCCCTGTGGTGGGCTTTTCTGCCCGCGCTGGTGTGGATGGTGTGGCTGCTGATCGCCCGTCGCGACTGGCGGGCGGGCGCCGTACTGATGGCGTTCGCCGCGGGCTGGGGTTCGTGGTTGGAGAACACCGCGCGCACGATGTTCCTCTTCTACATGACGCC
Source organism: uncultured Actinomycetota bacterium (assembly GCA_963775655.1). Lineage (GTDB taxonomy): Bacteria > Actinomycetota > Actinomycetes > Mycobacteriales > QHCD01 > DASXJE01. The sequence continues at coordinate 52,336 of CAVZJT010000005.1, read as the reverse complement.
GCTCGTACCGTTCCTGATCATCGGGATCACCCTGATGCTTGGCGCCGCGCTCGGCCCGTCCGACGCCAGTCCGACGCGTCGCAAGGTCGGCCTGCTTGTGCTGTGCGCCTACCTCGCGGTGGTGGTGGTCAACTTCGCCTGGCTCTGGCCGATCCTCACCGGCCAGAAGATCACCTACGCCGACTGGCAGGCCCGGATGTGGTTCTCCTCCTGGATCTGACCGGGCGGCTCAGTCGGATTTGGGGCGGTCGCTCTCCGACAGCGAGGCGAGGTAGCGGTTGTAGGCGGCGAGTTCCTCGTCCGGTTCCTCGTCGGTCGACGGGGGCGGTGCCGGCGGAGCAGGCGGGCGGCGGGCCTTCTTCGGTTTGGGCTCGCGGCGTCGCTGGGCTTCCTCCGGCGTCGGCGGGCGACGCTCGAAGTGCAGCATCTTCCACCACATGAACATGACGAACAGCGCGAAGAGCGGCCACTCGAAGGTATAGCCGTAGCTGAGCACATTGCCGGATTCGGCGCGGGTCCACTGCCACCAGCCGAGCCGCAGGAAGGTGATGATCAACGCCACGGCGATGACGTGGCGCACCAACCAGCGAGGAGTCAGTAACAGGCGCCGCACCCGGTCAGGCTACCTCCGGGCCACTGCCCGGCCACCGTCCGGCGCCGGGAAGGCCCCTTCAGAACGCTGCTTCGCGGGTAGGGTCGCCGGTGTGGCCAGTCTGACGGTCCGCCGAGCCACGTCGCGCCGGGGACCCCGTCGTGCGTGAGGTCCTGACCGACGTACTCACCTGGTGCCGCAGCGGTCGAGGCTGTGCGACTGCGACCGTCGTCGCCACGTTCCGCAGCGCACCGAGACTGCCGGGTGCGGCAATGGCCGTGTCGGCCGACGGGGAGGCGGTCGGCAGCGTCTCCGGCGGCTGCGTCGAGGGTGCGGTCTACGAACTTGCGCAGGAGGTCATCGCCAGCGGCGTTCCGGTGCTCGAGCGCTACGGCGTCAGCGACGACGACGCCTTTGCGGTGGGGCTGACGTGCGGCGGGATCATCGACGTCCTCGTCGAACCGGTCACCGCCGGCCGGCTCGGCGAACTCGAGGCGATCAACGACGCCGTGACCGGCCAGCGGCCGGTGGCCATTGCCACGATCATCTCCGGGCCACGGCCGGTCGGCACCCGGATCCTGATCGGACCGGACGCCGTGACCGGATCACTGGGTTCGACGGGCCTCGACGTGGCCGTCGTCGACGACGCCCGCGGCATGCTCGAGCAAGGCATGACCGACATACGACGCTACGGGGCCGATGGCGAGCGTCGGCGCGACGACCTGGCCGTCTTCGTACAGTCCTTCGCGCCCCCGCCGAGGCTGCTCGTCTTCGGCGCCATCGACTTCGCCGCCGCCGTCGCCTCGATCGGAACGTTCCTCGGCTACCGGGTCACGGTCTGCGACGCCCGTCCGGTGTTCGCCACCAGCAAACGCTTTCCGCAGGCGGCCGAAGTGGTCGTCTCCTGGCCGCACACCTACCTCGCCGCCGAGGCGTCGGCCGGGCGGGTGGACAACCGGACGGTCGTCTGCGTCCTTACCCACGACCCGAAGTTCGACGTACCGCTGCTGGAGGTGGCGTTGCGTACGCCGGCCGCCTACATCGGCGCCATGGGCAGCCGGCGGACCCACGACGACCGGCTCGCGAAGCTGCGCGAACTCGGCCTCGCTGAGGCCGAACTCGACCGCCTCGCGTCGCCGATCGGTCTCGACCTCGGGGCCCGGACGCCCGCGGAGACGGCCGTGTCGGTCGCCGCGGAGATCATCGCGCTGCGCTGGGGCGGCTCGGGACGGCGACTCGCCGACGCGCAGGGGCGGATCCACGGGGCTGCGGCACGCGAGAGCGTCGGTTGAGCGCGCCGGCCGGTCTGGTGCTCGCGGCCGGCGCCGGCCGCCGGTTCGGTTCGGCCAAGGCGCTTGCGACCTATCAGGGCGAACGGCTCGTCGACCGCGCGGTCCGGCTGCTCCGCGACGGCGGCTGCCGGCCGGTCATCGTCGTCGCGGGCGCCGCGGCGATCGACGTCGACGGCGCCGATGTGGTCGACAATCCGGAATGGTCCACCGGAATGGGCTCCTCGTTGCGGTGCGGACTCGCCGCGGTCACGGCGGATGCCGTCGTGGTGGTGCCGGTCGACATGCCCTGGCTCGGCGCGGAGTCGGTACGGCGGGTGATCGCCGCCTACGACGCCGGCGCCACTCTCGTCACCGCGACCTACGACGGCGCACGACGGCACCCCGTGCTGCTCACCCAAATGCACTTTGCCGGCGTCACCCGGCTGGCGGTGGGCGACCATGGCGCCCGGCCGTATTTGCGCGCCCATAGCGACGAGGTGGTCGAGGTGATCTGTGACGACACCGGGACACCTGACGACGTCGACACTCCGGCCGATCTCCCGCCGCGTTAGGCCGGATCATTGCCAGCCCTCAGCATCGCGGTCATGATTGGTGCATCATCCCGGACGCATGGTCGCGTCCTGCCTGGATGGAGGGGGCCCCATGCAGGTGCCCGCACGGTTCGAGTACGAACGCGCCACCAGCGTCGATCATGCGCTGTCACTGCTCGAGCGCGCCGGACCTGACTCGTTCCTGATCGCCGGCGGGCACAGTCTGATCCCGATGATGCGGCTCCGGCTGGCCCAGCCCGAGTCGGTCATCGACATCAACGACCTCGCCGAACTGTCCTACATCAGAGTCGACGACGGCCACCTGTGCATCGGCGCACTGACCAGACATGCCGAGCTGCTCGCATCGCCGCTGGCCCACGAGCACTTCCCGATCTTCACCGACGCCGAGCGGGTGATCGCCGACCCGATCGTCCGCAACCGCGGCACGATCGGCGGTTCGCTGTGCCAGGCCGACCCGGCGGAGGATCTGTCCGCCGCGTTCGCCGCCGTGCACGCGACCGCAGTGATCCGCGGATCGTCGCGACAGCGGGAGGTGCCGGTGCGCGAGCTGCACACCGGACCCTACGAGACCGTCGTCGGCGACGCAGAGATCCTCACCGAGCTGCGGGTGCCGATCCGCCCGGGCGGCGGCAGTGCCTACGAGAAGGTCGAGCGTCGAGTCGGCGACTGGCCGGTCGCCGCCGCCGGAGCCGCCGTGTGGCTGGACGGCGATGTGGTCGCCGACATCGGTATCGGACTCACCGCCGTCGGTGCCCCGCACTACTTCGCCCCCGAGGCGGAGGAGTTCCTGCGCGGGCAACCGGCCACCGACGAGAGCTTCGTCGAGGCCGGTCGGATCGCCGGGGAACACTCCAATCCGACGGCCGACCAACGCGGTCCGGTCGACTACAAGCGGCACCTTGCCGACGAGCTCACCACCCGCGCGCTGCGCCGCGCGACGGCCCGCGCGCTGGGGCAGGAGGCCTGACATGCAGATCACCGTGACGGTCAACGGCGAGGAGCACATCGACGAGGTCGAGCCGCGTCTGCTGCTCGTGCACTACCTGCGCGACCACCTGCGCCTGACCGGCACCCACTGGGGCTGCGACACGTCCAACTGCGGCACCTGCGTGGTGTGGCTGGACGGAACACCGGTGAAGTCGTGCACCGTACTCGCGGCGATGGCCGACGGGCGCGCGGTGCGGACGGTCGAAGGCCTCGCCGACGGAGCAACGCTCGATCCCGTGCAGCAGGGCTTCGTCGAGTGTCACGGTCTGCAGTGCGGCTTCTGTACGCCGGGCATGTTGCTCACCGCACGCTGGCTGCTCGACCACAACCCCGACCCGTCCGAAGGCGAGATCCGGGAGGCGATCTCGGGCCAGTCGTGTCGCTGCACCGGCTACGAGAACATCGTCCGCTCCGTCCGATGGGCCGCCGAGCACGAGCACAGCGCGGAGGTGTCGGCATGACCGACGTCGCGGAACGGCCGGTCGGTTACGGCCGGATGACCCGGAAGGAAGATCCCCGCTTCATTCGCGGCCACGGCAACTACATCGACGACATCACCCTGCCGGGCATGCTGCACGCGGCGATCCTGCGCAGCCCCTACGCGCACGCGCGCATCGTGTCGATCGACACCAGCGCCGCCGAGGCCGACCCGCACGTCAAGGCGGTCATCACCGGCGAGACGCTCGCCGGTCTCAACCTCGCGTGGATGCCGACGCTGTCCAACGACGTGCAGGCCGTGCTGGCCACCGACAAGGTGCGGTTCCAGGGTCAGGAAGTGGCGTTCGTCGTGGCCGACGACCGCTACGCCGCCCGCGACGCCGTGGAACTGATCGACGTCGACTACGAGCCGCTGCCGCCGGTCGTCGACGCCCGGCACGCGCTCGACGCGGACGCGCCGGTGATCCGTGACGACGTGGAGGGCAGGTCGGACAACCATATCTTCGACTGGGACGCCGGCGACAAGGTCCGCACCGATGCGGTCTTCGCCGACGCCGAGGTGGTCGTCTCCCAGGACATTCTCTATCCGCGGGTGCACCCCGCGCCGCTGGAGACCTGCGGGTCGATCGCCGACCTCGACCCCATCACCGGGAAGCTCACCGTCTGGACGACGACGCAGGCGCCGCACGCCCATCGCACGATCTATGCACTCGTCGCCGGGCTGCCCGAGCAGAAGATCCGCATCATCTCCCCCGACATCGGCGGCGGCTTCGGCAACAAGGTCGGCATCTATCCGGGATACGTCTGCGCGGTGGTCGGCTCGATCCTCACCGGCAAGCCGGTGAAGTGGGTGGAGGACCGCTCGGAAAACCTGATCAGTACGTCGTTCGCCCGCGACTACCACATGCGCGGCGAGATCGCGGCGACCAAGGACGGCAAGATCCGCGCGCTGCGGGTCAACGTGCTGGCCGACCACGGGGCGTTCAACGGCACTGCGCAGCCGACCAAGTTCCCGGCCGGCTTCTTCCACATCTTCACCGGCTCCTACGACCTCGAGACGGCACACTGCGCGGTCACCGGCGTCTACACCAACAAGGCGCCCGGCGGCGTCGCCTACGCGTGTTCGTTCCGGATCACCGAGGCGGCCTACCTCGTCGAGCGGATGGTCGACGTACTCGCGCAGGAACTGAAGATGGATCCGGCCGAGCTGCGGCTGAAGAACCTGCTCCGCCCCGAGCAGTTCCCCTACACGTGCGCGACCGGCTGGGTCTACGACTCGGGCGACTACGCGCACACGCTGCAGGAGGCGATGCGGATCGCCGGTTACGACGACCTGCGCCGCGAACAGGCGGAGAAGCGCGAGCGGGGCGAGCTGATGGGCATCGGGATCAGCTTCTTCACCGAAGCGGTCGGTGCCGGCCCGCGCAAGGACATGGACATCCTGGGCCTCGGCATGGCCGACGGCGCGGAGCTGCGGGTGCACCCGACCGGTAAGGCCGTGCTACGGCTGTCGGTGCAGACGCAGGGACAAGGACACGAGACGACGTTCGCGCAGATCGTCGCCGAGGAGATCGGCATTCCGCCGGACGACATCGAGGTCGTGCACGGCGACACCGACCAGACGCCGTTCGGCCTGGGCACCTACGGCTCGCGGTCGACGCCGGTTTCCGGTGCGGCGACGGCCGTCGTGGCGCGCAAGGTCAGGGACCGGGCGCGCATCGTCGCCTCCGCCATGCTGGAGGTGTCGCCCGACGACCTGGAGTGGGAGAAGGGCCGATTCTTCGTCCACGGCGACCCCGACCAGGGCAAGACGATCCAGGAGATCGCGCTCGCGGCCCACTCCAGCCTCGAGCTGCCCGAGGGCGTCGAAGGCCAACTCGACGCCACCTGCGTCTACAACCCGCCCAACCTGACCTATCCCTTCGGGGCCTACATCTGCGTCGTGGACGTCGATCGCGGCACGGGTGCGGTGAAGGTCCGGCGGTTCATCGCGGTCGACGACTGCGGGGTGCGGATCAACCCGATGATCGTCGAAGGTCAGGTGCACGGCGGGCTCGCCGACGGGGTGGGCATGGCGTTGATGCAGGTCATCGCCTTCGACGCGGACGGCAACTGTCTCGGCGGGTCGTTCATGGACTACCTGCTGCCGACCTCGATGGAATGCCCGTCGTGGGAGCTCGGCGAGACGGTGACACCGTCGCCGCACCACCCGATCGGCGCCAAGGGCGTCGGAGAGTCGGCCACGGTCGGCTCCCCCGCGGCCGTGGTCAACGCCGTGGTCGACGCGATCTCACCGCTCGGCGTACGACATGCCGACATGCCGCTCACCCCCGCCAACGTCTGGGCGGCCATGCAGGGCCGGCCGGTGCGCACCGACCTGGCCATCACCTAGATCGGTGAACCCGGTGGCCCGAAACGACCCGGACGCCCGCGCGGAGGAGTTGCACGCAGCCCGCCGGCCGTTCGTCCGGGCCGTGGTCGTGCGGGTCGAGCGGCCGACCAGCGCCAAGCCCGGCGACCGCGCCCTCATCCTCCCCGACGGCACCATCGAGGGGTTCGTCGGCGGTGTCTGCGCCGAGTCCACCGTGCGGCTGCGGGCACTCGACCTGCTGGAGACCGGGGAGTCGACGCTGCTGCGCATCACCCCGGCCGCCGCCGAGACCGTGAAATCCCACGAGGGACTGACCGAGGTGGCCAACCCGTGCCTGTCCGGCGGCACGGTCGAGATCTTCCTGGAGGCCGTGATCCCGGCACCGCTACTGCACATCCTGGGCGACACGCCCGTGGCCCGCGCGCTGGCCCGGATCGGGGCCGCGCTCGACTACGACGTACGGCTGACCACCGAACCCGACGCACCGATCGCGCCGGACGCCGCGGCGGTGGTGGCCGCATCGCACGGGCGGGCCGAGGAGGCGGTGCTCGCGGCGGCGTTGCGGGCCGGCGTGCCCTACGTCGGGCTGGTCGCCAGCCGCCGGCGCGGGCCCGCCGTGATCGCCGCACTCGACGCGTCCGAGAGCGACAAGGCGCGGGTGCACACGCCCGCGGGCCTCGACATCGGCGCCGCCGGGCCGGCGGAGATCGCGTTGTCGATCCTCGCCGAGATCATCGAGTCGCGCCCGCGCCAGCCGGCGGCGAAGAGCACTCCTCGATCGGCCACGGACCCGGTCTGCGGCATGTCGGTCGCCGTCTCGGCGGCCAGCCTGCCCCTCGAGCACGCGGGAACGACCTGGTATTTCTGCAACCCGACCTGCCGGCAGAGCTTCGCCGAGGAACCCGGGCGCTTCCTCGCATGAGCGGCACGGGGAGCGACGAGCTCAGCGAACGGCTGCCGGACGTCGCCGCGGTGGTCGCCGGGCTGGATCGCACCGACTACCTCGCCGAGGTCGGGCTCGCCACCGCGCTCTTCCTCGCCGTACGGATGGGCCAGCCGATCCTGCTCGAGGGCGAACCCGGGGTGGGGAAGACCGAGGCGGCCAAGGCCCTGGCCACAGTCCTGGACACGCCACTGATCCGCCTGCAGTGCTACGAGGGACTCACCGCCGCGGAGGCGCTGTACGAGTGGAACTATCCGCGACAGCTGCTCGGGATCCGCTTGGCCGAGGCGCGCGGCGACGTGCCCCGCGAGGTCGACCTGTTCAGCGCCGAATACCTGTTGGCCAGGCCGCTGCTCGCCGCGCTCGACCATCCCGGCCCGCGGCCGGCGGTACTGCTGATCGACGAGGTCGACCGGGCCGACGACGAGTTCGAAGCGTTCCTCTTCGAGCTGCTGGCCGAGTCGGCCGTGACGATCCCGGAGCTCGGCACGCGGCGCGCGGCGGTGCCGCCGGTGGCGGTGCTCACCTCCAACCGCACCCGCGACCTGCACGACGCGCTGAAGCGGCGCTGTCTCTACCACTGGATCGGCTACCCGGACGTCGAGCGGATCGCGGCGATCATCCGGCGGCGGGTGCCCGGCGCGGCCGAACCCATCGCCCGTCAGGTGGCCGGGTCGGTCGCGCGGCTGCGTGGACTGGGACTGACCAAGCCGCCCGGCGTCGCGGAAGCGATCGACTGGGCGGACGCGTTGCGGGTGCTCGGTGTCGGGGAGCTCGACGTCGACTCGGCCGGCCGGACGATGAGCGCCGTACTGAAGTACCCCGAGGACGAGGAGACGACCCGGCAGGCCGGGTTCGCCGAGGTGGTCGTCGGTCATGGCTGACGTCGACCTCGCCACTGGCGTGGCCCGGTTCGGTGCTGCGCTGCGGGCGGCCGGCCTCCCGGTCGGTCCGGACCGCTCGGCGCGCTTCGCCCGGGCCATCGACGTCGCCCGGCCCCGGACCACCACCGCCCTGCACCAGTGCGGGCTGGCGACGTTGGTCGCCGACCCCGACCACATCGCCACCTTCGACGCGGTGTTCGCCGCAGTCTTCGGCGGCGCCGCCGACCCGGCTGAGCACCGCGGCGACCCGACCGCGCCGCGCCCGACATCGGCACCGTCCGCGACGACCCCGCCGGCGTCGGCGCCCGGCGGTACGGCGCAGATCCGGTCCGCTCCCACCGGCGACGACGGCACCGCCCGGCCGGTACCGCTGCGGGCATACGCGAGCGGCGACGAGCGCCTCGCCGGGCGCGACTTCGCCGACCTGTCCCCCGACGAGCTCGCCGTGCTGGCCCGGCTCATGCGCGATCTGACGCTGGCCACCCCGCCACGCCGGTCGCGGCGGTACCGGCGCACCGCCCGGGGCCATCGCGTCGATCTGCGGACCACCCTGCGACAGGCTCGTCGTACCGGAGGAGACCCGTTGCGCATCTCCCGGCGCACCCACCGGCAACGGCCACGCCGCATGGTGGTGCTCTGCGACATCTCCGCGTCGATGGAGGCCTACTCGCGCGCGATGCTGCAGCTGCTCTACTGCGCCGCCGGCGGGGCACACGCCGAGGTGTTCACGTTCGCGACGAGGTTGACCCGGCTGACCCGGGAGCTCCGCTCGGGGCGCCCGGGCACGGCCTTGGAACGGGCCGGGCGGGTCGCGCCGGACTGGTCCGGCGGCACCCGGATCGGGGCCGCTCTGGCGGACTTCAACGACCGCTACGGCTGCCGCGGCATGGTCCGCGGCGCCGTCGTCCTGATCGTCTCCGACGGATGGGAGACCGGCGACCCGGCCCAACTCGGCCGCGAGATGGCGCGGTTGTCCCGGGTCGCCTACCGGATCGTCTGGGCCAACCCGCGCACGCAGAGCCCGCGCTACCAGCCGTTGGTCGGAGGCATGGCCGCGGCCTGGCCCTACTGTGATGCCGTAGTCAGTGCGCACAGCCTCTCCGCGCTGACCGACCTCATCGAGGCGCTCGCCGACCCTGTCCACTCGCGGAGAGGAACGCCGCCATGCAGCTAGTCAACGAGTTCACGGTCTCCCAGCCGATCGACGACTCCTGGGCGCTGCTGACCGACGTCGAACGCATCGCCCCCTGCATGCCGGGCGCGCAACTGACCGAGGTCCAGGGCGACGTCTACCGCGGCAAGGTCACCGTGAAGGTCGGCCCGATGCTCGCCCGGTTCGCCGGCCAGGCCGAGTTCCGTGAGCTCGACCGGGACGCGCAACGGGTTGTGCTCGAGGCGCGCGGCAAGGAATCCGGGGGCAAGGGCATGGCCAGTGCGGTCATCACCGCCCAGCTCACCGAGCAGGGAACGTCGACGCTGGTGCAGGTCACCACCGATCTGACGATCTCCGGCCGGCTCGCGCAGTTCGGGCAGGGCGCGCTCGGCGATATCAGCACCAAGCTGCTCGGCCAGTTCGTCGACTGCCTCGAGCGTCGCCTCGCCGGTGACGAGCCGGAGGAGTCGGTGCCCGCTGGCTCCAGCACGCCGGACGCCGCCTCGACCTCCGACCGGCACGAGGCCGGCCCCGATTCGGAAGGGTCTGCGGCGCCGGCGGAGCGGCGGATCATCCAGAGCCCGGATCCGTTGCCGGTCAACCTGCTGCAGGCCGCCGGCGTACCGATCGTCAAGCGGCTCGCCGCCCCGCTCGCGTTGGTGGCGGTCCTCGTCGGCGCCTTCATCCTGGCTCGGCGCCGGCGACGGTGACGGGCGATGACGGCGGGGCTGCGCGCCGTCCCCCCATGATCGTGATCGGAAATAGCCGCGAAACGCCGTATTGATCCGATCACGATCATGGATGGGGGCCGGCTGCCGGCGCGCTCACCCCGACCGGATGATGCCGGGACGGCGGAAGCGGCTCCAGTGAGGAGGACGGCCACGAGCCTTCGAGGTCGCAGAAGCGCTGGTGGACGGAGAGTCCGATGTCCTTCATATGGTGGGTAATCTGCGCGATCGTGTGGGTCGCGATAGCGTTCTGGCCGGCCCGGGTCGCACGTCGCAAGGGTCACAGCTTCATCGGGTTCTTCATCTTCAGCCTGATCTTCTTTCCCCTCGCGCTCATCGTCGCCTACCTCTCCGGCGATCGACGGGTCGCGGTCGGCTGACGCCTGTCGCCTAATCGCCGATGACAAGGGCGATCTTGCCTCTGACGTGCCCGGTCTCCATGTGCTCGTGGGCGCGCGCGGCGTCGGCCAGCGGATAGGTGGCTTCGACCGGCAGGGTGAGCCGGCCGTCGGCGTAGAGCGTGGCGAGTTCGCGCAGCGCGGCTGTGGACCGCGTACCAACGCGTTGGATGCCGTATCTGCGTGCGGCCTGGGCGTCGACGGTGGTGGCAATTCGGTGTGGGTCGGCAACGAGGCGGAGCGAGACGGTGATGGCCTCACCGCCGACGAGGTCCAGGGCGGCGTCGACGCCGCCCGGAGCGAGCCCCGCGACACGGTCGGCCACCCCAGCACCGTAGGCGACCGGAGTCACGCCCAGCCCACGCAGGTAGTCGTGATTTGCCTGACTGGCTGTGCCGATGACGGTCGCACCGCGTTGCGTGGCGAGTTGTACGGCGATGCTGCCGACCCCGCCGGCGGCGGCGTGGACCAGGAGCGTGTCGCCGGGCTGTATGTCGAGCGCGTCCAGCGCGGTGTACGCGGTCTGGCCGACGGCGGGAAGGGTTCCCGCGACCTCCCAGGGAATCGCCGGTAGCTTGGCGACCACGTCCGCGGCGTCGACCACGACTTTCTCGGCGTAGCACTGCCCGGTCGCAGACCCGAGCACGTCATCGCCGATCGCGAAGTCGGTGACGCCGGTCCCCAGCGCCGTGACGACGCCGGCGTACTCGTTGCCGAGCCGCTGCGGAAAATGCGCTGGTGCGAGGGCCGCGAAATCGCCGCGACGTTGCTTGACGTCGACCGGGTTGACGCCGGCAGTCCGGACTCCGATCTGGACCTCGCCTGCGTCGGGAGTCGGATCGTCGACGTCGACGAGATGCAGTACCTCGGGACCGCCGAAACGGTCGTACACGATCGCGCGCATGCATGCCCCTACCGATCGAACCGGTCAAACCTGGTTGGACATGGTCGGCCGCCGCGTGCCTCACTCGATCACCGGGAGACCGAGCTGGGTCGCGGCATCCTCGGCGCACTCCTCCGACGACCTCGCCGTCGTATCGACTTCGGCCGCATAGCGCATCCCGTCGTGGATGTCCGTGGACTGCCGCACCGCCCACCCGTCCGGCCGCTTCTCGGGTCGGCCGGCCTCACGCCGAGTCAACTCCGGTGCGGCGCACCGTACGCCGAGGATCCGCAGATCGAACGGTGCGAAAACGCGGATGCAGGCGGCGCGAAGATCGCGATCCTCGTACGGCAGCGACCCATCGACGATCACGTTCAACCCGGCCTCTGCCCACGAGGCGATCGAGCGGTGGAACGCCAACACGACGTCCTGATGTGACCGGCCGAGAGAACCCCACAGTGGGTGGTCCGAAGGGACATCGGGAAAGCTGCGGTCGGCTTCCACCCGGACCGCGGGAGCGCGCAGCCTACGTTGCAGCGCCTTGGCCAGAGTGGTCTTCCCCGACGAGGAGGCGCCCGAGAGCAAGATCACCAAGGGTTGCGGCGTTCCCGCATTCGTCGACACGCCGACACGGTAGTCCCGTCCGACCCCGCGGGCTGCTGCTCGAAAGAAATCCGCGAGGCAGTGTCGGATCGCGGTGGTGGCGTTCGTAGCAGGGGTGAGGCCGCCCGCCAGGGGCGGCGCCACGGTGAAGGAACCGCAACCATGAAGCTGACAACCCTGACCAAGGTCACCATCGATGGCGTGATGCAGGGCGACGGCCACGCGTCGGATGAGGACCGCCGGAATGGATTCGACCGCGGCGGGTGGGCCCTGGGGAAGGGCGACCACGACACCCACGCATTCATCAACCAGACCTCCCAGCGCGCCGACGCGTTCCTGCTCGGCCGGCGCACCTACGAGCTATTCGCCGGCTCGTGGCGGGCCTGGACGGAGCAGGATGTCCCTCGCTGGGAGCCCGTCCTGCGCGCGTTGAACACCCAACCCAAGTACATCGCGTCGACCACACTCACCGACCACGCGTGGTCGGGCGCCACCGTCCTGTCCGCATACCTCGCGGCCGCTGTCGCAGAGCTGAAGGCCAAGTCGGGCGGCGAGCTGCAGGTGCACGGCAGCGGCGCCCTGACCCGGTGGCGGCTGGCGAACGATCTGGTCGATGAGATGACGCTGATCGTGGTCCCGGTGAACTCGGCCAGGGCGAGCGACTGTACCGCGCGACCGGCGCGGACCGTGCCCTCGACCTGATCGAGTCCCGAGTCGTCTCCAAGGGCGTCACGATCCAGGTCTACCGCCCGGCCGGGCGCCCGCAGTATGCGCCGACCGAAGGACTCACATCGACTTCGTGATGAGGAGCCCTTTGGCTGCGGCGGGATCTCAAGTAGCAGTGAAGATTCTTGCGGCAGCCTGTCGGATCTGGAGCGAGGCGTTCGTAGAACAGGTGAGAGGCTGCCGGAGGAGGCCGCCGGGACAAGGAGGAGACATGACCGAGTACCTCATCTACTTCAACCAGCAGTGGGTGGGCGACCACACCGAGGAGTGGTTCCGCGGGCGCGGGCCGCTCGCCATGGCGGTCGTGGACGAGATGAAGGCTGCCGGCGTTTACGTGTTCGCCGGAGGGCTGGAGGAGGAGGACGGCCCGGTCTACAGCGCCGACCCCACCAGTGGCACCGTGATGATCACCGACGGACCGTACGTCGAGACCAAGGAGTTCCTGGGCGGGTTCGCCGTGGTGGACGTGGCCGATGACGAGGCCGCCAAGATGTGGGCCGGCAAGATCGCGGAAGCCTGCGGCTGGCCTCAGGAGGTTCGACGATTCAAGCCGCAACCCAGAACCCGGTGATGAGGCCGCGACTCGTCAATGGAGAGCTGACCCAGGCGATGCCGACGTATGGGCCACGTCGCTGGTACATGTTCCTGGGGTGGAGCTGAGGGGATTCGAACCCCTGACCCCCTCGATGCGAACGAGGTGCGCTACCGGACTGCGCCACAGCCCCCGGGACCGGGACGAGATTACCAGGCGCGGGGATGCCGCGCGGCCAGCAGCCGGCAGGGGGCTCAGCCGCTGGCCGCGCGACGGGACGCCAGGGCGTCGCTGTCCTGCCCCGCGTCGTGTCCGTGCGCGGCCGAGGTGAACGCCGGCCGGACCACCGGACGCTGGGCCGGCCGGACGGCGCTGGAGGGGCGCCGGATGCGGTACGTCGGCCACGCGGGGGCGCGGCACCGCCGGACGGTCCCGCCGGCTGCGCTCCCGGAGTACTTCCTTGCGCAGCGACCAGAGATAGCCGGCGAGCAGCAGGTCGAATCCGGCCTGCGGGATCCAGCAGACCGGTCGCCAGCCGATGGCGAGCAGGAGCGTGACCAGGGTGAGCATGACGAGGGTGCCCAGGGCGCGTCGGCGGCGGAGGAGCATCTCCTCCCGCGCGGACCGGTCGACGTAGTCCTCGTCGTGCGCGAACGCCGCCGGCCCCGACGTCTGCCGGGACAGCACCCGCATGGCGCCGCTGAACTCCTCCACCGAGCGGAGTTCGACTCCGTCGCCCCGGTTGCGGGCGAACATCGGCACCAGCACAACGACCCACATGACGACGAGGACGATGGCGGTCAGGATCGTCGAGCTCACCAGGCCCCCTCCCGTCACACCGGTCACAACAGTGACCCAACGCTAACCAGGAGCGACCGGTCGATGCGGGAGGTAACACGGTGTGTCGTGCGTAGCGTGCGACGTCGTACCCGATCTCACTGTCCGGCGTCGGCGCTCAACCGCGTCACCATGCGACGCGGGCAGTCCTCGACGGTGAGGGCATAGCCGATGTGGTCGCGGAATCCGCCGTCGATGTCGAGGTAGCGCACGAAGTACGCCTCCTCCCGGAAGCCCAGTTTCTCGACCACCCGGCGGCTCGCGGCGTTCTCCGGTCGGATGTCGATCTGGACCCGGTGCAGACCCACCGGGCCGAAACAGTGGTCCGTCGCGAGCGCGACGGCGACCGTGATCACGCCGCGGCCGGCCACCGACCGGTCGACCCAGTAGCCGATCTGGGCCGACCGCAGGGCGCCGCGCACGATGTTGGCCACGGTCAGCTGGCCGACGAGCGCGCCGTCGTAGGTGACGGCGAACGGGAGCACGGAACCGGCGCGGGTCTGCCGGCGCAGTCGATTGAGCATCGCGAGGAACGCCGACATCGAGTGCCGGTCGGCCCACGACTGGGGCGAGGACGGTTCCCACGGCGCGAGCCAGGCTTCGTTGGACACCCGCAGCTGGCTCCAGACCGCGGCGTCACGCGCTCGCAGCGGCCGTAGCCCCACCTTGCGCGTGCGCGAGGGTCGCAGGCCAACCCGGGTGCCGTCGGCTGTCCACTGTGGATCACGACCCCGCTGGCAGGATCGGGAGGACGGTCACGGTGTCGCCCCGGCTGACCTTGGTGGTCTCCTCATCGGTGACGATCAGACAGTTCGCCTGCGCCATGCTGGCGAGCAGGTGCGATCCGGGCCCGCCGACCGGGGTGACACCGTAGCTGCCGTCGTCCTCGCGGTGGAGCAGGCCACGGCGATACTGACGCTTCTCCGGCGGGCTGTCGAAGTCCTCGGCGGCCGTGGCCTCGAGGGTGCGCCGGAACAGCCGGTTCTTGCCCAGCATCAACCGGATCGCCGGGCGGACGAAGATCTCGAACGAGACCAGCGCGCTGACCGGGTTGCCCGGCAGGCCGAAGAACGGCGTCCCGCCGGCGCCGAGCGTGCCGAAGCCCTGCGGCATGCCGGGCTGCATCGCGATCCGGTCGAAGGACACCGTGCCGAGCTCCTGCAGCGCCTCCTTGACGACGTCGAACGCGCCGGCGCTGACCCCGCCGCTGGTCACGAGCATGTCCGCCCGCAGCAGCTGTCCCTCGAGGACCTCCAGCAGGCGACGCTTGTCGTCCTCGACGATCCCGGCCCGGTAGACCTCGGCGCCGGCCTCGCGGGCGGCTGCGGCCAGGGAGTAGCTGTTGACGTCGACGATCTCGCCCGGGCCCGGGCTCGCCGCCGACCTCGACGAGCTCCGAACCGGTCGAGATCACGACGACCCGGGGTCGCGGCCGCACCAGCACGCGGGACCGTCCGACCGCGGCGAGCAGCCCGACCTGCGCCGGCCCGATCGGCGTGTCGACGCTCACCGCGACGTCACCGGGCTCGACGTCCTCCCCGATCCGCCGGATGTAGTGGCCGGGCGTCGGCGCCTGCCGGATCGACACCCGCGCGACGCCTCCGTCGGTCCACTCGACCGGGACCACGGAGTCCGCGCCGGCGGGCATCGGAGCTCCGGTCATGATCCGCACGGACTGGCCCTTGCCCACCCGATCAGGAGCCCGGGAGCCGGCGGCCACGTCGCCCACCACCGGGAGCGTGACCGGGTCGTCCTCGCTGGCGGTACGTACGTCGTCGGCCCGCACCGCGTAGCCGTCCATCGAGGAGTTGTCGAAGCCGGGCAGTGGCGCCTCGGCCACGACCTCCTCGGCGCACATCAGGCCCTGCGCGTCGAGAAGCGCGAGCTCGATCGGGTCCGGGGCACGCACCTGGGCCAGGACCCGTTCCAGCTGCTCGTCGACGGTGCGCATGGGAGGCGACGTCACGCGCGGCCCGCCACGAAGTCCTCGAGCCACCGGCGGAACTCCGGCCCGATGTCCTCGCGGTCGCAGGCCAGCCGGACGATCGCCCGCAGGTAGTCGCCGCGATCTCCGGTGTCGTAGCGCCGGCCGCGGAAGACCACGCCGTGCACCGGTTCGCCTGCCTCGACCAACCCCAGCAGGGCATCGGTGAGCTGGATCTCGCCGCCACGGCCCGGCGGGGTGTTGCGCAGTACGTCGAAGATCCGCGGCGACAGGACGTAGCGGCCGATGATCGCCAGATTGCTCGGGGCGTCTTCCGGCTCCGGCTTCTCGACCAGGTCGGTGACCGCGCACCACCCGCTCGTCATCGGTTCGGCTCGCCGCCACGCAGCCGTACATCGAGACCTGACTGCGCGGCACCTCGAGCAGCGCGACCACGCATCCCGCCGTGGGCACCCTGGACCTCGAGCATCGTCGGACAGCAGCGGATCGCGGGCGTCGATGAGGTCGTCGCCGAGCATCACCGCGAACGGCTCGGAGCCGACGTAGGAGGCGGAGCACAGCACCGCGTGGCCGAGACCCTTGGGCTCGCCCTGCCGCACGAACTGCATGTTGGCGAGCTCCGCCGGCCGGATGACCGACTGGAGCCGCTCATCGTCGCCCTTCTCCACCAACGCCGCCTCGAGCTCCGGCGCACGATCGAAGTGGTCGGCGATCGCATCCTTGCCGCGGCCGGTGACCACCAGGACGTCGCCGAGCCCGGCCCCCACCGCCTCCTCGACGATGTACTGCAACGCAGGGATGTCCACCACCGGAAAAAGCTCCTTCGGCACGGCCTTCGCGGCCGGCAGGAAGCGGGTGCCGAACCCGGCGGCGGGGATCACGGCCTTACGGGGTGGGCTGGCGCTCTCCGAAGCTGGCATCCCCGGAGACTAAAGGGTGGGCCTGGCGGGAAGGGCACCGACGGCGCGATCCTGTGCCGGTGGAGTCGCGGGGAAAGGCCGAGCTTCGGCGCTCGCTGCTCGCGGCACGCGCCCGCACCGACCCCGCGGCGCTCACCCGCGCGGCCTCCGACCTGTGCCGCCAGGTGCTGGCCGCCGGACCGGTGCGGGCAGCCCGCTCGATCGCGGCGTACGTCCCGGTCGGCACCGAACCCGGATCGGTGGAGCTGCTCGACGCGCTCCGGGCCCGGGTCGACCGCGTCGTCCTGCCGGTCGTCGTCGCCGGGTCGCGCGACCTGGACTGGGCGGTCTACGGCGGCGCGGACCAGCTGCAGGCCGGCCCCCTGTCGCTGCGCGAGCCGGTCGGCGCCGCGACTCGGTGCCGGCGCCCTCGCCGAGGTCGACGTGGTGCTGGCGCCGGCCCTGGCCGTCGACCGGGCGGGCCGCCGCCTGGGCCGCGGCGGCGGCTACTACGACCGCGCGCTGGCCGTCGTACCGGCGTCGACCCCGGTGGCGGCGCTGCTGTACGACGGTGAACTGCTCGACCGGCTCCCCGACGAGCCGCACGACCGGCGGGTCGCCGCGGCCGTGACCCCGGCGCTCGGCTGGGTCCCGCTGGGCGGAGATCCGCGCCACGGGATGCCCCCAGTGGACGACAGGCCGGGTCATAGCGCACCATAGGGGTTAGCAGTCACCATGCGAGAGTGCCAAAACAGGAGGTCGGTGTGCCGACGTATCAGTACGCCTGCACCGAGTCGGCGTGCGGCCACCAGTTCGAGAAGGTCCAGTCGTTCAGTGACACGGCACTGACGACCTGTCCGATCTGCGAGGGTCGGCTGCGGAAGGTCTTCTCCCCGGTCGGGGTCGTCTTCAAGGGCTCGGGCTTCTACCGGACCGACAGCCGGGCCGCGAACGGCTCGAAGAACGGTGCCGGCAAGGGCGAGAACGCGAAGAGCGGGAAGGACACCGCCGCGGCGAAGTCCGACTCGTCCGCGAAGAGTTCCGAGAGCGGCTCGTCCGACAGCTCGAGCTCGTCGGGCTCCTCGTCGGCCAAGCCCAACTCGGGCTCGACGTCCGGTCCACGAGCACTCCCAAGGCCGCCGCGACCTAGTCCGCCCGCTCGGGCGAGGTCCGGCCACACGGGCGCCCGTAGCACGGAAGACGCGCTGTTCGCTCCGGTCATCCACAGGGACGTCGGTCGTCCCCAGATGCCGCGCGGACGCGCCGCCCAGGCGGCCGTCGTTCCTACGGTCGGACCATGGCAGGTGTCGACATCCGGGAGCGGCTGCGGTCGCGGCTCGCCACGATCTCGCGGCTGGCCCGCTGGCCGCGGCGACTCCTCGCGCTGGGTCTGCTGGGTGGCGCCGCCGTGCTCGCCGCCCGGCCACATGCGCCGGATCCCCCGGCCCGCCCGGTGCCCACCCTCACCGTGCTCGTCGCGACCCGCGACCTGGCCGCCGGCCGTCTCCTCTCGACCGCTGCCGTGCGGCCGGAGACGCTGCCCCGGGCCGCGGCGCCGCACGGCGTCCTGCGACCGGGCGACCGGATCTCCGGCCGACGGCTGGCCGCACCCGTGCGACAGGGTGAGCCGCTGACCGACGTCCGGTTCACCGACGCCGCGCGCGGCCACGCCGCCCGTGCCCCGGCACGGTCTCGGTGCCGGTGCGCCTGGCCGACGCCGACACCGCCGCGCTGCTCCGTCCCGGCGACCACGTCGACGTCCTCGCGCTCCCGGCCGGTGCCCAGTCGGGACCGGCGACGGTGATCGCCCGCGACCTGCCGGTCGTCACCGTGCCGCGCCCTCGTGCCGCATCGGCGACGGACGGGGCGCTCGTCGTCCTCGCCGCTCCCGAGCCGATCGCCGGCCTGCTCGCCGGGACAGCGGCAGACCGCGTCACGGTCGCGCTCCACCCGCCGTGAGGACGTCGGCTAGCCCCCGTGGTGCGGCGGACGTTCGCGGGTGATCCGCTCGTCGTCGTCGGACTCGGGCAGCTCGCCCCAGCCCAGATCGGTGTCCTCGTCGGAGCGGTCCGGCAGGACGCGTGGCTCATCGGGTTCGGTTCGGTCGGCGTCGCCATCCCGGCGGCTGTCCCCGGTCAATCGAGGTCCCCGTGCTCGATGCGGGTCAGCCGGCGGGAGCGCACGAGTTCGTCGTTCGGCAGCACCACCTCGTCGGAGGCCTGCCCCAGTGCGCCGAGGATGGCGACGAGGTCGCGCAGCGACACGACACCGACGACGGTGCCGGACCCGCCGGCCGGCGCCGGCGCCATGACGGGCAGGTGCCGGATCCAGCGGGCGGCCATCTGGCGGGCGGCTTCGTAGATCGGCGTCTCGGGCACCACCGTGTAGAGGTCCGCGGTCATGACGTCACCGACCACCGTGCGGTCGAGGTCGCCGCCGGCCGCGACGGCGCGGAGCAGGTCGCGCTCGGTCACGATCCCCAGCAGCCGGCCGTCCTCCATGACGAGCAGGGATCCGGTCTGGGCCCGCCACATCTGCCCGGCCGCGGCCCGCAGTGTCTGTCCCGGCGAGTCGCTGACGCTGACGGACGTCATGACCTCGGCTACCTGCACGACGGCTCCTTCGGTGCTCCCTCAGCCCGACAATAGTCGGGCCGCCGGCCTCACAGGATGCCCTGCATCCGCCGGCTGATCGCCGGCGAGATGAGGTACATGACCACACCGGCGAGCACGACGATCCCTCCGACGACACCGAAGTACGTCACCTCGGAATGCGCGTTGTAAGTGCCGACCACCTGCGCGCTGATCCCCTGCGCCGCCGCATCGGACAGGAACCACAGGCTCATGGTCTGCGACGCGAACGCCGCCGGCGCGAGCTTGGTGGTCGCCGACAGGCCGACCGGCGACAGGCACAGCTCGCCGAGGATCACGACGACAAAGCTGGCGACCAGCCAGAACGGGCCGACCTTCTGGCTCGTCCCGAACAGCAGCCCGGGCAGCATCATGATCAGGTAGGACAGTCCGGCGAAGAGCAGGCCCGCGGAGAACTTGCGCGGCGTCGAGGGCTGCTTGCGACCCCACCGCAGCCACAGGCCGGCGAACACCGGCGCGAGGAGCACGATCGCGAGCGGGTTGATGGACTGGAACCACGCCGCCGGTACGGCCCAGCTGCCGACGTGGCGGTCGGTCCGGTCGGCGGCGAAGATCGCCAGCACCACCGAGCCCTGCTCCTCGATGAGCCAGAAGAACACCGACGCGATGAACAGCGGGATGTAGGCGAGCAGCCGGGATCGCTCCACCGTGGTGGTCTTGTCGCTGCGCAGCATCACGATGAAGTAGCCGGTCGGCAGCACGATGGCGAGGATGCTGATCAGATTGACCACGGCCTGCACGTCCAGGTGACCGGTGAGGCCCAGTGCGAGCAGCACCACGGCCACGGCACCGACGGCGACGCCGATCCGGCTCATCGCGGTGCCGCGCTCCCGTGAGGTCAGCGGGTTGGCAGGTGCCTGGCCGGCTCCGGCGAGACTGCGGCGGCCGACGACGTACCAGATCAGCGCCATCGCCATGCCGAACGCCGCGAAGCTGAAGCCCACGTGGTAATTCCAGTGGTCCGCCAGCGCACCGACGACCAGCGGCGCCACGAAGGCGCCCAGGTTGGTGCTCATGTAGAAGATGCTGAAACCGGCGTCGCGGCGGGCACCCTTGTCCGGGTAGAGGTCCCCCACGACGTTGGAGATGTTGGGTTTGAGCAGGCCCGTGCCCAACACGATCAGCACCATCGACAGGTACAGCGCGGTCAGCCCACCCGAGGGCAGCGACAGCGCAATGTGCCCGCACATGATGAGGACGCCGCCGACGAAGATGGAGCGTTGCGATCCGAGCAGCCGATCGGCGACCCATCCCCCGATGACGCCCGACATGAAAACCGCGGCGCCGTAGATCGCCATCAGCGACGCTGCCGTGGACTGGGCGATTCCTAAGCCGCCGTGGTTGAGCTGCGTGTACATGTAGTACAGCAGGATCGCCCGCATGCCGTAGTAGGAGACGCGCTCCCACATCTCGGTGAAGAAGAGCGTGGACAGTCCTCGGGGGTGCCCGAAGAATCCTCGCTTCTGCGGCCGCGTCGTTGTGGTCGCGGTGGCGCTCACCTGGACTCCTTCGCTTGTCGCCCCCCTTGTGGCCTGTGTCCGCGACATGCCTTCTGTCCGGACTACATCAGCGCTGATCACGCGCGTGGCGCTGATCACGCGCCTCGGCCGCGGTCTGTGCCGCAGGCCAGTCACTCGCCGAACCGGCTTTCTTGCCCGATCGCGAGCCGGTGAAACACGCTACCTCATCGGCGCGGCAGCGGACCTTCGCCGAGGTGTTCCAGGATGTCGCGCGGTGATGTGTAGACCGCTGAAGCGCCGGCCTCCAACAGTTCCTGCGCGGAAAATCCGCCGCTCAGCACAGCGACGAACGGGATACCAGCGTCGATCGCTGATCGGGCGTCCCACACCGCGTCGCCGATCATCACCGGGGAACGGGTCTGCGCTCGCTCGGCCGCCGTCGCCACCAGGTCCGGTGCCGGCTTGCTCTGTTCGACGTCCTGCGTGCTGATGACCGTGCTCACGGTATCGCCGGCGTCGATGAGGTCGAGGAACCGGTCGACCATCTCGCGCTCACCGGAACTAGCGATCGTCACCTCGATTTCGCCGCTGTGCAAGGTGTTCAGCAGATCGCGGGCACCGTCGAGCGGTGCGACCTCGTCGATCAGACGGGCGAATTCGCTGCCGTGACCGGCCCGCAGGTCGTCGCCGTACTGCCGCTCGACGTCGTCACCGGCAAGCGCTGCGATGATCCGGTCGCCGCCCATGCCGACATGCCGATGGATCCGCCAGATCGGCAGCGTGATCCGCACGCTGCGGAAGGCGCGGTACCACGCGAGCGCATGCTGGTAATTGCTGTCGACCAAGGTGCCGTCGACGTCGAATATCACCGCGTCGGTTTCCGGAGCGCTCATCGGTCTGCCACTCGTCGTCTGACCACGCTCCGTTTGTACACCGTGTAGCGGCCCGGACGAGGCCGTCGAGGCATATCGTCGGGTTCGACGACGAGGTGGTGAGGACGACGGCTGATCTGCGCGCAATTGTCGAGGCGCTGCCCGGGGGTGACCGGCTGCGCCGGGAAGAGCTGCCCACCGCTCCGAAGGCGATGCTCGCCACCCTCACCCACGAGCGGTTCTCCCGCGACGGCTGGCTGTTCGAACGGAAGCTGGACGGCGTGCGGTGTCTCGCGATCTGCGACGGCGCTTCGGTCCGGCTCTCCTCCCGCACCGGACAGCGGCTCACCAACACCTACCCCGAACTGGCCGACGCCCTGGCCGGCCACGGCGAAGGCGGATTGGTGGTGGACGGCGAGGTGGTGGCGTTCGAACACGGCCGCACCAGTTTCCACCGCCTGCAGGGGCGGATGCAGATCAGCGACGCCGACGCGGCACGGCGTAGCGGCATCCCGGTCTTCTATTACGTCTTCGACATCCTGCACGCCGGCGGATACGACGTCCGCCCGTTGCCGGTGCGGGTGCGCAAGCGGCTGCTGCGCCAGGTCGTGCCCTTCGGCGACCCGCTGCGCTTCACCGTCCACCGCAACCGCGACGGCGAGGCGGCATTCGAGCAGGCCTGCCGCTGGGGCTGGGAAGGCGTCATCGCCAAACGCGACGATTCGCGCTACGTCCCGACCCGGTCGCCGGACTGGCTGAAGTTCCGGTGCGACAGTCAGCAGGAGTTGGTGATCTGCGGATTCACCCCGCCGAAGGGCTCCCGGATCGCGTTCGGGGCGCTGCTGCTCGGCTACTACGACGGGTCCACGCTGCGCTACGCCGGGATGGTCGGAACCGGATTCGATACGGCGACCCTGCGCGACCTGCATGCCCGGCTGCAGTCGCTCGAGCAGGACCGCCCGGCCGTCACCGGCAAGGGCCTGCCGCGGCGAGCACACTGGGTCAAGCCGACGATGGTGGCCCAGGTGGGCTTCGCGGAGTGGACCACCGACGGAAAGCTCCGGCACCCGCGGTATCTGGGCCTCCGCACCGACAAGCGACCGCGCGACGTCGTACGCGAGGACCCCAACTGAGCTCGCCCCGCCGGTGCAGTGCTGAGATCGGTCAATGGCTACGACCGCTGAATCCAGTCCGGTATCGCCGACGTCGATGCGCGGGGTCTATCTGCCTGGCGGCCGGACCGTCGACATCCGCGACGTCCCGGTGCCGACGCCGGGTCCTGGACAGGTCGTCCTCTCTATCATGGCGTCGTCGATCTGCGGCAGCGACGTGCGCGCCATCTACCGCGACCACCTGGGCACCGGCGCCGAGGCTTACCAGGACGTCGTCGCCGGGCACGAACCGTCCGGCGTCGTCGTCGAGGTGGGCCCGGGATGCCGGCGGCTGCGGCCGGGCGACCGGGTCACCGTCTACCACATCTCCGGCTGCGGACAGTGCGCCGAATGTCAGCGCGGCTACCTGATCGGCTGCACCTCACCGCTGCGCGCCTCCTACGGCTGGCAGCGCGACGGCGGCCATGCGCCGTACATGCTCGCCGACGAACCCACCTGCCTCCCGCTCCCCGACGAACTGTCCTTCGTCGACGGGGCATTGGCGGCGTGCGGGTTCGGCACGGTGTTCGAGGCGCTGTCCCGGATCGGAGTCTCCGGACGCGACCGGTTGCTGGTGACCGGCCTCGGGCCGGTCGGGCTGGCCGCCGGGATGCTCGGCCGCGCGCTCGGCGCGACGCAGGTGATCGGCGCCGAGGTCTCCGCGGGACGGCTTTCCTGGGCCCGCAAGCTCGACCTCTTCGACGAGGTCATCGACGTCT
Organism: uncultured Actinomycetota bacterium; assembly: GCA_963775655.1. Lineage (GTDB taxonomy): Bacteria > Actinomycetota > Actinomycetes > Mycobacteriales > QHCD01 > DASXJE01. The sequence continues at coordinate 28,721 of CAVZJT010000005.1, read as the reverse complement.
CCGACGGCGGGCTGGAGCAGGTCCTCGACGCCACCGGCGGGCAGGGCACCGAGGCGAGCATCGACTGCTCGGGGTCGGGGGCCGGGCGGCTGCTGGCGCTGGGCGCGCTGAAGACCTGGGGCCGGGCCTGCTTCGTCGGCGAGGGCGGCGACGTCACCATCGACGTCTCCGAGATGCTGCTGCACAAGCAGGTCACCCTCTACGGATCGTGGGTGACCTCGTTGCGGCACATGGAGGAGCTGACCGACTTCCTGGTCCGCACCGGGCTGCGGCCCGAGCGGCTGGTGACCGACCGCTTCGGCCTGGCGGATGCCGCGGCGGCCTACGCGGCCGCGGACGGCCAGCAGACCGGAAAGGTGTGCATCCTCCCCCACGGCGACCAGTAACCCGCCCGCGCCCGACGTCCATGATCAAGAGGGGATTCGTACGGCGTTTCGTACCGAACCCCGCGCGCCCCAACTTCCGCGGCGCCACTTCCATGATCGTGATCGGAAGAAGCCGAGAAACGCCGACGGAATCCGATCACGATCATGGAAATCGGCGCGCCCGCCCCTATCATCAAGAGGGGATTCGTACGGCGTTTCGTACCGAAATCCCCTCTTGATCATGGGGAGGTCGGGAGGGGAGACCGGAGGGGCTAGTCCGAAAGGACGTAGGTGAGCTCGCGGTCCCAGTCGATCGTTTCCTCGCCGTATGGGACGAGTTGCTCGCACTGGGTCAGGAACAGCGCCAAGGCGTCGTGATCGATCATCACCATCGTGCGGTCACCGGAATGCTCCAGCCGAAGCAGGATCCCGGGCCGGTCGGAGTCGGCGACGGCGCAGACCTGCACCGCACCCTCGCCGCCCTGCGACGTCAGACCGTCGATGAGGCACCCGCGGTCGACCACCCATTGGGCCACCGAGCCGGCGGAGTGCAGCCGCAGCCGCACCGCAAACGGGTCTTCGACGTCGAAAAAGACTTCGAGGACCACCAGGGTCTCGTCGCCGACCGCGATGAGCTCGGCCGGCACGCGCGCCCGCACCACTGTCCCGGGCAATGTCATCGGCCTCCCACGAGGTGTGGCGGGCTCCCGAGCATCGCGTTCAGTCCGAGCTCAGTCTGTACCAGCCTTCGATAGCCCACCATTACCCCGTTGGGGGCCGGATCACACCCCGCCGGGCCGATCGAGGGTCAGTCGATGTCGAGGGTGTCGTCGAGATGGGTGATGCCGAGCAGCCGGCGCAGGGTCGTCGACGGGCCGCAGATGATCAGGTGGCCGCCGCTCGCGGACATGGCCGTGTCGGCCTCCACGAGCACGCTCAGACCGGCGCAGTCGCAGAAGGACACCCCGTGCAGATCGAGGACGACGCGTCGGCAGCGGGTGGCCCGGAGCCAGTCGAGGGCCTCTTCCAGGCGGGGAGCGGTCGCGAGGTCAAGCTCCCCGTTGACGGTGAGCTGGCTCGCGGCACCGAGGGTGCGGACGTCGAGGTCGAGACGCGGCTGGTCGGTCGTCGACTCGGTCGGAGGTAGGGACGTAAACGAGCCTGGTGGTCCCATAACTGTCCCCCCGGACACAAGCGATACCAACGCGGTGCCGGAGATTTGGGCCCGGCAGCCGACGGTGGCGGAAACGCAGCTGACTGCCCAACCTGCCTTCGATCCTACGGCGACCCGAAGCCGATCGCAGGACTAGCGGACAATGACGACCGTGGTGATCATCCGCTACTGGGCCGGGGCACGTGCCGCGGCCGGCTGCGCCGAAGAGCGCATGGAGGTGGCGACGATCGGTGAGTTGGTGTCGGCACTGACGCCCCGCGACAAGCTGGCGCGTGTGCTGGGGGCGAGCAGCCTGCTCATCGACGGGGCGGCGGCACGGGTCGACGACGCCGACCGCCGGCTGCCGGCCGATGCCGTGGTCGACGTCCTGCCACCGTTCGCGGGCGGCTGAGCCGCCGACCCCGATAGGCCCCGGTTCAGGGGCAATTGACCCACTCGTCGGATCCGTCGGCGAAGCGCTGCCGCTTCCACACCGGCAGCCGGGCCTTGACGAGGTCGACGAGGCGTTCGGCCGCGGCGAAGGCCTCGCCGCGGTGCGCCGCCGCGACGGCGGCGACGAGGGCGATGTCTCCGATGACGAGGGTTCCGATCCGGTGGCTCACCGCGACGGCGTGCACCGCGGGATCGGCGGCGACCTCGTCGGCCACCTCACGCAGCACCTCGGCCGCGCTCGGGTGAGCCACGTATTCGAGCTCGACGACCGACCGGCCCTGATCGTGATCGCGGACCACGCCGCTGAAGACGACCGTCGCGCCGGAGCCCGGTCCGGCGACGGCCTTCGCGTGCAGATCGGGCGACAGCGGCGCCTCGGTGACCTCGACCGTCGCCGTCATGCGGCACCACCCGGATGGTCCCCGCCGGCGGCCTGGGCGAGCACGTGGCCGACCAGCGGAGCGAGTACGGCGAGCCCGTCGCGGACACCACCCGGCGACCCCGGCAGGTTGACCACGAGGGCCCGGCCGGCCAGGCCGGCCAACCCACGACTGAGCACCGAGGTCGGCACCCGATCCCGGGCGGACAGCCGCAGCGCCTCGGCGATGCCCGGGATCTCCCGGTCGAGCAGCGGCCGCGTCGCCTCCGGCGTGACGTCGGTCGGGGTCACCCCGGTGCCTCCGGTCGTCAGCACGAGTTGGGCACCGCCGGACAGCCCTGCCCAGATCGCCGCGGCGATCGCGCGCACGTCGTCCGGGACCACGACCGGTTCACCGACGACGAAGCCGAGGTCGGCAAGTCCGGCCGCGAGGATCCGACCCGACTCGTCCGCCCGTTCCCCCCGGGCGCTGCGGTTGGAGCAGGTGATCACCACAGCCCGGCTGCCGTCCGGAACCCGCTCACTCATCGCGTGCCCCCCGTCGTACGCCGGTAGTCACCGGACCGCCCGCCGGACTTCGTCTCCACCCGGACATCGGTGAGGACGGCTTCCCGGTCGACCGACTTCACCATGTCGATCAGCGCCAGACCGGCGATCGCGACGGCCGTAAGAGCCTCCATCTCGACGCCGGTGCGGTCGGCGGTGCGGGTGCGCGCGGTGATGCGTACGCCGCGGTCGACCAGGTCGAGGTCCACCTCGACGCCGTGCAGAGCGATGGGGTGGCACAACGGCACGAGATCCGCGGTGCGCTTGGCCCCCATGATGCCGGCGATCCGGGCGACGCCGAGCGCGTCACCCTTGGGTACGCCGTCACCCCGGAGCAGGTCGACCACGTGTGGGGCCACGACGAGCAACCCGCTCGCCGACGCCTCCCGGACGGTCACCTGCTTGTCCGCGACGTCGACCATCCGCGCGGCACCAGTGTCGTCGACGTGCGTCAGGCGGTCGGGCATGAGGCCAAGCCTAGTGCGGGGCTCGTTGCGCTGGCCGGGATCCGGCCGCCGTCGGACTAGACTCGGGTCCTCGCGATCGGCTCTGTGACGGCGAAGGCGGCGATTCATGGCGTGGTGGGTGTGGCTGGTCATCATCGTGGTCGTGGTGATCGTGCTGCTGGCCGGCGTACTCGCGATACAGGCCCGTCGACGCTCGGGCGGGGTCATCACGAAGCGGGGCCGTCGATGAGCGTTCTCATGCGGGCGACCGAGATCATGAAACGGCCCGTGGTCACCCTCGCAGGTGAAGACATCGCCCAGATCAAGGACATCGTCTACGCCGGCGCCGAAGCCGGCGCCGTGGCGGGTTTCACCCTGGCCGGGCGGGGCATCTTCAGCGGTCCCCGCAAGGAGGCACTGCCGTGGTCGGCGGTGCACGGCCTCGGCCGCGACGCGGTGATGGTCGCCGACGAGCAGGCCCTCGACGCCCGCCAGACGGTCGTCGAGAAGGGCGAGTCGAGCGGCGGCGACGTGCTCGGCTCGCGCGTGCTCACCGACGACGGCGTCGATCTGGGCAAGGTGGTCGACGTGATCCTCGAGATCGGTCGCACCGCCGACGTCGTCGGCTACGCCATCGACTCCACCGAGGCGCTGGGACGTGACGGGCGCACGGTGCTCATCCCGCTGCCCGACACCATCGCCGTCTCCGGCGAAGCCCTGATCGTGCCGTCGGCCGCCACGGAGTTCGTCACCGACGACCTGTCCGGGTTCGGTGCCGCCGTCGACGCGTTCCGCACCCGGCTGCGGGGAGGAGTCTGATGCGCTTCAAGGAAGCGAAGAACCACAAGGTGGTCAGTACGACGGACGCCGCCACGGTGGCCAAGGTCCGCGCCTTCGTGGTCGATCCGCGGACGGCCTCCGTCGTCGGGCTGCGTTTGAAGAAGGCGCCGGGCCCGGGCGACGTCATCGCGTGGTCGGACCTGAAGGCGTTCGGCCGAGACGCCGCCACCATCGAATCGGCGGACGCGATCCGGATCGCCGACGGAGATCTCGCCGCGCTCGCCGAATCCGACCGCGACCTGATGGGCAAGCGCGTCCTCACCGAAGGCGGCGACGGCCTTGGCACGGTGAACGACGTGGAGTTCGATCCGGCCGACGGATCGATCCGGTCGCTACTGACCGGCACCGAGGAGATCGCCGGCTCGCGGATGCTCGGTCTGGGCAGCTACGCCGTCGTGGTGCGCGCCTGACCTGAGTCGTCGACGACGCGCTCGTCGATCAGCTCGCCGCCCACCAGTGACACCGGAAAACCCGCGCTGGACAGGACTTCGAAGGGTCCGAAGGCATCGATCTCGTCGAACCCCTCGAAGATAGGTATCTCGATCCGCACGCGCGCAGCATTCCACAGCGTCGACCGCCGATCACCTGACTATTGGCGCGAGCGGCGAAGCTAGCCGCGCTTGACGTCCGCCGACTCGTAACCCGTCGGCTGCCACGCCGGTCGGCCGGCTTCGGCGCTGACCTGCTGCTTCGCGTCGTCGGTCGTCGGCGTCACCACAACGGCCGTGCCGTAGGCGACGATCTCGGTCCAGGTATCGCCCATCTCCGAGGTGTCGAAGCGCATGCCGACGATCGCGTTGGCGCCACGCGCCTGCGCCTCGCCGATCATCCGGCCCATGACCTCGTTTCGGCTGTCGATCATCACCTTGGTCATGCCCTTGAGTTCGCCACCGAACATCGACTTCAGCCCGGCGCCCATCTGCGACCCGATGTTGCGGGAGCGCACCGTGAGCCCGAATACCTCACCGTGCACATGGGTGATGGCGTATCCCGGAATCTCGTTGGTCGTCACGATCAGCATGTGAATCCTCCGTTCGGTAATCCCGACACTACGTGGAGGCACTAGGGCCGCGGAGCGGAAACCTCCAGCACATCGCCCACCGGACGCTCGCCGGTGCTGTCCGACGGCGAGTTGACCAGCCGGCCCCGGATCGCCATCGTCGTCGATCCGCCGCCGTCGAGGTTCATCGCGTCGACCGCCCCGAGAGAACGCATGAATCGGGCTTCTTCCCCCAGGGTCATTCCCGCGCTGAACCCCGGCTGCCTGCCGTCGACGGTCACCAGCAGCAGCCGATGGTGGGCATCGACGCCGACCATCGTGCGGGGGTTACGCCGGACCCCCCAGCCGTACATGAACGACGGGTCGCCGGGATGCATGATGCCGTCGGCCCGTACGTCGATGTCGGGCCGGCCGGCGCGGACCAGCCACGGTCCGCCGCCGACGATGTCGAGGCCGGAGTGCAGTGCCACCCGACGATTGCGGCCGTCGCGGACGGTGGTGTCGACCTGGAGCCGTCGGCCGACCGCGGCGTGCGCCTGCAACCATGCGGCGCCGGAGCCGATCCCCTGCAGGACCGCGCCGCCGGCCGGTACGGCGGCCCCGCGGGCGCCCGCCGCCGTCACCCGGCCGTGCGCGTCGAGGGCCACCTCGGTGCCCGGTCCGGTCGGTGTCGCCTCACCCAGCGCCGGGGTGAACTCCACGATCTCGCTCGGATCGGTGCAGGTGATGTCCTGCAGCGGGCCCTGGGTCGGCTGGTCACCGCCGACGCCGCCGCAGTCCCGGATCAGTCCCGGCTTGCGGTTGATCCCGTCGAGCACGGTCCGGGCCCCGTCGTCGGAGCGCAGGTGCAGACGGGTGGACAACGCGGCGATCCGGGCGTGGTTGTGGTCGAGCAGCAGCGCCACCCGGCCGTTGGACGCCTCGCTGTCGAGGGTTCCGTCGTACTCGCCGATACCGGCCGGCTCGCCGGGGATCCCGTCGTCAGGAGAGATGACGAAGAAGCCGGCGTTGACCGCGGCCAGAGCGCCGTCGGCCGCGGCGATCTCGCTGGTGCGCTGCCGGCCGCCGACCGCGGCGCCGTAGCTCGCGCGCACGGTGCCGGTGAACCGGCGTGGGTCGATCCGCAGCACCCGGATCCGCCACGGTCCGGTCGTCGGATGACCGTCGTCGCCGGTGTAGTCGACGCTGGGCAGGAAGCCGGCGGCCGTGACTGTGGTGGACTCGGCGGTCGCCGCGGCCGGATCGGTGTAGCGGCCGATGCGTACCCGCCAGCCGAGAACACCGGCGGGCAGGTCGGCGTAGGCGGGGTTGTCGACCCGTTCCACCCGCGGCGTGAACCCGGCGACGCGGAGCTTGGCGGCCAATGCGTCGGCGTCCGCCCGGGGTGCGAGCACCGTCTGCGGCGCGTCCGGGTCGGGCGACGGCGGCGCACCGCCCCCGGGGATCGCGACCGTGACGGTCCAGACCTCGGTCCCCGAGGAATGCCCGGCCCGGATCGTCGTGAGGGACACGCCCGGCGCGAGCGTGGCGACCGAGCGCGGTACGCCGGATGGCGCCGCGCGGTCACCGGCCTGTGCGCCCGCCGGTACGGCGACGCCGAGGGTGAGAAGGGCGATTCCGGCCGCGGAAACCACGGCAAGGACCGAACGGCGCAGCGGTCTGGGCGGCATGTCGCTCCTCCATGCGGCTGATGACGGCCGACAGCCTGCCACGGCGGGATAGCCTCGACCAAGTGAACATCGGCTTGCTTTTCGCCGGCGCCGCCGCGCTCTGCTATGGCAGCGGCTCGATCATGCAGGCGACAGCGGCCCGTCGTAATGCCGTGTCCGCGGGCGTCGACCCGCGTCTTCTGGTCCGTCTTCTCACCCAGTTGCCCTACCTCATCGGGGTCGGCCTCGACATGCTCGGGTTCTGCTTCGGTGTCCTCGCCCTGCGGGTGATGCCGCTCTACGTCGTCCAGGCCATCGTGTCCGCCAACCTCGCGGTCACCGCGGTGCTCGCCGGGCTGGTCTTCGGGCTCCGGCTCTCGGCCGCCGAGTGGGCATCGATCGTGGCGATCTGCATCGGGCTGTCATTTCTCGGACTGTCGGCGGGACACGAGGGCGCCCGCGACAACCCGCTGGTGGTCCGGGCCGCGCTGTTGGGCGGGGCCGTCGCGCTCGGCCTCATCGCGCTGGTCCTGGTCCGGACCGAACGCCCGGTGCCGTCGGTACTGCTCGGTGGCGTGGCCGGGCTGGGCTTCGGCACGGTCGCCCTGGCCGCCCGCACGATTCCGACGCTCGCGCCCGCCGAGCTGGTCAGAGATCCGGCGGCGTACGCGCTGCTGATCGGCGCCCTGGTCGGCGCGCTGTTCTTCGCGACAGCGTTACAACGGGGCCGGGTCACCACGGTCACCGCGTCGGTGGTGGTCGGCGAGACCGTGGTCCCCGCGGTCGTCGGGGTGACCGCGCTGGGCGATACGATCCGGCCGGCGACTGCGCCGCTGGCGTTCGCCGGGTTCGTCATCGCGATCGGCGGGGTGCTGGCCCTGGTGCACTACGGCGGGGTCGGCGAGATGACCGAGAACGCCGCCAAGCAGGACTCGACCGTCGAAGCTGAGCCCGGCGGTCACCGACCGGTGATGTAGCTCTCCAGGTGGGCCGTGGTGCTCTGCAGGTCGTCGATTCTGCTCTTGACGACGTCACCGATACTGACGATCCCGACGAGGCGGCCGTGATCGACCACGGGGACGTGCCGGACCCGCTGCTCAGTCATCACCCGCATCACGTACTCGACCGAGTCGGTGGGGGCGGCGGTCGTCACCTCGGCGGTCATGATCTGCGCGACCGGTGCGTCGAGAAGCGCGGCGCCGTCGGTGTGCAGCGCGCGGACGACGTCCCGCTCGGAGACGATGCCGACGAGGGCCTGGTCGGCGGTCTGGACGACCATCGCGCCGACTCGTCGTTCGGCCAGCTGGTCGAGCAACGTCGCCACGGTGACCTCAGGCGACACGGTCGCCACGTCCGCCCCTTTACTGCGCAACACATCGCTGATCCGCATGGCGTCCGACCCACTCATCGGGGCTCGACCTGCTCGCGCCCTGAGGATCAACGGTAGCGCCGACGTCGGCACCACCGACAGAGTTTGGTTGCTCTGCTTGGGCGGATCTGGTCAGGCGGATCGGCGCTGCGGCGCGGCGAGACCCGTCACCTCGCTTCCGATCTGGTCCCAGGCCCAGGCGCGGATGCGGTCGGCGGTCAGCGCGGTCGCCGCGTTGCGTCGTGCCCCGGCGACGAGTCGGCGGTCCAGGCGACGTATCGGCCACGACATCGCGGCAACGGTGTAGACGGCAACGCGCATGTTCCCCCCTCTGCGGTGCGACGCATCCAGTCAAGAGCACGCTAGTTACGGCTGTGTGACGCAGGGTAAAAACGGTGCGAATGTGAGGGGAATTACCCTCGGGCGCCGGCGGCGGCGGGCTGCTCCGGCTCCCCTCGCCGGCCGGAGCCTCCGACGCCCGAGGCGATCTTGCGGGCGATGCGGATCTCCTCGGTCACCGGGTCGAGCACCGCGTCGTCGGGCGGGTCGCGCAGCACCGGTGGGCGCCCCTCCCGCAGTGCGCCGGCGAGGTCGCGGATCGCGTCGCGCAGCTCGGCGACCCGGTCCGGGTCCGGGGCGGACCCCGAGCCGCGGGCCTGGGTCGCGGCATGGGTGATCGCGTCGGCGGTGCGCTCGAGCTGCACGATCAGCGGCCACCAGGCCGCGGCGGCGTGGCCGGCCGGAGGCGGTTCGGCCAGCAGTTGCTGGAAGGCGGTACGGACCTCCGACAGCGCGCGGTAGCACCGCCGACGCTGCTGACCCCGACGGGAGTCGTCCTCGGCGAAGGCGGCCCCGAGATAGTCGCCGAGCGCGTCGACCGCATCGGCGACCTGCGGGCCGAGCCGCACCCGCCAGGTACTCGGCCAGATCAGGTAGCCGAGCACCAGCACGATGCCGCAGCCGGTGAGCGTGTCCAGCAGCCGGGTGGTGAGGATCGTCGATCCCTGCGGCGATCCGAGGTCAATCAGAAGTACGGCGAGTGGGGTGAGGAACGTCGAGAACATGCCGAAGTTGCGCCGGAACGCGTAGGGAAGCGTCGCCGCGAATACGGCGATGAACGGCAGCAGATACGCCCCGGTCGGGACGATGAGAAGCAGACCGGCGCCGATCACCACACCGACGAGCGTGCCGAGCCCGCGCTGCACCGCCCGGGCGAAGACCGAGCCGAAGTCGGGCTTGAGGACGATCGCGACTGTCAGCAGCATCCAGTAGGACCGCTGCACGGGAACGACCGCGCGCAGCGACTCCGCCACCCCCATGCACAACACGAGCCGGACGACGTAGCGGCGGGTGTTGGGCCCGGTGAGGAGCCGGTCCGCCGCGCTCTCGAGCCGTCCGCGAAAAGTCGGCGGCGCCAGCGCCGGCTCGCTCCCCGCGGTCGGGGGTTCGACGAAATGCTCGACGACGACGCCGTAGCCGCGCCGCAGCGCGCGCAGCAGCGGGGTCTCCTGCTCGAATTGCGGGAACGGCAGCGGGCGCTGATTGCGCAGGACCGCCCCGGCCAGGCCCGATACCGCGAGCCGCACCTCGGGATCGGGCGGCCGGCCCCGGTGGGCGATGGCGACCGCGGCCTCGGTCAGCGGTGCCGCCGCATTGAGCAGCGCCGCGAGCCGTTGGTACTCCATGTTGCGTCCGGCGGACGTCGCCCGGGCACCGAGCAGGGTGTCATAGGCGTCGTTGAGCGCATCGGTCAGCTCCTGCCGCGCCTGCGGCATCGTCGGGGTGCCCGTCGCGGCGAGCAGGCCGGCGATCCGTCGGTAGACCTCCGCCACCGCCGCGCGCTCGGGCATCAGTGCGCCGCCCTCGAGATAGGCCCGCGCGAGCGAGAGGAGCACCGCCCACGTGCCTCCGGCGAGGAAGAGCAGAGAGAGCAGGTACGGCGCCTGCGGGACCCGCAGGCCGGAGCCGATGGCCGTATAGACCAGCAGTTGCAGACCGGCCAGGGACAGGATCGAGTTGATCACGCTGATCACCGCGGACAGTGCCGCGAGCACGACGATCACGATGACCGAGTACCAGCCGGGAACCGCGACCAGGCGCCCGATCACGAGACCGGCGCCGCCCGCGACGGCAGCGGCGCCCGCCCGGAGCAACCGGATCCGCACCGGCCCCCCGCGGTCGGCGAGACCGCAGGCCAACGCGCCCATCGCGGCGAAGACGCCGAGCCGCAGCTGACCCACGGCCAGGGCGACGGCGAGCGGCACGCACACCGTGAGCGCCATCCGGAGCATGTCGAGCCACGGGACCGGAGCGGGAAGGGGCCGGACCACCCGCACCATCCAGTCGGGTGCGGCGACGTCGAGGTGATGCTGTCTTCCCAGCCGCACCGGACGCACCTCCCGCCGACGGTCGTTATCGCTGCTCACCGTCGGACGTCATCCGCCGACGGCGTAGGCGATACTGCCCCGCGTGGATGCTCCCGAACAGCGTCGCGCCGGCCGGCACGCCGATCCGATCGGCGAGCCGCCGTGGGGCATGCAACTCGTCGTCCACGTCCCAAAAATAGATCCACCGACCCATCTCGCCGTCTGCGAGGCGACCGCCGCTGCCGTCGTCAGTCTGCTCGCCGATCCGCGCGCCGCGCCGGACGGTGAATGGCACGAGCGCGTACAGCGCTGGGAGGACGGGCGCATCCGCAAGGTCGTACGCCGCGCCCGCGGCGCGCCATGGCGCGCGACCGAACAGCTCGACCAGGTGACCGTCGACCGACGGGGCGCGCAGGTGCGCGCGTTCGTGCCCGGTCCGGTGGATGCCGTACCCCCGGAGCTGGCGAAGCTGCAGGTCGCCGGCACCGATCTGGAGGAGCAGGGGGACCCCGCCCCCGTCGACGACGACACCCTGTGCATCGCGGCCACGCCCCGGGCCCGGATGTCGACCGGTAAGGCGGCGGCCCAGTGCGGGCACGCGGCTCAACTCGCCTGGACCGAGATCGACACCGGGCGGCGGGCCGCCTGGATCGCGGCCGGGCTGCCGGTGAGCGTGTCCCTTCCGGACCGCCGGCGGTGGCGGCGCCTGACCCGCACCGCCCTGGTCCGGGTGGTCGACGCCGGCTTTACGGAGATCCCGCCGGGTACGACGACGACCGTGGCGTGGTTCGCGTAGTCCGTTAGGCCTTGGCGGGCTCGGGTGCGGCGGCCGGCGCAGGGGTGAAGCGCGCGGCGGAGCGGGCGAGTGCGACGGTCCCGAGGATCACCACCACGACGCAGAGCCCGATCAACACCAGGGCCGGGCCACCGGCCTGCAACGTCTCGCCGAGGATCGTGAGGCCGAGCACGGTCGCCACGATCGGCTCCAGCACGGTCGCGGCCGGCAGCGACGCCTCCAGCGACCCGGCCTGGAAGGCCGCCTGCTGCAGCACGACCCCGAGTATCCCGACGACCATCAGGGCGTAGGTCTCCCAGTTGGTGAAGACGGCCACGGCACCGTGGCCGACCAGGCTCGCGACCGACTTCGTCAACGCGGCGATGATGCCGTAGAGGATCCCGGTCGCGATGGCGAGCGGCAGCGCGCGGGAGGCGCGCCGGCGCCGGGTCGCCGACCACAGCAGGCACGCGAGGACGACCGGGACGATCACGATTGCGGCGTGCAGCCAGGCGGTGATCGATGCGCGCGGCGCGCCGCGGGTCGGCTGCCCGACGACGACGAAGATCGCGAGCGAGACCGCGAGGAGCACCGCCCAGACCCAGTCGGCGCGGGCCATGTGTCGGTGGTTCCACCGGGCGCCGAGCGGCAGGGCGAACAGCAGGGCGGTGACGAGGAGCGGCTGCACCAACAACAGCGAACCGAGCCCCAGGGCCACCGCTTGAACGACGAATCCGCCGATGTTGCCTCCGAAGCCGGCCCACCACAGCGGGCGGCGCATCAGCGTGACGAGCAGGTGGGCGCCGTGCGCGGACTCGTCCGGGACCTCGTAGGCGGCGTGCTGCTCAGCAACCGTCGCAACGGCGAAGAAGCCGGCAGCCACCAGCGCGAGGATGACGACGACAAAGGTCATGGTCATCCCACTGTGACGTATCGCGTCGCGGTGGGGCCGGGTTATCGGAGGATCGCGCGCGAGGCGCGCGAAAGCCTCAGGCCTTCATCGACTCGTAAATCTCCTTGCATTCCGGGCACACCGGGAACCGTTCGCCGTCCCGGGTCGGCACCCAGACCTTCCCGCACAGCGCCCGGACCGGCGTGCCCTCGATCGCGGCCGCCATCTGGTCGGACTTGCGAACGTAGTGCGCGAGCCGCTCGTGATCGCCCGGCTCGGAGTAGCTGGTGTCCGGCCGGGTCTCCTCGACGGTCTGGGTCTCTTCGATCGTCTGGGTCTCGTCAGCAGTCCGCATGATCACGGCCACATCATCTCACCGACCGGAGCCGGCCCCCACCGCACCGTCGGGCAGGGCCTCGATCGCCGCGACCCGCACGGAACGTTCGCCCTGCGGAGTCCGGTAGGTGACGGTGTCACCGGCGGCCGAACCGAGCAGCGCCCGACCGAGCGGGGAGCTCGGGGTCACCACGTCGACGTTTTCGTCGACTTCTGCGAGGCCACCGACGACGTAACGCTCCGGGGCACCGTCGCCGAAGTCGAGCGAGACGAGCACGCCGGACCGCACGGTTCCGTCCAGCGGTGCGACGTGTGCCGGCCGGTCTGCTGCATCCAGCCGATCACGCAGCCGCTGAATGCGTATCTCTACCTGCTCCACGTCGAACTCACGGAGCGTTCGTTCAGCTTGGTCCGCCGGGTCTTTGCCGACGGTGTTGGCCGCGACGTCCATCAGGCGCCTGCGCTCGATCTCGAGCGCGGAAAGCTCCTCGTGGAGTCGGCCACGGGATTCTGGTGTCAGCACGATGTTTTGCGCTCCTTGATTGATGCTTTGTCGGGCGACCGCAGTCCGGGGACCACGGTCGTGCAGGGCAAACGAGAGCCGACCCGAGACTGTTCCCGTTGCGATTGCCTTTTTGGACACAACTTCTGCGTGGGGTGCGGTCGCGTCGATCAGGCGAGGTCGGGCGGGCCGATGTCCGAGCGGTAGCCGTTGTTGAGCCAGACCGCATCGATGACCTGACCGGCCCCGAAGTACGACGGTCGTACACCGTGTCCCTGCGGCACGTCGCCGTCGTAGGTCTCGGCGAACTGGTTCGCGCGTACGACGTCCCGCAACGCACAGTTGGCCAACGCCAGGCCCTGCGTCGCATGTCCCTGATCGATCAGACCCCGGACGGTGTAGCTGATGTCCGGGTATTTGGGCTGCACGAAACCGGCGAAGCTGCGCGCCGGCTGGTAGGTGCGGAGGAACCGACGGAGCAGTCCGGCCAGCTCCGTACTGCCGGCTTGCCACAGGTCGAGATGCAGGCCGGTACCGATCCAGAGGACGTTGCCGGGGCCAGCCCCGGACGTCCCCGGCCGGACCATCTCGACCGGCTCCGATGTCGGTGTCGGCCAGAACCAGCGCAGGTAGTCGGCGAAGGTTGCGGCCCGATGCTCCTCCCACATCGCGACGTCGGCGGTCTCGCCGAGCGTGGCGGCGAGGTCGCGGGCGAAGCCCATGTCGACGAGCACCGAGGCGACGAACTGGGCGTCCTTCTGGTCCGTCGGCGTGCTGTCCTTGAAGATCCAGCGCGGATCGGCCTCGGCCCAGAGCAGGTGCCGGCGCAGGGCGGGGTAGACCCCGGCCAACGCCGCGGTGTCTCCGGTCAGTGTGTGCAGGACGGCGGCGGTCTGCGCCTTACGGCTCGGCAGCCCCTCACCGCCCAACTCGCCGTCCGGCCGGACCAGGGACATCAACCCCCGGTACGCCGACCAGGCGGTGTCGGGATCGAGCTGGGCGTAGTGCTGCATCGCGAGCAGGCTCTCCCACGCCGCGGTGGCCGCCGCCCCGGGCGGACCCTCGACGTAGAGCGACGGCTTGCCGGTCGCGAGCTGCGGATAGGCGAACCCGGCCTCCGGCATCGGCGGGAGTACGTCGGCGGCCAGGAACACCCACGCCTTGTAGTAGGCCGCCCGGACGTCGGCGGCGCTGACTCCGCACCGGGGCACGCCACGGATCGCGAACCGCCGCGGTCGTGGCACCCGCCGGAGCAGGTCGTCCCAGAACTGCCGCCGGCGGGTCTCGACGGAGTCGAGGTCACCGGACTCGAGTGCGGCAGCGGCGCGGGCCTGCGCGGTCGCCGCTCCCCCGTCGGCGAGAGTGGCGAACCCGACGGCGACCGCGAACGGCGTGGGCGCGGCACCGGACCGCACCGGGACCGACCAGAATCCGGCGGACGTCGGCGTACTGGTGCTGGCAATGCCGGCGACGAGCTCCGGCTGCGTCCGGTGGAACGCGGCCGCTCCGTCGATCCCGAGGTCGGGTGAGAGACGTACGGCGTGGGCGAACCGCTCCCCGACCACGGTCATGGTGCGCGTCGCGGGGTCCCACGACGCCGAGCCGGCGAACCGGCCGGTGATGGTCCACCGGCCGTCGTCGGTGTCGTCGACGAGCGACGCCGTACGCAGCACGGTGTCCACGTCGGCGAGCAGGTCCGAGCCGGCGGCCTCGGCTCCGTCGGGGTAGCGCGCCTGCCACGGAAGGGTATGCGGCAGCCATTGCACCGCCCGCTCGGTCGCGCCGACCAGGACCGGCGTGACGGCGAGGAAGCGCAGATGGTCGATGCGCACGGGCTTACCCCACACCGCCGTACGCAGTACGAGCTCCACCCGGGTGACGCCCGACCAGCCGGTGCGCTCGGCGATGTCGTAGCTGAAGGTGCCTGTGCCCCCGCCGTCCGGCTGGAGCACGATATCCGGGCCGCCGTCGCGACTGACCCGCAACCCCCACGCATCGGCGACCGACGCCACCGCGATCTCCAGCCACGGCGACGCGTCGAGATCGATCTCGACCGACCGGCGGACCGACCCGGAGTAGTGCGGCGCGCCGTGCCGGAGTTCGAGGCACAGTTGGCCGTCGGCGGCGGCATCGACATCCGCTCCGATCGTCCACTCCGGATCGAGGCGGTCGAAGTCGTCCCGCCAGATGACGTCGACCGCGCCGGTGCGCCCGGCGCCGCGTCGGTAGAGGCCCACGGCGGACGGGAGCTCGTCGGCATGGTCCGCGGCGTAGTAACCCAGGTTCAGCGGCATCTCCGGACCGGTCGAGTACTGCCACGGACTGAGGGTCGTCGTGCCGTTGAACGGGTTCACGACGAGCCGGCTCGACGGAAGGCTCAACCACCGACGTTGGTCCGGACCTATCTCGCGCAGATCCAATGACTCCACTGACTTCATGACTGGGCCAACCTACCCACTCTTGACAATCGTGCGGAGCAATCGGATTCTGTGACGCGCTCACCAGCCGACACGACGAGGCCACGGCTTTCCGTGCGAGATGCGACGGTGGCTCGGCCCGTTCTCTGCCGTGTCCGGCCACCGCTCGTGGTCGTCGAAGGAGATCGTGCATGACAGCTCGGCTGAGCCGACGTAGGTTCCTCGCGTCCGCGGCCACGGCCGCCGGCGTCACCGCACTGGGATCGGCCTGCAGTTCGTCCGGCGGAAAGACCACGTTGACGATCATGGGCACCAGTCCCGCCGAGATCACCGTCCAGGACATCGCAGAGTTCGAGGCGAAGCATCCCGACGTCAAGATCAAGATGGTCACCGTCTCGGAGACACTGCTCACCGCGATGTTCGCCGCCGGGAGCCCGCCGGACGTCGTCCGTGACCAGGGCGTGCCCAACACGCCGTACCTCGTCAAACGCGGACTGGCCGAAAACCTCGACCCCTACTTTGCCAAGAGCACAGTCCTGTCGCCGGACAAGCTCGCCCGGGTCGACGACACGTGGCGCTACGACGGCACCGAACAGGGGAAGGGCCCGCGCTACGGGTTGGCGAAGGACTACTCCCAAGACGCGATGATGTGGTGCAACACCCGTCCGTTCGAGAAGGCCGGCGTCGACCTGCCGTCGATGACCGACCCGATCAGCTACGACGAGATGCTCGACATCGGACAGCGGCTCACCAAGCGCTCCGGCGTGAAGTATTCGGCGTACGGCCTCTATCCGCCCTACGACGTGAGCCTGACGGCCGGCTTCCTCAACATGGTCGCGTCGGCCGGCGGCTCGATCTTCAACGACGACTTCACCAAGGTCGACTTCTCCGCACCCGAGCCGCTGTCCGCGCTGCAGTGGTACCTGAAGTACGCCGCCGCGAAGATCGGGCCGACCGTGGCCCGGCCACTGGCCGCCGGCGCCTGGCCGGCCTTCGACGGCGACCAACTCGGCATGCTGGGCTACGGCTACTGGTTCTCCGGCGAGGTCGCCACCGACCCGAAGCTGCAGGACCACGTGCGACTGATGACGGCACCCCAGTTCGGGTCCAACCGGATCAGCCCGTGCTTCTCCGCGACGGGGCACTGGATCCCGCAGAAGGCAGCGCACAAGGAAGCCGCCTGGGCGTTCTTCGAGCACTATTTCGGCGGGCCGCCCGCGGTCCGGCGGGCCCAGTCCGGCTGGGGGCTTCCGGGCATCACGTCGATGGAGGCCGATCTGCCGAAGTCGAAGGCCTATCAGAAGCAGGCGCTCGGCGTACAGGACAAGGAACTCCCGCACTACTCGGTGCTCAAGTTTTCGCCGTACGTCGCGATCAGCGCGATCGACGCCTCACTCAGCCAGGAGTTGGTCAAGGGTCTGGACGGCGGGTTGGCCGCGGGCAAGCTCGCCGACGCCATCAACAACACACTGAATCCGCTTCTCCGGCAGGGAAAGGAACTCATCACGTGACCACTTCCCTCGCCGGGCGTACGGCGGTCCGTCGCCGGCAGCAGCCTGCGCAGACCGAGGGCTGGAAGCGCTACCGCGGACGGACCTTCTATGCGTTCGTCGCGCCGTGGCTGCTGGGCTTCATCCTGCTGACGCTGTTTCCGCTCGGCTATGCCCTCTGGCTCAGCCTCACCAACTACGACGGTCTCACCGGTCGCTACCACTACGTCGGCGGCCGCAATTACAGCGACATCCTCAGCGACCCCGACGCACTGCACGCCCTGACCCGGACCGGGCTCTACACCGCCGTCACGGTCCCGGCCGGAATCATTCTCGGCCTGGCGCTCGCGGTGCTGGTGAACCGGCCGATCCGCGGTCGCGCGGCCTTTCGCGCCCTGCTCTACCTGCCGGCCGTGGTCCCGATCGTGGGCTCGGCACTGTGTTTCAAGCTGCTGTTCAACTCCGACTTCGGGATGTTGAACAACATCCTTGGCTGGTTCGGCATCTCCTCGATCGACTGGCTCGCCGACCCGACGGTCTTCTGGGTGATGATCGCCATGACGCTCTGGGGCGTCGGCAGCACCATGATCATCTCCTTGTCCGGGCTGCAGGGGATCCCGCAGGAGCTCCAGGAGGCCGCCCGCGTCGACGGGGCGAACGCCTGGCAGGTCTTCCGGCGGATCACCCTGCCCCTGCTGTCGCCGATCATCCTGTTCGAGGTCATCACCGGTGTCATCTTCGCCGTCCAGGCCTTCGTCCCGGCGCTGCTCCTGTCCGTGCAGTCGGCGTCGACCACGGTCACGTCGGTCCCGCAGAGCAATTACCTCTACATGATCCATGTCTACGCGCAGTACTTCGCCTACGGCAGGTTCGGCTACGCCTCGGCTCTGCTGTGGGTGCTGTTCGCGCTGATCCTGATTCTCACGCTGATCATCTTCAAGGTGAGCGCCAGCACTGTGTTCTACGAGAGCGGCCCTGACGAACCGGCTACACGCAGAGGACGGCGGACCCGATGAGCACGCGGACCGAGAGTGCCCCGCGGAAAGCGGCTATCTACACGGTGCTGACGGTGGTGTCCGTGCTGTTCGTCGTACCTCTGCTGTGGCTGTTGTCGATCGCCTTCAAGAACGCCGGCGAGCTGTCCAGCGCGGCGTGGCTGCCGCATTCGCTGCGCTGGGCCAACTTCCACGACGCGCTGACCCTGATCCCGTTCGGGCGCTACGCCCTCACCTCGCTGCTGCTCGCCACCGTGCAGGGCGCGCTCGCCACCTTGAGCTCGGCCATGGTCGGTTTCGGCTTCGCCCGGCTGCGGGCCCGGGGCAAGCGGCCGCTGTTCCTCGTCGTCGTCGCGACGCTGATGTTGCCGCAGATCGTGACGCTGATACCGACGTACCTCATCTTCGCCCGCATCCACCTCATCTATACCTACTGGCCGTGGGTGCTGTGGGGTCTCGGTGGATCGGCGTTCCTCATCTTCCTGTTCCGGCAGACCTTCACGAGCATGCCGATGGACCTCGAGGATGCCGCGATCATCGACGGCTGCGGCTACTTCCGCATCTTCGCCACGATCTTCCTGCCTCTGGCCAAGGCCGTCACGGCAGCAGGATTCATCCTGTCGTTCACCGCGGCCTGGGGCGACTTCATCGCGCCGTCCCTTTTCCTCAGCCAGGACCAGACCACGCTCGCGGTCGGGCTGAGCAATGGTTACCAGACGAGTGCCGGAACCCCGCTCAACAATGCACTGGCCGCCGGCGCGATCCTCTACATCCTCCCTGTACTGCTGCTCTTCGTGGTCGCACAGCGCGCCTTCATCGGCGGGTTCATGACCTCCGGCCTCAAATAGCGGCGCCGGTCACGGGGATTGTGGGGGCCGTCCTACCGGTGGCGCGCGCCGGGCACTAGCCTCGTGCCGTGCCCGAGGCGCCCGTTCGGTACCAGTCAGACGACGAGGACAGCGCCCGATGGCTGGGCTTCCCGTTCCGGTCCGGCGACATCGTGATCAGCACCCGGTCCAAGAGCGGGACGACGTGGATGCAGATGATCTGCGCCCTGCTGATATTTCAAACGCCGAAACTTCCGGCGCCGCTGGTGGAGTTGTCGCCCTGGGTGGACTGGCTCACCCAGCCGCGGGAGCAGATGCTCGGGGGACTGGCCGACCAGCAGCACCGGCGGTTCGTCAAGACCCACACCCCGCTCGACGGGATACCGGTCGATCCCCATGCCACCTACATCGTGGTCGCCCGGCACCCGCTCGACAGCGCGGTGTCGCTCTACTACCAGGGCGACAACATCGACCGGGCCCGGTTGCGGGAGCTCACCGGTCAGCCCGAGCCGACCCGCCCGGCCAGGCCGCGCCCATCACTGCACGACTGGCTCGTCCGCTGGACCGATCGCGAGTCCGACCCCCGGGATGAGATGGACTCGCTTCCCGGGGTGATGTGGCACCTGTCCGACGCCTGGGCGCGGCGGGCCGAGCCCAATGTCGTGCTCGTGCACTACGACGACCTGATCGCCGACCTCGACGGCGAGATGCGCCGCCTCGCGTCGCTGCTCGGCGTCTCGGTCCCCCGCGCGTTGTGGCCCGATCTGGTGCAGGCGGCGACGTTCGACGAAATGCGGGCCAATGCCCAGCGCACCGTCCCCAGCCGGGACGGCGTCCTGAAGGACACCGCGGCCTTCTTCCGGCGCGGCACCTCCGGGGCCGGTCGCGAGGTGCTGTCCGATGACGAGGTGGAGCACTACTACGACCGGACGGCGTCGATGGCACCGGCCGCACTGCTGCGGTGGCTGCATCGCCGCAAACCGGCTTGACCCGCCACGGATCGGCCGCAGACTGAGACGATGCTGCCCGGGTTGGACGTCGCCGCGCTGACTGCGCCGGAGCTCGTCGAGCAGCTCGGCGACCCGCATCGGTACTTCACCGCGCAACAGCGTCTGCTCGAACTCGGCCCGGATGCCGCCGAGGCCGCCCGCGACGGTCTGTGCCACCGGGATCCGCAGGTACGCGCACGCTCCTGCAAGATCCTCGACCACGTGATGGACGCGGCGAGCACCCCGGCCCTGGTGGCGGCGCTCGGCGATCCGGTCGCCGAGGTCCGGATCGAGGCGCTGCATGCCCTCGCCTGCGATCGCTGCAAGACCGACAGCACGTGCCGCCCTGCGGCGGTCGACGTGCTTCCGCCGGCGCTGGCATTGTTGCGCGCCGATCCCGACCCCCACGCGCGGGCGATGGCCGTCGAGCTGGTGGGCGCGTGGGTGCACACCCATCCCGAGGCGGTCCGTGCACTTGACGCCGCGGCCGTGGACGACCCGGCACCGGCGGTCCGCAAAAAGGCACGGTGGTATGCCCCGGGCGGCACCGTCTACCGCCGTACGGCGCCGAAAGCACGCCGGGGCGCTCAGCGGAGCTAACCCCGCCCGCCGCGCAACGGATGGTCGGCGGTGATCAGCGGCCCGAGGTGCTGCAGCTTGTCGGGGTTGATCACCGAGCGGACGGCCTGGATGGTGCCGTCGAGAATGTCGAGAGCGAGCACGGTGAGCAGCCTTCCTTCGGGGTCGAGGACCAGCGCGCCGGGCTGCCCATTGACCGGTACGGGCTTGACGTGCAGGTGGTAATCGCCGACGCCGCGGCTGAGCGCCTCCAGGAGCCGGAGCACCTTGTCCCGGCCGTTGACCGGCCGGGGCAGCGACGGACCGTTGCGGCCACCGTCGCCGTAGGCCACGACGTCGTCGGCGAGCATCGTGATGAGCGGATCGAGGTCGCCGTCCTCGAGGGCGGTGAAGAACCGGGCCGCGAGTTCGTCCCGCTCCTGCACGCGAGCGTCGAAGCGGGGTTTTCCGACGTCGACGTGTTGCCGGGCCCGGTGCATCAGCTGCCGGCAGTAGGGCTCCGTCTTGTCGAGGATGCCGGCGATTTCCGGATACTCGAACTCGAACACCTCGCGCAGTAGGAAAACCGCCCGCTCCGTCGGGCTGAGCGTTTCCAGGAGGACGAGAAAGGCCATCGAGAGGGTGTCGGCCAGTTCGACCCGCTCGGACTCCGGCGTCATGTCGGTGCGGACGAGCGGCTCGGGGAGCCAGGGCCCGACGTAGGCCTCCCGACGCATCCGGGCCGACCGCAGATGATCGATGCTGAGCCGGGTGACCACCGAGGAGAGGTAGCTCTTGAGCGAGCCGATCTGCGTGCCGGCGTCCTGGGCGCGACGCAGGCGCAGGTAGGCGTCGGAGACGATGTCCTCGGCGTCGGCCACGCTGCCGGTCATCCGGTAGGCGAGCGAGAACAGCAGCGAACGCAGCGCCACGAATTCCTCCGCGCGGGCCGTCCCGTCGTCGGCCATCAGCATCCTTCCGCTCGTGCCTGTCCCCCTGAGACGGGAGTGCGCCCCGATCTGTGACAGACCCGGGTCGAGGCTGTCACAGCACGACGACCGGCTCCGTCTCAGAGGGTGACAGCGTCGACAGTGAAGGCAGGGGACATGAAGCACAACGTAGTGATCATCGGAGCGGGTTACGCCGGCGTGCCCGCCGCCCGGCGGCTGGCCCGCCAGGTATGGCCGGACGAGGTCACGGTCACCCTGGTCAGCGCCTTCGACTCCTTCGTGGAGCGTCCCCGGTTGCACCAGCTGGCGGTCGGCCAGGACATCGACCAGGTGCCGTTGAGCCGCTACCTCGACGGCTCGGGCGTCGAGCTGGTCACCGCGTCGGTCACCGGGATCGACCTGGACGGCCGCGAGATACACACCACCGACGACCGCGGCCGACGGAGTGCGTTGCGCTACGACACGCTGGTCTACGCGCTGGGCAGCAACATCGACGTCACCTCCGTGCCCGGCGTCGCCGAGCATTGCGCCACCCTGGTCGGCGCGTCCGCAGCGTTCGAGCTGCGCGGGCGGTTGACCGATCGGGCGGAGCGCGGAGCGACGGTGACGGTCTGCGGCGGCGGGCTGACCGGCATCGAGACCGTCACCGAGATCGCGACGGCGTTCCCCGGTGCACGCACCCAGCTGGTCAGCTCCGGCACTCCGGGCGGATGGCTGTCGGACAAGGCCCGCCGCTATCTCGACGACACCTTTGCCGCGCTGGGTGTCCGCGTCGTCGACCATGCCCGCATCGATCGGGTCGAGCCCACAAACCTGGTGCTCGCCGACGGCCGGCGCATCCCGTTCGAGCTGTGTGTATGGGCCGCCGGCTTCACCGTGCCCACGCTCGCGCGCACGTCGGGACTGGCGGTCAACGCGACCGGCCGGGCACTGGTCGATTCGACACTCCGGTCGGTCTCCCACGACGACGTGTATGTCATCGGTGATGCCGCCGCCGTCGCCGGGCGCTGGGGCGAGCAGCTCGCCATGGGCTGCCGTTCCGGTGGCTTCACCGGACCGAAGGTGGCCGACGTCATCGCCGCCCGGCTGACCGGTCGCGACCCGAAACCATTTACCTACCGCTACATTCACGAATGCATCAGCCTCGGCCGCCGCCATGGTCTGGTGCAATTCCTCAACGCCGACGAGACGCCGAAGAACCGGATCCTGACGGGGCGGAAGGCGATCACCTACAAGAACACCACCCTCAACGGCGCCCGCCTGCTCTTCCGGCACTCCGGACCGGTGCTGGCCCGCCGTCGACATGTCGTCGCGACCCCGACGCCGATCGCCTCGCGAACGCAGAAGAACTCCTCCCGCGTGGTCTGACGACGACGCGCGGCTGACGCGATCTCAACCCGAGGGACGCGCGATCACTGAGAACTCGGTGCCGAAGGGGTCGGTGATCGTCGCTATCCGCCCGTAGATCATGTCCTGCGGGTCGTCCGCCGTGCCTCCGGCGGCCACGGCGCGCTCGACGGTGGCGTCGGTGTCGGCGACCTCGAAGGTGGTGTTCCAGGCCGAGACCGCCGCGGCCGGGTTGCCGAATATCCCGCCCACCTCGTGACCGTCCGGTCGGCGCAGGAAGGTGAAGTCGAGATCGGGCAGGTCGTCGTTGCGTTCGAGCGTGAACCCGAATACGTCGGCGTAGAAGCGCTTGGCCAGCTCGGACGCGGACGTGACCAGGTCGTTGCGGACGAGGGAATTGGGCTCGTTGACGACCTCACACCCGATGTGCGACCCGCCCTGCCACAGGCCGAACTGGGCGCCGCCGGGATCGCGGGCGATCGCCATCCGACCCTTCCCGCCGACCTTCATCGGCTTCTGCACGATCGTGCCCCCGGCGTCTTCGATGCGCTTCGCGGTGCTGTCACAGTCGGCCGTGGCGAGATACACGTTCCACCGGGCGGTGCCACCGTCCGGCGTGGGCATCATCCCGGCGACCCGCCGGCCGCCCAGCAGGCAGTTGGTGTAGTGCCCGGTCGCCGCGGATCCCCGGTGATACGTCCAGCCGAACACTGCGCCGTAGAAATCACCCGCCTGTCCGAGATCGGGAACGCCCAGGTCGATCCACGTCGGGGTGCCGTCGGGCTGGTTGCTCGTCACGTGACTCATCGCTGGCTCCATCCGCGTTCAGTGGTTCCGGCACCGTAGCGGCGGCCACCGACAGGACGGGGTCGAGTCGGGGGAACGCCGGCTCCGGCCGGCCGACCCGGTCGCCGGCCAGCAGCTGGCTACGCAGCCGAGCGGCGCCGGTCGGGATGAACGGCTCCAGTTCGGCGGCGACGACGCGGCATGCATCGACGAGCAGCGCGAGTACGCCGTCCAGGCGGGCTGCGGCTGCCGCGTCGCCGCCACGCTCCGCGGCGGCGAGCTCCCAGGGCCGCTCGGCGTCGACCAGCCGGTTGCCCTCGTCGACCACCGAGGACAGCGCCTCGGTGGCGGACCGGAAGTCGAAGTCGACCAGGGCCCGGTCGATGCGGCCGGGGAGCTCGGACACCGCGACGGCCAGCGCCGTACCGGACGTGGATCGTCCCGGCGCGGTGACCCGGGCGTCGCGATACCGGTGGACGAGGGTGAGGATCCGGTTGACCAGGTTGCCCAGCGCATGGGACAGGTCGCCGTTCGCGCGGCTCACCAGCCGGTCGACGGTGAAGTCGGTGTCCCCCACCCGGGCCACCTCGCGCAGCAGCCACCAGCGGACCGCGTCCACGCCGTAGGCGGCCACGAGCGCTGCCGGCTCGACGGCGTTTCCGGCGGTCTTGGACAGTTTCGCCCCGTCGACGGTCAGGTAGTCGTGCACGAAGATGGCGGTGGGCAGGGGTTGGCCGGCCGAGAGCAGCAGGGCGAGCCAGTAGACGGCGTGGAACCGCACGATGCCCTTGCCGATCACATGCACCCGCTCGGCCGATTCCCGCCACCACTGCCGGTACGCCGGATCGTCGGTGGCGTAGCCGAGGGCGGTGACGTAGTTGGTCAGCGCGTCCCACCACACGTAGACCACCTGCGCCGGGTCGTCCGGGACCGGGATCCCCCAGCCACCCGCCCGTGCGGCGGGACGGGAGACGCTGAAGTCGGCCAGGCCGGCGCGGACGAAGGCCAACACCTCGTTGCGGCGGGCCGGTGGTTCGACGCGGACCGAGCCGGACTCCAGCGCCGCCAGCACCGGCTCGGCGTACCGGGACAACCGGAAGAACCAGTTCTCCTCGGCGACCACCTCGGGGGCCACCAGGTGCTCGGGGCAGAGCCCGTCGACGAGTTCCGCCGGGCTGTAGAACTGCTCGCAGCCTCGGCAGTAGAGGCCCTCGTAGCCCTTGCGGTAGAAATCGCCGGCCGCGGCGCACTCACGCCACAGCCGGGTCACGCCACTCGCGTGCCGGGGGTCGGAGCTGGTGCGGATGAAGTCGTCAAACGACAGCGCCAGCGGCTCCCGCAGGGCCGCGAATCGCTCGGCGTTGGCCCGTACGAACCCGGCCACCTCGACCCCGGCCTCCCGTGCGGCCGTGACGTTCTTGAGGGCGTTGTCGTCGGTCCCGGTGAGAAAGCGGACCGGCTGGCCGCGCAGGCGTCGATGGCGGGCCAGTACGTCGGTCTGCACCAGTTCCAGCGCGTGCCCGAGGTGTGGGGCGGCGTTCACGTAGGGAATCGCCGTCGTGATGTAGAAGCGTTCGGTGGCGGACATCGTCATTCCTTCCGCCCTGTGGCGAGCGGGGAGATGACGCAGAACAGGGCCCCGCAGCACAGGGGCCTGGTCGTCGGTTTGGTCAGCGCACGCCGAGGAGCCCCGGGAAGGGGCGCATCATTCGCTCGCGGCGCGGCTGCATACCTCACATGGTGCCAGAAATCCTGGGGTCGGGCATGTCGGTAGTCGTCCGGGACCGCAGTCGGCATGATGGCCGCATGCCGTCTGGTAGACCGTTGGAAGGCCGCGTCGCCCTGGTGACCGGCGCGAGCCGCCGTACCGCCATCGGTGCCGCCATCGTTCGCCGGCTCGCCGCCGACGGTGCCGCCGTACTTCTGCACACCTGGTCGCCGCACGATGCGGAGATGCCCTGGGGTGCGGATGTGGGTGGCGCCGAGGCACTTGTCGAGGAGCTCCGTGGCGACGGCGCACGGGTCGAACTGGTCTCCGCCGACCTCGCCGATCCCGAAAGCCCGGCCGCCCTGGTCGATGTCGCCCGCAACAGCTTCGGCCACCTCGACATCGTGGTGGCCAACCACGCCCGGTCCAGCGGTCAGACGCTCGAGAATCTGACCGCCGAGGAGATCGACCTCAGCTACGCGGTCAACACCCGGGCCTCGATGCTCTTGGTCAAGGCGTTCGCGCAGCACCACGACGGCCGGCCGGGCGGGCGGGTCATCCTCTTCACCTCGGGGCAGTATCACGGCGCCATGCCCGGCGAGCTCCCCTACATCGCGTCCAAGGGGGCGCTGCACCAGATCACTCCGAGCCTCGCGACTCCGCTCATCCGCCGCGGCATCACCGTCAACTGCGTCAACCCGGGTCCCAGCGACACCGGATACGCCGACCCGGCGACGAAAGCCCGGGTCGCCGCGCTGCATCCCGGCGGGCGGTGGAGCGTCCCCGTCGACATGGCCCGGCTGGTCGCGTGGCTGGTCAGCGACGAAGCGGACTGGGTCACGGGCCAGGTGATCGCCTCCGACGGGGGTTGGTCCGTCGGTCGCTAAGTGAGTCGCTACGGTCGGTCGGGTCCGCAGGGCGTGCGGCCCAGAGAGGGGTCGTGAGGTGGCGCGATATTCCAGGGTCGTCCTGAAGCTCAGCGGTGAGGCATTGGCGGGGTCGGGCGGGTCGGCCGTCGACCCGGCGAACCTTGCGCATTTCGCCGACGAGATCCTCGCCGTCCACACCGCCGGTCTGCAGGTGGCGGTCGTGGTCGGCGGCGGGAACTACTTCCGCGGCAAGATGGCGGACGGGTGGGGTATCGGCCGGGCCGAGGCGGACAACATCGGCATGCTCGGCACCGTCATGAACGCCCTGATGCTGCGGGGAGTTCTGACAGCGCGCACCGACACCGATGTCCGCGTCATGACGGCCGTGCCGATCCAGACGGTCGCGGAGCCGTTCATCCGGCTGCGTGCCATCAGGCACCTCGAGGCTCGGAGCATCGTGCTGCTGGCCGGCGGCATCGGCCAGCCCTACGTCACCACCGACTACCCGTCGGTGCAGCGGGCGCTCGAACTCGACGCCGACGCGCTCCTGGTCGCCAAACGCGGTGTGGACGGCGTTTACGACAGCGACCCGAACGTCAATCCCCAGGCCCAGCGCTACACGCAACTGAGCTACCAGGACGCGATCCGCGAAGGCATCACGGTCATGGACCGCAGCGCCTTCGTGCTTGCCCAGGAACACAATCTCACGATGCACGTCTTCGATGTCGCAGTCGCCGGGTCGATGAGCGACATCTGTGCCGGCATCGACGTCGGCACGACCGTCCACTAGAGCTCGCGGAGTCAGGCCCAGCCGGCGACGACAATCTTGCCGATGGTCGTGCCGCTCTCGATCAGGCGGTGCCCCTCGCGCAGAGTGGCCGCATTGATGGGGCCCAGCTCAGTGGTCAGCGTCGTCTGCAGGGCACCCGAGTCGACCATCGACGCCACTGCGGCCAGCAGCCGGTGCTGCTCCACCATGTCCGGGGTCTCGAACAGGGAGCGGGTGAACATGCTCTCCCACAGCCAGGCGGCGCTCTTCGCCTTCAGCGGCATCAACTCGATAGGCCCGGGATCGTCGATGGCGGCGATGCTCCCGAACGGCGTGACGAGGTCGGCGAAGGCACCGATGTTGTCCTTCGACTGCGGCGTGAAGATGTAGTCGACACCGTCCGGGGCCACGGTGCGGACGGCGGCGGCGAGGTCGCCGTAGTGGTCGACCACATGATGGGCGCCCATGCGGCTTGCCCACGCGCGCGACTCGTCGCGGCTGGCGGTACCGACGATCGTGAGCTCCGTCATGGTGCGCGCCAGCTGGCAGACCATCGACCCGACTCCGCCGGCCGCGGCGATCGCGAGCAACGTTCCCTTGTCGTCCGCACCCACCTTCAGCCGGTCGAAGAGAACCTCCCACGCGGTGATCGTCGTCAGCGGCAGTGCGGCGGCCTCCGCGAACGAGAGGCTCGCGGGCTTCGACCCCGCCAGGCGTTGATCGACCAGGTGGAACTGGGCGTCGCTGCCCGGCCGGTTGTTGGCTCCGGCGTACATGACGTCCTCGCCGACGTCGTACAGCGACACCTCGGCGCCCCGGCCGACCACGGTCCCGGCGGCGTCGAAGCCGAGGACGGTCGGCTGGTCGCGGTCACCGCGGCGTCGAATCTTCGTGTCGACCGGGTTCACGCTGACGGCCTCGACCCGCACGAGCAGATCGTGCGGACCCGGCTCCGGAATCGGCAGCTCGACGTCGGTCAGGCTGTTCTCGTCGCTGATGGGCAGGCTCTTGGTGAAGGCGACGGCGCGCATGGTGTCGGTCATCGCCTCAACCTACCCAGCCGACCGGCGAGGCCTGAACCTCCTCCGGCTGATCCCCCAGCGACCGGTACAACCATGGGCCGGAGCAGCGGCTGAACCCGACGCCCAGGTAGAACCGCTCGGCGTCGTCCAACGCGGACACGAAGATCACCCGGGCACCGGCGTCCTCGAACCAGGTGCGGCAACTCTCGAGCAGGGAACTGCCGATGCCCTCGCCGCGTCGGCTTTCCTCGACGACAAGCTCCTCGATCGTCCCGTAGGCCTCGACTCCGTAGTCCACGAACGTGGCGGCGGCCAGGCCGAGGATGTCCCGCCCGTCGCCGGCGAGGAACGTCGTCGACTCCATGCGGACCAGCGGCAGCGTGGCACGGTGTGCACCTTGCGGATGCAGGTGGGCGAGCAGTCGTCGGATCGCGTCCTGGTCGGACGCGGCGGCCGGCCGAACCGCGAAGGACGCTGGCGCCGTCTCGTCGCTATGCATCGCTCGATCTTCGACCTGATCTCGGCGAGGGTCGAGTAGCTGGCGGGCAGCCCCGGCTGGAAGGATCGCCTCGTGGTGCTGGCAGCGGATAGTCACGTGCACAGTGAGTGGTCCTGGGATGCGCCGTACGGGTCGATGGAGCGGACCTGCGCCCGAGCGGTGGAGCTGGGTCTTCCTGCGGTCGCGTTCACCGAGCACGCCGATTTCACGAGGTGGACGGTCAGCATCGACGACCTCAGCGAGCACCTTCGGGCATTGGCCACGCCGGACGGATCGCTGACCCCACCACAGATGGACCTCGACGGTTACCTGGAGTGCCTGCAGCGGTGCCGCGACCAGTTCCCGGACCTTCGGATCCTCAGTGGGGTCGAGCTGGGCGAAGCCCATTGGCACAGCGATGTCGCCGCGAAGATCCTCGACGCCG